>NZ_JBVYOK010000022.1:0-99651 GCF_056120445.1 Paenibacillus sp. sgz302115
AGTGTAGGCGGTATCTCGTTGCTCCTTAGCCCGATTGTACAGCTTCTGGCACAACCTCAACGTTCGAATCATGAGTTGCTCCTGTTTGGGAGTTGGATAGAGGCGAAACTGATAAGTGATTTGCACGAAAGGTCACCACCTCGATCGGATCATATGTTCCTATTATATCACACAAACATCCAACATCTATCCTCTTATTGGAAAAAGATAGGATGAATTTGACGCCCAAGGGTACACACAATAGAAAATGCATTTAGGCTTCGCCTAACCGAGATTCATCCCCTACCTGCAGAGGAAGGGGACTTCTCTCAGAAGGCCGTTAAAAATATATAGGTTAAACTAAAAGTTATTTCCGGGGTAGTCCTAATTAAGCAAAAGAGAACAACTCACAGTAAACCTGATGTCCTCGCTCATACAATCACAAAAAGAAGAAGCTCAAGCTACAGCTAGCTTAAGCTTCTTCTTTTTGTAACTCATGCACGTCCTGCTGATTCTGCGATTTTTCCTGCACGGACTTCTTTCTTCCACCAGGATCTCCACTAACGCTACAGCAGTTCCTTGCGAAGCTGCTCCGGCGATTTCGGCGAGAGCAGGCCGAACGGGATATCGAAGACGGTGTGCGCGCCGGACTCTCCCTTTTGCGCCAGACGGTAGGCCGCGCGGGCATAGGCGACCAGCACGCTGGCGGTAAATTCGGGATTGCTGTCCAGCTTCAGACTGAACTCGACGATCTGCGTATTCCCCGCCCCAGTCCGCCCGCTTCGGATAACATGGCCGCCATGCGGCATTGCACCATGTTCTGCAGCCAGCGTCTCTTCGCTCACGAAATGAACCACAGTCTCATAATCGGCAAAATAATTCGGCATGCTGCGGATTGTCTCCGCAATCGCCTCGCGGTCTGCGCCTTCCTCAGCCACTACATAACACTCGCGCAGATGCTTGTCGCGGGTAGCCAGCACCGGATTCTCCCCGCTGCGTACACGCGCCACTGCCTCTTCACGCGGAATGGTGTACTGGATGCCGTTCTTGACGCCGGGAACACGGCGGATGGCATCGGAATGGCCCTGGCTCACGCCTTTGCCCCAGAAGGTGAACTCGCTGCCTTCCGGCAGCACGGCTTCTGCCAGCAGACGGTTCAGCGAGAACAGTCCCGGGTCCCAGCCGGTAGAAATGACGCTGACAGTTCCCGCCGCCTTGGAGCTGGCATCCACTTCCGCATAATACTCCGGAATCCTCGCATGGGTATCGAAGCTGTCGACCGTATGGAACAGCTTCGCCAGAGCCGGGCCCTGTTCCGGCAGATCGGTTGCGGAGCCGCCGCATAGGATCAGCACATCAATTTTTCCCCGATAAGCCTCAATATCGTTAATGGACACCATCTGTGTGCCCGTCTCTAACGTGTGTGGATCGCGGCGCGTAAAAATCGCTTCCAGCCGAAGATCAGGATTTTGCCGGATTGCCGCCTCGACGCCACGTCCGAGATTGCCGTAGCCGACGATGCCGATGGAAATAGGTTGGGTCATGGTTATTGTGTCCTCCATTTCATAATATGCCGGATCAGATCCAGCCTCTGGCGCTCATCGCTTCGCTGATCCGTTTGATAGAGATCATGAAAGCGGCGGTGCGCAGATTGGTGCCGTGCTCACGGGATAAGGCGCGGACCGCATCATAGGAAGCGTACATCCGTTGTGACAGACGCTCCAGCACCTCTTCTTCCGTCCAGTAGAAGTTGGCCAGATTCTGCACCCATTCGAAATACGATACGGTGACGCCGCCGGCATTGGCCAGAATATCGGGAATGACGAGCACGCCATTTTCCTGCAAAATTTTGTCCGCTTCCGGAGTGGTCGGGCCGTTGGCCGCTTCGGCGATGATCCGGGCCCGGACGTTGGCCGCATTGGCGCCGGTAATCACATTCTCGAGTGCCGCAGGGACAAGGATATCGACATCCAGCTCCAGCAGCTCTTCGTTCGTAATCACGTAAGGCTCGCCGTAATCGGCCAGCTTAGCATGGTCTTTGAGCGCAAAAACTCTCTGCAAGTCAAGACCTTCCGCCTGATACAATCCGCCCCTCGAATTGCTGACCGCAACAACCTTACAGCCTTGTTCAGCCAGCAGTCTGGCTGCAATCCGTCCGGCGTTGCCGAAGCCTTGCACCGCAACCGTTGCACCTTCGGGCGATACGTCCAGCTCCTTGAGCGCAGCAAGCACTGTGTACACGCAGCCCTGCGCCGTCGCTTCATTCCGGCCTTTGGAGCCGCCGAGGATGAGCGGTTTGCCTGTGATGACGCCCGGCGTGTTGACGCCCTTCAGGCGGCTGTATGTATCCATCATCCAGCCCATAATCTCCGGTGTCGTGTAGACATCCGGCGCTGGAATATCTTTACCCGGACCGATGAAATCGGCGATAGCCTCCATAAAGCCTCGGCTGACGCGCTCCAGCTCGCCTTTGCTCAACTTGTGCGGGTCACAGATGACCCCGCCCTTGCCGCCGCCGTAAGGCAGACCCACAACGCCGCATTTGAAGGACATCCACATCGACAATGCTTTGACCTCGTCCAGCGTAACGTCGGGGTGGAAACGAATGCCCCCTTTTCCCGGACCGACCGCATCGTTGTGCTGGGAACGGTAACCTTCGAACACGATCACGCTGCCGTCGTCCATCTTAACGGGAAAGTTGACGGTCAGCACACGTTTCGGTTTTTTCAGAATATCGGTAACATGCTGCGGAAGCTGCAAATAGGCAGCCGCTTCATCAATCTGCTTTTGCACAATTTCAAAGGGGTTTAAGGTCTCTTGTGCCGGTGCTACATTCTCTGTAATACTCATGTGCTTCAGCCCTTTCTCCATCTGATTTTGCGGTTCACCGCATTAAAGAAGGTTAAAATACATCTTACATCATACGTCAGCTTTGTAAAAGACTTTTTACGGAAAATCAATGATATTTTTTTCATCAGATACGAAAATGTGCCAATTATTCGCTTACATTTATGCTTATAGATTCGATTCGGGCGGTTGATTTTATACGTTTTGAGCAGAATTCTTCTGCCGAACCGGCAAAGGGGCTTTTGCTGTGAATCCGCAAAAGCCCCTTTCGAGATACGTAACATCCCACAACGCTAAAGATATTCTTTGCTCAGATTTATATCGCTTTTGTCTTCCGGCAGCCGCTAAATCAGGCGGTTCACCGCATTATTCGGCACGGCAAAGACGACTATCGTCCCTTGACCCGGTTCACTCTGAATGTGTAGCCCCTTCCCATATAATTGTTTCAACCGTTGATTAATATTGAACAAACCGACTCCCTGCCTTTGGTTCGAACGTTTGTCGAATATATGTTGCAGCGTTTTTGTATCCATCCCCACGCCGTTATCGGCAACGGTTACTTCTGTACGATCCTCATATTCGGCGATATGAATATGAATTATTCCGCCAGACGAACGACTCATGATGCCGTGCCGCACTGCGTTTTCGACAAGCGGTTGAATGGAAAGCGGGGGAAGCCTTAGCTCCATGTCCGCTTCGACTTCCCAAACCGTATTCAGCCTGCCTTCGAAACGTTCATTTTCGATATATAAATAAGAACGTACGAGATCAAGTTCCTGTTCAAGCGGAACAAGCAGCCCGGCATTTTGAAAGTTGAAACTGGCCCGTAGATAATTGCCGAACTCGTCGAGCAGTAGGTGCATTCTGTTCAGATTAACGTCGCTAAGCGCAGCTATCGCATTGAGGACGTTGAATAAAAAGTGCGGTTGTATTTGCGCCTGCAGCCATGCTGCTTCCATACGCAGGCGTTCGCGCACGGAACGGTTCAGATCCGTTAATGCCCGCACCCGAACCTTTAACTCCATCGCATCCGCAGGCTTCACAATGTAATCGTTAGCCCCAGCCAAAAAACCGGCGGTGATATCCTCAGGCTTGTTGCGCGCGGTCAGAAGCAGAATGGGCAGTTCAGAGCTCGAATAGCGCTCACGTATAGCTCTCGTTAACTCATACCCCGACATGTGAGGCATCATAACGTCAGCAATAACAAGATCCCATACTCTCGTGTTCAGATGAGACAAGGCGTCAGTGCCGCTCGTAACCGTAATGATATCGAAAGCTTCCCCACCTAGAATGTTCTCCAGTATTCTCAAGTTAAGCGGATCATCGTCCACAGCCAATACCGAAGGACGCACCGGTCTCTCCGGAGCGGCAGAATCGTCATCCGTACCGTAACGGATGTTCGCGTCGGCAGCGGCAGCGGTTTCTGCATAGACAGGCGGCAGGCCTGCTGCAAAATCTGCTTCCCGTTGAACGGGCGAACCGGACAGCGCCAAAGCAAAGGAGAATGCCGAACCTTGGCCAGAGGCAGATGTCACTTCCAACGTTTCGCCGTGCAGCTCTACTAACTGCTTGCAAATGCTGAGGCCCAGTCCGATACCGCCCCCGGGCGCCGCCGTCATGCCGGAGTCGCCTTGCTCGTAAGGGTTGAAGATTCTTTGCAGCGTTTCCTCGTCCATGCCGACGCCCGTATCCGCAACGCTAATGTACGCCTTCCCGTCTTGTGCGACCACCCGGATGGCGACAGTTCCTTCGTTGGTAAATTTGATTGCATTGTGAACGAGATTAAACAAAATTTGAATGAGCCGGTTCTCGTCGGCCATCACAGGAGGAAACTCGTTCGGAATCTCATTGACCAGCCGGATCGGTTTACTAACGGTCATGAAGCGGAGCATGTCGAATACGCCGGAAGCGATCGCCTGCACCTGAACGGTCTGCACGTGCAGGCGGATGTTCCCCTCCTTGAGACGAGTCAAATCAAGCAGGTCATTTAACATAAACGACATGCGCCGACCGACCGTCATCGCCAATTCCAAATTTTGGACGCTCTCGCCGCTCAACGAATGTTTTTCGCTGTCAACGACGGTTTGCACCATATTCAGAATCCCGTGCAGGGGATTTCGCAATTCATGGGATGTGTTCGCCAGAAAATCATCCTTCTGCTTGTCTGCTATTCTTAATTGCTCATTTAGTTTGGCGTTTTCTTGGGAATTGCGGAAGTACTGCTTAAACCAGTAAGCGGAAAAGCTGATGATAGCCACCAGCACGTCAAACGGGAAGTAAATGTTTATTACTTCTAAGTGAGCATTAATCAGTCCCCATGCGGAGCTGGATAATATGCTCATGGTGGCAAGCAGCAGGAAGGTGGCACCGGGCTGATTTCTGGCTATAAGTTTGCCAATCAGATAGATAATCCAGGCCATTGGAAACCAATAAAGCAGTCTGAATATTTTAAATTCGATTAGATAGTAAATGAGCGGAGGCGGCATGACCAACACAAATCCTGAATATAAAGCCATAACAATGGCGTACGTACGGAACAAAACCGCGTTTGTCCGGAGCTTGGCAAATATTCCGGTAATCAGCAGGAAAAAAAAGGGGACTAATGAGTACGAGAGCATCTTAATTTTCAGTGCCCATGCATAGTTGATGAAAGGCATGCATACCAGCAGCAGGCTGTCGTTATCAGACACAATCGTAAGCCCGGCGGTCAAAAGCAGCAGAAAAAAGGCAATCAACCCTTTTTGCCAACTGAACAAGTATAACATCACGGCGTACAAGCCAAGAAACATCAGTACCACGAAGGTCATAATCTGAAAGCCGATGGAGATCCATCGTTCGGTATTGATGGCCGTATCCGACCCGAAGCGGATGGCTTTGACAATGCCGCCATTAAACGGATTATCAAAATTGGCCACGCGTACGAGCAGCTCGATCTCATTCACTCTGTCTGCCTTATAAAGCGGGGTATAAGAAATCCGGCGGGGCTTATACGTATTCGCTTGCTCCGCCGGTTGGCCGACTCCTGCTATTTGACCGTTGAATTCAACAACTGAAGAGGCTTGAATTTCCTGAATCCAGAATTTGAACGACTGTTGCGGTAGAGGATCGACCAGAATGCGCAGCCGGTACGTACCGTATCCGAACGACGACTTTGAATCTGCCGGTAAAGCACTTCGCCAATCTCCCGGAACCATGATATTACGCTTGTCCAGGGACTTCCAATCCTTGTTTTCATGCGTGACGAATGCTTCCGGATAAAAATCCCACTCGCCGTTCAGCGTAATGGAACGGGAGCTCGCGAAGTCCCAGCCGCGCAGATCGAGCACGCCTTGAACCGCACGAGGGTGTTCTGGCGTAAGGAAAAACCCGGACCAAAGCCACCGGACTCCGAGAAGTATAGAGAGAAACAGGATGAACGTTACAGCATATTTCAGAGTGGTTTTGTTTTTTAAAATATAAGAACTTATATGTTTCACACTATAAATTATCCTTCTATTTCTCGCTGAAACGGATACCGTCTTTTTAAGGACGGTGTAGCCGTTTCCACTTGTCCAAATCATACAGAGCTCACTCCCAACGTTTCGCCGTGCAGTTCTGCCAAGTGCTTGAAAATGCTATGGCCTAATCCGGCAGCCTTCATACTTCGACAAGAACAGCGGGAATCCCTTGTTCCATAAACCGGGTGATTAGGCACATTAGCCAGTGTTGTGAGGGACAAAAAAAGAGGAGGCAGTTAGCCCCCCTCTTAATCATTAATACTAGTCGATCAGCTTCGTAGCTTTCAGCAATCTTTCAACCATAGCCGTTGTTTCCGCGCGCGTCATCGCCGCTTTCGGGTTCAACTGCTGTCCGCCGGTCCCTTGCAGGATACCAGCCTTAATCAGTTGGGCTGCGGACTCCCGTGCATACCCGGAGATTTGGTCCATATCGCTGTAAGGAGCCAGAATCTGATTGATTTGTAGTGCGCTCAGCGCCTCTTGCGGCTGAACGATATGCAGGGAGCGGGCGATCATAGCGATGCCTTGCTCTCTTGTAATCTGTTCGCTGCCGTGGAAACCACCGTCTTCAAAGCCTTTGATAATACCAAATTCGCTGGCAATCGTTACGGCATCGTGGTACCAAATCGACGGTGCTACGTCGCTATACGGCGTACCGGATACACCTTGATGCATTAAGCCCAGTCCGCTTGCCACAATCGTAGCAAACTCCGAACGGTCAATACTGCGATTCGGGGAGAAGGTATTGTTGCCTGTACCTGCAAGCTGCAGTCTGGCTGCAATGTTATTGATGCTCGCTTGTGCCCAGTGGCTCTTCACGTCATCGAAATTTTGCGGATTCCAGATGACCGAATAGCTGCCCTGGCTGCGCAGGTCGTTGATCATTGCAAAGTAACGGTTGTTGATTTTCGTTACAACTGTCGGCACATGGAACACGGTACCGTCCGGATTAACAATGACGCCGGTCGTAATTTTGTTCGGATCAATACCTTCAGGCAATGCGATATAGCGGGGCGCGTAGCCCGTCAGTTGATCCGGCTTAAGCATTTGACCTTTGTAAGTGAAGTTAAGCGATAGATCGACCGGATCGACGAGCAGATCATAGCCGCCTTTGGTCGCCTGAGCTTTTGCTGCGGCTTTTAATGCTTCAGATGATTTCTTAATATCAATATCGACTGCAATTTCGCCAAGCGGCGCGCCGTTCCATTGTTTGATGATTGAACCCAGATCCAGTTGTTTGCTTGGAATCGGATAAATAGCAAGCAGGTTCTCGATGTTCAGTGTGGAACCAGTATCGGACAACTGCTTCAGTGTTGCTGCAGTCAAACCCACAACCTTGACCTCACCGTCGCCAGGCACAAGCACATTCAATTGCTGTCCGTTGCCTTTGGTGAGATGAGCCGATAGTTTATCTTGATCAATCACAACGGTCGTTACGTTGTTTGCCGTTGTGCCAGTAGCGAAGCCACTGTTCTCATTGTTTACGGTTGTTGTCACGCCCGATGCCGGAGCAGGAGCGGATGAAGGTGCAGATGTAGGTGCAGGATTTCCGTTCGTGCCGGAGCCACCGCTAGGGGCGCGCGTCACCGTTACGATGTACGTCTGCGTCGTGCCGTCCTGCGCCGTTACGACCACCTTGATCGTATTGATGCCTACGCTCAGCGGCAGCGAATTGGAAGCGACGCCACTTGTCAATTTAATCGGGCCTTGTACCAACAGGCCTTCGCTATTGTACACGCTCGCCGTCACCGTAGAATAAACAGCATCATATACCGTTGCCGTCACTGTCGTGTTGCTCACGCTGTTCGGCACACTTGTCGTATAATTTGTAGTGCCTGCCGAAAATACCGGGCTTAACGTGCCGCCCGACATCGTCAAATCTTCCAAGCCCGCGTTGTTAGCCACTGTACGAATCACTGTTCCTGTGCTGATAGCAGACGCGAGCTGAGTCGCTGTCGCTTTCACACGGGTTACAATCGTATAATCCGTCCCTGGCATCAGTCCGGCGAACGTCGAACTATCTTGCCACGTCACGCCGCCGTCTATGCTGTATTCCTGACCAGGGGCGGCTTGCAGCGTAATACTCTTTGTTGTTTTGCTTACTTCTACCGGTGCTGCCGGAGCCGCAGCGCCGTCCGCAGCCGTTACCGCCCCCGTTGCCGCGCTCGTCACGCTCCCTGTCGCATGCGTACCGTCAGCGGTTACCATCACGGTGATGCCTGCGCCGAAGTCGTCAGCGGTTAACGTGTAGTTTGAACCCGTCGCATTCGTGATGGCGACTCCGTTCCGGTACCATTGGTAAGTCAGCAGATTGGCCGACGTGTCAGGCGAATAAGTGATTCCCGATAAGTCCGCAGTCAACGTTTCACCAACTTTGGCAACACCGCTGATTCCCACGCTGCCTCTTAGCTCTGAAATCCCAATATCTTTTGTGGTAGTGATATTGTTGCTGATGACACCGGAATTATACTCGACAATAACTCCCGGATCGAAATATCCGCTGCTGCTGCCGTGTGTATTATTTACAGCTAAGTAACCTATTTTATTACTAGTCGTGTCTAGCAGAAGTGTAAGATGGTCATATGCTCCATTAGGCACAAATTCATTCGATGTATCAAGACCTGTGGGCTGACCGTTTGATACATACCTTGTAGCGCTATAAGTAGAAGTGTCCCAATTAGGTGCTGTAGTTTTAGTAGCGCCTATAAAGGTTAAAAAGCTCCAATTTCCCATAAAGGCACTTTTAAATTCTTTAAACATACTGGCAATCGCAAAAATTTCTTGAGGATTATTTGATTTTGGCTCTACAAGATGTCCGCTATTGTTCGTTGCAATCGTCACAGCATCTTTAAAAGTCAGGGTAGCAGCCTGTCTTTGCACATATACAAAATGGCGCCCGTTGTAGGTACGCACAGATGTTTTTCCATCGGTCAATGGTGCCCCTGGCGCTACATTTACTGTTACACTTTGGGTTTGCCCCACAGTTTTTGTAAATGTCAAATTTTGAATAACAGCCAGAATATCTTCATAAGTATTACCATTTGAAAAATTGAATACTCGATTTACAGATGTAGATTGATCAGTCACAATGCCGCTGATTTTTATGCCATTAATCAACTCGGTGATACCACTTGGAAGAGCTCCAACAGCAATAGAGCCATTATTTACTGCCACAGTAAAGTATCCGCCTGCTCCATTCACGACACCTGATCTTCCAAATGTAGCATTGGATAGCTGATAGGTTGTTTTCGTTACACTAACAGGAGTACCAAGATCAATTGTAGGTGTTGCAGCGGCTTTTACTTCTAACGGATGAAAAGGCATCATCGTCAATACCATAACAATTGCTATTAGAACAGATAACATTCTTCGATTTTTTAATTTCATATTTTGTGTATACCTGCTAGCGAAAGCATATAGAAATTCTATATTTGCAGATTTCTTTCAGTTAAGCAGGATTCTCCTTTCTTCTTGATAAGTTTGTCTATTCCTTCTAACTCAGGCGCTTCTGCTCACGCTGGAGTAAAACAATCGTTCTTTTTCTATTCCGCTTTTATCCTCCCCCCTGTCCCATAGGGACTCCAAGCCCCTTAATCCTATATCTTGATATAATCCACTTTCTTTCGACAGGTGTGATCATAACAAAAGGAACTTTACAAAATCTTTACAACTGCTTTACATGCTGTTTTCGCTCAACACCCATTGCTAAAATTCCGATAGTATTGGTGTAACAAATCGAATCTTGCCAAAAAACAATGCATACATGTTATGGAGCGTGAAATACATGAAGATCATGCTGGTGGATGACGAAGCGCTGGTGTTAAGCCAGATTCGGCGAATGCTGTCGGGATATCCCGGTATTTCAGTGGTAGGCTCGTTTGGGAATGCGCGAGAGGCTATTATGCGAATGCCGGAACTTCAGCCGGACGTCGTATTTTTCGATATTCACTTGCCGGAAATATCGGGAATCCAAGCGGTAGAGCTGGTACAGGAGGCTTGTCCTGGAGCCGATATTGTATTTGTAACGGCATACAGCGAGTATGCTGTCCAAGCTTTTGCGCTGAATGCGGTCGATTATTTGCTTAAACCGTTGCATCAGGCACGTTTGGATCAAACGATAAAGCGGCTGATGCAAAAAAGAATGCATAAAGAAGATATGCGCTCAACAGCGCCTTCTCGCATTCTGTGTTTTCGTTCCCTCCGTTTTCAGAGCAGCGGCGGGTCTCCGGAAATACCGAAATGGCGCACGGCAAAAACGCAGATTCTGTTTGCTTACCTGCTGCACCATCGCGGCAATATCGTCCTCAAGGAGACACTTTTGGAGCTGCTGTGGCCAGAGCTTGATGTGAAACAGGCGGCGAATCAATTGTACACATCGATTTATCACATTAGAAAGTGCTTGAAGCAAATGGGCATTGATGCTCCCATCCAAAATATCACTATTCAAGAAGGCTACATACTCGACACAAGCCGCATCCGGATTGACGTGGATGAATGGGAAAACGGCTTGCGGCAGGTGAATGGCGTAAATTTGACCGATAGTCACTCCGAACTGCGGCGGTTGCTTTCGCTTTATGAAGGGGACTATTTACCAGAAATCGGATATGGGTGGGTGGAGGACGAACGCGAAAGACTACGGAAGCTATGGTATCAGAATGCACGTTCGTTAGCCCGGTTCTATGAGAAAGCCATGATGCAGGAGGAAGCGCTGGCGCTGTATGAACGGATTCAGGATATGGACCCGTATAACGAAGAAGACGGACTTGCGCTAATGAAGCTGTATACGGCAAGCGGAAGGCACAAAGAAGCGGAGAAGCATTACCATAAGCTGGATCATCTATTTTCAAACGAGCTGCGGATCGGCTTGACCGATAAGCTGGTAGAGTGGTTCGAACACGCGAGAAAGAAATTGCCCACCGCATACAGGAACTGAGGCAGACCAGATACGCGTATACACTCTTCCCGCATGAAACAATTTATGGTACGGTTCAGCTTAACGTCTCTATCAGCGAATTTGCTAAAGGAGCTGTCGCCGACAGCTCCTTGTTTTAATTCGATCTGGTGTGCGTATTATCATTTTCTGACCTGTTTACCCACTGGAATACTCTGAGCGAAACGAAACACATTATGAGGATCGTACTTTCGTTTCACCTGCTTCAGTCTGCCAAAGTTCTCGCCATAATACGCCTTGGGCCAGTTCTTAATCTGCAAATCGGGAAAATTCACATAATCTCCTTTAACAAAGGGACGCAACGCTCTGCGGAACCTTTCCACCCACTGAATATTCCGCTCCTGCTCCCTGTTGTTTCTCCACCGGGCTGACAGTTCGTAGATTGTCTCAGCCTTCCGATGAGGATAAGCCGTTTCAGTAGGCGATACCTGGCTCACCGCGCTTCCTGCACCACCTAAGCTCTGGCTCCACACGCTAGAATGCCTGTTGGGTGCTTTAGATAAAAAGTCACGTATAATTCGTACTCCTTCAGGCGGCAAAGGTTGGAACCCGTAGGCCCCGGTTATTTTGAACTTTGGTTCCAAATTCAGGTCCGATTCGGCAAAAAATTTGGTTGCTTCAATAAAAGGCACTGTCTTCACCATCACCTTCACCGGAGTGCCTGCCCGCAAGAGCGGTCTAATCAATCGACGCAGCTCCTCTGCACCGCCAAGCAATTGTCCGGTAGATACAATGGTTCCCACCTGTTTGGCAGCCACTTCAATTGTTGAGGTTAAGCGGTTTGTGACAGATGGGGCCCAGCGTTGCCAAGCCGGTAACACCTTCTCAAGATCACTCCATTTCCACGTAATACTGTATATAGAAACCGATGAAATCGGTCTAACCCGAAATGTATATTCTGTAGCAACACCAAAGTTCCCTCCCCCTCCGCCTCGTGATGCCCACAACAGATCGGAATGTTTCCTTCTGTTTGCCACAATCGTCTTTGCCCCATATTGCCCCGAAGCTACGACCATCTTCACTTGTTTCAAGTTATCGCACGTAAGTCCATATTTGCGGGAAAGTAGTCCAATGCCTCCTCCCAGGGTAAGCCCAGCTACGCCTACGTCGGGCGCGGTCCCCGCCGGAATTGCCACGCGCTTATTCCACAGCCTTTTGTACACACGGGCAAGTGGATTTCCCGTCTGGACAATGGCCACTCTATTTTTTCGGTCAACTTTAACCTTATTCATCTCGCTCACATCGATAATAATACCGCCATTTACAGCTGAGAAGCCTTCATAGCTATGCCGTCCACTGCGCACTCGCAGCCGTATGCCCCGCTCACGAGCCCATTTGACTGCGTTGATCACATCCTGAGTTCGTTGGCAAAAAACAATGACCCTTGGAAATTTAGAAAAGCGCCTATTGAACTCCATTCTGGCCGTATTGTATGACGGATTGCCCGGAATTACGATCCTTCCGGTTAACCGTGTACTTTTATTTTTCAACTTTTGTGCCATCTACATTACACCATCCCTGCTCATGACATAAGCCTTTCTCATCAGCTTATGTCTATGTAGGGACATCTGTCCTAGTAACGGCAAACGCCCAGTTTGAACCGTAAAATAGTTCAAACCATGATCGAGGTGGAATATGAGGAGGCGCCTTCTGTAATTAAAAAAAGGGAATAGTAGAATAATGCCGAACTACATAACATTCATCGGATGAAAATATAAATGAGGTTGGAAGGTTGGCACAATGAATAATAATAGAAACTGGACAGTTTTATTTATTGGTGGAGCATCGGGAATAGGTAAATCAAGTATTGCTTATGAAATTGCACGATTTTATGGTGTGAATGTCTTGGAAGTAGATGATATTCACCTATCCGTAAAAGCAGTTACAACAAAGGAGCATTTTCCTGTAATTCATTATTGGGATTCTGGTATTGACTGGAAAGACGTTGGAGTTGACGGCAATGTAGACTGGCTGATTGGTGTAAGCAAAGAAATGGCTCCAGTATTAAAACAACTCGTAAACAGGCATATTGAAGATAAAGTACCTATCATTATTGAAGGTGATTTTATTAATCCTGAATTTACATTATCTTTCGATAACCCGGAGGTAAAATCAATATTTATACAGGAATCGGACAAAAATCAAATAGTGCAGAATTATTTAGCAAGAGAAGGTGGCGAATTACAACATTATAGAGCTGAAATAAGTATTTCGTATGGAGATTGGATAGCAGATACCTGTAAGCAAAATGGGATTGAATTGATCGAATCAAGACCTTGGAATACTGCTTTAAGCAGAGCCACCAAGTGTTTATTGTAATGAAAGGCCTTAGTCTACATTGGTAAAGTAAAGCGGATACCAATGTGTGAAGTATCCGCTTTCTTAGCTAACCGCCTCTACTCCCTCTCAAACAAAAAACCGATGATCCCGTCCGGGAGCCAAAGCCATTTGATTAACAATACGACGGCGAGTACGATCACACCTAGAATTACATTTTTCCTCCCCTTGCTCATACGAAGTCTCCTCCCCTTGCAAAGTCCGTCAGTAACGCTACTTGTCAAAACGTTTACCGCCGTAAATTAAGAAGACCAGCACTGTGGAAAGAACCAACCATACAAGCAAGTTGCCAAGGCTCAGCCAGAGCTGCTCCAACCCCTTGTCCAGAACAAGAGCTGACAACCCCTCCATGAAATGGTGCGAAGGAATGAAGCTAATCACATCCATAACGAACGGTACCTTCAGCCCAGGCGCAAAAATGGGGCCAAAAACAAAAAACAACAGGATCGGAAGCCCCACGATGGACGTCTCGGACGCCGTTCGAGAGATCAGACCGATGGATGTGCCCAAAGCCATGAAAATCACCATCAGAAGCAGAATGAATAAGACCAGGTACCCTAGATGTATCGCCGGAACTCCTGTAATCAGCATACAAACAGCCATGACGACAATCGTATACACTGTGGTCATTGCACTTTTGCCCAGCAATACCTCCACCGGCGAGGCCGGAGACAGCATCAGCGCACGCAGGGTGTTCTTTTCCTTTTCCTCCGCGATCATAAGAGCCTGAACAAAAGCACCGACCACCGAGATGGCAATCATAATCGGCATGGTAAAGTGATCGATGGTACTGCCCTCAGACAATGCCTTTCGGCCTTTCATTAAGATGGAGAGAACAATGGGCATGCCTGCCATCAGCAGAATTTGCGGGTTCTTAACATAGTCCTTCCACTCCTTCCCGGCGATGGCGAGTAGTCGGTTAAGTGAAAATGTCATTCCAGGCCCCTCCCTGTCAATTTTACAAAAATATCACCGAGCGTCGGCTCATTCGAGTGAATCGCCAGCAGTTCTCCGCTGTGGATCAGCTCGTTAATGCGGATCGCCCCTGCAACATTCCGTCCTACAATCTCCGGGCCCTCCGGTGTCGTCAGGGTAATGGTCTGATCCCCATGCTGCAGTCTTAACTGCAACGGGGTATCCAGCGCAGAAATTTCGCCATTGTTCAAAAAAGCAACACGATTACACAGCGCTTCTGCCTCCTGCATGTTGTGTGTTGTCAGGAAGATCGTCGTCCCATCCCGGTTCAACCGCCGCAGGGTCTCATGAATCTGCAGGACATTCACGGGATCGAGTGCAGATGTCGGCTCATCGAGGAACAGAATCTCCGGGCGGTGAAGAATGGCCCTGGCCAGCGTGACTCTCTGCTTCATCCCCTTGGACAACCGCTGCACTAGCGTATTCTGGTCAGCCGAGAGATTCACAGCATCGAGCACACCTTTAAGCGACTTTTCAGGTACGCCATACAAACGGCAGAACAGAGCCAGATTGTCATAGACGCTAAGGCGATCATACAAGCCGCTATTATCTGTCAGAATTCCGATTCGCCCCAAGTAATGTGCTTTGCGGCTGCGGCTCGGGGCTATTCCAAAGACCGTTACCCTCCCGGATGTAAAGCGAAGTTGTGAAGTCAGTATTTTCACCGTCGTTGTTTTCCCTGAGCCGCTGGGTCCGAGAAACCCAAATATTTCCCCTTTCCGCACTTGGAAGCTAAGATTCCTCAGCGCCTGCTTCTTTTGGTACATTTTCGCAAGTTTATCCACCTCGATGATGCTCTCCATGACGATTCACCCACTATTGCTTAGTAGCCTTTTCAAGCTCACGGCAAATCTATCGCGAATAAGGCATCGCAGCAATAAATCCCCCATGAAAAGCGCAGTCAGGGGGATGAATGGAGTCATTTTTGGGTTGAAAAATCAGGCGTTACAGCCCCACAATATTCTTAATTTCTTCGAAACGGGTCTTGGACATGGGGATCATCGACTTCTTGTCGTCACGGATAACCAGGCTGTAGCTATTGCGTGTCCAAGTAATCAATTCGGACGCATGATTAAGATTTACGAGGTAGGAACGATGGCAGCGGTAGAACTGATACGGGGCAAGCTTCTCCTCCAGTTCAGTTAATGTCCATGCCGTCGTGAGGTCGCCTATGCTTGTATGGATATGTGATAGGCCATCGCTGCTTTCAATATAATAAATGTCCGCCGGGTCTACGAAGACAAATTTGTCGTCCGCTTTGATCATCAGCTTTTCCAGCTTGGCTACCGTTACAAGTGAAACATTTGGATCACTTTCTGGATCGGGTTCTCCTGTCCCTTGCACAGTCTGCTCAGAGGCTTCCGGTTCGTCCTGCGTCGTAACCGGGTATAGTCCTCCTTCCGTTAACCGGTAGATATGCTCGGAAAGGAACATGGCCTGCTCCATTGTTGAACAAGTAACGAGTATCGCTGTGCCACGATCGACGAGAGCGGTGATCAATTTTCTGAGAATGATGCAGCTCTCAAGATCGAGATTCTGCTCCGGATTCTCCCATATGACAAGCTCAGGGTTGTGGATGAGGCTTCGCACCAAGTTAAGCAGCCGTTTCTCGGAATAACTGAGTCTGGAGACTAATACCTTGGCATGGCCTTCAAGCCCCACCAGCGTCAACAGTTCACTGGCCGGCATCCGAGTGGTGTATAGCCGTCCCCAAAAGGCCAAATAATCGGCAACCTTCATTCGTTCATATAATCCGTCATCCCAAAAGCAGCACCCAACACGCTGCACGATTTCAGAACGGTTCAGCCGCAGACGCTCACCGCGGTATAGCGCCTGAATCCCAAGCCCAGACGGCTCGCCCAGAACGGAGCGGATGAACTGACGGCCATGCTCGTAATTACACTGCACCACCGCACACTGTCCAGCCATCAGTTCCAGTTCCACTGATGACGATGCAGCATCGCTTTTTCCAGCTTCACTTTGTATATGCAATACGGTCATGCGTATCCAGCCTCCTGTCATCCCCACAACGGAGTATTACATAGCATTACTCAATATATTCCGATTGTAACCTATAATAGAAGGTTGAACCACATCAGCTGAACCATACCTAAGTCGAGCAGAGGATATTCTTCACATGCACTAAGATTTTACAATGATAAGCTTAATAATGTATGCCTTATGGCACTTTAGGAGGTAATTACGACGAAGCCATGAAGCTGCTGGAAGAACAAGTGGGTAACAAGGACGGCCTGATCTCTCTGTCCACCATCGCGCTGGAACCGGGGGCCAATGGCAAAAGCCGTCCCGCCGCCCGCATTGTAGACGCCTATTATGAGGACGGCGCGTTCTACACCGTAACTTACGCGACCTCAGGCAAGATGCAGCAGACCGCTCAAAACCCCGAAGTCGCCGTTTGTATCATCGTCGAAAACTTTACGGCTGATGGTATCGGTGAAAACCTGGGCTGGGTATGTGACGAGAAAAACGCGGAGATGATGGCAAAGCTGCGCACAATTTTCGCCGATTGGTATTACGAAGCTAATAACGATGAAGACCCTAACACATGCCTGCTGCGCATTCGCCTGACAAAAGGCCTGTGGAATGACGCCCATAAAGGGATCAGAAATGAGATTGATTTTGTCAATAAGACGGCAAATTAAGTAGTCGTGGTTCGCCTTATTGGATTAATGTGAAGTAGATATTTGATAACAGACACTGTTAGAACAAGGGGAGTGTGCGGACACTCTCTTTTTTTGCCGTTACTTATATACGGCTGCTTGTGCGATAGTGGCTTGGCGGGTCTATAAATTTCACCAAAATTTCATTACTCAACATAATTGTTTAAAAAAGGCGGGGATTCTGCCGATAATTATCTTGTTACAAAAAAAGTATGGGTTTGAACGGGTATCGACGATTAACCGAGACGGTAGAGTCTAAGGAGGAGGATTTGTGAGAAAAAAATGGGTTGTTTTATTTTTGGTTTTACTAATGTGCATGTCTGGCAGTGCGGTTTATGCGGAGGCGAAGACTTCAGCAGACTTCTCTGATCTAAAGGACCTGGATGCGGCGACGAAAGCCAAGTTTGATGCTTTGATTTCAGCGGGTATATTTAACGGGGTCTCTGACACTAGTTTTGGATTAAAAGAAGAGATGAATCGAGCACAATTCGCGAAGGTAGCTAGTTTAATTTTCGGTCTTAACGTCGATACATCAAAAAAAATTTCAAGCTTCTCAGACGTAAAATCAGATGACCCTGCGAATGGCTATGCTCTGCCTTATATTGAGGCAGTCAAGGCCGCTGGCATCACTGATGGAATAGGACAGGGTAAATTCAATCCTGCTGGAGAAGTTACGAAGGAACAATTGGCAACATTCTTGGTTCGTGGTCTCGGAGGCGAAGAGCTAGCGAAGAAAACTGACGGAGTGCAAGACAGCACAGTGTCTGGTTGGGCGCAAGGATACGTAGCACTAGCTCTGGAACTTAAATTGCTAAGTAATGGTGCTGATGGCAAGTTTGGCGGCCAAACGAATGCTACGCGTGATTTGCTAGTTACGGGTGCCTACGAAGCGAAATCACAATATAAAGCGCCGACACCAACGCTGACGTCGACACCAACACCGACGGCGACACCAACACCAACACCGACGGCGACACCAGCACCAGCACCGGCGTCGACACAAGCACCGACGCCGACGCCGACACCAACACCGACGCCGACACCAACACCAACACCAACACCAACACCAACACCGACACCAACACCAACACCAACACCAACACCAACACCAACACCAACACCAACACCAACACCAACACCGACACCGACGCCGACACCGACGCCGATGCCAACACCACCAACACCACCACCGACGCCGATATCTACATCGACACCACCACCGACACCGACATTGCCACCATCCAATATCGCACTAGATACGATTAATGCATCTGTTGGGACATGGGTCAATGTTGATGAGACGACTTTTGCTGATGCAGGTATTACGGGCGTAACGACATCCAATGTAACAGCCGTTCAACAAGCACTCGACTCTGATGGAAGATCTCCGTGGACGGTTTCAGAAATTCAAGCCATCGTCAATACGGTTATTGACGGTATTACGAAACAAGCGGCACTGGATTTGATCAATGCTGCATCGGCTTCGGGTTCATGGACGAATGTTAATGCGACCACTTTTGCCAATGCAGGCATTACCGGCGTCACTTTACAAGACCTAGCCTCCTACCAATACGCATTGGAAACCGGTTCAACACCACTTCCAAGAACATTGTCTCAAATTCAAGCGATTGTTGACGAGACTAATCAAGCAATTATGTTAGCTGCAATCTATGATTATTTGAATCCTTTCGGCGGAGGATCTATTCCTAACGAAGAAGTCTTCGCTCAAGCCGGTATAACCGGAGTGACAGCTTCGAACTTAAGTGAGGTCTTATCTGCCCTTGAATCGGCCTATCAGGAGGCCAAAAACAATCCTTTTGGAACGCCTATGTCTACTAGACAAGATATCCAAGATGTTGTTGACCTTGTCTTAAGCTACTATATGGATTAAGGCAAGTCATCATCGTAATACCGCAGAGGGGTTCCTTATTCAATCTTGAGTTGAAGGCAGCTCCTAAGCGAGAAGATAATTCCAACTAGAAAAATAACGGCGTAAGGGAGGCTGTCCCTTCGCCGTTATTTTTTGTTCCGGTACAAAAAAGCTAAATATTCCGCTCCTCATACTCGAAGGGTTCTTCACACGAATAAATCTCATGGAAAAAACCGAAATACGGGATATCGTCTTCCAGGCATTTTATATAATACGACAGCTCCTCATCACACTCCGGCCCTTCGCCGTTGTTTCGCATTACCTCGAATGCATCTATAATACCCTCCATGAGGTTTGCTTGAATAAGCAAGGGCAAACTATTCAACATCGAATGATCAAGCTTGGTTTCGGATCTGTATCCTGCGAGGACGCTTTCAAAATAATCCTCCATAAACTTTTTACGTTTACCGGCGTCTGGTTCAGATTGTATCCAGCCCATTCCGTTTCCCCAGATACTGGCCAAGTCAAACATATACCAACCGAAACAAGAATTATCGAAATCATAAACGGTTATTTGCCCGGTATCAAAATCTATAAAATAATTCCCATCGTTGTAATCAAAATGAATCATACCGAACGACTCGTGGTTCCTGTCCAACCCTTCCAAGGTTTTAAGGAGCCCTAACAACTTCTCTTTAAGCAAAGATAAAGAGCTGGGTATCAGTTTATCGATATATTCGGCATTGTATTTATCAAAAAAACTGTGCCGGGGATGAACTGGAGCATACCCTTTCGACAATTGGTGCAGCTTCCCCAGAACTTTACCGCAGTTATAATAGTATTCAGAAAGAGGAACGCCTTCCCGATAGCGATAATGATTTTCCACAAGCATTTTCCCTCTAGCCTTTTCAAACAGGCAGACAAAAAAGGTGTGATTATTATGAGTGATCTCTTCCAGCAGATTCCCCCTCTGGGAACTGACTACATTCGAGACACTACCGCCATGCTCGAATAAATACCTGACATACTCAAGTTCACCTAGAACATCTTCCCGGCTTCTGTCATTTAAGAAGGCGATTCTGAGTATTTTTGCATCGGTGCCTTCCTTCACACAGGTATAAACGACATTACGCCCTCTCTTATGTTCCTTAACCGGCTTAATTTCATAGCCTTCTAATCCGTACAACTCTGATACAGATGGAAGTAAATATGCATCACTGATTTTAACAACCTCGTTATAATTTATAATATCTCCTCCAGTAAAAAAATTTGTAAATCTTTCCACACTGAAATCACAACACAAGAAACCCAAACATGAAAAGTCCTTCTGTGGACTTAAAGGATACTCACCTTGTTTAACATTTACATATCACTCCTTTGAGCATATTTTACCTAAAATACCATGCAAACTCGAGGTAGACTTTCAGTATAATCAAATTCAACTTTTAAAAAAGTAAATACTCTGAGCAAAACGAAACACATTATGAGGATCGTACTTTCGTATCACCTGCTTCAATCTGCCAAAGTTCTCGCCATAATACGCCTTGGGCCAGTTCTTAATCTGCAGATCGGGAAAATTCACATAATCACCTTTCCACCCACTGTATATTCCGCTCCTGCTCCCTGTTGTTTCTCCACCGGGCTGACAGTTCATAGATTGTCTCAACCTTCCGATGAGGATAGGCCGTTTAATCACGCTTTTGCGCCAAGCGGTCGAAATTTCCGCAAGAAAAAAAAGGGCGCCAGCGAAGTTAACCCGGAAGGCGAGAGTACGGGGACGAAATGGTTATTTTTATTCCTGCTTAAATCAACTATAATGGGGGATAGCTTTATCATTCGTTGGAAGAAGGTTGAGAAGTGTCGCTACGCAATTGGAAATATACACCGCTGCTGTTGATGCTGATTTTCCCGGTGCTTGGGAAGATGTATGCATGGGTCAACAAGCCGAGAGGCAAAGTCTATCATTTGATGACCTCATGGGATAACGCTATCCCTTTCGTCAAATATTTTGCACTGCCTTATTCCGTTTGGATCTTTTATATTTATCTATGTCTTTACTATTTCTTCAAGAACGATTTGCGTGTGTATTACCGTGCTTTGTTGATTTATACCGTATGCGCCTGCATTTGTTACGGGATTTACTCTGTAGTTCAAACAACGGTGCCACGCCCCGAGTTGGTGGGCCATGACGTCTTTACCTTGATCGTGCGTTTTGTGTACCACCGGGACCAGCCGTTCAATTGTTTCCCCAGTATCCATGTGTTCTCCAGCTACATGGTGTTCCGCCTGACCGCTAGCAGCGGCTTCCGGAACAAATGGAACATGCTCCTGATCGGGGGGATGTCCGGGATGATTATATTGTCCACGCTGTTCATCAAGCAGCATGCGATTCTCGACGGCCTTGCCGGCATTATGCTGGTCGAAATTGTATTGGCCGCCGTTCTGCTGGTGGAGCACTTCTTCACCCGCAGCAGCACTCCCCAAGAGCATTCTTACAAAGATAGTCCTCAAAGCACCTGAAGCTCCTTCCGCAGATAAGCGAAGGGGGCTTGTGATCACCAGGGCAGAAGTGCGCTAACTGATTCGGTTCTAATCACCCTTGGGTAACCGGACCAAACTCCGATGCAATCGCTGGTTCAATCTCGCCCTGAATAATCATCCCAAAGATAATTCTTATTTTCTATCATTAGTTTTGGAATTTCCATGAATCCACAATTGATCTTACGAATGCAAGGTGCCCCGGCAGAAGCCATTGCGTCGATGCTAAACCGAAGTATCAAAACCGTGAAAGCGATACGTATCAAACAAGGCTTAAGCCAAGAAAATCTAGCGCATGAATGCAATGTCGACCGATCCTATATTTCCATGATTGAGGTTGGCAGAAACGAACCTTCCGTCACAAAAATTTTCGACCTCTGCAAAGGACTGAAAATCAAGCCCTCCGACTTTTTCAAGCTGATTGAGGTGGAGTATGAGAAGGCGCAAAAGAATGAGTGAATGTGAATAAGAGCGGGACATAAGGCTGGTGGCCTGTGTTCCGCTCTTGTAATGATGACTTTGGCTATACTTATGATAGGTTCGGCGTAATATATCAAAACACAAAGTACAGTTTGACCATATATAAATGAGGTTGGAGGGTTGGCAAAATGAATAATAATAGAAACTGGACAGTTTTATTTATTGGTGGAGCATCGGGAATAGGTAAATCAAGTATTGCTTATGAAATTGCTCGATTTTATGGTGTGAATGTCTTGGAAGTAGATGATGTTCACCTATCCGTAAAAACAGTTACAACAAAGGAGCATTTTCCTGTAATTCATTATTGGGATTCTGGTATTGACTGGAAAGATATTGGAGTTGACGGCAATGTAGACTGGCTGATTGATGTAAGCAAAGAAATGGCTCCAGTATTAAAAGAACTCGTAAACAGGCATATTGAAGATATCCAAGTTGATTTCAATCCTCATATCTTCATGTTCATTAATAGCAATTAATGTTTTATCTTCGATACTCAATTTTTTGATAGGATTTGTTTCATCAAAAAAAATACCCCAAACCAAACTGTCGTTTGCATCTGTGCAAGCAATGAAGCCTTCATTCCCCATCTGCCCATCGCCGCCATAGATTTTACCGCCCTGATAGTCAATACTCGTCCATACATCAACTATTGTCCAATAGTCATTGTTGTATTTTTCAATGCTTTCAATAGTTGTATCACACAGGGGAGAACAGCTAATGGTACGCTCATTGTTGTTAGGGTTGTAATATGTCCCGATGTTTAGAATGATTATGTTGCCATTTGCAAAAGCAATGCAATTGATCCCAGGCAGCTCACGCTTAGCAGACCAATGCTTCATTATTAAGTTATCCATTTCTTTATCCTTTCAGGGTCGGTATATTAATATAACAGAAAATTTCAGGACTATCCTATGAGCACATCCATAAGCGCTCTCTGCTCAAGTGTACTCATGCCCTTTCTCTTAATCCAAATATACAGGCCATTTCAGAGAATGGAAACGATAACTATAGACGCACAAAAAACCGCATCCCCTTGGGATACGGCTTTACTCAATCTACACCATGAATCAGTCCACTTCCATTTATGTTAAGTAATAACTAGGCTGTGTCTACCATATACCAGTCCTTATAGAATATATGCCCTATAACGCTAGCCTTAAAAATCCCACTTAGAAATGCATTCAAATCAGGGCTTTAATCAGCTCTTCTAGCTCATCTACCAATACCTTTGCAAGTTCAAAATCAGTATCTTTTAAAGCCAATTCTATTTTCATTTCAACTGATTTTTTCTTTTGTTCAGTTTCTAAATAGTCTCTATCAAAATGACTAGCATAAATCATCTGTCTAAATTTTCGCATACTCATTTTTCTAATCGTCTTATCGTCAATGATTAGAACATAATCCATACCATTCACAACAGAGTAGAAATCATGAGAAATCATGAGAATTGCACCTTTATAGTCTTCAATGGCTTTCTCCAGTGCTATTTGTGTATAGGTGTCCAAATGGCTTGTCGGTTCATCAAGAAGCAATACATTTGCTTTACTGGCAGAAACTTTAGCCAATTGAAGCATATTTTTTTCTCCACCCGATAAAGATTCTATCTTTTGATTAAGGATTTCTCCTTCAAAGCCATAGTTTGAAATATACGATCTAATCTCATCATAAGTTTTAAACCCCGCGTCAATGAATTCCTCTAGTATTGTATTAGAATCCTTTAGCATTTCGCCTTGAAGCTGGGATAAATAGGCCACTTTAGCATCAGCATTTATTTCAATTGAAACATGATTATTTTTAAAGATATCTCGGAGTAAAGTCGTTTTGCCGGTACCGTTTGGACCAATAATGGCGACTTTATCCGTAGATTTTATCTCAAAGTTAACATTGTCTAAAAGCAACTCATCAAAGGCAACACTATAATTATTGACATTCACAACAATGGTGTCTTCAATTTCATTATCCATACCAAAACTAATATTCGGTTGCTTAATATCAACAAATGGCGCTTTAATTCTACGCGCTTCCAATCTTTCTTGAAACTTAACTCTAGCTTTTAACGCTCTACCTCTCGATGCTTCTGCATTATAGGTTGCGATAGCTCTAAGATTATTGACGATGTTCTCGTTTCTCGCAATTTCTTCCTCTTCAGTGATTGTGAGTTCTTGTAACTCAATTTTAGTCTGAAGTAATGAGAAGTTATAATCAATATATCGCCCATCAAACTCTTGGATCTCCATGTTTTCAAGATGTATAATTTTGTTGAAGCAATGATTGAGTAGATAACGGTTATGAGTAACAACCAGCAGCATTCCCTTGTGGGAATTAATAAGATTTTTAAGCGCATTTAGGTTTTCAAAGTCTAAAAATACATCGGGTTCATCCATAATCATTAAGTCTGGACACTCAAGCATTTCCTTCATCACTTGAATAAGTTTGAATTCCCCGCCACTCAGGTCGGATACCCTAAGATCCTTTAGCTTCATGAGGTTTGCTAGATTTAGTTTCTTATTAATGTTGCTTTCAAAATCATTTCCGTCCATTGCATCAAAAGCGTCTAAAGCGGATTGATACTTTTCTAGCAGCGAATCAATATCAGAGGATGTTTCCATTTCAGCCAAAATGGTATTAATTTCATTCTGTATCTTAATAAATTCTTCTCCTATATATTCAAAGACAGTTGTTTCTTTAGTTTTGTCTACTTGTGAGAACTGACTTACATACCCAATTTTGCAAGCTGGGTCTATCTCTAGCTTGCCCTCGAACATATACCTTTCTGGGTCCATCAGTATATCTATCAGTGTACTTTTCCCACTGCCACTTGTTCCTATAAAAGCGCAATGTTGTGCCTCTTCAAACGTAAATGAAATGTTTTTATATAGTTCTTTTTGCGGATATGAGAAGGAGAAGTTATCAACTTTTATCATTGTGTTACCTTTCTTTATAACTAAAATGGTGACTATTATTAGATGTATTGCAGAACATAAATTTTGAGTTTACCGTTGTTAGAGTAACACTGTTTACCAACAAGTTCAATCCATTTGTAGCCCATCCCTTGGAGGTCAGTATCCCATTTAATTCCATTGGCCTGCACATAAAACATTCACCTTCCGATCTCTCCCATTATATTTATTTTCTAGTATAATAACTTGATACAACAATAATAATAAAATTATCCTGCCTTCAGCCTGTAAGGAACTCTTACGACTTTTTTAAGGTAGGAAGAAGGAGAGTTGTTATGGAATATCATGTATCCATACATGGGAATGATCAACTAAAAGGAACAGCGGATCAACCCCTTCGTACAATATCACGCGCTGCGGCTCATGCCATGGCTGGTGATACGGTTATTGTTCATGCCGGAGTATACAGGGAATGGGTTAACCCGGTTAATGGAGGGACAGCGGAGCATAGAATAATATATCGAACCGCAGGAGACGGGGAAGTAGTAATTACAGGAGCTGAACGGATTACCAACTGGAAGTCTGAAGGAGACAATGTTTGGAGCACAGAAGTGCTCAATTCCATCTTTTCCGTTCGTAATCCCTTTAAGGTGGAGCTCGGTGGAGACTGGTTGTTTGACGGGCCCTTCCCGATCCATCTCGGCGATGTATATTTGGATGGCAAATCATTGTATGAATGCGATAGTGTTGAAAACGTTCACAATCCTGAAGTTTGGCCCGAAGCCAAGTATCCCAAGGATTCACTGTTAAAATGGTATGCGGAAGTTGGTTCTACAACAACAAAAATCTGGGCCATATTTGGCGGAAAGGATCCTCGAAAGGAAAATGTAGAAATTAATGTACGTCCTTATTGCTTCTGGCCTGAGAAACCAGGACTTAACTATATAACCGTAAGTGGCTTCACACTTCGTCAAGCCTCTCCTCAATGGGCACCGCCTACTGACTACCAGGAAGGTTTGATTGGACCTCACTGGAGCAAGGGCTGGATTATTGAAAACAATATTATCAGTGAATCCAAATGCGTTGGTATTAGCCTGGGTACCGAAATCGGTACAGGTCACACCAAGTCTTTGGAGAAGCATATTAAAGGCGGTACTCAACGTGAGCAGGAGGTTATTTTACGAGCATTACGCTCCGGCTGGCATAAGGATAGCGTCGGCAGTCACATCGTTCGAGGCAATGTGATTCATGATTGTGAACAGGCAGGTATTGTGGGTCATATGGGAGGGGCCTTCAGCCACATTTATCAGAACCGTATTTACAATATTCACCACAAACGACTCAGACACGGTGCCGAAGTAGCGGGAATTAAACTGCATGCTTCCCTGGATACTCAGATTAGCGAAAATATAATCTATAGCTGTTACCGTGCGCTTTGGCTTGACTGGCAGGCACAGGGCACCCGCATCAGCCGCAATGTATTTTTTGACAACATTTCTGAAGACCTCTTCGTTGAGGTTTGCCATGGTCCGTATATGGTCGATCATAATCTATTCCTCTCTCCCATGAATTTCAGAAATATGGCACAAGGCGGGGCATTTGCTCATAATTTATTTGCAGGCAGATTTGTAGTTCGTTCCGAGATTACCCGTATTACGCCATATCACTTCCCTCACGAGACGGCAATGGCAGGATACTCCAATATCACTGGAGGCGATGATAGATATTACAATAATATCTTTTTGGGTGATAATGACGCTAATAAGGAACCTGTTCCTATCACCTTTTTTGAGCATCTTCCACTTAAATCAAGGGATGAAGCTGGAGAGGATGGGAAAAGTGTCATGGATGGTGTTCCGGACAATTCCATTTGCTTTCTGCATGCTGTGGGACTTGGCGGCTACGATAAACATCCTGATGTAAAAGATAAGAAATGGTGGGAATATACCAAAGAGGAGCTTACCCAGCTTGGCGATGCCGCGAAGGATTTCTTTATAGGAAATGCAGTTCTTCCGGTAGCTATGGGTGGAAATTTATTTCTTAACCATGCGGTTCCAAGTAGTAACGAATCCAATGCGAAGATATATACACAGAAGGGTTTAAAAATTGAGATCAATCCTGCGCAAGGTAGGGTGCAAATTCAGATCAATGAGCCCGAATTGCTTCGGGCAACCTCTGCAATGTTGATTACCACTGACCTGCTTGGAAAGACTTATCACGCCGATATGAAGTATGAGGAACCAGACAGCACTCCATATCATTTTGACTCCGACTTTTTCGGAATAAAGAGACCCGATGCAGATGTCACACCTGGTCCGTTTGAATTAACCGAAAATGGTACCATCGATTTTGAAATCTAGTTTATTATTGAGGATCCAGTCATTTTAGGTGATTGGATCTTTTTCGTGTGTAGAGCCTCTACTCTGCTAATCAGGATAGAGGCCTGACACATCGAATACTCGTATTATTTAGAACAGAATGCGCACAAATGGAGCCTTTGTGATGGCTAGAACTTCCAAACTACGTTTCGCTCATGCTGCCGACTTCAAGCAGGTTACCCTCCGGGTCGGCGACATAAAAGTTGCGGATGCCGAAGGAATAGGTTATGGGTTCTCCAGTCGGAAATCGCACGTCCAACTTCGATAGTCGCTCATATTCCGCATCAACATCGGCAAAGCAGGGTAACCAGAGGGCGATTTCAAACGTTTGATTGATTCCCTTTGGAGGCACGTAGCTCTCCCCAATTGCCTGCGCGAATGCTTTCCTGCTGTACATGAATAAGGATAGCGCACCGCTTGCCGTCTCAAACTCCGCGAAATTTCCGCCATTCCATTGAGTATGAAAGCCCAATGTATCCCTGTAGAATCGAACCATACTGTCCATGTCGTCGGCGTATAGGCACGCACCCACCCTTACATCTCGTCCGATCAATGTCATCCATCTCCTCTAGTCACAATGTTTATTGGTGCATTCGTATTCGTATCCTTATATCACCGCGCCTTAAGTCGGGCTTTTGTATAATTACCGCGAGCATACGATCAATTCCCTCTGCCGTCCATTCTTTGTTAAAATAGATTGCACCACAAGCATTAACAAGCACATGCAATTGATCATATTTCCGTTTTGACTTAGATGAGGATTCTCTAATTTGTTACGTTTGATTATATTTCACCGCAAATTCTGCTGCGTATTCTTTCAATTTTGTTGTTCCTAAAGTTGGGCGGTTCTTGTAATAATCTTCATACACGTAACCTGTCCGGGCCGCCACGCCCATCTCCACAAACCCTTTTGCCATTTGCTCGTTCATACCACTTTTCAGCATGGTATTGGCGAGCATTTTATCGGATATTTCCCCATGTTTCAAATAGGGTTTACCAATGGCTTCACCTAATATTTTAGCAATCTCATTACAGGTAAGCTCCTAGTAAACCTCCGATCCCATAATGCTGCAAAGACAATAATCCACCTAAAAACCCTTTGCTTGTTGATTTTATTACATCAATATTAGCCAATAAATTACTGTAAAAGCCAACTGGCCGCATAAATTTGATTGCCACATCATTAGGTAGTTGTTTCAAAATAGTCTCGGCAATGTTGTGAATTTTTAAAAAACCCGTACCTTTGTCCGTGTGAGCTCCGATACTGCTCAGATGCACGACTTTTTTTACCCCTGATTGCTCAACCGCTTTTTTATAAGCAGCTACTATTTCATTCACTTCACTGTAGATATCATAATTCACATCAGTCACATTAGCGGGAGGTTCCATCAGGTAGACGATGTCTGCTCCGGTGAAGGTCTCGCGAAGAAAAACACCGTCCGAAACTGACCCAATGGCCGCCTTTGCCCCTAGTGCTTCAATCTCCTTCTGCCTCTCATGTTTACTGCTTATAACGGTAACAGAGTGGCCTTTCTCAACTAGCTTCTCAGTGAGCGGTCTACCAATATGCCCCAAAGAACCCGTCACGATAATCTTCATCTTATCCCTCCTTAATTTCTGACACTTGAACAATTAAAGCATAAACTTTAGAGTTGACTATAGGTCAAGTCTTATTGAGGAGAGGTTTCATGCGAATAAAGGATCTATCTGAAAAGTCAGGATTATCCGTCTACACTATTCGTTATTATGAAAAGGAAGGCTTATTGGATAGCCGGCATTTTCAAAGAGATGAAAACAACTATCGTAACTACAATGAGAAAGCAATCGAACGTCTGAAGCTCATTAAGAAGTTTCAAAGTGTAGAATGTTCATTGGCTGAACTGAGCGATTACTTTCAAGAACAGGATACACATTCGCCTAACTATCTGAAAGGCATTGAGTGGATTCGGCTAAAACTCTATGAAATCGAACGGAAGAAGGAGGAATACGATCAGATCATTGAAAAACTTAACTGGATGCTGGAATACAAACTGGCATTGGTAAATGACCCGCAAAAGGTAAAAGCTTTGATCACCCATCATCCTTTTGACTAATCAAAACACGGTTCCCCCCTGAAAGCTGAAGAGACAAGTTGAACAGCCATCCCGACGGGATGGCTGATGGCAAGCGTCTATGATGGCCTAACGATTTCAGCAAATACAGGCGCGGGCGACAAGCAGAACCATCCCTTTGGCTACCTACACAATCTCTTTATTAAAATGTCCTCTTGTGTCTGTTTCCTGATTGAAGACAGCATTATTCATTGAGCCATTTAGTTTACCCGAGGCCATATGAATGACGTTCACAACCTGCTCTTTAGATTCAACTGTGAAGTTTAATCTCAGCGCCTCAATTCCTTGGATGTTCGGCAGCTCATCTATAAGATTAAGTGTCTTCCCATTAAGGAGAGTCGTTGTACAATCCTCATGGGAAAGGATAGGGAACGTTCCGTGCTCATCCTTTAACTCATAGCTCTTCGTTTTGCAGACTCTGCATTGATTCATTTTTCTCATCGGACAATACTTGGTAAACATCAAAGGGGTCTTGCCATATACAATCATTTCCAGCGCAGGATAGCCGTCATTTTCCTTATAATAGGCATTCATTAAATCTTCAATTTGGCTTTTATTCAATTCATAAGATAAAGTCACTCGCTTGGCACCTAATTTATATAATTCATAGCAACTAGTCGCATTAATAACATTTAGAGAATAGTCCGTAACAAACGGATTGGTATCTCTGTAATGATAAATTCCGCCATATCCGCCGATCAGCAGCTGCCCTTCTTTTTCCTCATAATCATTCTGATTTCTTCTAACCACATTGTCAAAATAGATCTCCTTAATTCCACAGCTCACGCAGGCATCATACTGTTCCTGATTCGTGACAGAGGCCGTAAGGTATGGTGTTACAGGGGCAAAGCTTATTTTTTCTTCTGCAGACACAGCCTTGGTTCTTTTCTTCTGGTTGTTAAGCTTCAAGTCATATAAGCCCAGAACAATATCTCTTCTTGCGGCATTTAACAGTTTAGCTGGAATAAACGCATTGCACTCCTCATAATCGACCTGATGAAGCTCGAATATCGTATCATTTAATCTGGAGAATTGCTTGATGACCTGGTCTTTGGTTGTTGGATTATTAATGGCTTCGCCTAGTATTTCCTCGCTTTCATAAGAATAATTGAAGCCTAAGCCCTCCGCAGCTATGACAAGCTTTGAATCTGGACTAGCATATACTCTAATATCCAGGTTAAACCGCTTAAATTCCTTTTCCAGTGATGCTTCTAATTCTTTGTGGTAGAAATAATCCTTCGTTTTATAGACTACATCGCCTATAGACATCTTTTCTTTGATTTTGATATAGCAGACATCATCTGCTGTGTTGATTAAGCCGCCGTCTTTATTGTACAGTTTGGCAACCGTTAGATTCACATCTTCATGGTTATGGCTTATTCGGATGGTATCGTTTTGATGTAGAGTACGTGTAAGTGTTATTTCATACCTGTCTTTCTCAATCCTGCTGATGGTCCCAATGGGATACCCAAAGTTATTCGGTCTTGAGATGTTTGTAATATTTCTTCTGTCTTCGTGAAACAAATATCCCTTAGTAAATGTCCTGTTGAAGGTTTTTTTCAGATTCTCTTTATCTTCCGCGGTGATTTTATGATCTAAGGCCCTGCGATATTTGGATACAACATTAGCCACATAGGTAGGCACTTTCATTCTGCCTTCTATTTTTAGAGAATCAATTTCTTGTAAATCATGGGTATAATCAATCGTATTCAAATCCTTAGTAGATAGAATATAGCTTGTCCCTAAAGATGTACCTGTTGTCTTATCAATGAGTTCGTACGCCTTACGGCATGAACCCACACATCTTCCGCGATTTGCGCAACGGTAGCCGGTTAGTCCTGACATCAGACAGTTTCCCGAATAAGATACACATAAAGCACCGTGCACGAAAATTTCTAAAGGGATATCAGCTACTCTTTTGATTTCTTTTACTTTTTCAATCTCAACCTCACGGGACAGAACCACTCTTTTGGCGCCAAGCTCTTTAAATAATAAGGTTCCGTCTACATCGTCGATTCCCATCTGAGTGGAACAATGTGCTTCCATATCAAGAAAGTTGTTAACGATATATTTGAAAGCTGTCAGGTCCTGGACGATAATGCCATCCACACCGATTTCATTTAACTCGCGGATCTGCTGTTTCATCTCTTCAACTTCGTTTTCGTACACGATGGTATTCATCGTAACATAGATTTTAACGTCCCTCAGGTACGCATACGTCACAGCCTCTTGTAACGATTCCAGATCAAAATTAGATGAGTATGCGCGTGCACCAAATTTTTGCATCCCTAAGTATACGGCATCACAACCATTAGATATTGCAGCTTTCAAAGCCTCCATATTCCCTGCTGGCGCTAATAATTCAGTCATAAAGTATCCTTACCTCCTGCTTCTTTTAACACTATAACCGTGATCCCTGAAGTACAGAAAACAACTGCTGCAACTTAGCACCATTGATCATAAAATAAGAACCACACTTAAGCTACGGCAAAAAGCACAAACCAATGGCTTGTGCTTTTGTTTCTGACGATCTTATTTGCCCTGAGAGGGTTGCTTTATAATGATTCGTTATAGTAGTTCAGCAAAAATAGAAGCCAAAAGAGTGCTTCAGACTACATGAAAAATTATAACTTTCTTGCCCATATAATAGCGCGATTTATAGCTTCACCAATCGGCTCCGGAATCGGTTCAGCCGTATAATTTTGATAGGTACGCTCTATGGTAAACCCTGCATCTGATAGCCAATCGTATACTTGCATTTGCGTAGGAATGTGCTTATACCAATACTTAGGTATATTGATTTGCTCACCGCTATTTGTGATGAGCTCCCAGTGACCAATTCCGGTACAAATTTGGGTAATGGGGTCATACACGCTCCCATAACTAACGGTTCGTCCAGTTGTGCCCAATTCGTCAGTCCCATTGAAATAGCTGCTCTCTTTCAACCTATTAAACCGGTCTGCTGGATTATTATTCAAGTCAAAATCCATATAAAGATGTCCACCCGTGCGAAGCGCCGCAGCAGCATTTTTAATAAGAGTCTTTTGTGCCTCTTTGTAATCATTCTCACTTTCAATGTTAATCAGGATATTACCTGCCATGACTACGAGATCATAATCAAGGCCCCATACGGAATTTGCTGCATCAGCTTGGTAACAGCGTATATTTGCTAAACCCAACATCCGGCGATAACAGCGCAGGAGCATATATTCATCGACATCAAAGCCTGTAACGAAATGTTTCGCCTTTGCTAGAGGGACACAGATCCTGCCACCACCGCAGGCAACTTCAAGTATATTCAGTGGATGATTGCCTGTATGCTCTGTAAGTATTTTCAACAGAAAATCCACGTCTTGTGTTTGGTTTTCAAACTGTTCATACACACTGCCATACCAATGTTTAGCGATAAATTCTCTATTCACAAATTTACCTCCATTTTATTATAGGAGGGTTAAATTATAGTCGCCCTCCAAAACAACGCGGGTAGACATTTCCGTTAGATTATTCATCTAAAATCATCCTTTCATCGTATGATGGTAAGCAGGATAGATAATTCTTTGTTTCTCAATGATTATAGCTAGTAAAAATTTTACATACAATGTAAAGATTAAATATAACTATTCCCGTCAGTTCAAGCTCCATCCCCCGATACGTTCACACAAGCAATAGGTCAGCTAGAAGCAGACGCCCACCTTTTCGCGTGCTGTATCCACCGCCAGTTGCCGTGGTACACAGAAGATCTCAACGCGAGAGTTTGGTCGCTCCTGACACATTCGTACTCAGAGGCTTCTAACCAGTCACGTCCACCTTAACGGCGGAAGGGCTTTTGCTTTCCCCCGCCAAGTTCATCATAGTTGTGTGACCACCTGTCTCAGAGCTGTATTTTGAACCGTAAGTTGCGTCAGTTGCCGCCTGATAGATTTGACACTTCTGACACAAGTAATTTTTGGTTCGGTCCACAGAAGGGCTCTCAGTGGGGTGTGCTATGGATAACTGCGGCTTAATAATGCCCAGAGACGCAAATAAACCCGAGTGGGGTGCTAACCCAACGCGAGAAAATCCTTGCGAGGCAATTGCCCTCTCTCCCCTAAAAAAACTTGCCGTTACTTATGATACGGTTCCCCCCGATTTATCTTCACCGCGCGATAAATCTGCTCCACCAAGACCAGCCGCATGAGCTGATGGGGCAGCGTCATGCGGCCGAAGCTCATGCGCTGCTGGGCGCGGCGCATGACCTCATCGGAGAGCCCGTGGCTCCCTCCGATGACGAAGACGACATGGCTCGTCCCGTAGGTGCCGAGCCGGTCGATTTCGGCGGCAAGCTCTTCCGAGCTCCAGAGCTTGCCGTCGATCGCGAGCGCAATAACATGCGCCTCGCTCTTGATGTGCGCGAGGATGCGCTCCCCCTCGCGCGCCTTCACCTGGACAACCTCGGCTTCGCTGAGGTTGTCTGGTGCTTTCTCATCCGCCACCTCAATAATCTGAAATTTGAGGTATGGCGTCAGCCGTTTGGCATATTCTGCGATGCCGAGAGTCAAATACTTTTCCTTCAATTTGCCTACGCCAATAATTTGTATGAACATAAATCCTCCATTGATATGTATGTGTAATAAACTACCCGTCGTCTTCTACAATCTGCCCGAACTCCAGCCCATATAAGCCTGGCAAACGGTTATACTCCGAATTATAACACCAATGAATACCCCTCTGCTCTCAACCCTGGGCTGCATTTGAACCCCTGGCAGCTTCCGTATATGATAACCATATGATGATCACATAGGCTGAACTTAAGGATGGCGTTGTCATTCTTATGTTCACCTGATACAGCAGGAGGTTGGGTTACAGTGGCAGTCTTAATTAACGAACAAATTAGAGCATCTGAAGTCGTGCTTACCGGACTGAATGGTGAGGCAATCGGCGTTGTTTCGAGGGAAGAGGCACTGGCTATGGCCCGGTCCAAAGGAGCAGATCTCGTCTGCACCTCACTGATGAGCAGCCCCCCGCCCTGCAGCCTGATGGCCAAAGGCAAAGCCAAAGCAGCCGCACAGAAAGAGTCCGCGGCGGCACGTAAATCAGGCAAAGGCCAGCAAGCTGGCGGTAACGGCAGACAAGAAAAGGTCAAGGAGCTGCGCTTCACTGCCCACATCGAGGAGCATGATTACGATACGAAGCTGCGTCAAGCAGACAAGCATCTGCGCTCCGGCAAGCCGGTGCAGCTTGTAGTTAAGGCTTCCGGTGCGAAGGAAGCGGCTGACGCCAAGGCAGTACTGGAACGTTTATTGGCCGACCTGAAGGAAGCCGGAACCAAGGAAACAGGCATTCAGACCAGCGGGAAAGGCTCACAGGTAAAGGTCAACCCGCGCTAAAGGGTTAGATGAAGGATTGATCCTATTAGAAATGATCTAGCTGTCCTCTACAGGAGCATCCGCTCCCACAGCAGCGTTACTCTGCATCGATTTCAGGTACCGGTTCAGCGGAAAATATGGGGGTGTCCCAAGCAGCCACTTTCGTGGCTTTTGGAGCACCCCCGTTTTACATTACTTATCCCCTTCAATTTCTTATCCCTGCAGCTCCGCCATAAAAAGAAACCGCTCTCCAAAATAAACCCGATTACTATTTTCAAAAGCCCTTCGTCAGACGCCCTGAGCGAATATCCTTCATTCTTCGAGTGCTTCAGGCTGCTCCCCAGCCTCATAGGCACTCAGTACGGAATCAAGCACCCCGGGAAACCGGGCATTCAAATCCTCAGTGCGCAGCGACACAATGCGCTGTGTACCATGGACACGCGTATGAACAACTCCTGCCTCACGAAGTGTCCGAAGATGGTGGGACATGGTCGACTTGGCAATTGGCACAATGAAGCTGTTGCAGGCCTGTTCGCCATTTTTATGAATATCCGAAACGACAGATAAGCGAATCGGATCGCTGAGCGCATACAGTACAGAGGCAAGCTGGATATCCTTGCGATCCGGATGAAAAAGTATCTTCATGAATAAAATCCCCTTCGCGGTACAAATGGCTGCTGAATTTTTCATGTTCCTAATTGCATTTTATATCAACGCATGCTATATTTCAAATGTTCGAATATAATCGAATTATAAAACAAATAAAAGGAGTGGCCATCACATGGACTCAACAAATCAAACTTCTGCTGCTGCGGAAAATGAAGGCTCATCCGTGGAAGCCACTCTTCCAAAGGAAGGGCTGCTGACCCTTCTATTCAGTATTGCAGTTGTTCTCGTCATTATGAACACTGCCATGTTCAACCTGGCACTGCCCGATGTGACCGAGACATTCGGCATTTCCCCTGCCGCCGCATCCTGGATCGTAACCGGGTACTCCATTATGTTCTCCATCGCTTCAATTACTTATAGCAGGCTCTCTGACTTCCTGCCGATCCGCAGGCTGCTAGCGCTTGGTATGCTGACGCTTGGTGTTGCCGCAGTTGCCGGCTTTTTCAGCACCAACTTTATCTTCCTGCTGATTGTGCGTATTGTGCAGGCCTCCGGCGCGGGGGCGGTCATGTCACTGTCGCTGGTTCTGTTCACCCGGTATGTTCCGGTGAAGCGCCGCGGAAAAGCGATGGCTACCATTATGTCCGCAGTTTCGCTTGGCCTTGGCCTCGGCCCTGTTGCGGGCGGAGCTATCACCCAATATCTTGGCTGGAACTGGCTATTTGCCGTCACTACCTTCATTCTACTGCTCGTACCGCTGTTTCTAATTTTGCTGCCAAAAGAAGTGCCTAGCCGTGGTTCGTTTGATGCCCTTGGCGGCTTATTCCTTGGAGTTGGCACCACCGGTCTCCTACTGTTCCTGACAAGCGGGCTTTGGATTGCACTTGTCGCAGGGCTTGCCGCTATTTTATTGTTCGTGAGCCGGATCCGCACCACTCGCGATCCGTTTGTCCTGCCGTCCCTTTTCCGGAACCGTTCGTATCTGGTGCTGTCTCTGGTTGGGATTGCCTCTTACTTGTGCAGCTTTGCAACGCTGTTCCTGCTGCCGCAAATCCTAACCCACCGCTTCGGCTTCAGCGCAAGCCATGCCGGGCTTGTGATTTTCCCCGGTTCGTTGCTCGCGATTTTCGTCTCGCGTTCGGTTGGGCGGATCATTGACCGCTATGGCAACGGAGGAATTTTGCGTTATGTGCCGCTGCTTGTACTTACCGCTACCGTGCTGTTTGCTATATTCGCCGGACATTCATGGGTGGCTGTAATGCTCGTATATATGATTATGAGTCTTGCCTTCACAACACTGTCGAGTGGTGTATCCAATGAAATCTCCCGTATTCTCCCTGCCTCCCAGATTGGCTCCGGGATGGGATTGTTTCAGCTCATGCAGTTCTTCAGCGGAGCGTTCGGCGTAGCCCTGGCGGCCAGCGCCTTACAATGGCAAAGCCGCTTGTCACTGGCTGCGGCGTACTCCAACATCTATTGGGGACTTTCCATTGCCGCACTGATCGCCGTTGCCTCAGCCTTTGCCTACCGGCGCAGCAGCATGGGCGGGAATCTGGCGGATGCATAATGTTCCTCAGGCACGCACACAGTCTGTATTACGCAAAAATACCCTGCAGCTCATTTCACAGCCGCAGGGTATGCCTGATTAAAAGCGACCCCATTCATGGGTGTATGCACACCACGTCTGCGGTCAGCTTTTAAATAATTGTTCCAAGTTATGATGAAGTACTGCGGCCCTAAACTACCAGGACCTCTGCATTCTTATCGCATTCCGCACATTTCGCCGGCGGGTCCCAGTCCGAGAATTCCGTCTCCTTCAGATCCACAATATCCGGTGCATCCTCGTACTCGTCCACAAATTTCTCAATGGCCAGCTCCACGTGTTCCTTACACACTACATACATTCAATCAAGCATCCCTTTCTGTGCTGCTACGGTATATACTCCTTCTATTGTTCTACCACACTTCCCCGCAAAAAGGAACTCCCGGAGCGTAATTTGCACACTAGCCTGCAAACTTCTGAATATGAATAAAAAAGCTCCCCCGCCCAAACCGGGCGGAAGGAGCCTCTCGGCATCTCCAAATGTCTAATTCCCCGCAAGCTCTCCCAGGAACCCGCTGGGCCGGTCCAGCTCATACAGCCTGCGGTAGCGGGGTTCGCGGGCCATTAGCTCCGCATGGGTGCCGCGCATTTCCACAATCCCGTTCTCCATAAAAATCACTTCGTCCATCTGTTCCGCACCCACCAGATGATGCGTGACCCAGATTACGGTCTTATCTTCCATCACCTCGAACATCGTGGCCAGCAGCTCGCGCTCTGTCCGCGGATCAAGACCGACTGTTGGCTCGTCGAGCACAACAACGGGGGTATTCTGCAGCAGGATACGGGCCAGTGCAATCCGCTGGCGTTCCCCCCCGGAGAAGCGCTGCCCCGCTTCACGCACAGGAGTATCGTAGCCCTCAGGCAGCGAAGTGATCAGGGCATCCAGCTTAGCCAGCTCCCCGGCCCGCTTGATGTCTTCATCTGATGCTTCCGGGCCGCCAAGCCGAATGTTGTTCGCCACCGTGGTGTCGAACAAATGCGGGCTTTGGTTAAGCACAGCGATGATCTTCGGGATCATCTCGCCGTATGCCGAGGCATCAACCCCGTTGATTACAGCCGAGCCATTGGAAGGGGTTATTACGCCTTGAATCACCTTCAGCAGCGTGGACTTGCCCGCTCCGCTGCGGCCAATGATCGCAATCTTCCGTCCCTGCGGAATGTCGAGATTCAGATCGCGTATCGACCAGTCATCTCCGGCAGCATAGCGGTATCCGGCATTCCGCAGCTCGATATGCGCCTGCTGATTTTCCTGGATTCTCTTCGTAGCATTTTCTGCAAGAGCAGCCGCATCCGCGGTTCTAGCTTCTGCCTCCACTCCCGGGATACTATCTTTCGCTTCTTCCACACCGGACAGGCGCTCCAGCGAATTGCGGTACTGTGGTATCTTCTCCACAGCATCCGATACCGGCAGAAAAGCATCCGCCACCGGAAACACCACCAGCACGAACGCTGCGATCAGCGTTCCGGCGATGGCGCCGCTCTGGTACTCGCCCGCCGCCCAGTAAATCATCGACAGCACACCGAAGCCAACAACGGCCTGGCCGATGAACATCCGCAGGCGCGCCCATTGCCGCAGCGCTCCGTCCGTGCGGGCGACCAACTTCTCGTCCGCTTCATAGGTGGCGACGAATTGGCTCTGCCGTCCGCTGATCACCCAATCGCCCATGCCCAGTACGGCATCGGTCAGCTTCTGGTAGAGCCGGTTGCGCTCCTGCTTCACCTGCCGCTGGCGCGAGCGCGTCAGCAGCAGGGAAACCAGCGGCAGCACAACAACCAGCACCAGCATGTACAGCCCCATCAGCAGGGCAAACGCCACATCGAATGTGCCCAGCGAAATAATCGCGGTGGCATAGATCAGAAGGGCAATGATGCTGGGGAATACGGTGCGCAGGTACACATTCTGCAGATATTCTATGTCATCGGCCAGCATGCCGAGAATATCCCCGGTACGGAAGCGCGAGGAGAGGAACAGCGCCTGCGGTTCCAGAATATTGTACAGCCGGATGCGCATCCTGGAGAGAATCCGCAGGATCGTATCATGGGAGACGAGGCGCTCCACATAGTGGATTACCGCCCGGCTCGTTCCGAAGGTACGTACGCCAACAATCGGCACATAGATCATCAGAATATTTTCCGGCGGTATGGATGCTTTCGAGATCAGGAACCCCGAGGTGTACATCAGGGAGGAGGCTGAGAAAATCGTCAGCGCACCCAAGGCAATAATCAGCAGGAACCGCCAGAAGTACGTATGAAAATAGGGAGCAAACCATCCTTCACGTTTCAATGGATTCCCTCCAATTGGCTTTGAATAAGGTCATAATAGACCCCTTTGCGGGCCACAAGTTCGCGATGGGTGCCAACCTCGGCGACCTGCCCCTGCTGCATAACGACAATGAGATCCATATCGACCATCCAGTGTAGCCGGTGGGTAGCGAGAAATACCAGCTTCCCTTCAAAAAGAGGCAGCATCGTTTCCTTCAGCTCATATTCTGTCTCAATGTCGAGATGGGCGGTCGGCTCATCCAGCAGCATTACCGGACGGCTGCTCAGCAGTGCGCGGGCCAGCGCTACACGCTGCTCCTGTCCGCCGCTTAGCGAACGGCCGCCGCCGCCGATCATTTCATCCAGCCCATTCGGCAGGGAGTCAGCCAGCTTCGATAGTCCTGCGGCAGCAATAACCCCTGCAACAGCTTCATTCGTCGCTTCAGGGTAATAAAAACGAACATTATCCGCTAGCGTACCGCTGAAAATATAAGGCCGCTGCGGAATATAAGAGGTCATCTTGCGCCATTCCTCATCTGTAAGCGCACTGACCCGGTTACCGTTCAACTCAATCGTGCCGGAGGTAGGATGCAGAAAGCCGCCCAGAATATCTACCAGTGTAGACTTGCCAGCTCCGCTCTCTCCGATAATGCCGATTTTGGCATAACCTTTGAACTCCAGATTCACTTCGTTCAGCGAAGCAACGCCGTCTTCTTCATATTTCACGCCCACCTGATGAAGCGCAAGCACACTGTCCTTCTGCCAATTGAATACGGCAGCTCTGGATGCAGCAGCCTTGGAGCCTTCAGCACCATCCGCCTCCAGCATCTCAGCCTGGACAGCCTTCCGGTCAATAATGCTCCTCATCGCTTCTCCCGCTTCCTTGCCGTCCAGTGTAGCGTGGAAGTCCGCCCCGACCAGCCGGACCGGCAGGAAATATTCCGGTGCGAGAATCAGAATCGTCAATCCCGTGACCAGTGTCATTTGTTCGTTAACAAGACGCAACCCCAGGCTCACTGCTACCGATGCGACGGACAGCATGGTGAAGAAATCCATCGCGAATGAAGACAAAAAAGCTACGCGCAGCGTGCGCATGGTGGCCAAGCGGTAGCGGTCGCTGACAGCGGCAATACTCTCGCTGTGGCTGCGGCTGCGCCCAAGAAACTTGAGTGTCTCCAGACCGCGCAGCGAATCCACAAAATGATTAGACAGCGTGCGGTACGACTTCAATTGGCGGTCCATCTGCTTGCGCGCCGTCATTCCGATCAGTATCATAAAGACAATAATAATCGGCATCGTCAAGGTGAGAATGACACCGCTTGATGTATCCAGGGTATAGACGTACACCAGCAGCAGGGCCGGCGTTACCGCCATTCCTACCATTCGCGGGATGATCAGCTCCATGTACGTTCTGAACTTCGCAACTCCTTCAAGCACAAGCGTGACCAAATCCCCGGTTCCCCGGTCGCCCGCCAGCCTCGGCCCCAGCTGGAACAGCTTATCCATCGTTTGTCTCCGCATGCTGCTGCCGGTGGCTTCCGCGAAACGGTAAGACACACGGCTCATCAGCAGCGCACAGGCGTGGCGCACCAGAAACGCAAGAAGGAACAAGAGCGCTTTAGCCCCTTGTTCCTTCAGCGGTTCTCCCGCAAACAGCGCAGAGACAACTTCTGCCAGCGATTTCGCCAGCAGAAGGATGGACAGGCTTTGCACCAGGGTAAGGAAGCCTACGATCAGAAAGACCGGCTTAACTCCTGCAACCCTAAGCAAATTTTTATCCATTAGTATTCAAGATGCTCCTTCTCGTGAACCCGTTTGTGGAAGATAAAATAACTCCAGATCTGATAACCTAGCACGAACGGCAGCAGCGACAGCGCCACAATCGTCATTACCTTCAGTGAATAATGGCCCGACGCAGCATTGGTAATCGTCAAGCTAAATGCCGCATCAATTGAGCTGATCATTACACGCGGGAACAATCCGACGAAGATGGAGAGCACCGACAAGGCCATAACCGCTCCGGTCATTCCAAACGCCCAGCCATCTCTCTTCTTGCTCATGAAATAGCCGGACAGCACGTAAGCAGCAATTCCAAGAATGATAACTACGAGCAAAAGTCCCCCGCGTTGTTCAAATACATCAGTCATGTAATATGTCATAGCTACAAAGGCAACCAGCAGAGCCGCCAGCGGGAACAGCAGCTTCTGTGCCAGCTTGCGCGCCCGTTCTTGAAGATCGCCAACCGTACGGAGTGTCGTGAACATTAGGCCATGCACAAGACAGAGCAGCACAACCGTAAGTCCTGCCACTACCGTATAGACGTTGACGATATCGAAGAAGCCGGCATGCATCTGCATGTCGCCGTCAATCGGCAGCCCTTTGATGAAGCTGGCGAACACTACGGCGAGCAGGAATGGCGGAAGGAAGCTGCCGAAGAAGATGCAGGCATCCCAGGTTCTTTTCCAAGCCAGCGAATCACGTTTGCCCCTGAATTCAAAAGCGACACCACGGGCAATCAGCGCAAGCAGAGCGAAGACAAACGGAATGTAGAAGCCGCTGAACAGTGTTGCATACCAGTTAGGGAAAGCCGCGAACATCGCGCCCGCACCCGTAAGCAGCCACACCTCATTCGCATCCCAGAAGGGGCCAATGGAGTTGATCAGCACCCGGCGCTCCGTATCATTTTTGGCCAAAAACTGGGTTTCCATCCCTACGCCGAAATCAAAGCCTTCCAAAAAGAAGAATCCGATAAATAATACCGCAATCAGCACAAACCATAATTCATTAAGAGAAAGCATGCGATCCCTCCTTCGTGTATGGATCATGCGAGTCACCGTGATCGTTATCCATGGCATAAGGGCCTTTTTTGATCACTTTGATGAACAGTCCAACCAGCACAGCTCCCAGTATGGCGTAAATTGCCGTAAAGGAAATGACCGAGAACAGCACCTGACCAGCCGTAACATTAGGAGACACACTATCCGCTGTGGTCATGAGTCCAAATACCGTCCAAGGCTGACGCCCGATTTCAGTCATGATCCAGCCCGACACATTAGCGATTGGCGGAAGCAGCAGCCCCCAGAGCATTAAGCGCATGAACCAGGTATTCGGACGTTCCATCTTCTTGCGCCACATCAGGTAGATCGCATAGACTCCAAGCCCGATCATCGCCGTACCTGCGGCAACCATGATCCGGAAGCTCCAGAACGTTGTGCGTACAGGCGGGATATAATCCCCAGGTCCGTACTTCTGCTCATACTCTGCCTGCAGCGTATTCATACCTTTAAGAGATCCGGAGAACTTGCTGTAGGAGAGAAAGCTTAGCATATACGGAACCTTAATCTCGTGTGTGCTTACTTTATTATCAGGATCAATGTTTGCGTAGACCGTCCACGCCGCAGGATCTCCACTGTCATCCCAAAGCGCTTCTGTAGCAGCCATTTTCATCGGTTGAGTCTCTACGAGATACTGCGCTTGAGCATGACCCGCAATGGCTACGCCAAACGAGGATACAACCCCGACAATAGCAGCAATTTCAAACGATTTTCTGAAAAAAGAAACATCCTGCTTCTTCAGCAGCTTATACGCACTGATACCCGTTACCAGGAATGCGCCTGTAGCGTAAGCGGCGAGCACCGTATGCGGGAATTCCACCAACAATTGTCCGTTCGTAATGAGGGCGAAGAAATCATTCATTTCAGCTCGGCCATTGTTAATGGCAAAGCCGACCGGATGCTGCATAAAAGAGTTCGCGGCCAGAATCCAGAATGCCGATAACATCGTTCCCAGGGCTACCAGCCAAATAGCGAGACAGTGAACCTTCTTCGGAACCTTGTCCCAGCCAAAAATCCACAATCCGATAAATGTAGACTCCAGAAAGAAGGCCAGCAGCGCTTCAATGGCCAGCGGAGCTCCAAACACATCACCGACAAAGCGTGAATAATCGGACCAGTTCATTCCGAACTGAAACTCCTGCAGGATTCCTGTTACTACACCTACGGCAAAGTTAATGAGGAAAAGCTTCCCCCAGAACTGCGCCATTCTTTTGTACTCGTCATTGCCTTTTCTGACATACATCGTCTCCATGATTGCAATCAAGAGCGCAAGTCCAATTGACACCGGTACAAAGAAATAATGAAAAATCGTCGTCGACGCAAATTGTATACGCGACAGTATTACTGTATCCATATTTCTCCCCTTCCTTCTCCCCATTCATTACATATATTCTGTCAAAAATCTAACACCTTAAGTGTGATATTAATCACATTATACACCCTGTTTCGGCCTAAAAATCAATAAATTTGTGACAAATATCACAATATTACGTTCATAAAGCAAAAAAAATAAGACGGTTTTACCGTCTTGGATGTGTGCATCATTCTATAGAGAAAGCTTGACTCATAAAGGTGCTCATTAGCTAATGGAAGTGCCCTTCTTCAGCGATTTAAGATCGCCATTCGAATTAAGCAATTGTGGCAGCATTTTCATGGAACGCTCCATCGGAGAGTTGCAGAGACGGCAGGAAGGCGCATGCTCAAATGCGAAATTATCCCTCATCCATCCGTTACATCCATCGTTGGTACAGGCCCATATTTCAGTATTTTCCTCCGGTACTTCCTCCAAAGGCTTCTTCCGGTAGTTCATTGCCGTTCCTCCCTTCCTTTATGTAACAAGCCCGAGAATCCAGACAAGTAAAAACGGCGTTGCCGCCCTTTATTCTAAGGACGGCAACCGTTTCATTGAGAATATAAGGATTGTTACTCCTTATCATTCTAAAAAAAGACCGTCCCAGCTTTCACAAGCGGGACGGTTCCTTCTATTATTACAGTTTTACAACGTTTTCGGCTTGTGGTCCACGGTTGCCTTGAACAACGTTGAATTCAACGCGTTGGCCTTCATCCAAAGTTTTGAAGCCTTCGCCAGTGATTGCGCTGAAGTGAACGAATACGTCGCTTCCGCCTTCAACTTCGATGAATCCGAATCCTTTTTCTGCGTTGAACCATTTAACTGTACCTGTTTGCATGTGTGTTACCTCCACAAATTTAAATTAATATGTTCTTTTTATCTTCAAACAAAGAAAAAATTCACACATTGAAAAAGGTTGTGCTTCAGTTGACAGCCCTTTTCAATACGTGAATCAGGTATCAATTGTATGATTAATTTTCATGTTACCACACCTCATTAACAAAGGCAAGCTGGCTCATCCGAATTTCTCCGTTTTTCCCCTAATAAGGTTGCTCTCCCAATGTAAGGGCTACCAGCATATAAAAAGTATATAAATTAATTCCTTCACTATCCTTTACCCTAAGTATTTCACTTAGAAACGGTTGCCGCCCTTAAATAATAATTATAAGGGCGGCTCGCCGCCTCTCTTTATGTGACTGCTTCATCATTATATACTGCCTGATGCGTTTTTATTCCTCCGGCTTCTCAAGAAGCTTCACAGTGACCTGCTTCATTTCCCCATTGCGGTAAAAAGTGATTGTAAGCTCATCGCCGATCTTAGTGTGATCATACAGATATTTCCGCAGTGAAAGCGTAGATGTAATCGGCTGGTCGTCAAACTTCGTAATGACATCATTGAGCTGCAGTCCCGCTTCCTTTGCTGGACCTACAGCATCAAGCACGACTACCCCATCCTTCACACTCGTCGGCAGGTTCAGCTCCTTGCGCTGATCCTCTGCGAGCGGCACATAAGGATTGTTCAGATCAACGGAATATACACCCAAGTACGAACGGGCTATTTTCCCTTTGGCTGTCAGTTCATCCGCCGTTTCTATCACATGATTGGCAGGAATGGCAAAGCCGAGGCCTTCCACACCTGTATCAGAGATCTTCATTGTATTGATGCCTATTACCTTGCCGTTCAGATCTACGAGTGCGCCTCCGCTGTTGCCCTCATTAATCGCGGCATCGGTCTGAATAACCTCCTGCTCCCAGTCATATACGCCATCCTGGTTCAGCGATACGGGAATGGTCCGCTCGGTATAGCTGACAATACCTGAGGTTAGCGAATCCCCGAGTCCCAGCGGATTGCCGATGGCGATCACCGTCTCACCAAAACGCAGCTTGGAGGAATCGCCAATCTGGGCAATGGTATTGATGCCTTTGGCGTCTATGGAGAGCACCGCGATGTCGCTTACTTTATCCGCACCAACAAGTGTCGCCTTGCGGGTCTCCCCGTCAACCGTAACCACTTCCAGCTTGCCTGCGCCATCAATCACGTGATTATTGGTGATGATGAAGGCCTTGCCGTCGTTTTTCTTATATATAACCCCTGAACCCAATGCCGACTGATCTTGGATATTGAGTTCCTTGTTATCTTCTTTATGATTAATAATGCTTACTACCGCAGGACGCACTAGAGCGGCCGCCTGAACAATCCGGTCAAAGGGATCGCCGCTGCTTACAGCGAGCTTACCTATCACTGCCGGTGAATTGGCTTTCACATGAGTGAACTGCCCTGTGACCATACTGAAGAGAAGCACCGACATCACAGCGCTGGCTATGGAGCAGATCATTGCCACCTGCCACGTTGCTAGTCCCCTCCGCGATCTGCGCACAGCCCATTTACGGCTGCCAGCTCCACTGGAGGCCTCATGTTCCCTGCTTATGCGCCGCGACACTTTCGTTGAATAGAAATCATCATCAAACAGTCCCACCGTTACACCCTCTCCCCTCTATTGCTACTGCATTCAAGACCTGAACGCCAAGCAACCACGTCCGAGCTTATTACTTTATCTCTTAGACTCCAGGAGGCACTAAAAGGTTTCAACTGATTCATTGCCGCATAGGTGCGGCTTATAAGTATAAAGGCTCTCTTATTCTTGCAGCCTAGCATAAATCGTTACGTATTTTTGAGGAATATTTTGCAACTTAAAAGACTACAATAGTAGAAACAGCTAATCCTGTCTTGCACCTGATCTGTTCTATACAATTGTATCACAGGCAGCGGCCGTTCCGTATTTTTTCTGCAGTAAATTTTGTGTAAATTTATTACAGTTAAAGTGTATATTCAGCATCGAAGGAGGAATGCAAAATGGAATCTTTTGGGACAAGCATGGACCTCGTGCAATTTATCGGCAAGCTGGGTGATCTCAAGGATGAGCATTATCATTTGGTTCTAGTTCAAAGTGCGATGATCGAGCTGCTGATTGATAAAGGGCTCTTCTCACGCCAAGAGCTGGAGCATAAAATCGCCGAAATGGACCGGCTTATGACTGACTCACCTTATCCCATGGCGTAGGACGGTCATAGTAGGTATCACACAGCCTGAATTCACTGTCTTTGAAAAAACAGCCCCGGTCTTCCATCGCCCCGCGCACCGACATCCTCGCAAGATCAATCATATTATGATCCCGGCTCAAGTGAGCCAGATAAGTGCGTTTGGTCCGCCCTGTAAGAATCTCGCTCAGCGCCGCCCCCGCCGCCTCATTGGACAAATGGCCCAGGTCGCCAAGAATACGCCGCTTGGTGTTCCACGGATAACGTCCCATTCTCAGCATTTCAATATCATGATTGGCTTCCAGCACAAGGACATCGGCATCCGAAATCGCTGTACGCACTTTATCGCTGACATAACCAAGATCCGTCGCGACACAAAGCTTCTCCTTGCCGTCATAAAAGTTGTAGCCCACCGGTTCAGCAGCGTCATGCGAAATTGCAAACGACTCTACCCGCAGACTGCCGAAATCCCTGTGCTGCCCAGTCTCCAGAATTATGCGGTTATGTTCAGCAATGTTGCCGATTCCCTTCTCTATCGCTCCCCAGGTATTGGTGTTGGCGTAGATCGGAAGATCGTATTTGCGCGCCATAGCTCCGAGCCCCTTAATATGATCGGAATGCTCGTGCGTAACCAGAATTCCATCAATATCCTGGCCCGTCAGCTCGCGCATGGCCAGCAGCTCATCAATCCGTTTTGCACTTAGACCGGCGTCGATCATCAGCGTGGTCTCCCCGTTCCGCACCACCGTTACGTTACCGGTAGAGCCGCTCGACAGCACCGTAAATGATATTCCCATCTCTCTCCTGCTCCTTCTACTTCTACTCTGTTGTCTTGGGACTGATTATGTCCGCACTAATGGCATCCACATAATAGGCGTTGCCATTCTCCAGCATGAACCGCCACATGGGCGAAGCTACCTGGCTTTCGGAATTGAACAGCTCACCGTAGTAGCCAAGCTCAATCTCCTTGACCACTGAATTCGCCGGTAAATATTTCTCAATCAGGCTGCTCAGCGCCTGGGAAGCCGGAAGCACCTTCTGCGCTTTGTCTTCGCTGCCGGCTTCAATCTCAATCTTCGGCCAGCGATACGCCACAATTTTCTGGTCGCTGTTAATCAGCTCCAGCCTGACTCTGAACAGCGAATATTTCTTATCGACCAGTGGATGGAGCACGAACTTGCCGACCTCACTTTCCTGTGAATCGAAGCGGTAATTAGCAATATCCGTGATCTGGCCCTGCAGGGCACTGCTCAGCTCCGTGAACGAGGAGTAGATCAGCTTGCTGTCTACCGGCTCCTTCAATTGAACCGGAGGATCATTCTGCTCATCGCTGGAGTAATGGTACGTAATATTCGGAAGCTGCGGTGTGGCTGCCGGGATCGGGCACAGCACCCGGATAGCCTTCTCTTCCATCACCGCCTGTGTTTCCTGGGACAAGGAAGTGAAATCCAGGTTGGCACTGGCCTGATCGCGCAGATCAATCCAGAGCTGATAACACAGCAGCAGGTTCAGCACCAAAAAGGCGTAAATCATTACATTTTTCGCTCTTCCCCAGTCCATACCTTCCCCTCCTCAAAGTTTGGGGCCTGGTCGTAACTGCGGGGATGTTTGGACTTCCGGTCGCTGTCGCTCCGTAAGTATCCAAACTTCCCCTCCGTCACTTCTGCCCCTTTTAGTACGCCTAGTTCAACGGAAGCACAGTGCCGTCTTCCAATGTAACCCGCCATACCGGGCGAAGCTGCAGCGATTCTCTCTTCACGACAGGCACATAGGCCGGAGTCAAATCCTTTACCGCCGAAACCTGGCTGATTTGCGCCAACTGATTGCGCAGCCTGTCTCCTACCGGCAGATCGACAATTCGCTTAACCGCCTTAGCCTCCTGCACATACATCAGGGAGCGCTCGTAGGAGGATACCGTTCCCTGCTGCAGCTCCAGATTAATGATTCCATACTTCAGCCGTGGCTGGCTAATGATCGGATAAGAACCGTAAGGCGAGTCGCCGTAGAACTGCTGAAAAGAAACCTTGCGTTCCTGCCGGCCCTCCTCCGTCGCCTCCAGCCGGTATGTTCCATTCCATCCGCCATGCTGGTTGACAAAGTCCACAGCTTCCAGAGCGTCCTTCGCCGGCGTGCTTTCCCCGGCTGGAAGGGCCGCCGGATCGCTGTAGCTCATCCAGTTCTGCTCCTGATCCACCTGAAGACTGCGTTTGCTGTCCGTATAAATCTCCGTTCCGTCTTTCTCCGGGATATATCTGGTGCTTCCTGCATCAAAAAAGAGATTGCTCTGCATTTGCTGGATAGTGTACATGCCGGACGGCATCTCCGCCTCAACCATGGATACCTTGCCCTCCGGCACGTAATAGTCACCGTTCACGGCCGTATAATTAGGGAGATTTTTTCCGAAATCTACATGCTGCTGCACGTCCTGAACCGTGAGGTCGGCTTTGGCTGCTTCATATACGATATCGCCCCGGGTGCTGAAGAAGATGGCATGCGCTTTGGAATCATTTTTAACATTGTAAATCCAAATCCGGTCGATGCTCTCCCCTTCAAACAATGAATCAGGAGACAACTGCATCACCCGCTGCAGCAGCGTTACCGGGATACCTGCCCCGTAGGACAGCTCAATCCCCGGGTTCTCGTTACGAATTTTATCCCAATCGAAATCTTGTACAGAACGCCGCTGAAAGCTCTCAAAGCTGCGTCCTTTCAAGCGGTTCAGGATAAGATTATAGAAAGTGGTGCTTGGATAAAAAAGCGTATGCTTGCTCTCCCCCATATGAATGATCATTTTATCGGGATAGAGCAGATTCTCTACCTTTTCTTCCGGCCCCATGTTATCCGTCTTCACATACAGATTCTCCGACATGACCGCCGAATCGCTGCCCGGCAGCCGGTAGATCAGGTAATAGCTCTCTACAAGACTTCCGAACACTAGCAGCGCCAGAATCCATGATTTCACTTTTTCCTTCATGACTCACTCCCCCTTTGCTCCCTCAGAGGTAGTGTGAAGGTCACGAGCGAACCTTCATTAAGCTCGGATTGCAGGGAAATAGAGCCGCCATGCGCTTTTACAATTTCCCGGGCAATGGACAGCCCCAAGCCAGTCCCACCCATATTCCGCGAGCGGGCCTTATCCACTCTGTAAAATCGTTCAAAAATACGCTCAATATCCTTTTTCGGTATTCCAATCCCGGTATCCCTTACAGAAATAGCCAGCATTCCTTCTTCATTCTTCAGAGCCTTAAGCTGGATTGTTCCGCCCTCCGGCGTATACTTCAGCGCATTGGAGACCAGATTGCCCAGCACCTGATCAATTTGGTCGCGGTCAAGCCAGGCGCTCTCAACCTCCTTGCGGACTCTTGTGCTGATATGAATCCGCTTCTGGCGAATCTGAAATGAGAAGCGGTCAGCGACATCCTCCAGCATCTCGGAGATATCGGTCTGCTGAATGCGCAGGCTGGATTCCTTCGAATCAAGCCGGGAAAGATGCAGCAGATCCGTAACGAGGCGGATCATCCGCTCGGTTTCATTGCGGATAACTCCAACGAACCGCACAGCTAGCTGCGGATCATCAAGTGCGCCGTCATCCAGCGCTTCGACATAGCTTTTGATGGTCGTAAGCGGCGTCCGCAGCTCATGCGACACATTGGCTACGAACTCGCGGCGGGACTCCTCCAAGTTCTCCTGCTCGGTCACATCCTGCAGCACAGCAATCGTGCCCGCGATTCCCCGGCCTTCCCGGCGGTGAATCGGCGTAAAGGTGACGCGCACAATGTTGGAACTGCCGCCCCCGACGGGCGAGAGATGGAGCATGGCCGACTGGGCGTTGCCCTGGGCAAGCGATCCCGATTGCTCATGGTCCAGGCCCAGCAGCTCGTCCAGGGGAGCGCCCTCAGGAAGCGGACCTTCAGAGCCTAGCATATGTGCTGCGCGGGTATTCATCAGAATGACAACGCCGCTCTCATCCGTAGCCACTACACCATCGCTCATATTCGCCAGAATGGAAGCCAGCTTCTCCTTCTCCTCCTCATTCTGTGACAGGGCTTCACGAAGCCTTCCAGTCATATAATTGAACGCCTGGCTTAGCTGGCCGATTTCATCGTTGCCGAATACAGGCATCTTGCGATTAAAGCGTCCTTCCGCAACCGCTGTGGCATGACGGGTCATTTCCTTGATCGGATGCGTGATCGTATGAGCGAGAATAACACCCAGAACGGCCGTCAGCGCCAGAGCCAGCAGCAGTCCCGAGAGAAATACGCTATTGATCCGGCTCATTGTGGCGTATAAATCCTTCATGTCGGCAGCAATATAGATTGCGCCTACGACCTTGTCACCGGAGAGCACCGGCTTGGCGACTACCTTCTTTCGCACATTATCGTCTGCAATAATATATTCTTCATTGTCGCTGATCCCCTGCAGAGCACGGCTGACGACAGTCTGCGTGTTGCGCTGGCCGACATAATCATTCTGCGAAGGAACAGAGGTGGTGATGATTTTACCGCTTGCATCCAGAACCTGAATTTCAGCACCGTTGATATAGAGATTGTTGACCATGCCCCGCAGACTCTCTACAGCGGTTTCTTCATCTGCCGTTCCGGCCTGGCTGCCGAGCTTGTCGGCGGTCAGGATAGAGAGCATTTCTGCGCGCGCCTTCAGATCCTTGGTGAAATTATCGGTTAGTGAATTCTTCATCGAGCTAACAAAATACACACCGATCAACTGCATGGCGATCAGAATCAGCAGCACATAGATAATAATAAGCCTCGCCTGTATCGTCCGGAAAAAGGACAGTCCCTTCATCACAACCCTCCGTTTTTGGGGCTATGCATCAAATAACCGAGTCCGCGCCGGGTAAAAATATATTCCGGTTTGCTAGGGTTCTCCTCAATTTTTTCTCTTAGACGGCGGATAGTTACATCAACGGTCCGCACATCACCGAAATACTCGAAGCCCCATACGGCCTGCAGCAAATGCTCCCGGGTCATCACCTTGCCGGCGTGACGAATCATATAATAGAGCAGCTCATATTCCCGGTGGGTCAGATCAAGCGGCTCTCCTTCTTTGTAGACCATGTACATATCCGTATCCACAAAAAGTCCGAAATGCTGCACCCCTTGCTTGCTCTCCAGCGGTTCACTCTGCGTTTCGGAGGGCATCGGCTTATGCTGGCGGCGCATCTGCGCTTTGACTCTGGCCAGCAGCTCGCGCGTACTGAACGGCTTGGTCACATAATCATCCGCCCCAAGCTCCAGACCCAGCACCTTGTCGATTTCCCCGTCTTTGGCTGTAAGCATAATAATCGGAATATCGAGATGCGCGGACCGCACCTCACGGCAGACATCCATGCCGTCCTTGCCGGGCAGCATCAGGTCAAGCAGCATCAGATCGGGCCGTTTAGACAGTGCCAGCTCTACTGCGCTGTTGCCGTCAAAGGCACAGATCACCTCATAGCCCTCTTTTTCCAAATTGAATTTCAATATATCAGCAATAGGCTGTTCATCGTCTACTACCAGAATCGTTCCCATCTGCATAGGCTCAGCTTCACCTTTCTACCCTTACTTATCATTGATTCTTTTATTTTAACATACCTGATCTGGCGCCACATCCTACGATATACATTCTGCTCCTGCGTGAAATATAAAAACCGCCCGAAATCATTCGGACGGCCGAACCTGTCATATGGATTATTGCAAAAACCTCATTGGATTGATCGCTGTCCCGTTCTTGCGGATTTCAAAATGAAGATGGGTGCCGGTCGAACGTCCGGTGCTGCCCATAATCCCGATTTTGGAGCCCTTCTCAAGCCTTTGGCCCAGAGAAACGGAGATTTTGCTTAAATGCCCGTAATACGTAATATATCCGTTGTGGTGATCCACTATAACTACGTTGCCGTATCCGTTCTGTACACCGGCGAAGCTGACCGTTCCGGCATCGGCGGCTTTGATCGTGCGGTTGCCGGATACCAGGTCCACGCCCTTATGTACGCGTCCCCACCGTTCGCCATAGCTGCTGGAAATCGACGCACCGACCACCGGCCAGGCGAACATCCCTGTTGCTTCTAAGGTAGCCTTGGTTTCCGGCGTCTTAGTTCCTTCCCCGATCACCTTGGTTCCCCGGTACACCACTTCCGGAAGTGAAGCCTGCACTACCGTCTGTCCCAGCCATTCCTCCTTGACGACCAGACCGTTCTCCTTCGTCAAGCGATACTGCATCGTTTTTAGACCGGCCAGTCCCGGACGGACCACTTTGCGCTTACCGGCAGGAAGCAGATCGCTGGTCCGTACAACAACTTCAGGCTCTGTGGGAACCTTCTCTGTAACCTGCTCAACTGTCACTACTGTGAGGTCAGGCTGTGGTACGGTTAATTGCAGCGTGTCCCCAATTTGCAGGGTCAATTCTTCGACCGACGGATTGTTGCGGAAAATTTCAGCTTGAGTCGTGCCATACAGCTTGGCGATGCCGGAAACCGTGTCACCTTCCTGCACTGTGTATAGCAGCGGAGCCTCTTTGCCTTCGGTAAGCGTCTTGACAGCTTCCTCTACACTCAGCACTTTGTTCGGGTCGGCTTTTACCGGAGCAATGGACACTTTCTCGCGGATCGCAGCCGATTCCACTTTGTCTGCGCCTGCAGCCGAGGTTTTGGCAGAGTTTGAAGCTGCTGTTTTCTTGAGCTGGGCTCCTGTGGAAGCCTGGGCCTCTGGAAGATAATGCTCCTTAACTCCCTTCAACACTGCAGCCGCCGTCTCCTGATCCTTGACGATTCCAAGCACCTTGCCGCCCACGGTCAATTGTACGCCTACCGCATAAGCCTTGAGCATGCTATCCAGCTTATCCAGTGTTGCGGCACTGTCGATCTCCGGCTTATACGCCTTCTCCGGTTCTGTAGTAATTCCGTCTGTCTGCAGCACCATCACCGAGTCAGGATATTTGAGCTGGTATTCCTTCCGTTTCTTTTCGAACAGCCCATCGAGCTCGGCCTCCTGGCTGATCTTTCCGATCTCCGCGCCCTTCACCAAAACCTTGTAGTAGGTCACTGTGTTCGCCGCTACATGCCTCTTCTCCGCTCCGACCGCGAAAGCCCCAAGCAGCATCAGACCGGCAGAAGCTGCAATCCATGAGCGCCGGATTCTCCGAGGTTTGTTTTCTGCACCGAATTGCGCTGAACGCTCCTCTTGGTTCCGCATATTCCCCAACCGGCGCATGAACTTAAATCCCTTCATGAAACTCTCCCTTTCAGTCCGCCCATTCATTCCTCCTAGAGCGATCAAGCTATGATATACGGCCCCTTGTATATATTCTGCTGCATCTATTTTTCTGTTGCGTTAGTATGAATAATCATGCTGTTACAAAGCGGAAAAAGGTTACAAAAAATTAACCCCTTTTAGTCCTTTTTTACTGTACCATAGCCGGAAGAAGGATTTCAACTTTCTTCACATGGCAAAACCCGCGCAAATGGCGGGTTTTATCCGAAAATATGATCGTTCATAGGCTTTGTTGTGTCTGAAAAATGACAATTATTAATTTTGTGGTGTATCTGTTGCACTAGGTGTAAGCATTTTCATTAAGGTCTTATATTCATCCGGATCTACATATTTGGCAATAACCTGCTGCAATTCCTGCACTTCGCTCTCCGTTAATCCATCCTCCATGATCTTGGAGATTTTTTGCATTTCATCCGGCGGCAGCTTGGTCATCAGAATATTGAATATATTGGTTTTTTCATCAGTTGGCAGTTTGTCCTTCATATCCCGCATCGCTTCCGGCGTCATTACCAGCTGCTGATCGGCAGCGCTCCCGCCCTGTTCCCCGCCACCCGAAACTCCCCCCATTACGGGCAGAGCATTCTCAGGGACCTTCTCCTCCGCAGGCTGCTCGCCGCTTTTGCTGTCCTTATTGCCGGTGCTGCCTTTATCCGTCCCCTGGATTGGTGTTTTCGCCTTATTTGTCTCCGCATTGTCAGCAGTTGTATCTTTACTGTTCATCCCTACAAGACTCTTCATGAATCCGCCAATTCCCGGCTCCGGGCCGTCCAGCTTAATATCAAAGCTTGCCAGCACAGACTGAATATACGTATTTACAACAAATGCTGTAGTCAGAATGGAAAGTCCGCTGGCCAGAACTACAATCAGGCAGACGGCAAGTGCCCGTTTTACTAAATTCATCTTTATCTCTCCCTTGCGCTATGTTCATATCCAAACTCTCAGGAATCAGGTCTTTATACCTTCCATCCATCCAGTATTGACTAGAACCCTGCCAGGGAAACATATAAGTATGGAAAAAAAAGGAGCCTCAAATGAGGCCCCTTATGTGGACTTAAAGCATATTCAGCTTAAATATAAATTGGCAGCACTTGATTGGTTTGCTCCCGGTTGCGGCCGACGGAGAAGATCGAGATCGGAATGCCGGTAAGCTCCGATACCCGTTCCACATATTTGCGGGTATTCGCAGGAAGATCATCCAGCGTTTTGGCCGAAGTAATATCCTCGCTCCAGCCTGGAAGCTCTTCGTAGACGGCTTCACATTCCGCCAGCATTTTCAGGCTTGCCGGATAGTGGGTAATCACCTCGCCACGATACTTGTATCCTGTGCAAATCTTCACCGTTTCGAGTCCGGTAAGCACGTCTAACGAGTTAAGAGATAGACCGGTGATGCCGCTGACACGGCGGGCATGACGCACCACTACACTGTCAAACCAGCCTACACGGCGGGCGCGTCCGGTTACTGTGCCGTACTCATGACCGGTTTCACGGATATAGTCACCGATGGAATCATTCAGTTCGGTAGGGAACGGACCATCGCCAACACGGGTAGTGTAAGACTTGGCAACCCCGATAACCTGCTTGATCTTGGACGGACCTACACCAGAACCGATGCAGACACCGCCGGCCGACGGATTCGATGAAGTAACGAACGGATAAGTACCTTGGTCAATATCCAGCATGACGCCTTGCGCGCCTTCGAACAATACCTTGGAATCAGCATCAATCGCATCGTTCAGCACAACCGAAGTATCGGTAACATAGCCGCGAAGCACTTCCGCATATTCCAAATATTTAGTCAGCACTTCTTCCACATCCAGCGCTTCCGCTCCGTAGACCTGAGTGATAACCTGGTTCTTCTCTTCCATCAAGTGGCGCAGGCGAAGCTCAAATTCCTCTGCATCCATCAGATCGGCGATGCGGATACCGTTGCGGGCGGCCTTATCCATATAAGCCGGGCCAATTCCCTTGCGAGTAGTGCCGATCTTGTTCGGACCTTTGCGGTCCTCTTCCAGAGCATCCAGAACCATATGATAAGGCATAATGACATGGGCGCGATCACTGATCACCAAGTTCTTGGTATCAAAGCCGTTCTCATGAATATAATTAATTTCTTGGATTAGGGCTTCCGGATTGATAACCATTCCGTTGCCAATTACGCAAGTCTTCTCTTTATAAAATACACCTGATGGAATCAAGCTCAGCTTGAACTTCTTCCCGTCAATCAGAATCGTGTGACCGGCATTGTTTCCTCCTTGATACCGAGCGACCACATCTGCACTTTCTGCCAGAAAGTCCGTGATCTTCCCTTTGCCTTCGTCTCCCCATTGTGTTCCCACGACGACTACCGTTGACATGTTCATTCCTCCGTAGGTGCCTCGCTTAGCACCATTATTTTTCATAATATGGGCCCAGTACGTATTTCTTATGTACGCAGCCCTGCGGGCGCCAAAGCGGTTTAACCCGCTAAAGCACAATAATCAGTGTAACAGCGGTACTTTTTAAAGTCAAACAAAAACGAACGATCTCACGATGAAATGTGTGATCGTTCGGATATTGTGCGAAAACTGCCTAACCTGCAAAGGGTTCGTTGTGGGCACGCTCGTAGTTGACGAACTTGTTGAAATTTTTCAGAAACACAAGCTCCACGGTGCCAACGGGACCATTACGCTGTTTGGCGATAATAATCTCAATAATATTTTTCTTTTCGGTCTCCTGGTTGTAGTAATCGTCACGGTACAGGAAAGCAACAATGTCGGCATCCTGCTCGATGGAGCCGGATTCACGAAGGTCACTCATCATCGGACGTTTATCCTGGCGCTGCTCCACACCCCGGCTAAGCTGGGAGAGGGCAATGACAGGAACATCCAGCTCACGGGCAATCTGCTTCAAGGTACGGGATATCTCCGATACCTCCTGCTGGCGGTTCTCGCCGCCCTTGCCGCGTCCCTGAATGAGCTGCAAATAGTCGATGACGATCATGCCGAGGCCTTTTTCCTTCTTCAGTCTGCGGCATTTAGCGCGAATATCTGTAACCGTAACCCCGGGAGTATCATCAATATAAATTTCCGCCTCCGACAAAGACTGAATGCCCATTGTCAGCTTTGACCAATCATCATCGCTTTTGAAGTCGCCGGTACGCATAATGTTGGCATCCAAATTAGCTTCGGCGCAGATCATACGCTGAACAAGCTGGGGCGCCGACATTTCCAGACTGAAGATGGCTACGGTCTCTTTGGCGCGTACCGCCACATTCTGGGCAATATTCAGCGCAAAAGCCGTCTTCCCTACGGAAGGACGGGCCGCGACAATGATCAAGTCATTGCGCTGGAAGCCGTTGGTCATATGGTCGAGATCAACGAAGCCGGTAGGAATCCCCGAAGTGCCGCCTTTATTCTGATGCAGCATCTCCACACGGTCGAATACCTGCATGAGCACATCGCGGATGGCAATGAACCCGCTGCCGCTGCGGCGATTGGATATCTCCAGAATCCGCCGCTCAGCATCACTCAGCATATCGGCTACATCTTCCCCGCCCGTATAACCTTCGCTGACAATCTGCGTCGCCGTGCGGATCAGCCGCCGCAGCATCGCCTTCTCTTCAATAATTTGCGCATAATAGTCGACGTTGGCCGCAGTTGGAACCGCATGCGCCAGCTTCGCCAAATAGCTGACACCGCCGATATCCTCAAGCTGTCCCTTGTCCTGCAGTCTGGACGTCAGTGTAACCAGGTCAATCGGCTGGCTCTCTTCTCCGAGCTGCACCATCGCTTCAAATATCATCTGATGCGGTTTATCGTAGAAGTCTTCGGTATTCACCCGCTCCATCGCGGTAATAAGCGCTTCGTCCTGCAGCAGCACAGCGCCGATTACAGCCTGCTCCGCCTCCAGGTTCTGCGGGGGAATCCGATCGAAAAAGAGATCTCCACCCATGTTACTCCTCCGTTACCTGAACCGTGAGGTTAGCCTTTACTTCAGTATGCAGCTTAACCGCTACCTGGAATGTACCCACATGACGAATCGGATCACTCAGCTCAATTTTGCGCTTATCAATCGAAATGCCATGAGTCGCAGCAAGCGTTTCACCGATCTGCTTGCTTGTAATGGCGCCGAACAGGCGGCCGCCCTCTCCGGCTTTGGCCCTCAGAGTCAGCGTCAGCTCGTCCAGCTTCTTGCCAAGCTCCACCGCTTCCTCTTTCTCTTGATCCTTGCGGCGCTGTTCAGCAGCCGCCTGGTTCTCCAGCGTCTTCACATTGCCCTCAGTAGCCGGACGAACCAATCCGCGCGGCAGCAGGAAGTTGGTTGCGTAACCTTCCGATACCTCTTTGACTTGCCCCTTCTTACCTTGACCCTTGACATCTTTTATAAAAATGACCTTCATTCGAACAGACCCTCTTTCGCTTCAATTTCAGCCAGCACCGCAAGCAGTCTGGCTTCTGCTTCCTTACTTGTTCCTTCAAGCTGTACCGCAGCATTGGACAAATGTCCTCCGCCGCCCAGCTTCTCCATGACCACCTGCACGTTCATCCGCCCGAGTGACCGGGCACTGATGCCGATGAGGCCGTCAGGCCGCTCGCTGATGACGAAGGAAGCTACCACATTCGTCATTCCCAGCAGCGTATCCGCCGTCTGGGCAATCAGCAGCTGCGGAATCTTCATTCCCGGCGCCGTCACAACCAGCGCTATATGGTCATATACCATCCGCGCATGCTTGATGATTTCCGCTTTGGAAATGTACTCCTGCAGATCCTCCTTCAGCATGCGCTGAATCAGGATCGTATCCGCGCCAATACGCCGCAGAAATCCAGCCGCCTCAAAGGTGCGCGATCCCGTGTGCAGCGCAAAATGCTTGGTGTCCACCGTAATTCCGGCGAGCAGCATTGTGGCTTCTAGCGGACTCAGCTTGATCTTCTCATGGATGTACTGCAGCAGTTCTGTAACCAACTCGCAGGTGGAGGAAGCGTATGGCTCCAAATAGACCAGTACGGCATCATTAATGAATTCCTCACCCCGGCGGTGATGGTCAACCACCACAATCCGGCTGGCATACTGCACCAGGCGCGGCTCCATCGTCATCGACGCCTTGTGTGTGTCCACAACTATCAGCAGCGTATGCTCAGTCATAACCTGCAGCGCCTGCTCCGTGGAGATGAAGGACCTGTTCAGCTCTTCATCCCGGCGGATCTGCTCCATCATGCGGGTAATGGAGGGATTCGGCGTTTCCATTACAATGTTTGCTTCCACATTGTACATCTGAGCCGCCTTTAAGAGACCAATGGACGCCCCCACGGCGTCAATATCCGGTGCCCGGTGGCCCATAATCAGCACCCGGTCGCTCTCTTGCATAAGATCACGCAGCGCGTGGGCGATGACCCTGGCCCGTACTCTGGTGCGCTTCTCTGCGGCGTTGCTCTTGCCGCCGTAGAAGGACAGGCGCTGGCCTGCCTTCACGGCCGCCTGATCGCCGCCCCGGCCCAGCGCCATATCCAGACTGGATTGTGCCAGCGCGCCAAGCTCACTTGCTGATTCGGTGCCGTAAGCCAGTCCGATGCTCAGCGTCATCGGCACCTTGAGGTCAGCAGTCATTTCCCGGACCTCATCCAGAATTACGAACCGGCTCTCTTCCAGCGCCTGCAGGCTGCGGTGATTGAGCAGCATGAGGTAGCGCTCTGAAGACAAACGCCGCAGATATACCTCAAACTGCTTGCTCCATTCCGTAATCTCGCTGGCCACCTTGGCGATCAAAGATGTGCGCTGCTGATCATCCATGCCTTGCGCTGCTTCATCGAGATTATCCATCATCACGATGCCGATGGCGAGCTTCTCTTCCTCATAACGTTCCCGCAGCACCACAAGCTCAGTTATATCGTATAGATACAGCAGCCGTTCACTGGGAATAACCACCGCCTGATAATACCGGTCGTCCACTGTGATTTCCTGCCGGACATCCTTCAGCGCATTGTCCTTGGTAGCTTCCCGCTTCACCGGAACGTTACCCGTCAACAAGGGCATGAGGTCAGGAAGCAGATCCTGCATTTCTTCTCCCACCAAGGATTTGCGGGTGAAAATATCTCCGGCATTGCGGTTATTCCACTCCACGGTCCGGTCCTCGCTATACAGGATAATGCCGAGCGGAAGCATACTGACCGCTTCACCCTCTACCCGCTTAATCCGGAATGAAAGCCCGTTTATATACTCCACCAGATTACGGCGGAACGCCAGCTCTGCTTGCAGCATTGAGAAGCACAGAGTGCCGGCCAGAAACAGACAGGCGACACCAATAACCCAGTTATAGACACTGACTGCTATAATCAGGAGCAGCATCAGCATGAACGCCCAGACGGTATGATAGCCGTGCCAGCGTCGTTGCAGAAATTTTGGCATGAGCCCTCACCCTATCGTTTCGATTTCGTCACAAGCTCCCGCAGCGGGAACGCCAGGTCGACTATACCGATAATCCACAGCCCCGGCAGCAGAATAACGGGCACTGCCAGCAGAAGCGCCACAACCTTGCTCCATTTGCGCTCATGCACCAGGAAGAAGAGGAAACCAATGGACTGAATGACAAAAGCAATCCTTAGCAAAGGCAGCAGATTATCCGAGATCATTGGCATGAACCCGCTGTTTCCGCCCCCGAACAGAAGACTAAGCACGACACCAAGCAGATAATACCAGATGAACGATCTTGGAAGTCTCCAATCGCGGGCCGGTTTCAGCTTCGGTACTGCATATTCCATACTGTTCAGAATCGGACGGACGATGGAATGTGTGATAACAGATATCATGAATGAGCTCATAATCAGCGCCATCGGAATGATCTGGACGGTCATATGGCTGATCGCATTTACATCCTCTCTTGTGAACCTCAGCTCGGTCAACAGCGGATTGCCCGCACCCAGCTCTGCCAGCGGCGAATTCACCATCTGCAGCACATCGTTCACATAAGTGGAGAGGTCAAAGCCAAACACCGCAGTCCCGATCAGCAGCAAAAGCAAAAATTCGCCGAGGATGGCAACCGTTCCGGCAACAAGGGTGGACATAGCTGAAGCCCGCTTCTTATACCAGCGCCCCATAACTAAGGCAGGTATTAAGAAATAGACCGCTATCAAAACATAAACAGGTGTGATCAGACCTACAATCAGCAGTACGGGCAGGATATGGAGGATAAACTGCTTGGTACTTAGAGTAGTGAACAGCACGACTGCAGGAATAATCATAAAAAGGGTCGTGATAATGAGTAGCGGGGTTGATAACGACAGCAGCAAAAGCAGATAAGCTATGCTCCATGCCACAGATGTCCAGCGAAATTTCAACAGTATTCACCTCTTACGCATATGTTCTTCTAACGCAGATATATCCTGGTACCATTCTTCCAGCTGATGGCCTTCCTGTCTGTGCTTCTTAAGCTTCTCCATCAGCAGGTCATCCATCTCACGATAAGGGATGCCAAGTCTGCGCCCCAGGATATAAGAGCTCATAATCAGGCTGGCCAGGCTGTCGCCGACACGGGTAGTGCTGCCCTCCCACAATGCTTTGAATAACCGCGAGACTTGATCAACGACTTCGGTCTTCAACCACTCAATTACCTTGGCGCGTTTGGCTACATCCAGATCCTTCGGATTGGGCACGATCTCTCTACCTCCGGCAAAAAGCATTATTCTCCATTATAGCATAAATAATTACCCTAGCTACACGGGACGACTTACGTCCCACAAATTGGCTGTACCGCTTCCAAAAAGGCCCGCATTCCGTTGTCGCCGGAAATACAGGCCTTGGTCAACCTTGCTTCTGTTGCCGCAGTGGATGAATTATAATGATTCCTGCGACTGGCGTGCAACAACCTTCTCACAATACTCAATAATTTGACTGCGGCGGACAATGCCAATGAACCGGTTCATATCATCAACTACCGGCACAAAGTTCTGCACCTTAGCCAGATTGATTAAATCCTCCATGTCAGCATCTATGGAGACCGGAAGATTATTCATCCGCAGCGGCACATCCTTAAGCAAATACTTCGAAGCGTTCTCGAACGTAACCGCACCACCCGAATCCTTCATATACCAGAGCAGATCGCCTTCCGTTACAGTACCGGCGTATTCGCCGTCACGGTTCAGAATCGGGACAGCAGTATAGCGGTGAAACTCCATCCGTTCCAGGGTCTGGCGCAGCGTTGAATCGAGTGTTACGCAGGCCACCTCCTGCTTCGGCAGTAAAAAAAACGCAATATTCATCTCTTGATCCTCCTCAAAAAGTTTCCGAAGGAATTTTAAACCGAAACGGATACCGTCTTTTAAGGACGGCGAGGCCGTTTCCGCTTGGCTCCACACCATTATAACATGAGAACAGTAAGCAGCAGCCATCGACCCTGCACATGGCTGCTGCTGCTGTATCTTATGGTGTTATAACCGGGGCTATTATTGAGCTGCTGCTGTAGCCGCAGGCTCCAGCGCATTTTGCGCCTTGCCCGGCTCGATCAATTGATCTACCGGCGTGCTGGCATTCATCCAGTTGTCGATCATAGCCTTCGCTTTGCTCAGATCCTCTTCATTAACGATGTCATAGTATATCCCGCCAATGCGTTTGCCTTCACCCATAACCGTGAAGCTGGATATATCCATATCCTTGCCGCCCATGAACTTTCTCGCAAGACTGATGATCATGGAAGGCTGGATATCGGTCTTGAAGTTCTCACCCATAATATCCAATAGCTCAGGAATATTGCCGATTTGGCTGATGGATAACATTTTATTCGCTACCACATCAATAAAGACCTGCTGCCGTTTCGTGCGGTTGAAGTCACTGTCCTCACGGTACCGTGTATAATTGAGCGCTTCTTCACCGTTATAGTTCGATTTTCCGCCTTTAATGGTGAATTTCTCATGATCCTTACCCTTATTCACAATATCCTTTTTGATGGGCAGCGGAACACCGCCAATGGCATCAACTGCATCCTTCAGACCCTGAAAATTAATTGTGGCATAATATTGAATTTCGTGGCCGAGCAGTGCTTCCAGCGTGTCTTTAGCCATTTTCTGACCGCCAAATGCGTAAGCATGTGTTATTTTATCTTTTTTATTATCGTCGTGTCCAATGATTTCGGTATACGTATCACGCGGTATGGAGATCAGCAGGATCTTATAATCCTCCGGACGAATAACCGCATAGATCATGGTATCCGAACGGGCAGTTTCGTTCTTGCGCTGGTCTGTACCGAGCAGCATCAGCGAGAACGGATCACTTTTGTAGACAATGGGTTCCGGTTTGACCGTAGTGGTGCTGTCATTAACCAAAGGCTTATAAGATTCCTCCGCCAGCTTGTTCTCGACCCGATCCGACAGAAATAGATCAAACGCCAGTACAGCCAGCTGTTTTTGGAACAGAAATCCTCCGAGGAGAATCACTACCAGCGCAGAAATAATGACGATATATCGTTTCTTTATTTTTCTGAATTTGTTCATGATTTTTGATTCCTTCTTTATGGTGGAATGTATAGATAATTGCTTGCGATCTATTTACAATGCTTGCCTGTAACGTACCAAGCAGTCATAGTGGGCTTTTCTCGGCTGTTATGGGTTGTGCCCGATTCAGTATTAGGGTTCCCTCCTTTCCGGAATTCGGGTCATTCTAAAGGGTGGTATATACTTGGAAAACTACATTGGCACACAAACAATATTTCTATTGTAATCACTTGTCACCGAAAAAGAAACAACAAATAACGACAGTATTAGTGCTAAGGGTACTTGTAATCTGTAAAGTATATGACGAACTAAACTTCATTTTGATTCAGATTTCGCAAAAAAAAAGCAAAGCCGGGGGGTCCTCCGGCATTTGGCCGCGTCTCCCGAGCTTTGCTGCTATTCATTCTTTATCCACCATTTTTGCGGCTCAATAATGCTGCTCATGGAATTGACGTGCACGTTCTGCAGACGTTTATTGACGGCAGTAATATTCGTCCGCTCGGCAAAAAAGATCATCGGCACTTCATCATTAATCAGTTTTTGCCACTCATAATAGACCTGCTTGCGGTGCTCCTTATCGTATGATTTCACTCCTATGCCTTCATGAATCAGCTCTTCACTGCGCTTTGAGCTCCACCGTGCATAATTCCACAGGTCATTTGCCCGCCATAAGCCTGAAGGATCGGGATCACTGGCCAGTCCCCATACCCCGTTGAACAGCTCGACTGACGGGTCGTCATTCTCCACCGCTTCATAGAAGGTGTTAAGCTCCTTCAATTGCCCGCCGTTCAGCCGGACATCCAGCCCCACATCCCGCCAGTTCTGCAGGATAGCCTGGGTACGCGGCTCCGCCGTCGTGCTGCCGGTCATGGCGTCATAATGAATTACCAGCTTCTTGCCTTTGGGGTCCTCGCGGAAGCCATCGCCATCTGTGTCAACATATCCCGCCTCGTCCAGCAGCGCTTTTGCTTTTTCCGGGCTATAAGGATAAGTATTGATTTCTGAATCGGCGATTTTGGCCCAGCTTGAGCTGGGAACCGGTGTTTCAATCAGACTGCCTAGCCCATAAGAATATTTATTGATAATGCCTTCACGATCCAGCGCATAATACATGGCCTGGCGTAAACGTTTGTCCTTAAACTTGGGATTATTCATAACAATCTTCTGGGCTTCTTTATCCCAAGACCCAAATTTGAACCCGATGTACTCGTAAGACAGCTCTGGGGACTGTAAGATATCCACCTTGTCCAGCTTCGCAAGGTCTGCATACCTGTCACGCGGCGCCATCGCCATATCAAGCTTGTTTTCTTCAAAAAGTCCTGTGATTTCTTTGTCATCAAATACCTTATACTGCACACCGTCCAGCAGCGCCTTGCCCTGGTAATAATCGTCAAACCGCTTCATTTCCACGAGCTGCCCCGGAACAATATTGGTTACCTCAAACGGACCTATGCCGATGGGATGCTTTCGCACCTGATCACTGGCAGCCATATCCTTGACCGCTACTCCGCTGAAATACTTTTTGTTCATCGGGTATGGCCACAGATTGTCGATCGTATTCACACGGACGGCATTCATCGTAATTCTCAGCGTGTAGGGATCAATGACCTTAATGCCGGATATCTCCTTGGCTTCTCCCTTATGATAAGCTTCCACACCTTTAATCATTTCCACACTGTAGTAACGCGACCCCGTATAATCGGGACTGGCAATCGTTTCAAGCGCAAATTTCCAATCCTCCACCGTCAGCTCGTCGCCATTATGCCAGAGAACACCCGGTTTTATTTTAAAAGTAAAGACCGTATGGTCCTCGGACTCCTGCCAAGTAGCAATATTGGGTACTGTAGACAAGTCGTCCTTTACCGTAAACATGGCCTCCGTAATGAACTCCAGAACCTGAGCGTCGTCTTCACCTTCATAAAAGACAGGCTCAAACAAGCCCTGGAATGGAGAGGAGTAGCCGTATGTAACAATTCCCCCAGCCACAGGCTTTTCTGCCGTCTTATCAAATTGCACCGAATCGGAATGGTTGTCTGAGCCCGTTATGCTGCACGCGGATAACAAGATTGCCACTGCAAGCAGCAGCCCGCTAAATTTGAGCCTACTCATATAGTCCTTCCCTTCCCAAATGTAAGCGCTCTCCGCAAGCACTTTTCTTAAAAACTTCTCTAGTTCTATATATATGCCATTATATTTCTACAGGTTAAAAAGAAAATGACAGATTCCGCTCAAGTATATCAACGAAATTCTTGGATTACCAGACTATAGCATTATAACATGCTCTTCAGCGATGCCAAATGAGGTCCAAATCGCCCATATAAACGCAAAAAGAGCGTTCCGCCCAAAAAATCTCTGAGCGGAACGCTCCTGCTACTCGATTATTTTCCAGCCCCCCGTACATATACAGGTGCTGATTTGTTGCCGGCGTAGTCCTCCATAACAAGTGTAATGTTGCTTGAAGTAGACGCAGGCGTTACAAATAAGGAGGCCTTTGTAGAACGTCCGCGAACGATATAAGGCTTCTTACCGGATGAGTAGGTGGTATCGAACTGCATGGCAACCCCATTCTCGTAGACGTACAGATAGCGCCAGTCTCTTGTGTTCGGCATCGGCAGGCTCAGCGTATTTCCTTTCCAGGACCAAGCTTCCGCATAAGGCTCTATTGTTTTGTCAATAAAATTGCCGCTCTTCGCAACCGGGTGCTGATTGCCCACTGCTATGCTGACAACATAGTCATCCCCATTGATAGGCATGCCCGTAAATAGTGCGGAAGTCGATCCGGCCGGGACCGTCTTAGTCGCGGATATCGGCGCTGCTGTTGTCGTCCAGTTTAGCGATTTCACGCTTACTGTAATTGCGCCGGATGCTGCTGCAGGATTCGTCCAGGATACCGCAAGCTCTCCATTCTCCCCGGAAACGGCTCCGATGCCGGAAACGGCGGCATTCAGATCGAACGGCAGCGCTGCTGCTGCACCTTCGCGGCCATCCGCTCCCACCGGAATTACTTTTACAACCCCCGAACGGGCCGGCAGTTTTTTGATGTAAAAGGTTTTGTCGTATTTGCCGCCAACGAATACATCATTGACGTAAACATTATAATTTTTGACCTGGGAAAAATTTGTATTGATGTCCCAATGGATAACCATTTCGTTGGTATCGGTGAACACATTGGTCAAGGCAAGACCTGTTGGAGCCGCCGGAAGAGCGGCTGTGCCGTCATAAATCCGGATTTGCCCGACATTCATCTGATAGCCCGTAATCGCGCTGCCGTTCGGAGCAGCAACGAGACCGAATGCCACGATAGTCTTACCGGCATAGATGCTAAGATCCAATTCTTTCGTCGTCCATCCGGTTGTTTTGCTGCCGTCAGCTACAGGCACTTTGACAACCGTGTTCGGCTGGTCTTTAAAGATCAGGCCGATAGACATCGAAGAAGCATCATTCACCGAAGGTTTGTTGTACGTAAGCGACAGCTTGGAGGTGGTTTTGACGTCCAGCTCGGTTTTATACAAACGCAGGAAGTTCTCGGCATTAAGATTGCCGCTTATAGCAAGCGAGCTCCCTCCGTCGTAGCCTCCGATTTGTGTATAGCTGAAAGCCGGGTCCTTCTTATATTTGTAGCCGTAGTCATAATCCACCGTCAGCCTGCTGCCAGTGGTATCCTGCCACCATTGCCAGGTTACCGGCACATCCTGCAAGCTCATGTTGGACCATTCATTATTGCTCGAAACCGCGCCAGCTTTATAGTAGGACAAACCGTGGCCGGTGTTGAAGTTCGTATAGAAGTTGGTGCTGCCAATGACGGAACGCTCCGCAATGACTGATGAAATTCCCGGCCAAGCCGTGGAAGCAGCCGTTTCCCGGGGGTTCGCGTTCGGGCTTGACCACCATTGCTGCTCTCTTTTCTTCGTTTCCCACTGATAGTCATTATTTGCCCGGTCATTCGACGGCCAAGGCAGATTATCATTATAGCCAGCATGTACAAAATCGGCTCCAAGCGTCGCTATACTGACGAGCGGCACACCGCTTCCGTCCAGCTTGCTTTTGAGCGCATTGACGTTAGTCGAGGTAAATCTGTCGCGTCCCGCTTCCAGACCGGCAAAGCCGACATCATAAATGGAATAGCTGGTTCCGGAACTGGCATTCAACTGGTTCAAATAGCTCTTGGCGCTATTAATCTGGGTCTGACCCACGCCGTAATCAAAGAAATAGGAGTCAGAAACCGCCTCCTTCTTGTTCTTGTCATACAGCAGCGAAATATTGCTATCGTTGAAGGTTCTTGCAAAAGTATTTTGCCCGCTGGACGTATTCAGGGAGTCATACCATTGTACGTATAAACCGCCCTTTTTCAGTGTCTTAATAAATTCAATATAATCTGGAATATCGCTCGTTTGAACGTTGGGGCTTTGTTCCTCCTGATTGATGAAATAACCGTCATAGCCGAAGTATTTGGCCATCTGGGCCAGCTTCTTGGCAACAGGGAACCCGCCGCTCGCATCCTTGACAAGCATCTGTTTATACGTCTGCTGTCCACGGTCATTGTTAGAGAAAAAGATGCCGGCCAGGGACAATACGCCATTCTTGTGAGCGGCATCCGTATAGGTCGGGTTCGGAATGTTCAGGATCCCGAATTCGAACCATTTCTGCTTCCAGTCAGCTTGCGCAACATCATCATAATATGCAGATGGCGTATAAGCCGTGGCCGTTCCATGCCAAGGCGACCAATAGTCCACATACTGCCAAAAGCCGAAGTGGTATTGGGCAAACTTGTTCGTATAGGCAGCATTTTCGATGAACGCATTGCCGTAATCGCCACTTACATTGGTCATCTTTACATTTGGATTCAGGTTGGGTTTAGCCTGTGTAGCGGCAAATGGAGCAATTCTGTGCTGCAAAGGAACGAAGGACCGCAGCATCTCCGCATCGCGGTCCGTTTCCGGACTCCAATCCAGAATGTGGCCGCTTGTGTAACCGTGTACGCTTGGTTGATTCACACCATGCGCTGCTTCTTCTTTGAACGGCCACGTATCTCCAGCTTGTACTTGCAATGGCATGCCTGTCGCAACCAGCGCAGCAATCAACAGTACTGCAGAAATTCTGGAAACAGCTTTCTTTTTAATTTGCAAATGCATGTTCATTAGTCAACTCCTTTGTTGAGAATATGAGAACGCTTGCAGTCATGCCTGTGATACGATAAATCTCCCGTTTAGGTCCCTCCCCTCCTCTCCCGGGCAAGATATTTGCTTTTCAATATAGCCCATGAAAGCCCTTACATATAGTGGAAAAATAAAAGATACAACTGACAAATTAAAGAAATTTCCCAGTAGTACCTGGCAGAAAAAGGCCCGCCCATACGGGCAGACCTCGGGGTGTACTACACCTCTTACCTTTCTTCCTCCTTATGGATGATTGTCAGGCCTTCCACATGCTTTCTACGCATCAGCTTGCGCTTTTTCCGCGTATCCTTGCTCTCGAAAATAATATCAAAATCATAGTCGTCCGGATACAGCTCCTCTTTGGAAAGGTACGGCTTTAGCCGTTTGTGATTAAATCTCATTTTTTGCTTCTGAATCATCACTCCGACCATTCCCAGTGCGTCCCTCTTCTCATAGACAATTCCCGTCCGCCCCATCGAGCTGACATACACCGCATCCCCGACTTCAAAATCTTTCCTCTTCTCTTTACCGTCGGTGTCCTGTTGAGCCTGCTCCTCATCAATTGGGCGTGTTGAAGTATCCTCTGCTTCGTTAATAACTGGTTTTGGACCTGCAGACCCCTCTCTGCCGGTATCCTTGCCAACCTCAGGCGTTTTATGGCCTCCTTGCACATTGAAACTGTTCCTGAACCTTCTGTTCCCGTCTAATTCGCGCTGCTGCACGACCAGCTCCTGCGAGCGCCGGATGACCGCTTCCGGTATCCCCAGCTTCTCGGCAATCTGCAGGGCGTAGCTCTCGCCCGCCTCGCCAATCGTCAGCCGGTAGAGCGGCTGCAGCGTATCCTTATCAAACTCCATCCGCGCATTTTGAAACCCGCTGGTGGAGGCGGCGAAGACCTTTAGCTCATTAAAATGCGTGGTAACCATAATATTGGCGCCTTTGCGGTTCAGCTCTTCGAGAATAGCGATAGACAACGCAAACCCTTCTTCCGGGTCCGTACCCGCCGCCAGCTCATCAATCAGCAGCAGCACACCTTTGCCTGCATCCCTCAGCATCCCCTCAATGCTCTTCATCTGCGCCGAGAAGGTGCTTAGCGACTGCGTGAGGCTCTGTCCGTCCCCGATCACACTGATCACATCCGTAAATACTGTAAAATCGCTCCCTTCCTCTGCAGGAATCAGCAGCCCGGATTGCGCCATCAGTGTTAGCAGCCCCAATGTTTTCAGCACGACCGTTTTGCCGCCTGTATTTGGCCCCGTGACGATCAGAGATTTGTATCCTTTGCCGAATTCCAGGCTGACCGGCACCATATCCTTCAGCTTCGGATGTCTGCCGCCGTTCATTCGTAGGAAGCCCTTGTCATTCAAGGCCACTGCCCTTGCGCCAAGCGTCCGTCCATATTTGGCTTTGGCAAAAATAAAATCGTAATTCCCGGTGATTTCAACATTGAGACGCAGCGCCGCCTGCTCCTGCTCAAGGAGGCCGGTCAGCATGCTTAGAATCAGCGTTTCCTCCCGTGCCTCATCCGCTGACAGCAGCTCAAGCTCTCCCTGCAAAGCAGCGATCTCGTCAGGCTCTACAAATACCGTCTGCCCGCTGGTCGACTGATCCAGCACCGCACCCTTCACCTGCTTGTGATATTCCCTTTTAACAGGGATGACATACCGTCCACCGCGCATACTGACCAGATTCTCTTGAAGAATTGCCTGGTGCCTGGACATCACACCTTCTATTTTTCTTTGCAGCCGGTCTTTAGCCACGTTCAGCCGTTTACGGACCCGCTCCAGTCCCTTGCTGGCCTGATCGTCAATAGCTCCAAAACGGATACAGCGTTCAATCTCCTCCTGTACAGACTTAAGCTCCATCAATGAAGCCGCATATGAAGCAATCCGTGGAGCACTCTGCTCCTTGGAGGCCATATATTTGCGCAACTGGCCGCAGCTATTCAGAAACAGGGAGACCGCTGTAAAATCCTGCACACTGTACAGATAGCCCGTGCCAAGCAGCGAGATGATCCACTCCATTCCATCCAATGAAGGAATAGGGACACTCGCGCCTCTTTCCAGCAGCTCCTTGGCCTCGGCCGCTTCATCCATCGCCCTATGAATCGCCGGCAGATAAGTCATGGGTATAAGCTCGTTCACATGTCTTTTCCCCTCATAAGATACCGCATGCCTCCCCAGCTCCTGCTTGATCTCCTCGTACTCCAGAGTGTTCAGGCTTTGTGAATTCATCTTCGTAATCCTCCTTCAGTCCTCGCCTGAGTTCTCAGGCTGACAGAGCTATTTCCTAACGCTAACGCAAAAAAGGGCAAAGACTGCCACCACGGCGGTCTTTGCCCTCAATTGGCAGGCTATTGCCCTCTTTGCATTCTGTCAGCTCCGCACCTTGCGTGGAGCGTATCTGACAACAGAAAAACCGTGCTGCAAGAGCACGGTTTAATAACAAAGAGATCATTAGCCGTAAAGAGGCTTCATGACGCTTCTAGTGTGTTCTTAACTAAATCATTCATCCTTCAACAAGCTTCGATTAGATCCTCGGCGGACATAATCAAATAGAGCACATGTATCGCCATAAGCGAGACCTGCACAGCCTGCTAATCAGATGATATGAAATTGCTTAGTTAAGAACGCTCACCGACATCAATATTTCCCCTTTAGTTATAGGATATCTGTAATTTACTACATTCTGTATTCTACGTCAATTAACAGCCGGCATACAGGAGTCTATTTTCATTAAAATTCCGCATCCAGGCTGTAATTGGCACAAAAAAGCAGCCGGTTTCCCGGCTGCTTCGTATAACGTCTTATTCCGTTGTGTAAGGCAGCAGCGCGATTTGACGCGAGCGTTTTACAGCAATGGTCAGAGCGCGTTGGTATTTTGCACTTGTACCAGTTACACGACGCGGCAAAATCTTTCCGCGTTCGCTGATGAACTTCTTAAGAAGCTCAGTGTCTTTATAATCAATGTGAGTAATCTTGTTCACAGTGAAGTAGCACACTTTCTTACGCTTGTTGCGTCCACCACGACGTGCTGGTCTTTTGTCGTTGTCTCCGCCTTCTCTTTGCTTGAAAGCCATGTCAGTTCAGTCCTTCCTTATTAAAATGGCAAATCATCGTCCGATATATCAATCGGTTTTCCATCGCCCGAAAAAGGATCTTGATTATTGTTGCTACGCGAGAAATTATTGCTGCTTCCGCGTCCACTGTTACCGCCGTTACCACCGCCATAGGCTGGTTCTTCGGGCATATTTCCACTGCCAGATGCATTTCCACCTTCACGATTCTGCGAAGATTCCAGAAAACGGACATTATCAGCAATAACTTCAGTAACGTATACACGTTTACCTTCATTATTCTCGTAATTCCGTACTTGGATGCGGCCTTCCACGGCTGTCAGACGTCCTTTGCGCAAATAATTGGCACAGGTTTCAGCCAGCTGTCTCCAGGTTACTACCGGGATAAAGTCCGCCTCGCGTTCACCGTTCTGGCCCGTAAAGTTACGGTCTACGGCAAGCGTAAACTGTGTTACGGCAACACCAGCAGGAGTATAGCGAAGTTCCGGGTCACGGGTCAACCGACCGATCAGAATGATACGGTTCAACAATTATGGTCCCCTCCTTGTAGAGCGATTCATTACAAAGCTTGTCAATACCTTAGGCAACGTCGTTCGTAATGAGATAACGAATGACTTCGTCGGAAATCTTCATGAGACGTTCCAATTCAGTAACTACTGCAGGTTCTGCAGTGAAGTTAACCAGAACATAAACGCCATCACGGAATTTCTTGATCTCATACGCAAGACGGCGCTTACCCTGCACATCGTGCTTTGTAATTTCTCCTCCGCCGTTGGAGATGATGCCTTGGAATTTTTCGACTGCTGCTTGAACGGCTTCTTGTTCAATGTCAGGACGAATAATGTACATGACTTCATATTTGCGCATAATTTTCACCTCCTTATGGTCTGCGGCCCCTGATCATGTCAGGAGCAAGGAACGAGCACAAACATAGACTCGCACCAAATGAATATACCAAATTGTTCTGATGATTGCAAGCATTATTCATGCACGCCAGATCATGGGTCTTAAATAATTTACATGAAGACAATCCTCTGTGCGCACAATATACAATGCATTTACTACGCTTACAGAAGGAGAGATATCATGGGCGAAAAAACAGAATATGAAAAAGGCGACAAGGCCCCGAATCCAGGCTTGTACACCGAGGTAGGCGAGGCGCGGAGCTTCCACACCGAAATTCAGAACCCGAAGCGGATCAAGATGGAGAAAGGCGACCCCTTCCCTGAAACCACAAATAAAAACCGCAAGTGGAAAAAGGTTGAAAAGGCGCGCGTCCACTAATTTATTTTTAAAGCGGTGTATAAAAAAACTGTACATGCACATAATACAATTAGGCAGTACAAAAGAGAGGTGTGGTTCCGTTGGACGTCGTAGACGAACACAATCACAGGATTTCTGAATCAGCAACTATTGTAAGACAGGGAGAGTAAAGGCTGAGTCCCTTAAATAAGGATTCAGCCCAGCAATACCTTTTTCACTTTAGCGGCTATAGACAGAAAAAATCCGAACATCATTGATGTACTGCCTCTGGAGAGGGACCTGAAAAGGTTCCTCTTTTTGCATATGTCTAAAGTATGTAAAGAAACAAAAAACCTTCGTTCTGATAACGAAGGATTCATAAACAAATGATATTATACTGAAGTGGCGGAGAGGGTGGGATTCGAACCCACGCACGCTTTGACACGCCTAACTGATTTCGAGTCAGCCCCCTTGGGCCTCTTGGGTACCTCTCCGCAGCAAGAATTATTGTATCATGGCACCGTTGCTTTTGCAAGTCCCATTATTCAGCATCTGGCGCTTCTGCTGCACGCAGCACTTTTTTCATGTTCTTCTCGAACTTGGCACGGGGAATCAGGACACTATGCTGACAGCCGGTACACTTAATCCGGATGTCCATCCCCATACGGATAATCTCCATTTCATTGGTGCCGCAAGGATGCTGCTTCTTCATTTGCACGATATCGCCCAGTCCAAAAACCTTCCGTTCCATTAGTCTCCCTCCTCTTCTCCCTCTTGTGCTGCCGCCACTTGCCTATTCAGACTCCGACTAGACGATTCATGTCCCCGCTGTGCGTCCGCCAGAGCCCTTGCTTCCATTGCCGCCCTTGCCTCCCGCTCCACCTGCTGGCGTGCTTCCTGTTCGGCCCTAGCCGCCTCGAGTGCGCTCTGCTTCTCCAGCGCCTGCTTAATATCACTTTGAATTTGCCGTTCCGCAGCATCCCGCGCATTAGGAAGGCAATTCGCCGCTACCCGGATCACATACTCTGAGGTGCTCATCGACTGGATGCCAAGAATATTGGGATAAGCAATAACATTTGGACTCCGGTCCTCGATCCCTACAAGTGCTTCCCCGATTAATGACAATGTAGTCTCCAGGCCCCGTTCGATCTTGACCGGAACATCCACTACCGCGAGTGCGTTCGCCAGCGAATAGTTCGTAACATTGATGATTGTACCATTAGGGATGATATGCACCTCTCCGGTGCTGCTAAGCAGTCTGGTCGTTCTGAGACCAATCATCTCAACCGTCCCTTTGTAGGTTCCCGTCTGAATCACATCGCCAACCGCGAACTGATCCTCAAAAATAATAAAAAACCCTGTGATTACATCCTTGACCAAACTTTGTGCGCCAAACCCGATAGCAAGTCCAACCACGCCAGCACCTGCGAGCAGTGGTCCAAGGTTGATATTGAACTCGGAAAGAACAAGTAGAATCATGACAAAATTGCAGATGAACGTAACTACATTTTTAAGCAGCCCGCCTACGGTTGAGAACCGGCGATTGTTCGAGAGCAGTCTGCCACGGGTTTCTCTCTCCATTGAACGGTCGATCACCTTCGATACAACCTTAATAATGACCCGGGTTACAATAAAGATGATTAGAATCCTCAGGCCTGCAAAAAGCACATTTACCCACATATCTACATCTGACAGCAAATTCCATACTTTATCTCTGAATTGAACGATCCCTTTTACAGCTTCCTCAGTTGTTGTTTCCAGTGTCCACTTATTCATTGGGTTCCTCCCTCTCTTTCCCCGACTAATAAGTAGCCGCCGTCTGCGGATTTACCATAAATCCCGCGTATTTCAACATTCTGCTCCTCAATAATTTTCTGAACCTCTTCCAGCGCCTCAGTTGGAAATTGAATCGACATCGCGCACCCTGCTGTAATCTCCTTGGGAGTCGGGAATATATCAATCTCAACTTCTGCATATTCGAGCAGCATTTCGGCACGCAGCGCCTGCTGGGTGGAGTCAAAGGCAATCAGTAGTTCTTCATCCATACACACGCGCGCCTCCTTAGGCTAATCGTCCTATCTCTTCCCACTCAAGTATAAAAAGCTTCTTGCATCCATATACTAGGATCATAATAACTCCCGGCTCAGAAAGGAAGATCCTATGAATTTTTCTTCTAAAGCTGCTCCATTGCCAGAACCGTCTTGTTTAAAAATATCACATGCCGATCCCAATATCTATTCTGCCATTACCCATCGGCTGCTTTTCCACTTTTCACGCACCCGCTCTGATACACCGATCATTATTGTATGTGTGGGTACAGACCGTTCGACCGGGGACGCACTCGGCCCGCTTGTCGGCACAGCGTTAGCCCGTTTCCATAGTCCCCTGTTTCATCTGTATGGCACACTAGACGAGCCTGTGCATGCTGTGAATCTGGAAGAAACCCTTACCCTTATTCATGAAAAGCATAATAATCCTTTTATCATCGGTATTGATGCCTGCCTGGGTCATTCCGCAAGTGTCGGCTGCATTCAGGTCGTTGACGGCCCGCTGCGGCCCGGAGCCGGGGTGAACAAGCAGCTTCCCCCTGTCGGGGATATCCATCTGACCGGGATTGTAAATGTCGGCGGATTCATGGAGTACTTTGTCCTGCAGAATACAAGATTGAGTCTTGTAATGCGGCTATCAGACATCATTGCCTCTAGCCTCTATTCGGCCTTGAAGCAGTGGAATACCCACGCTAGCTCTGCTGCAACGCGAGAGCAATAACCTCTTTTTCTTCAGGAGACAATGGATATTGTGATTCCCCGTTCTCCAGGGGTTTGGAGTAAATATAAGAATTTTCCCGGTTATGAAGGCTGGTCAGAACAATTCCGTTGCGATTGTCATCCAGTATAGCAAGCGAGAAGCTCAGGTCATTTCCACGCTCCCCAAAGGCATTGTACCGCTTCAACGCAACCTTTGATTTCATACCGCGGATTTTGGCCTGCGCTGCTTCAATCATTGCTTTATGCTCGCGTTGGCCTTCTTCCAGCATGTCTCCTTGATTTTTCAGATCAATCAGCAGGGTTTCGAGGTCCTCTACACCATTACCGGTCATCATGGCTTCATATCTGCGCCGCATTTTCCGGATTTTCGCCCCCTGAACGATTAGAACTATTGCCAGCAGTATGATTACGAATGCAAATCCCATGATAAATAGTGATAGCTGCTCTGTAATTATTTGATTTAATTCCGACATGTATGGACCATCCTTTATTTTTATCTTATGCGAGCGCGGCCATACATCTCCACCATGGCGGCCAGCATTCTGTCAATATCCTGCTCCGTTGAGCTAACGCCAACACTTGCTCTCACAGCTCCGCTCTCCAATGTATCTACAGCCATATGAGCCAAAGGAGTGCAGTGCATCCCTGCACGCACGGCGATATTATATTCACGATCCAGACGGTGAGCGATATGTGCTGACTCCTCCCCCTCAATGACGAAGGCTACAATCCCGCTGCGCTGTGATCCCAGACCCGGCCCAAGCAATCTGATACCAGGAATGCCGGACAAGCCTTCCATAAGCTTTTGAGTCAACAGCCACTCCTGCTGGTGAATATTCCGTGTCCCAATAGACATTACTTTTTTCACACCTGCGAGTAGCCCCGCTATGCCTACAGCATTTTGCGTACCTGCCTCATAACGATCGGGCCTCACACTCGGCTGGGCGCTATTTTCCGACTGACTGCCTGTCCCTCCGTGCAGCAGCGGCTCCAAATCCAGTGCAGGTGATATATACAGTCCCCCTGTCCCTTGTGGACCGAGCAGCCCTTTGTGCCCCGGAAAAGCAAGCAGGTCTATATTCATCCCCCCCACATCAATAGTCAGGGAGCCGGCACTTTGAGCAGCATCAACTAAAAAGACCGCACCATGTGATTTCGCCATATCCCCAATTTCGCCGATGGGCAGAATACTCCCCAGCAAATTGGAGCTGTGATTGCAGATCACCATTTTTGTGTTTGGCCTAAAGCTACTTTGCAGCTCAAGTAAGTCCACTTGTCCCTCTTGATCAACCTTTACATAATCAACGGAAATTCCTTTTGTCGCGCGCAAGTATTCCAGCGGCCGGCGCACAGAGTTGTGTTCCGTCATCGTCGATATCACATGATCCCCTGGTTGAAGTGTACCCTTAATAGCCATATTTAGTCCCATTGTGGTGTTGTTTGTGAAGGCAATGTCTTGAGCGTTGGAAATAGAAAAAAGTCCAGCGAGCTGGTTCCGCGCTTTCACCAGCACCCGCCCCGCACCTATCGCCAGTGAATGATTTCCTCGTCCGGCATTTGCTCCGGAATGCTCAAGCACCTCCATCATTGCCGCACCGACTTCAGGCGGTTTTGGCCATGATGTTGCCGCATGATCCAAATAAACCAGCTTTTCCATCTCCTACCCCCACCTTCTCATTATAAAAACATACCCCTCCATATCCGTTTTAAGGGATATCTCAGGATATGTTTTCGGGCACAGATATCCATCTCAGTTTCCCAACAGCTCCAATAATCTTTCCAGGTCTTGGGCACTGTAATAGTTCAATTCGATTTTCCCTTTTTCTTTTCCTTGCTTAATTTTTACCGTCGTTTTGAATCTTTCGCGCAGCATTTCCTCTACATTATCAATATATGGATCCCGCTTGACCACCTTCGTTTTAACTGTCCCTGTAGGTTTACGGTCGAGGTTTTTCACAACCTCCTCCAGCTCTCTGACACTCCATTGCTGCTCCACGCATTGATCCGCGAGTTGCTTCACTGCTTCGGAATCCTTCAGCCCCACGATAGCTCTGGCATGTCCCATGGAAATTGTTCCACGTGAAACATATTCCTTAACCTCTTCCGGCAATGACAGCAGACGGAGAAAGTTGGCAATATGGGATCTTGATTTTCCTACCTTCAGAGAAAGTTCTTCCTGGGTAAGCGCAAATTGATCCATCAGCCCTTGGTAAGCTACAGCAATTTCCATTGCATTAAGATTTTCCCGCTGCAGGTTTTCGATCAGCGCTATTTCCATGACCTGCTGATCACTCAAGCTCCGAACTACCGCTGGGATCGTTGCTTTTCCACAATACTGTGAGGCCCGGAATCGGCGTTCACCGGCAATGATTTCATAACCTTTGAGTACGCTGCGAACAATAATAGGTTGAATCACACCATGCTGTCTGATTGATTCTGCCAATTCTTGAATAGCTTCGTCATTGAAATCTTTACGCGGCTGATAAGGATTAGCCCGCAACTGCCCCAGTGGTATCTCCACAACCTTATCATCTTCATTGATGGATAAGGATGGGATTAATGCATCTAGTCCTTTCCCTAAGCGCTTACTCATATGAGATCACTTCCTTTGCCAACTCTAGGTACACTTCCGCTCCCTTAGAGCGGTTATCGTAAGTAATAATAGATTGTCCATGAGAAGGTGCTTCACTTAACCGGACATTGCGAGGGATAATTGTTCTATAGACCTTCTCCTGGAAATATTTCTTCACTTCTTCAATAACCTGAATCCCCAGATTGGTCCGGGCATCCAGCATCGTCAACAATACACCTTCAATTTTCAAATGCGGGTTTAGATTCTTCTGGACAAGTCGAACGGTATTGAGCAGTTGACTCAATCCCTCCAGCGCATAATATTCGCATTGGATCGGAATGATCACAGAGTCAGCGGCAGTCAGCGAATTAATGGTTAGAATCCCCAATGATGGCGGGCAGTCAATAATAATATAATCATAATTGCCCTTAACCGCATTGAGTGCTTTCTTCAGCTTCAGCTCTCTGGATATAGTGGATACCAATTCAATCTCCGCACCAGCCAATTGAATCGTCGCCGGAATAATATGAAGTCCTTCAATCTGTGTCTCTAATATGGTTTCCTCTGGATCGGCTTCGTTGATAAGAATATCATAGATGCAATTTGCTACATCCGCTTTGTTGATGCCAACACCGCTTGTAGTGTTGCCTTGTGGGTCGATATCAACAAGAAGCACCCTTTTCCCTAGAGTCGCCATTCCGGCCCCCAGGTTAACAGAGGTTGTTGTTTTGCCGACACCACCCTTTTGATTTGCTATGGCAATAATCTTGGACACTAATTTCACCTCGAATTGTTAGAAAAATCATCTTGTAGGTCGTAAGTTGTAACGGCGTAAGCGCCATTGAAATTCGGCATCAATTTCTGCGAGAAATATAGACAAATATACAGGTAATTTCAATATTTAGCCCATGTGATACACTTCAGTTCAAGTCACAGAAAAGGCGGCCAATCACCTCAGGGCCGCCTTCAGCTATTGAAACCATTTATCTTTTTGGGATCTGAATTACAATCTCATAATGGTCCCCGCGATCATTTTCGGAGGTCTTAATCTCCATTCCAGAACCGGACACCATGTCGATGGATTGGCGAATTGTATTGAGTGCAAGACGAACATCCTTGGTGTAGGAAACCCGTTTTGATTTTTTTGTCTGTGTTACTGTTTTATAGAAAGCAATGCGTGCTTCCGTCTGCTTGACGTTTAATCCCTTGGCAATAATCTCATCCAGAACTTTTAGCTGCATTTCCACAGTGTCCAGTGACAACAGTGACCGTGCATGACGCTCTGTAATTTTTCTTTCCATTAATGCTGTTTTAACTTCTTCCGGCAACTGCAGCAAGCGGATCTTGTTAGCAATGGTCGATTGGCTTTTGCCGAGCCGCTGTGCCAAGCTTTCTTGAGTTAATTGGTGAAGATCAATCAGCTTCTGATAGGCAATAGCTTCTTCAATTGAAGTCAAGCCCTCGCGCTGCAGATTTTCTATCAAGGCGATAGATGCAGCCTGAGAATCATTGAACTCACGGACAATGGCCGGGATCGTTTCCAGTCCCAACTTCTTAACTGCCCGCCAGCGCCGTTCACCTGCAATAATCTCATACTGGGAATCACGCACGCGCACAACAATCGGCTGGATAACCCCATGAGTCTTGATAGTCTGGCATAGCTCGTCTATCTTTTCGTCATCAAAAATCGTCCGTGGCTGATAAGGACTGCTGACGACCTCATGAACTGGGATTTGTTTGATCTCTTCTCCGCTGCTCCGCTCGGTAAATCCAAAAAGCTTGGTGAATTGTTCTTTCATTCCGTTCATAACCACCTAATTTCGTTATAGTACGATCCTCTTGACCATGCCTAGCGAAAAGCTTATCGTACAGCAAGTAGAAGCAGTTGCGCCGCCCTTAAAAGGAGCATTGGCTTCCGAAAAAGCAGCGATAGTCCGTATCGCATTCAGGTGTCCGTTTCAGCCCGGAGATCACCTGGCTCTTAGCCTTCATATACTACCACATGAAAAGTCTTACTATATTATTCTATCACTTTTCAGCCTATAATCCTATTCTCCATAGGGACCTATTTTTCCTGCATTTTGTATTTGATCAATGAACTTCTGGAATCATGAGCATCGCTATATTCACAAAAAGATCAAGCCTTCATTAATATGAAGAGCTTGATCTTGATTTGACTCATATGGATTGGAAATTGTTTCACGTGAAACAATTAGAGCAGTGGCGATTTGGCCGGGATTCCAGCCTTTCGGGGATACTTGGCCGGAGTGGCTCCGGTTTTACGGATCATCACAATATGCCTTGCGGACTCTTCAACAGGCAGGCTGAACGATTCTACCTTTTGTAATTCAGCACGCAATTCCTTCAAGCTGCGTTTGGCTTCGGTTAGCTCCTCAGAAGGATCATTCCCCTTCATAGCTGCAAAGATACCATCTTTGCGAGTGAACGGAAGACAAAACTCGTTCAGCAGCGATAACCGGGCAACTGCCCGGGCTGTAACAAGATCATACGCATCGCGGTGAACAAATTGCCTTGCAACATCCTCTGCCCGGCCGTGAATCAACTGCACATTACTTAATTTTAAAGTATCGCAGACATGCTGGAGAAAAGCTATCCGCTTGCTGAGAGAATCAATGATCGTCAGCTTAAGATGCGGAAAACAGATCTTCAGAGGTATTCCCGGGAAGCCGGCGCCGGAACCGATGTCCGCTAGATTCCTCACTTCTCCCATATTGACATAGAAGGCAAGTGATAGTGAATCGTAAAAATGCTTAGTATACACCTGGTCGCGTTCGGTTATGCCGGTGAGATTCATTTTTTCATTCCAGGAAACAAGCTCCTGGAAATAAAGCTCAAATTGTGCGAGTTGCTCAGGTGTCAGCTTGATTCCTTGTTCCTGCAATAAAATTGTAAACTGCGCTGCAGTGTTATCCATAAATTATCCTTTCGCTGCCGTCACACGATTATAATGCTCCAGATATACGAGAAGAATTGAAATATCCGCCGGCGTTACGCCGGAAATACGCGAAGCCTGACCGATGGATATTGGAGCAATCTTGGTCAGCTTTTGCCGTGCTTCAATGGCGAGTCCATGAATCTCATTGTAATTGATATCATCCGGTATCTTCTTTTTCTCCATCTTCTGCAGCTTTTCAACATGCATAAGCTGTTTCTCGATATATCCGGCATATTTGATTTGAATTTCAACCTGCTCCTTCATCTCTTCATCCAAGCCTTCAGGAGAAGGCGATATCTGGTCTACAAAGCTGTACGCTACTTCCGGACGGCGCATCAGCGTAAGCAGGTTGCTTCCATCCACGATAGGGGCAGAATCATATTCAGCAAGTGCAGGATTCACATCGACTGGCTTGACCTTGGTTTCCTGAAGCCGGACAATTTCCCGTTCCACCCGTGCTTTTTTATCCAAGAAAGCCTCATAACGTGTTTCTGGAATCAGACCAATCTCATACCCGATCGGAGTCAAGCGCAGGTCAGCGTTATCATGACGGAGCAACAGGCGGTATTCTGCGCGCGAAGTAAGCAAACGATAAGGCTCATTCGTTCCCTTGGTCACCAGATCATCAATCAGTACGCCAATATAACCTTGCGAGCGATCCAATACAACCGGCTCTTTGCCCTGCACTTTACGGGCTGCATTAATGCCTGCCATCACTCCCTGCCCTGCCGCTTCTTCATAACCGGAAGTGCCGTTAATTTGTCCGGCGGTGAACAGTCCAGGCAGACGTTTGGTTTCGAGTGAAGGCCAGAGCTGGGTTGGAACCATTGCATCATATTCAATGGCGTAACCGTTACGCATCATCTCAACCTTTTCCATCCCGGGGATCGAGCGGAGTATAGCCAGTTGAACATCCTCAGGAAGACTGGTAGACAACCCTTGGACATAATATTCTGCTGTGTTTTTACCTTCTGGCTCCAGGAAAATCTGATGCTGCGATTTGTCACTGAAACGAACAACCTTATCTTCAATGGACGGACAGTATCTTGGACCAGTTCCTTCAATAATACCTGTAAACATCGGCGCCCGGTGCAGATTGTCATTGATGATCTGATGAGTCACCTCAGAGGTATAGGTTAACCAACAAGGAAGCTGTTCATTATCTGAAGATTTAGTTTCAAAGGAAAAGAATTTCGGCTTCTCGTCTCCCGGTTGAATCTCAGTTTTGGAGAAGTCGATCGAATCCTTATGCACCCGTGGGGGTGTGCCTGTCTTGAAGCGCACAAGATCAAAGCCCAGCTCGCGCAGATTCTCAGACAGCTTCACTGACGGCTGCTGGTTGTTCGGTCCGCTTTCATAGGTCAGCTCGCCCATAATCACTTTGCCGCGCAGATAAGTTCCAGTGGTTAGAATCACCGTTTTGCTGTGATATACCGTTCCTGTCTTCGTAATAACACCAGTACACTTTCCATCTTCAACAATCAGTTCTTCCACCATCCCCTGACGAAGCGTCAGATTCGGCGTTTTCTCCATCGTTTCCTTCATTGCATGCTGATAGAGAAATTTATCGGCTTGCGCACGCAGAGCGTGGACTGCAGGGCCTTTGCCTGTATTGAGCATCCGCAGTTGAATAAAGGTTTTATCAATATTGCGGCCCATTTCTCCCCCTAATGCATCTATTTCACGCACTACATGTCCTTTTGCAGGTCCGCCAATGGACGGATTGCACGGCATGAAGGCTACCATATCCAGATTGATTGTAATCATCAGCGTGCGGCAGCCCATCCGGGCTGCGGCCAGTGCAGCTTCGCAGCCGGCATGGCCTGCGCCAATGACCACTACGTCATAACTGCCTCCATCATAATTCATATCCTGTTACCTCCTTAATTTGTGCTTACAATCTTCTATTTAAAACCTAAGCAATGTTACTTGCCTAAACAAAATTGCGAAAAAATTTGATCAAGCAGCGAGTCTGCAGCCGTATCTCCAATAATCTCACCGAGCTGTTCCCACGCAAGACGGACATCTATCTGGATCATATCAATCGGAATATGCATATCTGCAGCCTCATAGGCATCCTGCAACGATTTTTGCGCTTTTTTGAGCAGAGCAATATGCCTTACATTACTTACATAAGTCAGGTCGCCCGACTCCAGCTTGCCGCCAAAAAACAGCTCAGAGATCGCTTCCTCAAGCTTATCCAAGCCTTGCTCTTCCAGCACAGACATCGACACAATATTCGCTTCATTAAAGTAAGCAAGCAGCTCCTTTTTATCGAGCCGGGACGGTAAGTCCATTTTATTCATGATTACCAAGGCTTGTCTACCGTGGATTTGTTCCATCAATGCCAGTTCATCCTCATGCAGCTCTTCGCTTGCATTCAGTACCAGGAGAATCAGGTCTGCATCGCTAAAAGCAGCTTTGGAGCGCTCCACCCCGATTTTCTCCACAACATCCATTGTTTCGCGGATTCCGGCGGTGTCCAGCAGCTTCAGCGGGATGTTGTTAATCGTTACATACTCTTCTATAACGTCACGCGTCGTTCCCGGAATGTCGGTTACAATCGCTTTATTGTCACGGGCAAGCGCATTAAGCAGTGAAGACTTACCGACATTGGGACGCCCAACAATCGCCGTCGTGATGCCTTCGCGCAGTATTTTACCTTCATTAGCCGTTTTCAACAGCTTACTAATGCCGTCCATTACCTCACTGCTTTTGGTTTTGATGAACTCGGCAGTCAAGGATTCCACATCATGCTCGGGGTAATCAATATTCACTTCAATATGAGCCATCGTTTCAATTAAAGTATGGCGCAGCGCCCCAATCCGTTCCGACAAAGAGCCGCTGACCTGCTTAAGCGCAACTGAAAAAGCCCGGTCTGATTTGGAACGGATCAGATCAATAACGGCCTCCGCCTGGGAAAGATCAATACGCCCGCCTAAAAACGCACGTTTGGTGAACTCACCCGGCTCCGCCAGTCTGATGTCCTGCTGCAACAGAAGGTCCATTACTCTTCGTACAGAGATCACCCCGCCATGGGCGCTAATTTCTACAACATCCTCGGTAGTAAAAGAACGCGGGCCCTTCATTACAGTTACGAGCACTTCTTCCAATTGTTCTCCATTAACGGGACTAATGATATGTCCATAATGAACGGTATGCGACTCCACTTCCGTAAGCGGTGTCTTGCTGCGGAACAATGGGGCCACCTGGGATATCGCTTGCGGGCCGCTGACCCGGATAATTGCAATTCCTCCCTCGCCCAATGCCGTCGATACGGCAGCAATAGTGTCACTAAGCATGCTTTTATTCACCTCAATTTTATATGCACTTCAGCTACGCTGAAAGGTTCATTTCATCTTATTTTCAAAAAAACAATGACCCCTTATATTGGTCAAGGAGTCATTGCGGCAATTTAGTCTTACTTCAATGTTATAACGACGCGGCGGTTGGGCTCTTCCCCTTTGCTCAGGGTGCTGACCTGCCGGTGATCCTGTAATCTGGAGTGAATAATCTTCCGTTCCTGCGGTGACATCGGCTCCAGTACAACCTCTTTGCGGGTTCGAACGACCCGGGCCGCCAAGCGGTCGGCCAGTTCCTCCAGCGTCTTCTTGCGGCGTTCGCGGAAGTTCTCGGCATCCAGCACAAGCCGGATGAAACTATCAGAATAACGGTTGGCAACGATATTAGCCAAATACTGCAGAGCATCGAGAGTTTGTCCTCTTCTGCCGATCAGCAGCCCCAGATCCGGACCGGATATTTGCAGAACAGTCGATTCCTTGGCATGAACGGTTTCCACTTCCACCTCGAGCCCCATGCTCTTGGCAACTTCCACAATGAAATGAACAGCCTCTTGGTAAGCTTCCTCCACCGGGTGTCCGGAATCTTGGCGCGTTGCACCGTCGGCAGCCTCCTGTTTGTCCTCTCTTGCTGACTGCTGAGGCAGTGACGGAGCACTCGCCGCTGACGCCGGTGCGGGTTCGGCAATCAAGGTCAATTCCACCTTGGCGCCTTTCGCACCGATGAGTCCCAGGAATCCTCTTGACGGCTGTTCCAGTACGTTGACCGTTACCCGGTCCTTGTGAACTCCAAGCTGGCTCAGTCCCTGTTCTACAGCTTCTTCAATGGTTTTCCCTGTCGCGACGACTTTGCTCATTTTGACTTTTTGGCCCCCTTCGTTCCTTTGCTGCCATTGCCTTTCGCAGCCGGAGTAACATCCTTACGGGCGGTATCCTTGCTCTTCACAAGATTAACTTCTTTGCTGCTGCCAGCACCCGCGCCAGCGACAGCCAGTTTGGTCTTATCGTTGTTGCGGTATAAGAAGTAGTTCTGAATAATGGTATACAGGTTACTGTAGAACCAGTACAGTGGAAGTGCTGAAGGGAAATTGTAGGACATAATGAAAATCAGAACCGGATACACCATCATCATGAACTGCATTGGACCTTGCTGCTGAACCGGGTTCATCTTGGTCATCATCCGGGTCTGCAGGAATGTGGTTGCTGCTGCGAGCAGCGGCAGAATGAACAGGTGATCGGGCTTGCCGAGCTGCAGCCACAAGAAGGAATGCAACCGCAGGTCAGGGTTATAATAGATCGAGTTATACAGCGCGATAAAGATCGGCATTTGCACAATCAGCGGCAGACAGCCGGCCATCGGATTAACCTTGTTCTCTTGGAACAGGCGCATCGTTTCCTGCTGCACCTTTTCCGGCGAATCTTTATATTTTTTCTTTATTTTCTCAAGTTCCGGTTGAATCGCTTGCATTGCACGCGAGCTCTTCACCTGCTTCATAGTAAGCGGCAGGATCAGCGTGCGGACAATAATCACCATTACAAGGACGGCTAAGCCATATTGTCCATCGAACCATTTAGCGAAAGTATCCAGGGCTGTGGCGAAGTAGTACACAACGTTACTCTGCCAGAAGCCTCCATTCTTCAAATCCTCCGTAGTGTGCGTAACCGTTGACGACGGGGTACACCCCGACAGAACAGCAATCATCAATACCATTACTCCGAGGAGAAGAAACCATTTTCCCCGTTTAGTCTTCATTAGAGACACCTCAAAACCCCTCTCTTAAACATTCCATTGCACCGTAAATCATACCATAATTATGAGTACAAATAAACAAGCCCCTTCTGCCCCTCTTACATACGTGAGGCCTTGAGCAGCTTGGCTTTGCGCAGCACATGCAGCACGCTTTTCTCCAGCTCGGAATAATCCTTGGAAAGCGCTCCTTTTCTTACGATAAACACCATATCAATCCCGCCGGTAATTTCCGGTTCATGGTGCCTTACAATCTCCTTCACCAGTCGTCTCATCCGGTTGCGGACAACGGCGTTTCCGACCTTTTTGCTGACCGACACCCCGACCCGGAAGCGCTCCACCTCTTTTCTGTTGAACCAATAGACCACAAACTGATGATTCGCAAATGACTTCCCATGGCGGTATACGCGGCTGAAGTCGGCACGGTTTCGTAATCGTAAACTTTTGTGCATGGGAATCTCCTATTCAAAGACCGGATTCATAAGGCTCCGGAATTTTATCTTCTAATTATTATTGTCATACGAATGCCGTCATAAACGGCTAGTGTACTGCTTAAGACTTAATCTTAGGCAGTACACGCATACATTAAAAAGCCCCGCAAAGTATAGCCAACGCTGTCTTAGGCGTATTCCTCTGCAGAGCGAAAATAAATTATCCATACAATATAATGAAACGAATGCCCTAGCTTCTCCAAGAGCATGTCCGTTTCTGCGGGTATATAAGGAAGCAATTTGTTCAAAGTACACAGATTACTTCATTATATTTAAAAAGGACCACCATAGTGGTCCCTAAGTGGCCTAACTTACGCACTCAAAACTTTTCTGCCTTTCAAGCGGCGGGCTGCCAGCACTTTACGGCCGTTTTTCGTGCTCATTCTTTTGCGGAAACCATGTACCTTCTTGCGTTTGCTCACATTCGGTTTGAACGTCGGTCTCATGTATTGCACCTCCCTTACAGGATCTTAATTACTGTCATATAGCAGAAACGGACTAAGCCGCCCTTTGAGTAGGGACAGTATCTACAAGTATCATCATTTTAATTTGGAGACATATCCTCACAGAAAACACCTTTATATATTTAAACACATAATGAAGTCAAAAGTCAACCATATCTCCTTGCCAGCCGCGCCCCCATTTCAGGGGCTTTATCCACAATCCCCTCACTCAAACAAATAATCCACAGACTTGTACAGTTATCCACCTGTGATCAAAAAAATCTCCGGCTACTCACAATTGAGCACAACCTGTGTATAAAAAAGTCGAAGTCTTGGCAGAAACTGTCGAACGGTAAACAAATTATCAACAATATGTAGTGTTGTGCCTAATAATTATACACAAGTGATTGAATTTGTGGATAAAATGTCCCTGCACATTGAAAAACAAGGGCCATTTTGCTATGATGGTATTACTTTTGAATGTGAATAGGTTTGTTTGTTCTATAAATTATCAACAAGCTGTGGATAAAGTTGTGAACAATTCAAATTTATCCATATTTTTTTGTCTCTTTATATTGCATATTGGGGATAAGATGCAGTACCAACCCATTTTCTTCGACATTTCCACTTCATGGCTGACGCCACATTTGGAAGATTTAAAGGAGTGACAGTCTGTGGACAGCCATACTTCCGAATTATGGCAGCAAATTTTAGAGATTATTCAAACCAAATTAAGCAAGCCGAGCTTTGATACCTGGTTTAAGGCTACGAAAGCGTTAACCTTCAGCCCCCAGGCTCTAATCATCTCGGCGCCTACAACTTTTGCCGTAGAATGGCTGGAAAGCCGCTATACAAAATTGGTGGGAGCTACCGTTTATGAAGTCACCGGACAGCAGGTTGACGTCAAATTTGTGATTGAGGAGAACAAGCCCTCTGAGCCTGTGATACAACAAATGGCACCCTCGCCCGCAGTATCGCGTGAAGAAGCGCAGACCCATTTGCTCAATCCCAAATATACTTTTGATACATTCGTAATCGGTTCCGGCAACCGTTTTGCGCATGCCGCCTCACTGGCGGTGGCCGAAGCGCCTGCCAAAGCTTACAACCCGCTGTTTCTGTATGGAGGCGTAGGACTCGGAAAGACTCATTTGATGCATGCCATCGGACACTATGTTCTGGAGCACAATCCGAACAATAAGGTCATCTATATCTCGTCCGAGAAATTCACGAATGAGTTCATCAATTCGATCCGTGACAACCGCGGCGAAAGCTTCCGCAACAAATACCGCAATGTTGATATTCTGCTGATTGACGACATCCAATTCCTCGCCGGCAAGGAATCAACGCAGGAGGAATTTTTCCATACGTTCAATGCCCTGCACGAAGAACGCAAGCAAATTATTATCTCCAGCGACCGTCCCCCAAAGGAAATTCCCACCCTGGAAGAACGGCTGCGCTCCCGGTTTGAATGGGGACTCATCACCGATATTCAGCCGCCGGATCTGGAGACGCGAATCGCCATTTTGCGCAAGAAAGCCAAGGCAGAGAATCTGGATATCCCGAATGAAGCTATGATGTATATTGCCAACCAGATTGATACGAACATTCGTGAGCTGGAAGGCGCATTAATTCGGGTTGTGGCCTATTCATCGCTTACCAACCAGGATGTAACCACTCATTTGGCAGCCGAAGCGCTTAAGGATATCATTCCATCAAGCCGGCCGAAGATGATCACAATCGGTGATATTCAGCAAAAAGTCGGCGAGTATTACAATTTGCGCATGGAGGATTTCAAAGCGCGCAAACGCACCAAGGCTGTAGCTTTTCCACGGCAAATCGCTATGTATCTCTCTCGTGAATTAACGGATTATTCGCTGCCTAAGATCGGAGAAGCCTTTGGAGGACGCGATCATACCACCGTTATCCATGCCCATGAGAAGATTACACAGTCATTAAAGGTAGACCAGGAGTTGTACAAAGTGGTAAATAATCTTGCGGAGAAAATTAAAAATCCTTCATAAGAGTAACAAAGAGCCTATACACAATCTATTCACATGTGGGTAGGCTTAATTTTATGCTGTTTTTACGGTTATCCACATAAACGGCGCCCCTACTACTAATACTATTAATTAACTATAATAATTCATCATCTAAGAGCGCCGTTTCAAAGAGAATCCACAGCCACCCAATTCCCAATTTTCCAGCTAGGAGTGAAATCATGAAAATAAGCATTCTCAAAAATGAGCTCAACGAATCAATAGGTCATGTATCCAAGGCGATTTCCAGCAGAACCACTATCCCCATTCTTACCGGCATTAAGTTTGAAGTCAGTCATCAAGGCGTTACCTTAACTGCAAGCGATACGGATATTTCCATCCAATCTTTCATTCCTGCAGAAAGCGACAGCCAGACCATCGTAAAAGTAGAACAGCCCGGAAGTGTTGTGCTTCCAGCAAAGTTCTTCGTTGAAATCATCAAGAAGCTTCCCTCCAAAGAAATCCATATGGAAGTCAAAGAAGGCTTTCAGACCTATATCTCTTCCGGTTCCACCGAGATTCAAATCGTTGGCCTTGATCCCGAAGAATTCCCTGTGCTGCCTAGCATAGAGGAGAATGATACGATCTCACTGCCCGGCGATTTGCTGAAAAATATGATCAAACAAACCGCTTTCTCCATCTCCACCCAAGAGACAACACCGATTCTTACAGGGATTTTGTGGAATCTTAGTGATAATGAATTCAAATTCACGGCAACTGACCGCCACCGTCTCGCGACAAGAGCTGCACACCTGGAAGGAACGGACAATGTTCAGTTTGCCAATGTTGTTATTGCCGGTAAAACGCTGAATGAACTTAGTAAAATCATTCCCGACCAGAATATGCTGGTGGATATTGTCGTAGCGGATAACCAGGTGCTGTTCAAAATCGACAAGGTGCTGTTCTATTCGCGCATCCTGGACGGAATTTATCCGGATACTTCTAGAATTATTCCGACTGCCTACAAAACAGAACTAACTTTGGATACAAAAAAATTAAGCGAATCCATAGACCGTGCTTATTTGCTGTCCCGTGAGGAAAAAACCAATATCGTACGCATGCAGACACTTGATAACGGTGATGTTGAGATTTCCTCAAGCTCGTCGGAGCTGGGCAAAGTGCGCGAGGAGCTGGAAGTGATTGATTTTAAAGGCGAACCGCTGAGAATCTCCTTCAACTCCAAATACATGCTTGATGTGCTTAAGGTTGTCGAGAGCGAACAACTGGTGATCGCTTTTACGGGAATGATGAGTCCAATCATCCTGAAGCCGCTTGATGAAAGCCGCAGCCTGTATGTCATTCTCCCTTACCGGACCACCAATTAATGCCGCTGTCCATGCACCTGTGGATAAGTGGCTGAAAGGATAAAAATCATGAAAAAAATACTTATCCACAGTGGATATATTAAGCTCGACCAGTTTTTGAAGCTCTCCGATTGTGTATCCACAGGAGGGATGGCCAAAGCCCTGCTGCAGGAGGGTTATGTGAAGGTTAACGGCGAAAAAGAAGAACGGCGTGGAAGAAAGCTGTACCCGGGTGATACAATAGAGGTTCAGGACAACGGTGTTTTTGTGGTTGAAGGCGGCGGAATAAAAGAGGAATAGTCTAAAGGGAGGCACAGGCTTGTGTTCGTCAAAAATATCGGTCTGCAGTATTACCGCAACTACGGGCTGCTGCGTCTGGAGAGCCTGGGCGATGTGAACCTTATTCTCGGTCAGAACGCCCAGGGCAAAACCAACCTCATGGAGGCTCTGTTCGTCCTGGCAATGACCAAAAGCCACCGGACCTCCAAGGACCGGGAGCTTATTTCCTTTGATGCCCCGGCAGGCTCCGCGCAAATTGTGGCCGATGTAGAGCGCAAATACGGTGATCTGAAGCTGGAGCTGACCTTGTCCTCCCAAGGCAAAAAAGCCAAAATTAACGGACTCGAGCAGCGCCGGCTCAGCGAGTTTGTGGGCTCACTGAATGTCGTCATGTTCGCCCCGGAGGATCTGGAGATTGTCAAAGGCACGCCCGGTATCCGGCGCCGGTTTCTTGATATGGAAATTGGCCAGGTTCAGCCAAGCTACCTGTTTCATCTGCAGCAATACCAAAAGGTGCTGCTCCAAAGAGGCAATTTGCTGAAGCAGCTATGGGGCAAGGAGGCTGCAGGCCAAGAGCTTTTGGAAATATGGGATGCCCAGCTTGTGGAGCATGGTGTTAAAATCGTAAAAAAAAGGAAACAATTCATAAAGAAGCTGCAAGTATGGGCAGAGAGCATCCACAAGGGCATTACCAACGGTGGAGAAGAGCTGAAACTAATGTATGTTCCCTCTTTCGGTGAACGGGAGATGGAAGATGAAGCTGTTTTATTGAACAATTTTATGTTAAAGTTATCACAAACGAGAGATCAAGAAATCAGGCGTGGCATGACGCTGACGGGTCCCCATCGGGATGACCTGTCCTTTTTTATCAACGGAAGAGAAGCTCAGGTCTACGGTTCCCAAGGGCAGCAACGTACGGCGGCTTTATCGCTCAAGCTGGCGGAAATTGAGCTGATCCATGAGGAGATCGGAGAGTATCCTGTGCTGCTTCTTGATGATGTTTTGTCCGAACTTGATCCCTACCGTCAGACCCAGCTTATCGAAACCTTTCAGAGCAAGGTCCAGACCTTCATTACCGCCACCGGGGTAGAGAGTCTGAATGCCGAAAGATTAAAAGGCGCAAGCCTATATCATGTTCATGACGGCAAAGTGGAGCTATAAAGAGCGGAGGAAGATCATGTATATCCATTTAGGCGGGGAAAAAATTATTCGATCCTCAGAGTTGATTGCTATATTTGATATCTCGATTGAGAAATCTTCCAAGGTGTCGAAGCAGTTCATTATTCATTCCGAGCAGGACAAAAGACTGGAACGAATCGGTGAAGAGGAAGCGAAGTCCATTGTCGTAACCAAAAACACTGTATATTACTCCCCTATTTCCTCCTCCACTCTCAAAAAAAGAGCCAAAATCTTGTTAGAAATATAGTGTATTCAGAGTTACAAGAGATAATCAGAAAGAAGTAGGTGAAGACATGTCAATGAATCAACCGACATATGATGAGAGCCAGATTCAGGTACTGGAAGGGCTAGAGGCAGTTCGGAAACGTCCCGGCATGTACATCGGCTCCACTAGCGCCAAAGGTCTGCATCATTTGGTCTGGGAGGTTGTCGATAATAGTATCGACGAGGCGCTGGCAGGTTTTTGCGACCGGATTCAGGTAAAGATTCATGAGGATAATAGTATAACTGTTATTGATAATGGCCGGGGTATCCCTGTCGGAGAGAACGAGAAGCTGAAGAAATCTACCCTCGAAGTTGTCATGACTGTCCTGCATGCAGGCGGTAAATTTGGCGGTGGCGGGTATAAAGTATCGGGCGGTCTGCACGGCGTAGGGATATCGGTAGTGAATGCTTTGTCCGAGAAGGTAGTTGTAAAAGTTAAACGCGACGGCCACATCTATCAGCAGGCATACAGACGCGGCGTACCGGAGTATGAGATCAAGGTGGTTGGGGATTCCGATGAGACCGGGACAACGACTACTTTTCATCCCGACCCGGAGATTTTCACCGAAACTACTATTTATGATTATGCGACTCTGCTCACCCGTATCCGCGAGCTGGCTTTTCTTAACAAAGGCATTGAGCTGTCCCTGCTGGATGAACGGACGGGAGTATCCAACGTTTTCAAATATGAAGGCGGTATTGTTGAGTATGTGAAATATTTGAACGAGAAAAAAGAAGCTCTGCATGAGGAACCGATCTACGTGGAAGGCTCGCGGGATATGATTGCGGTGGAAGTGGCTCTGCAATATAACGATTCATATACAGAGAATATCTACTCTTTTGCCAATAATATTCATACCCATGAGGGCGGAACCCATGAATCGGGTTTTAAGAGCGCATTAACGCGAATCATTAATGATTATGCCCGTAAGACGGGAGTCATTAAGGACAGCAACGCGAATCTGACCGGGGATGATGTTCGTGAAGGATTGACAGCAATCATTTCGGTCAAAATTCCGGAGCCCCAATTCGAAGGCCAAACCAAGACCAAGCTGGGCAACAGTGAAGTCCGTGGTATTGTTGAGTCTCTCTTCGGGGAGAAATTGCAGCAGTTTCTGGAAGAGAATCCGGCGGTTTCCCGGCGTGTGCTGGAGAAATCACTGCAGGCTTCCCGTGCCCGTGAAGCAGCCCGTAAAGCCCGTGAGCTGACTCGCCGCAAGAGTGCGCTTGAAGTTAGTGCACTGCCGGGTAAGCTGGCCGACTGCTCATCCAAGGATGCCTCGATCAGTGAGCTGTATATCGTCGAAGGTGACTCTGCCGGCGGCTCTGCCAAGCAGGGGCGTGACCGTCATTTCCAGGCGATTCTGCCATTGCGCGGTAAAATCCTGAACGTCGAGAAAGCCCGTCTTGATCGTATATTGTCCAATGCCGAGATCCGGGCAATTATTACGGCACTGGGAACCGGCATCAGTGATGATTTCGATTTGTCCAAAGCCCGTTACCACAAGGTCGTCATCATGACCGATGCGGATGTCGATGGAGCGCATATCAGAACATTGCTGCTGACGTTCTTCTACCGCTACATGCGCAAGCTGGTAGAGGCAGGCTTTATCTATATTGCCCAGCCGCCGCTCTTTAAGATTGAGCGCAACAAAGTCGTTCGTTACGCCCAGTCAGAACGTGAACGTGATGAGATCATCGCTACGTTTGGCGAGAATGTTAAAGTTAATATTCAGCGCTATAAAGGGCTTGGAGAGATGGATGCAGCTCAGCTATGGGATACAACAATGGACCCTGAGAGCCGTATCATGCTACAGGTAACGATTGAGGATGCGATACTCGCTGACAGTATCTTTGATACTCTCATGGGAGATAACGTCCAGCCGAGATATGAGTTCATTCAAGAGCATGCGAAGTCAGTTCGGAACCTTGATATCTAATAGGTGTACATTATAGTGAACCACCGCTCCCTGTTCTCTGATGAATAGGGGCGGAGGTTCTTTTTTCTGTCCGTTACCGGGATTTTGAAATAGACTTGCGGCGGGAAGCTGAAGCAGGCTTGGGGCTCTTAAACCGGCCATAGGCTGCAGCATAACGATGGATTCTGCGATATATTGATTTATTGGGAAATGTTTTGAAAATCATAACTGCCGGAAGCGTGTTGACCTCCAGCAGCCACATATCATGATGCGGGTCAAGCGCTACATCAAGTCCAATCTCTTTAAGTCCCGGATAGGCAGTTTCAAGCTGTGCGGCGATTTTTACTCCAAGCGATTTCAATCGCTGTATGGCTGCAGTCATTTCAGCCGGGTCCATGTGGGCTTTCAACAGGTCGTGAACGGTAAAAATACTGCCGCCATTGTGATAGTTGGTGACAACCTTTTGCGGGGCGGCTACTCTGCCGAGCATTCCTGTCGTTTCCCAGCCTCCTGTCAGATTTTTCTGAGTAAGTACCCGCAAATCAAAGGGCAGGTTCTGATGGCACAGCAGGTCAATTCCCTGTTGGATCAAATAAGGCCGTCCTTTTATCCGCGGCATGATAGCTGCGTGCAGCTCTTGCGGGGTGTTAAAAACCTCAGCGTCCTTTGCATACCGGAGGATGTACATAACCTTCTGCTCGGTTTCGCGATTGTCGATCAGATGATCGGGGCTGCTTTCATTGTCCGGCTGCTGATCGCTTGGGCTTAAATGAACCGTACGTTGTTCAGCCCTCATTACTCCACTACCATAGGTCCCGCGGTCCGGCTTAATGTATACCGTTCCATGGATTTTAAGCAGTTCTGTTAGAGCTTCCAGTTTATATTTCCTCGTTTCCGGTATGAAGGCTGAAAGCTTGCTGTTCTGCAGGATGACTTTCGTTTTAGCCCATTTACTGGACACCCGTTGAATCCTCATGATCATCCTCCTAAAAAGTATTGTTAGTTACTTGGAAAGCATGGCTGCGGGTTGAAATGTCAGGACAATCCGCCTAAACAATGTTATAATATAAGGATATGGGGTTATGTCTTTTTGGACGAAATCAGGGTCATAAGACCATTCTTCTTGTCTTTACAGTCTATGTGCTGAAGACATTGGCGGACAGGGCATATACCCGTATTCTGCTAAAGAAAATCAATGCAAAGGCTATCATGTTTAATTGTGCTACTTTTGTGAAAGTAATATAATTAGGGGTAGCGGTTTTTAACTGAAGGAGGTCCAGCAACTCATGGCTGAACAAAATAACCCGCAAGTCCACGATCGGGACATTGGTGTGGAAATGCGCGAATCCTTTATGGATTATGCGATGAGCATCATTGTAAGCCGAGCTTTGCCGGATGTGCGGGACGGACTTAAGCCTGTCCACCGACGCATTTTGTTTGCGATGTCGGAACTTGGAATGTTTTCGGATAAACCTCATAAGAAATCAGCAAGAATCGTCGGTGAGGTTATCGGTAAGTATCATCCTCACGGAGACTCTGCAGTTTATGAAACGATGGTCCGGATGGCCCAGGATTTCTCAATGCGGTATATGCTGGTGGATGGTCACGGAAACTTTGGATCTATCGACGGAGATATGGCTGCAGCTATGCGTTATACCGAGGCGCGGCTATCCAAAATCGCGGGTGAAATGCTTCGTGATCTGAACAAGGAAACAGTAGATTTCGCACCCAACTATGATGGTGAAGAAAATGAGCCGGTAGTTTTGCCTGCCCGGTATCCCAACCTGCTCGTTAACGGGGTATCTGGTATCGCTGTTGGTATGGCTACCAATATTCCTCCGCATAATCTGGGTGAGGTCATTGATGGTGTTCAGGCAATGATCAAGAATCCTGATATTACTCCTATGGAACTCATGGAATATATTCAAGGCCCGGATTTTCCAACTGCCGGTTACATCCTGGGCCGTGAGGGCATTCGCCAAGCTTACCGCACTGGCCGCGGATCGGTCACTATGCGAGCCAAGGCGGATATTGAAGAGAATAACGGTAAAGCGCGGATCATTGTGAGTGAGCTGCCTTACCAGGTCAATAAGGCGAGATTGGTTGAGAAGATTGCCGAATTAGTACGTGAGAAGCGGATTGACGGCATTACGGATCTTCGCGATGAATCCGACCGCAATGGTATGCGTGTTGTGATTGAGATGAGACGTGATGTGAACCCGAACGTCGTGCTGAACAATCTCTACAAGCACACTTCAATGCAGTCTACGTTCGGCATCAACATGCTGGCTATTGTCAATAACGAACCAAAGATTCTTAATTTGCGTGATGTGCTGCATCACTACCTGCAGCACCAAATAGAGGTTATCCGCCGCCGGACCGTCTTTGATCTTAAGAAGGCTGAAGCACGGGCGCATATCCTGGAAGGTCTGCGCGTAGCACTGGATCATTTGGATGAAGTTATTGCCTTGATCCGTGCCTCACGCACAACGGATATTGCGCGAGATGGCTTAATGAGCACCTTTAGTCTCAGCGTAGAGCAGGCACAAGCTATCCTTGACATGCGGATGCAGCGCCTGACCGGTCTGGAGCGGGAAAAGATTGAGAACGAATATAACGAGCTATTAGCCAAGATTGCTGAGTATAAAGAGATTCTGGCTAATGAGCACCTTGTGCTGGAAATCATCGGCAATGAGCTGCAGGAGATTCGCGATAAGTATTCGGATGACCGCCGTACAGAAATCACAATTGGAGAAGAAAGCATTCTCGATGAGGATCTGATTCCACGTGAAGAGGTGGTCATTACCATCACGCATACTGGCTACATCAAGCGTTTGCCGGTAAGCACCTACCGCAGTCAGAAGCGCGGAGGCCGCGGTGTAATGGGAATGGATACCAAAGATCAGGATTTTGTGGAGCATCTCTTCGTGAGCAACTCTCATAATTACCTGATGTTCTTTACCGATAAGGGCAAGGTGTACCGGATCAAAGCGTACGAGATCCCAGAGCTTGGACGTACCGCACGCGGGACACCAATCATCAACCTGATTCAAATCGAACAGGGTGAGAAGATCAACGCGGTAATCCAGGTTGAGGATACCGATAGTGATAAATATCTGTTCTTTGCTACCCGTGAAGGGATCGTGAAGAAGACCCCGCTGGAGGATTATAATAACATCCGTAAGGGCGGGCTCATTGCGATTAATCTTCGCGAGGAGGATTCGCTGATTGAGGTTAAGCTGACGGACGGCGAGCAGAATCTGATCATCGGTACCGCACGCGGGATGTCGATTACGTTCTCCGAGAATGATGTGCGTTCTATGGGCCGCAGCGCAACCGGCGTTAAGGGAATTACTCTCGACGATAATGACCATGTTATTGGTATGGATTGTGTGGATAAGGAGCTTGAAGTGTTGATTGTAACCAGCAATGGTTACGGCAAACGGACACCTGCAAGCGACTATCGTTCACAGACTCGTGGAGGTAAGGGAATCAAGACCATCAGCCTTACCGAAAAGAACGGTCCGGTAGTGGGTCTGAAGGTAGTTAAGGATGACGAGGACCTGATGATTATCACCACCAGCGGTACTCTGATCCGCACAAGTATGGATGGCATTTCCACCATGGGCCGTTATGCACAGGGCGTTAAGCTGATCAATATCCGTGAGGATGACGCTGTGGCAACTCTTTGCAGAGCTGATAAGAATGAAGAGGATGAACTCTCAGAGCAAGAAGGCGGAGAAGAAATTCAAGGCGAGCCTGTAGAGGACGCTGGAGATGCGAACCAGCCTGAAGCAGGTGCAGACAGCGAAGAGGACAGCCTCGAATAGAACAACTAAAAAGATCAAGAGTTTCTGTTTGCAGAGACTCTTGATCTTTTTGTATTTATACATCCCCTTGGTAGGAGCTCGTAATAAATTTTTGCCAATTGACATTAATCTATCTAGTCGCTTACGGCTATCCATACTATAATTAGAGAGTTATATTACCCAGAGCGCAGTGTCACAGAAATAGAGGGGCTGATTTTATGCCAAGCATATCCGTAGGAGATGTTAAACCGGGTTCAAAAATTGTAAAAGATGTAATAACACCTTTGGGAGGTGTTTTATTTGCTAAGGGGAAGATTATACTCCCACGGGATATCGAGATTTTGCAGGCATTCCTGATCCAACAGATAGAAATAGAGGGTGCCCAGGGAGATAATAAAGCTTCCGAAACAACCAAAGCAGCCTCCAAGCGTGCGTCGCTCAAAGCAGGTGCGATGATCAATGAGTCACTGCTAGCCAAGAGCAACTCTCCTCTTCATGATGAGTATGAGAAGATGCTGGCGTTAATTAAGAAAAGCTACGCTTCCGTGGCTGCTGCTCCCTTGCCTATTTATGAATTGCGAAGTCAATTAGAGACATTAATCAGTTACTTGAAGGACTATCATATTTTAAAATTTACCCCGCGGGTTGTGCTTGACCAGGATTATTACTATCACAACGCTGTACTCTCAGCACTGACCTCCTACAAAATTGCCCAATGGTGCGGGTATCCGCAAAAGGATTGGCTGCAAGCTGCATTCGCCGGGCTGCTGCATGATATAGGGAACGTTAAGGTCGATGCCTCACTGCTGCAGAAGCCGACTCCGCTGACAGCAGATGAAGTAGAGGAAGTTCGCAGGCATACCACCTATGGTTACCAGCTGCTGCGCAATGTTACGGCAATCAATGAAGGCGTCCGATTGGCGGCACTGCAGCATCATGAGAAAATTGACGGTTCAGGCTATCCACTCCATCTTGAGGGCACTCAGATCCACTTCTACGCCAAGATTGTGGCTGTTGCGGATATATTCCATGCCATGACTCTGGAGAAGGCGTACAGAAAGGCACAGTCGCCGTATCTGGTTCTGGAGCAGTTGCTCACGGAGAGCTTTGGCAAGCTGGATCCGGTCATCGTTCAAACGTTCATTCAGAAAACAACCGATCTTTATAACGGCACAAGAATACGTCTTAGCGACGGCCGCCATGGAGAAATTATTTTCACTGACCGCAGCAATCCTACACGCCCAATGGTTCAAGTCGAAGGCGAGATTGTTAATTTAATGATGGACCGTGAACTGTACATTCAGGAGATTATTGCTTAAGACTGTCTGATAAGCTTTTATACTAAAAGGCTACGCTCTCATACAACTGCTGGAGAAATTCGCGGTGATAAAGGGGCGTAGCCTGTTCTATATAAATCATTCAAAATAAAGCTTGCAAAGAATCTCTATACATGGTATATTCTTATTCCGGCCAAGAAAGTTCAATGCCAAGCTCGAAAAAAGAAATTAAAAAAAGAGCTTGCATTAATCGGCCGAACATGATATATTATAAGAGTTGCTGGTGACGAGAACATCGACGCCGACAACGAGCTTGATCTTTGAAAACTGAACAACGAGTGAGTATCGGAAATCACGCAAGTGAGTTCCAAAATGAGAATTTTAATTCTCGTCAGATGTTTCAAAATGAGCGAATCGCTCTTTCTAATACGTTTCGGTTGGTTCTTTTCTCGAAGCAATTCGGGTGAAGGATCGCTCGAAAAAACCTTATTGGAGAGTTTGATCCTGGCTCAGGACGAACGCTG
>NZ_JBVYOK010000023.1:0-80087 GCF_056120445.1 Paenibacillus sp. sgz302115
CCAATAAGGTTATTGAAAAGAGCGATTCGCTCATTTTGAAACATCTGACGAGAATTTGCATTCTCATTTTTGGACTTCACTTTCGTGAAATCCCACTCACTCGTTGTTCAGTTTTCAAAGATCAAGTTCTCGTTTTTCTTCGTCGTCGCTTGTCAGCGGCGACCTTTATAATATATCATAGCGCCGGTGCATTTGGCAAGAGTTTTTTTGAAAAAAGTTTTTTTCATTTCTTCTTGCCTTCAGCAACTCTTCAAAACATTGAAAAGGAGCGCGAGATATAATGTATCACAGCGACTCCCTTTTAGTCAACCTATTTAATTAAAAACAAATTGCTCAGTGTTTGAACTGCGAATAACGTCCTCCCCACGCATACTTGGAAAGCTCCTTCTGAGGTGCGAAACGCGCGTACATACGGAATACCGTTTTATATCGGTTGGCGATGGCATGCCTGATATTTTGGTCCAAGCGTTGATCACTTAAATCAAGGAGCATTTCATCAAGCTCTTTACGCAAAACATAGTCCAGCTCCTTGCACTCCTTCTCGTTGAACAACATTCCCAACATATGCTTGGCCTCCTTCATTAAATTGAAAATAAACAAGATCCTCAAATGCCGCCGCAATAGAAGATAGTCCATTTGATGGGGAAAGCTGTGTGCATATCCACTTACACTAGATTAACCGGAGCACAGTATCTGTAACCATAATTATAAAAAACTCTTTATGGCCTCGCCCGAAATCATACGCAAACTTGCCTCACAATCCCTGAAACTGACGGCTTTACTGTTATGCTCAATTCTTTGTTTTTTTATGATAAAAGAGAAAATGTAATTGTGCTTTCGATGATCGCTGCTATGAGCAGAAGAATAACTGTCCAGATGGATGCTCTCAATGTCTGACGCATGAAGGCCGGCCATTCGCCGACTCTTTGCTCTCTTGTTGCAGCGGAGCTGAAGAGATCTTTGAGGACCTTCATACCAAACTGCAGACCAAATGCGCAGGCGATGATGATTGCCGGGATTTCAATAATTCCATGCGGCAGCAGCCCCTTCACGATAAGGTCAAATAAATCCAGTCCCTGCAGTGACGACACATGAATCAGATAGCCGATCACTGCACCATTAATCAACAGGAATAACGCAGGCAATACGCCAAATAAAGCGCCAAGAAAAATAATTAGGACGCCTTTAATACTGTTGTTCAAAAATATAAATTGAAAAAAGCTCCACTGCGGATGTGCAGATTCTCTGAGGCTGCCGCTGATTTTACTTAATCCCTCGAGCTGCCCGGACAACAGCTTTTGCAGACTGCCGGTGCCAATCCAGCCGATCACCCCTCCCGCCACAAATAATATGAGAGCGAGCAGTAATGCTTTGCGTATCGTGGTTAAATCTTTGGCGAAAGCGAAAAGCGACAAGATAAAAACCTCCTAAAAATAGGGTTGGACATATATAAGGTCATAAGCGCCCTGTCCCAGCATACATTTAGAACAAACAAGCATTTCGCATGGGAGAGGAGCGCTGTCATTATGAATTCTTTTTATGTATTCAGCGGCAAAAAGATAAAACGGTTCATCTATATCTTTGCCGCCGCGCTTCTTGCCGCCGGTGTCATCTATGTCGAGAGGGGCAACATTACCGTTTTTTCCCAAACGGCCCCTTCCGCCATTTACAGTGTGCCGACGGAGAAGAAGCTCATCGCTTTAACGTTTGATATTAGCTGGGGAGAAAAAAGGCCCGAACCGATTCTGAAGGTGCTCGAAGACAAAAAAGTCGATAAGGCAACATTTTTCCTGTCTTCTCCCTGGAGCAAAACGCATCCGGAAATCGTTACGAGCATTAAAGACGCAGGGTACGAAATCGGCAGTCATGGGCATAAGCATGTGAACTACAGTACGCTCAGCAATGAGGAAATCCGCAACCAGATCTCAACTGCACATACCGTGCTGACCGAGTTAACCGGCAAAGAGCCGAAATTGATCCGCATGCCTAATGGCGATTTTGACAAAAGAGTGCTGCAGGTCGCAACTGATCTCGGCTATAAGGTGATCCAATGGGATACCGACTCGCTGGATTGGAAGAATATTGGTGTGGATAACATCGTAAACCGCGTGACAAGCAAAGCGCATCCCGGTGATATTGTACTTTTGCATGCCAGCGATTCCTGTAAGCAGACTCATGAGGCACTTCCGATTATTATTGATAAATTGCGTAGTCAGGGCTACGAATTCGTCACTGTATCCGAGCTGATCAGCCAAAGCAGCGCTGAAGGCAAAGAGGTCCGGGATTCCGCTTCCCTGAATGAAAGCCTGGAGGATGCTGCAGGAATGTAACAACTCTCTCCAAGCCGCAAAAGGAACATTTAATAGCGTGGTGAGATAAGCTTAGAAATGTCAGGTGTAGGGGTGTCCAGCTTCGGATAGCTGAGATCAAGACCCTCAAGCGTCTTTACAACGATAGCTAAGGCCAGGTAATTGCGGTACCAACGATGATTGGCCGGAATCCAGTACCATGGCGCGTTCTCAATGCTGGTCTCTTGAAAAACATCTTCATACGCCGCCTGATAGTCATCCCAGTATTCCCGTTCCTGCAAATCGCTCGCATCAAATTTCCAGTGCTTCGTCGGGTCCTGCAACCGTTCCTGTATCTTTTCAAGCTGCTTTTTCTTGGAGATATGCAAAAACAGCTTGACGATCGTAGTTCCTTCTTCCGCCAGCATTTCCTCAAATTCGCGGATATAGCGGAAGCGGCGCTTCAGCTCTTCTTTCTTCAAGCTGCCATGCACACGAGGCACCAGGACATCCTCATAATGCGAACGGTTAAAAGCGGCAATATAGCCCTTCGGCGGTGTTTTCATGTGAACTCTCCACAGGAAATCATGAGCTTCTTCCTCCAGGGAAGGCTTCTTGAAGCTGGTCACCATAAATCCCTGAGGATTAATCCCGGAAAAAATATGTTTTACCGTGCCATCCTTTCCGCTGGAGTCCATGCCTTGAAGAATAACCAGCAGGGAGTGCTTCTTCTGGGCGAAAAGAATATCCTGCAGTTCGGCAAGCCGTTCCTTAAGTTTGACCATTTTGGCTTCGGCTTCTTCCTTGGATTCAAAGTCGCCGCTATCATCGGGGTCGAGCTTTTTCAGGACAGTTTCGCTTGTGTCTTTTATCATATAACGCTTGATGTTCATATATTCCCCTCCTGTTCGGATTGCTTCCGGATTATGTAGGCTGTTCTTAAAGATTAACCCGCTGCTTCTGGTTTTAATCGTAAAATTGAGGCAAAACCCCGTCTTCTGTTCCACCAGAGGAGCGGGGTTTTTCGTTGTCAAGATGATGCAGGCTTCAGGATACGGTGCAGCATCAGAATTTGGAATGCATTGCAAGCAATAAGCGGAATAACAATAAATACGGTGGCACTGTCCACACCAATTCGGAGGACGCCTATAATTTCTGCTATGGTGATGGCTGTCATAAAGAAGAATGTCGGAATCCAGGCTGAGGCGTTCGTGCTGCGCACTTTGAAGTAAGCTACGATAATGGCGGTAAGCAAAATTCCAATGCCCAGAAGCAAATCGGAAATTACGTTTCTACCGCTCCCTACAAAGGTACGCAGGAAAATAAGTTCAAGCAAGGCGAGTACGGAAAGCACCAGTTGAATGTATTTCCAGATCTTCCGCTGAAAAACACCCGTTCCCATGTAATTCAGAATTAGGTAAGCGAAAAATCCAAGCTGAGCGTACACACTCACAAGCATACCGTAGCCAAAAAGAATCAGCGGGTAGAGCAAGAGATCGGCTGTGCTTTTGAAATCAATCTGCCCATTAACTGTCTGCAGCGCCAGGCCGGCAATCACGGCCCCTCCCGCCCCGATCAAAAGCGTGGTCCAGAATAAATAAAACCATTTTCTTAAATTCAGCCATTTCACCTCCCCGTGTCATATTTATTTTACCAAGCTTACCGTTAAAAAACCATTGTACTGCAACATAAATGCCTTCCCGCGCGGCATACTACATTCAGGAATCCTATAAAGGAGGGCAGCGCCAATGAAATGGAGGACTTTGTGGACTGGAATCCTGGTGCTCTGCATGATTACGGCCTTAACAGCCTGCGGAGGCGAACAGAGCAGCTCCTCTTCCGGACAAGTCAGCTATAAGGAAATGAAGACCATGGTTGTAGATATATTAAAGAGTGACGAAGGAAAAAAGGCGGTTGAGGAGGCTTTGCAATCCCCCAGTTCGGGCTCTGGCTCTGGAGGAAGCAGTGCAAGCGGAATTAGCATGAAAATGATGCCAATGCAAACCGCAGAGCAAATCCGCGTCGCTGTAAAGAATACCATCACTTCACCGGAGTACCAGAAAGAAATCGAAAAAATCATGACCGACCCGCAATTCGCCGGAGACTTCGCAAAGGCCATCAATTCGCAGAGCAAAGAGCTGCATCTTCAACTGATCAAGGACCCTGCATATCAGAAGTCTGTTGAAGAAATTATGAAATCACCGGAAATGATGAAAATGTTCCTTGATCTTACCAAAACATCTGATTACCGCAAGCAATCAATGACGATTATGCAGGAAGCGATGCAAAACCCTTTATTTCGTATGGAGGTGCTCGATCTCCTGAAGACCGTGGTGCAAGATGAGCTTCAGCCAAAGGTTCAGAAAAAAGGGGGAGGAAAAGAAGGCGGTAGTAAGGGTGGCGGAGGCGGCAGCCAGAAGCAAAGCGGCGATGACTCAAGCTCCTAATTAGCTGAAAATACCAAAAAAAGAGGCCGGTCCCGGTGAAGGAAGGCCTCTTTGGAGCTTTTACTCATATTTAGCGATCAGCTTGTCAGCAATTTCGGCGAACAGCTTCGCGGTTCCAGTCTCAGCCTTATATACCGATGGTGAGAAATCCGGCTCGGAAATATGGTTGTCTGGAGCACCCAGAGGGACTTGGGCCAGCAGCTCGGTATGCAGCGTCTCCGCCAATCTTGCTCCGCCGCCGCGGCCGAAGATGTAGTCCTTTTTGCCGCATGAGGAGCATTCATAATAAGCCATATTCTCGATAACCCCCAGAATCTCATGATCCGTTTGCAGCGCCATCGAGCCAGCTCTTGCCGCCACAAAGGCTGCTGTTGCATGCGGGGTAGTAACTATGATCTCTTTGCTGTGCGGCAGCATTTGGTGCACGTCCAGCGCCACATCACCTGTTCCCGGCGGCAGATCAAGCAGCATGTAATCCAGCTCTCCCCAGCCGACATCGCTGAAGAATTGGCGCAGCATTTTGCCAAGCATCGGCCCTCTCCAGATCACAGGGCTATTCTCACGGATAAAGAAGCCCATAGACATGACTTTCACTCCGAACCGTTCTACAGGAATAATGGTTCCCTCTTCAACAATAGGACCTTCTTCGATTCCCATCATATCCGGGATGCTGAAGCCATAGATGTCGGCATCAATAAGCCCGACTTTTTTGCCTTTCCTTGCCAGTGCTACTGCCAAATTCACTGTTACTGTTGATTTGCCCACACCGCCTTTGCCGCTGGCAATCGCGATGAAGTTTATACCCGAGTTCTCACTGATCAGCTCGTGCCCCTCAAGGCCCGCTGCGTGCCCTTTTAGCTTCTCCCCTTGATCTGCCTGCGGCTTGTCCTCCGTGCTCTCTCCGCGAAGGATAGCGCGTTCATAGTCGGTAGCATCCCGCAGCCGGATGTGGATATCGTCCACTCCTCCTTCATTCAGCAGGGTGCGCACCTTCTGCTCTAGCTCCATGCGGCTTTTCTCTTCTTGATCCAGACATACGATGGAAAGCGAAACCTTGTTTTCCTTGACCATGATATCGCGAATTAACTGCAAATCAATAAGGCTTTTTCCGGATTCCGGGTCTGTGAGCGGCTGTAAAAGTTCCTGAATTTGTTCCCTGGTCAGCATGGAAAACACCTCTTTATCTTCTCCGGACGGGTAAGGTCCTGGTATTTTTTTGTCTATTATAGCATTACAGGTTACCTTCCGCGAATGGGTTATCCTTACTCAAGGCTGCTCCGAGGCGTACCGCAGAATTCCACGGTATATGCTGGTGGCCACTTTCCGCTGATAGACATCATCTCCGAGCAGGGCCGCTTCCTGAGGATGGGACAAGAAACCAACCTCCACAAGCGCAGCAGGGATTTTCAGTGCTTTTAGCAAATAAACGGTATTCACGGTTTTGGCAACGCGGTCGGTGTTCTCAAGTGTGGCCTTTAGCTCCTCCTGCACAAAACCTGCTAACGCTTTATTCCCCTCGTTATTCGGGTAATAGAAGGTCTGCGCTCCGCTCCAGCGTCTTGAAGGCACACTATTCATATGAATGCTTATGAACAAGTCCGCCCGCTTCTCTTCAATGCTTCTCACCCTCATCTTCAAATCCTCCGTCTTGCGTTTGGAATAGCTTTTCGTATCCCGCTGGGCCAGGTCATAATCCCCTTCACGGGTCATAACTACAATCGCGCCTGCTTGCTGCAAGTAATCCCGCAGATATAAAGAAACCGACAGGTTAATGTCCTTCTCGATCAGGCCGCCCCGGCTGACCGCCCCCCCGTCAGGACCTCCATGACCGGCATCAATGGCAATAACTTTGCCGGACAGCGGCAGACTCCAATAATTCAATGTTTTGGCGGTTGGCATATCATAGGCGATAATGCCGATCATCACCGCCAGCAGAATGGCGCCAAGCATGCTTTTTTTGATGCTGCCCCACGAGATCCAGACCGAGACTTTACCCTGCTTTCGGCCAGACATAATAAAGACCCCCTCGTCCCGATAGATTCTACTCATCTATATGGGACAAGAGGGCCGAATAGTACTGGCTCTTTATTGGGCGGTGACTTCCGCAGACATACCTTCGATAAGAATCTCCGCTACCTCAGGGCGCGTAAATTCAGGAGGCGGACACTTGCCGTCGCGCAGCAGCGCACGCACCTTTGTGCCGGACAATGTCAAATGCTGATCGCCCGGATGCGGACAGGTTTTGCTGGAAGCCATATTCCCGCATTTTACGCAGAAAAAGCTGTGTTCAAAAAATAATGGAGTAATTCCGAGTTCCTCGGCTGTAAAATTCGAGAATATCTCCTGAGCCTCGTAAGTTCCGTAATAATCACCCACTCCGGCGTGATCACGGCCGACTATAAAGTGTGTGCAGCCGTAATTCTTCCGCACCATTGCATGGAATATCGCTTCTCTCGGGCCAGCGTAACGCATTGCCGCCGGGAATACACCCAGAAACGTACGATTTGCCGGATAATAGTTCTCCAGCAGCGCCAAATAGCTCTTCATCCGCACATTGGCCGGAACATCATCGGATTTGGTCTCACCGACCAAGGGATTGAGGAACAGCGCGTCCACAATCTCCATAGCACATTTCTGAATATACTCATGCGCACGATGGACCGGATTGCGTGTCTGAAAGCCTACGACGGTTCTCCAGCCTTTATCAGCGAAAATTCGCCGTGTCTCCGCCGGATCAAAGTAAAACTCTCCGAATTTCTCCGGCTGCGGGCGATTCAGTACCGTAATTGGTCCTCCGACATAGGTTGCCGGCCGGGCCAGCAATTTGCTCACCCCAGGGTGTGCAGGATCAGTCGTTTTAAAGACATTTTGCGCTTCAAGCTGTTGATCGACACTATAAATGCTCTCAATATCAAGCAGCCCATAAATAACTCCATTTTCCTCACCGATCAGCGATACTCTGTCACCTACAGCAAGACCCGAAGCTACTTCGTCTTTCACGGCCAATGTAACGGGGATGCTCCAAACAGTGCCATTCGAGAGACGCATGCTTTTGACTACAGAGTGGTAATCTTCTTCATTCATAAAGCCGGAAAGCGGAGAAAACGCCCCCACCCCGATCAGATCCAGATCCGATAATGTCCATGTATTCACAGCAATTGATTTATAGCCAGAAGCCTGCTGCAGGAGCTGTTCTCTCTCTGCACCCTCTGCTACGCGCTGAACCAGTGTTCCTCCGTGAGGAAGTATTGAAGTCATCTATGCTCTCTCCTTCTGTGCTTGACGGATTATGTCTTATTTATGCAATCCACACTCTGTCTTGTCCGAACCGGACCATCTGCCCGCACGCGGATCTTCGCCTGGCATAACTGCCCGAGTGCATTGCTCACAGCCGATGCTTGGGAAATTGCGGTCATGCAGCGGGTTGTACACTACATCATTCTCGCGAATATAGTTCCATACATCCTCGGAGGTCCAACCGGCAATCGGATTAAATTTTACAAGACCGAACTTATTATCATATTCGACTTTTTTGGCATTGGCGCGTGTTGGCGCCTGATCGCGGCGGATTCCTGTAATCCAGGCTTCATATTGCGATAGAATGCGGGTAAGCGGCTCTACCTTGCGGATCGCACAGCACTGATTGGGATCGGTGCTCCACAGTGCCTCACCGTACTGAACCGCCTGTTCCTCCGGGGTAATCTGCGGTGATACGCGAACAAATTCCATACCGTATTTATCAGCCATCGCATCTCTCGTCTCATAGGTTTCCTTGAAATGGAAATCAGTATCCAGATAGAAAACGTCAGTGGAAGGACTGACTTTCTGAAGCATATCGACAAGCACTACATCTTCGGCGCCAAAGCTGCAAGCAAAGGTGATATTAGGGAAGGTCTCTACAGCCCAACGGATAATCTCCTCAGGTGATGCATTCTCCAATTCCTCAGCTTTAACTTTGATCAAATCCTCTTTTTCAAGCAGATTCATCTTCTTCTTCCTCCATCCTGGTATCTCATAAATCTAATAAACCATTTAAAAATCCGTTAATTCCAACTAATCTTATATGGAATAGTATACGGCTTTCAGGGCCGAAGTCAATGGGTTTTATCCATTTTGGAAGAAAGTATTTCTGAAGGGTTGAGGATAAGCGATTTACAGGTCAAATATGTGAGGAGTGCTACAAAACGTCTGATGATACTCGGGGAAAAATCCTCAACAACACTCGCCTGTCATTGGCGAACTACAAAAAGAGGAATTGATGCCATCGGCATCAATTCCTCTAAGTTAAGTAACTGCACGAACCCTACTGATGATTTGTACCGGAAAGATCATCTCCAGTGATTTAAGGTTGGATCGGGATGGTCAATTCCAGATTTTTCAGATATGTCCGCTCTCCCAGGTTCTCTTTCCCTGGAAAAATATTTCCTTTAGCATCTTTCTTTTGCCCTACAATACTAAAATCATCATTCTTCACTGTTAGGGTAAAGGGTTTGATTGTAATCTTTGTAGGCTTAACGGTAAAAGGTGTATACAACTCATCTACATGATACGCTGTTTCCGGGTTTTTATTAAAAAACCCAAACTGGTGTTGGTTCAACACATTTCCTTGGTCATCCACTATTTCATAGTAAACCTTACTGGCACTGAAGTCCCCAGATTGCTTCGGAGATTCTGGAGGCAGCCCCTTGCTGTCCATGATTAGACGAGTGGAGACCGGTGATATATACAGCTCTTTGACAGTATAACTAAACTGGCCATCCGATATGGAAGTGTCAGGCTTGAGCACAAGCGCGTTATTTTCAATTTGCACAGGCACCTTAAATTCAAAAGGTTCATCTACCTTGGTTACATTTGTCTGAATTGTAAGCTCGAACTGGTCAGGCAAATTCAAACCATGCGTCAGCTCAACAAGATAAGCATTCTTTTGGTGTGCGTTATCTCCAAATCCACCTGAATTGAACTTAATCTCTTTCCCGTTTGCAAATAACGTAGGGTATTTAATATAGCCTTTTTCCTGCTTTTCTTTGGGAATATTCGCCTTTTCCGAAACATAAGGGGAAGCTACACTCTCCAGATCTACCCCTTCACGTTCTAATACGAAGGATAATCGTGTTCCATCATAGAGCAGATTAGCCAGCTTCAAAGTAACGCCATCATGAGTCACAGCTTGCTTAGGCTCGGATATAATCCCCTTCTCCGTAGCCGTCTCAATGCCTTTATCACTTGTTCCCTCATAAATGATTCCGAGTCCGGGAATGTTCTTTAGCGCGTCTGCCATAGCTGGCGATACAAATCCGGCACCAATTGTGCCCGCCCCAAGCAAAGCCGCAACGGATGCAGCAACTGCAGTCTTTTTAAAAACACTTCGTTTGGATCTCAAAGATGTTCTGCTCATTTCATTCTCCCCAATCCTGTTCATAATTTGCCTGCTCATATCTTGTTTTGAAAAAGAGGATTCACGAATCATCTGTTCAATATTATTCATTTCAGTGTACTCCGTTTGTTCCGACAATCTTCCCATGTCCTCTCTCTCCTTCTTGGCTGATGCGGTCCATCAGTTTCCGGCGCAGCCGTTCATATTTTTTTCTTGTCGTGGCAGGGTTGAGATCCATAATTTCGCTTATCTCTTGGAAGGTGTATTGTTCTACCGCTTTCAGAAGCAAGATATGACGTTCTTCCGCAGTGAGATACGCGATACTCTCATAGATGACCGAATCATGAAGAGGACTAATATCCTCAGATTTATTTTCCTTACAATGCTCAATAAGCTTGATCCAACGACTCTGCTTCTTCTTCATGTTAATTAAATGGCGGTAAGCCATCTTGTAAAGCCAGGCCGAAAAGGAGATATTGGAGCTATAAAGATGAAGATTCTCATAAGCACGGATAAAGATTTCCTGCACGGCATCTTCTGTCTCTGTATGATTTTTCAGGATATAGAAGCAGTACGTATACATTTGCCGCTGAAACTGCTTAATGATGATTTCGTAAGCCTGTTTATCCCCTGCTTTGACTGATTCGACGGCCATTTCGATAGTTTTCGTTCTTTCTTCTTTGTCCCCAGGGATGGTTGGCTGCAATATTTCACCTCCATTCTTTGTTACACTTATATAACAACCCCTAAGTATGGTTTTGTGACATCTCACAATGCGTAATAATGGGTAGGGATACTTTCAATGAGGTCGCGGTTTTTTAAGGCAAAAGAAAAGCCCCTGACCATAATGGGCAGAGGCTTGAAATAGGAAGTTTTTCGTTTTTAGTTACGATTAGTACAGATACAAATATGGTCCTGCCTGAGTTCATTATATATATTTGCCGCCAACTACTTACACCTCAGCCTTTTCCTGTCACAAAGGCCAGAATCGCCTTGACATCCGCCTCATCCACAACCCCATCATTATTAAAGTCCGCTGCCTTCAGTTGATCCGGCCCTAATGTGATTGTGCCCTTGAGATACTTCACCAGCAACTGGGCGTCCGCAGACGATACGCTGCCAGTGCCATCAAGGTCCCCTTTAATAAGCTGGACATAATATGCTGTATACGTGATCGGTCCTGTAACAACCTTCGCTTTCAACTGGTCGCTGCTCAGCCTCGTTTTACCACCATCTCTGCTCCAGCCCATGAAGCGGTAGCCGTTATCCGGTGTAACGATCGGTACAGCTGTCGGCTTAGTTCCGGCCTCGACATCCTCGCTCGCTGCGCTGATAGTCCCGTGGTCGCCAGACAGGTAGCTCACCTTCACCTTAGGAATATTGACGGAAAGGGTAGCTTTTTCGGAAATCAATTGTTCCCCGGAGGCATTGGTAATGATGACGCGATACAGGTAGCCATCCATGTCCTTTGACACCGCATGAAGAGTCAGACTGGTGCTTGTTGCGCCAGCTATATTCGTGAAGCTGTTGCCTGTACCAGTCTTATCAATCTGCCATTGATAGGCAAGGCCATTGCCGCTGGCATTTATAGAAAAGGTAGCAGACGCATCAACATTTACTTGCGCATCTTGCGGCTGCTTAGTAATATTCGAGTCAGCTGCTACTTGGTACAGGCCTTTATTCGAGCCGACAAGCAGCTTCCCGTCACCATACTCCATCGCACCAAAATAAGTTGAAATATCACCGCTGTCTTTGACAACGATTGGTGACCAGGTTGCCCCGCCATCGGATGACATGAGCACTGTCCCATCAGTTCGTAAGACATATACATTATTGTGTTCATCAACAGCTACAGCGGAGTAATTGCTGCCAGAGGGCAATAGCCTGCTTGCTGTAGTCCCTACCAGCTTCCATACACCGTCCCTCCCGGAAATATAAGTTGTCCCTCCAGTCTGAACAAGGTCAGTTATGGATACCGAAGAAGAAGAAGCAGCCATCACGATTTTATTCCAATTAATTCCACCATCTTTGGAGTAGACAATATTATTCGCATCATCTGCTAATATCAATCTATTGTTAACCTCATCATATACAGCATTTTCATAACGAGAGCCGCTGGTCATGTTCTTGCTTGTAGTCCATGCCTTCTCCTGTATTCCCCCGGAAGATGAAGCTTGCCGGTAAATAACATTGTCATTGCCAGCTCCCATTACATAATTGCTTCCATCGGTAACAATGGGGCCAAGCAACAAGAATCCTGGTGGGAATGAGGATTGCGTCCAACTGGAGCTGGTATTGGATATATCATTCATATAGCCCAAAAATGAAGTAGTAGTATAATCCAGGAACGCAGACATGGACATAGTATATCCTGTCGCATAGACTCTGCCATCAATGAAGGAGAGGGACTGCAAAGAAAAACTTTTGCCTGAACCAAAGGTGTTCGCGTCAATGAGTCTGGTCCATGTTTTCAGATCCGTGGATTGGCTTGCAATGTTTAGGCCGCCATTCAACTGAGACTTATAGTAAAAAACTCCATCATTGTAGTAGAGTTTCATCCCAGTGCCCATATTATCCTTGAGCAGCTTGTATTTATACGGCGCCGCCGTCGAATTATCCGCTTGCACCTCATCCTTCGGAAGCACAAAGCTGCTGAGCAAGATAGAGATCAGTGCCAGACATGAAGCAATTTTTCCCGCTTTTTTGAGCATAGGTTTTCTTTCCCCTCTCGAAAATATGAAGTACACGAACACAGGGGGCGAATAACGCCCCCTAGCTGATCAAATCAGACCGGATTGCTGCAAAAGTCTTTGAATAATCGTCGCTACCTCGGCGCGGGTCATATACTGCTTCGGTGCCAGCCCTTCAGCGCCTCTACCGGATACAATGCCCGCCTGCACGCTGGCGGCCACACTGTCTTGCGCCCAAGTCGATACGGCCGCTGCATCCTTGAATGAACCGAGCGCGGCGGCTGCGGATGTCGATGCAGACTGCTTGTCCTTCAGTCCAGTCAGCTTCATCGCTTTCGCAAGCATTACCATTGCCTGCTCACGTGTAATCTTGTCGTTCGGACGGAATGTGCCATCCTCATATCCGCCAATCAGCCCGTATGCTTGCGCTGTGCTGACTGCCTTGTTGAACCAGTCCGCCTGCTTCACATCCGAGAACGCCGCGTCTCCTTGCTCGGAAGCGAGTCCCAGTCCCCGTACCAGGATAGCTGCAAATTCCGCACGGGTAATATCACGATTCGGACTGAACTGTCCATTGCCGGTTCCCTCGATAATCATTCGTGAGCCCATATCATTCACAGCAGCCTTCGACCAATGAGACGCCACATCGCCAAACTCCACCGGCTGCCATACCACCAAGTAGATACTGTTGGTCAGACTGTTGATCTGTACATAATAGGTTCCACCGTTATTCACGACCTTGGTCGGTACGTGCCGCACGCTTCCGTCTGAAGCTACCACGACACCTGTCGTGATCTTGTTCGGATCTATTCCCCCCGGTATCACGATGTTCCGCTGAACATAAGCATTGAACTTCGACAATTCGACAGTAGAATTCTCATACACAGCTTTTACTGTAAAATCAAGCGGCGGCACGACAAGCGTGAACGAGCCTTTCGCAGCTGCGTCCGCCACCACCTTAAAGTTATCCGCTGTCGGCGCAGCGATCTCAACGCGCACCTTGATATCCTCCAGTGCGACTGACTTGCCCACCTTGTCCGCAATGGCGTCGATCTGGATTTGACGTGCAGGGAGCGTATACGTCGCCTGCGCCGTCTTGAGCTCGATCAGCGCTTGCTTGCTTTCCATGTTCTTGACCATTTGCCCGTTCAATTCACCAACAATCACATCTGCCCCTGATCTGACAAGAATGGTAATGACCGCTCCTTGGCCTTCTGCTGCAAGCCGCTGTTCCAGCTTCTGCGGATCGACCTGAATCGTCGTTACCTTCTGACCATTGCGCTCGCCTGTGACAAGCGTACCCGCTTGCTCAGCCTTGCCATTGACTAAAATCTCTACGCCGCTGGCAGCCTGGGATGCCGTTGGCGTTGAAGCCGCACCGCTGCCATCTGTACCACTGCTGCTGGAAGAACCTCTTGGCACCACTGCATTGGATGCAGCAGAAGCTGTGCTCGCACCAATCTTATTCAGGGCCTTAACCGTGAACGTATAGCTTGTTTCGTTGCTCAAGCCAGTCACGACGATCGGGCTTGCTGTTCCTGTCACAACCACTCCCCCCGGCTCAGCAGTCACCACGTAGCCAGTAATCGGGCTGCCGCCGTCGCTTGCCGGTGCTGTGAAGCGGACCGTTGCTTGTCTATCGCCCGCCAATGCGGTCACGTTCGTTGGAACTGTCGGAACGGTTGCAGGCGGAGTGCTAGGTTCCGAAGAGCCTCCAGCACTTGGAGTTGCGTTCGCCTCATTCGAGGCACCGCTCATCCCCTGAGCATTGCCTGCTTTCACCGTAAAGTAATAGGCTTGACCATTGCTCAGATTCTCAACAGTGTAGGTAGCTGAAGTTACGCTTGCAATCTCCTGCTCACCATACGCCTGCGACTCTGTGGTCATATAAATGTTATAGTATGTCGCTCCTGTTACCGTATTCCAGCTCAGGTTAACCTGCCGGTCTCCTCCAGCTGCTGCAAGACCTTGCGGAGCAGCAGGGATGTCTGGCGTCGGAATATTCGGCAAGACTGTTAACGTCGCTGTACCTTGTTTGCTCGAATCTGCTGTTGAAGTAGCTGTGACAGTATACGTTCCCAAGACAGCATTTGCCGCAACGGCAACCTTGCCTGTATTCTCAATGGTTACTTTGTCGTTAGTGCCGCTAATGGTCCAGGTTACAGTCGTAGCCGCACCTCCTGACGCAGCGACTGCAGCATTGAACTGCTGACTGCCCCCAAGCTGCACGCCAATATTGGCCGGACTGACGCTCACACTGTTGACGGCCCCGGCAGCGCTGACTGTAATTTTTCCAGCCTTCAGTGTCTTCTCCATTTCAACCGCAGAAGCATCTGTGATAGTAAACTGATTCAAGTCTGACGTCTGCACTGTCAAATCCTTGTCCCCAGTTGTCGCCTCGCTCTTGATACGGAAGGTTACGGTGAACAGCTTGTCTCCGGCAGCAATCGGCGTATCTCCGCCGTCACTGTCTGCCCAGGCTGCCTTGAGCCAGCCAGCCGAATTAACATAGTTGGAGTCGAAGTAGTCGCCCGCTTCACCTTCAATTCCCGTCACCTCCAGCGCAGTGGCATCAAAGTCGATCCGCAGCTCATAGGAGCCGATGCCAGATATCGTACTGACTGCCGTTACCGGGACCTCAACCGTTGCTCCCGGTGCCCCTGTTACGCTACCAATGCCAATTGTTGCAGCATGACGCAGCCATTTGGCATAGAGTGTCGTATTTGCCATAACCGCTGCTGAGGAGAACTCCCATGCAGATGTCCCAGCCGAATCGGTAAACCAGCCCGCAAAGCTGTAGCCTGCTCTGGTTGGAGCCGGCGGCTCGCTGATGGTCGCTCCACCGCTTACACCTGTGATGCTCTCTACCGCGCTTCCGCCTTGCGAGTCGAAGGCCACTGTATATTGCGCTGCTTTGACAGTGATCTTGCCGCTTGAGGCATAGGACGGATCTGACGGATCGTCACCTTCATATATTACATGCTTGGTGACGCTTACCGTCACATCGCCAGGCAGCACACCTTCCTTAATCTTGAAATTCAGTGTAGCGATCTTAGTCTTGCTAAAGAAAACTGTATTCGTAAGAACCGCATTGAGATTGACGGTTCCTGCCGTACTTGTATCTATGGTGTAGTTCTCCGTATCGGTTACATGAAGCTCGTCATTTGCTGATACCAATTCAAGTGAACTGGCGTCGTATTGGAGCGAGATTTCAAATTTATAAATAAGATCCTGGGGCTCAGCGTACACCGGCATACTTACCGTATCTCCTGGATTGCCCTCCGCGCTCGTCAGCTCAACTGCGGGCAGTTCAACCGCAGGCTGGGAAGATTCAGCTTGAATCGTCGGACTGATGGAGAGCACCAGACAGATCACAAGCAATATCGACAACCATCTTCTCCATCCAGCTATTTGCTTTTTCATTACATTAATATTCATTTGCTCAACCCTTTCCTGTAAGCATAGCAAGAATCGCCTTGACATCCTTCTCATCCACAACTCCATCACCATTGACATCCGCTGCTTCCAGCTCCTCAGGCGACAATTGAATGCTGCCCTTCAGGTACTTCGTCAACAGCAGCGCGTCAGCCGCTGTCAGGATCCCGTCGCCATTGGCATCACCCTTGACAATCTGGGCGTAGTACGCTGTGTAGGTGATCACCCCGGTAACGACAGTTGCCTTCAACTCGTCGCTGCTTAGCTTAGTCACACCGCCATCACTGCTCCAGCCTATGAACCGATAGCCGCTGTTGGGAGTGACGCTTGGCACCGCCGCCGGATGACCGCCACTTGCGACACTCTCGCTCGCTGCACTGATCGTTCCGTGCTCCCCTGGCGCATAGTTCACTGTCACATTCAGTGATGTCCACTTCGCATACAAGGTGACTTTGGAATTACTGATGGTGAAGCTGTCTCCCTCCTTGTAATCCGTACCGCTGCCATCCGCTGAAGTGTTCCAGCCGGCAAAAGCATAACCAGGCTTCTCCAGATTCCCTGTATTGCCCGCCACCGTTACACTGGCCTGATCATCATACAAATTGCTGTCCACAGGCACACTGCCAGAGGATGCGCCATTGCCGTCGTAGGACACCGTATATGCTTCAGAAAGCTTCATGACAGTCATTTTTTGACCATATACACTATCCTGATAAGCAATGTAAGGAGTACCATGGTCTATCGCAAGCGAGGTTTTGTTGATCAACCCTTCGGAAAAGCCCGCATTGCCCACGAATTGCCATACCCCGTCATTGCCGTATTTCATCACAGTAGCTTTTGCAGAAGCACCATCGCGGAAAGCGATAAATGGTGTGCCCTCCCCATCAAAAGCCAGACTTGTAAAAAAGGCACCAGCAGGCGAGAAGCCTTCCTTACCTACAGGTTTCCAACCGTTCAGCTCACTATAGGTGACAACTGTTGCCTTATAGCTTTGGGTTTTATCTCCGAATGCGAGGTAAGGCTGACCATTATAGACTGCAAAAGAAGAAAGATAATTTCCGTTGTTGTTAAAATTCCCATCCCCCAACTTCTGCCAGTTGGTTGATTCCGTATATCTCATGACGGCTGTTTTGTAACCATTAAAGTTATACTGGTAGGCGAGAAAGAGGACGCCATTATCCATCTTCAGCTCTATATCCGAAGGGCTGGTTGACGAGTAGATGGTGCTGCCCACGAACTCCCAATTGCCATCAGCCGGATCAAGCTTCATGACAAATACCTTGAAATTATTAGTAAAAGCGATATAAGGCGTTCCAGCCTGGTCTATTTCCAGCGCAGCATTATAGCCCATTGGCGGCAGTGAATCCGGATTCCCGACAGGTGTCCAGCCGTTTCCCTCGCTATATTTCATGACAGTTGCCCTGCCATCGTGCGCTGAATCAGGATAGAGAATATAGGGAACCCCATTACGAGCCACAATCGGGGTAGTGTACACAGTCTGTTGTGTGAGCCCTGTGTTGGCAAGTGTCTTCCAGCCACCCGTACCCGTGTATGTCATGACACTCAATCTGCCACTGTTGGTTGTATCCTGAAAAGTCACATAGGGCGTACCATTCTCCACCGCCAGTCTGAGGTAATCCATATATCCGTCCGAAAAGCCTGCGCTGCCTACCGTCGTCCATTTCCCGGGCGCTGCATAGGCGCGGTCCACCTTCCATGTCTGGAATTCAGGGATATACCCAACCGTCAGCATACACACGAATAGCATTAAAACTACCTTTCTTGCCGTCATGAAGTTCCTGTTCGCCGTCAGGATGCTTCTGTTCATTGTTCTGTTCACTCCTCTCTTCCTCTAGTTGATGCATGGAGTCAATAAGCCTTGTTTATCCCTCCCGGCATCCGAATCTGCCACCCCACAACTTTTAATACTTTTGTTCCATTTCTTCTAGCCCAGTATAAAAAATCACACCTTAAAAAAACCTTAAAAAACGACATAATCCTACAACACTTCACCTTCACAAAAACGCATATATACCCAGTTACACGAATCATTACATGAACAATGACCTTGATCAGCAGAACTTTTTCCTGAAAAACAAGTGAAAACGGCTACGCCGTCCTTAAAAGGACGGTATCCGTTTCAGCGAGAAATAGAAGGATAATTTATAGCGTGAAACATATAAATTCTTATATTTTCAAAAAAACAGGCCCCATCATCCATGGATGGGACCTGCTGTGAGAGCCAGCTTATGGGAGCCGACGCTAATCAGCCCACAGAATTACACCGCCAGCGACGAAGCAGGGATACGCACAGTTATTTTCGTTCCGTGGCCCGGCTTGCTCTCCAGTTGTAGCGATATACCGTATTCATAGGTCAGCCGCTTGTTGATATTCAGCAAGCCAACCCCTTGTGACTCATCGGCCTCGACACGGTCAAGCAGCGTCTGTAATCGTTCCGGCGGTATGCCAACACCGTCGTCAGCTACAACAAATCGCCAATATCCATCTGACTCATCCGCTGTTAAAGTGACCAGGCCCCCTTCAAAGCGATCGCCAATACCGTGCCGAATGGCATTCTCTACTAACGGCTGCAACAGCAGCGGTGGAATACGCAAGCCCAGCGCATCCGTTGCAATGTATGATTCAAAGCGGATACGATCCCGAAAGCGAGCTTGCTCAATATCGACATACGTGCGAATGAGCTTGAATTCCTCTTCGAAGGCAACTCTCTTTTCCGTATTGCTGAACCGGAAGCTGCCGCGCAAGTAATCAGCCAGGTTGACAATCATCCCCCGCGCCCGTTCTATATCCGTGTAGCTTGATGCCACAATGCTATTGAGCACGTTGAACAGAAAATGCGGCTTGATCTGCGATTGCAGGAACGCCACCTCCAGATGAACTGCCCGGCCGAGCGATTCCTTCATGGCGAGCAGGCTGCCGATTCTGGCCTTGAGCTCCTCCATATCAAAAGGCTTGGGCAAATAATCGTTCGCGCCTGCCTGGAAGGCCGCTACCTTGTCCTGCGGTTGTATAGCCGCCGTCACCATCAGCACAGGAAGCTCCAGCAGCGAGTATCGCTCGCGAATCTCCTGGCACACCTCATAGCCCGATATGCCCGGCATCATCAGATCCAGAATGACCAGATCAATCTTGCCCGCTTGCTGGAGCTGCTCCAGCGCCTCGTACCCGTTCTTCACTGCAATCACCCGATAGTCTAGTGCTTGAAGCGCGTCGATTAACACCTTCAGGTTCTCATACTGGTCGTCAGCGATGAGTACCGTGTGCTTGCCCTCCCATTTCGAATAATATGGCGTAGCGAAGGAATACTCGCTTTGCTTGGGAACAACCTGGGTGCTTGATGGGGGTATAACAGCCTGACTGCCTTGATCCGCAACAGGAAGCGTAATCGTGAATATCGAGCCAACTCCAAGGGTGGAAGAGACCGTAAGCGTGCCGTTTTGCAGCTCCACCAATTGCCTCGCGATCGAGAGTCCTAATCCGAAGCCCCCTCGCTGTGCTCCATGAAGCGATTTGAACGGTTCGAAGATCAGCGCGAGGTCCTGCGGCTCAATGCCCCTTCCTGAATCCTGAACAGTAATCTCAAGCTTGCCGCCGCGCATCATCCCCGTCACCACAATACTTCCGTGCTCGGTGTGCTTGATCGCATTGTCCAGCAAATTACCGATCACTTGGCTCAGGCGACCCTCATCTGCCATTGCAAAAGGCAAATGCGCCGGGACTTGGTTCACCAGTTGAACCTGCCGCTCGGTAGCCAGATAGGAATAGATGCGCACTTGCATCTCAGCCACGGCGCGAATGTCAATCGGCGTCAGAGCAATCATGAGTTCACCCTGTCTCAGCTTGGACAGGTCCAGAATATCGTACACCAGCTGTGACAGCCTCTTCGTCATGTCCGTCATCAGTTGCAGCTTTTCCTGCTGCTCAACCGTTGGCGGATGCGCGGCATCATTCAGCATGGACCGTGAAATATTCATGACAACATGCAGCGGTGTCTTGAATTCATGCGAGGTCCGGGCCAGGAAATCATCCTTCATCTTGTCCGCTTGCAGCAGCTGCTCCGACAGCTCCTCGATTTTACGGAAAGCATTCGAGAAGTGGACCGACATCAGCATGGCCAGCATCAGCAGCATCAGGAAGGGTTCGATGGGCGCCAGCTCAAAAATTTTCATCCCAAAGTAAATATTCATATTCTGCTTCAGCGCTAGTGCATTCGAGGCCATGGCCGCTACAGCCAAATACAGGCTGCCCGGGAATCTATGAAGAGCCGCCAATATGAATACATATGTTGCGTACAGCAACGAAAAGCTGGCGTAAAACGTTGACATTTCGCGATATGGCCACATCGAAAGCTGGGCTCCAAACAGAACATGCAACGCAAGCAATATCCATCCGAAGCTCAGCGCACCGCGAATGAACCATTTGAAGCAATAAGGCCGGAAGGCTGTATAGACATAATAGAAAAATCCAAGACCTACACCTACAGCAGACACCATCTGAATACGGTAATATAGCCAGAATGGCAGCGGGCCGACCGCTCCGAACAGCACTCTTTCACCGCTTACACTTGTGAACAAGGCGATACACACGCAAACAATGCCAAATATGACAATGGAAAAGTCTTTTCTGCGTCGAGAGAATAAGCCGAGAAAGTGTAAGCCCATAACGAGAAATGCCGTTATTGAAATCCAATCATAAACTATTGCCCGATCATGCAGGCGGGAAATTTGCGCAGCTGTACCCAGAAAGACCGACTCATTGATTCCGCTGCTTGCGCGAAAATCATAGTTGGCTACCTGTAGCAGAATCTCATTCCAGCCAGGCTGCAACGTGAAGTAGCTGACATATGGCTTGTTCAAGGCTACATAATTCTGCTGTTCGGCCGGATTCCCACTGAAACCGACAACCTGGCCATTCACCATCAGTCGATTCGATACCTGAATAGATGCTGTTTTGAGCCCATACACCATACCAGCAGTCACGTCGCCGATCTCAAACCGTAATCTGTAGGTTGCCATGCCACTCGTATGCATCAGCTTCGACCATGATCCCGGCACCCGAATCATTGCTGACGTTAATTCCCCCTCGGCAGCAGCAGAGACAAAGTCCTGCTGAGTTAACAGCTTGTCCGGATACAGCTCCCACTCACCATCCAGCGGGATGACTCCGTCCTCTGCGAACTTCCATGAGGTCAGATCCAGTACTCCGCTCGCCGCGATGGGCATCTGCTTTTTTTGCATAGAGAAATAAGTCAGTAAAACCCCGTAGGCAGTAATCAGCACAAGTATCGTTATAAGTGCAGCAGCAGCTTTTTTTCTCATCGGTTTTTCCACTCAGTCTTTTCCTGCGTTCGCTGAATCAGCTGCAAGGTCTCTTCCTCCAGTTCAGCTCCCAACTGATGACACACCGTCTGTTCCAGTTGAGAGCCGACACGGTACGCCTCATGCCGATTGCCCATCTCCAGATGAAGTCCAATCAGCTCACGTCCATCCTGTTCGGAATCAGGTAAAACCATCAATATGCGCTGCATGCTGTCCACAGCAAAGGCGGTATTGCCCTGAGTGCGGAAATACGCATACCATGTACGAAGCGAGCGAATATAGGCTCCTCTAATCTCCATCTGTCTGGCTTCCGCCCATCTGAAATCACAGGCGTCCATATAATCGCCTTTATACATCAGTTTCATGTGGTCATACAGCCGTAGATCTATCTCTTCAGCAGACAGCGTGCTGCCAGGCAGGTAACCTGACAGGCTGCTTGGCATCTTGCTCAACAATTGCTCAAATTCGGCTACATCGACCGCCATCCCGTCACATTCAGCCACAAAACCCTGATCAGCCTTGTGTATACGGATCGGAATATCATTTTCAGCTAGGCTTCTGCGCAAATAAGACAGGCATGTGTACAAATATGTCTTCGCCTTATTCAGATCATATCCCGGCCAGATGGCTTCAAGAATCGAAGCGGTGCTTAAGGATTTGCCTGCAAAATGGATCAGCAGAGCACACAGTTCCTTTTCCTTCTTCGTCTTCCAGGACAACACTCTGCTCTTGCTGCCCGGCAGCTTGATCTGGAATCCGCCTAGACATTGAATGGCGGCAGACGAATTCCCGCTATGTTCAGCCCGGAGCACGGAATCGGACGGGGCATTGGATGGAACGCTCGACAGGAAATGCTGAACGCGTGCGACCGCATTATGCAACCGGTCCGGCGTAAAGGGCTTCAGCAGATAGTCGATGGACTGAATCTCAAACGCTTCAACTGCATATTCAGCATGGGCTGTTGTGAAGACGATGGGCATCTGCGGACTCATCTGCCTGATTGCTCGCGCTGCCTCCATCCCATTCATGCCCTGCATCTGATGATCCAGGAACACTGCATCGACAGAGCATTGGCCTCCATCCTGAAGCGCCTGAATCACCTGAATGGCCTCGACCGGATTTATATACCGTCCGATCACCTGCACATCCCCAAGCTGTCCCAGCAAAATCTCAAGCAAATCAAGCGCATCTTCTTCATCATCAATCAGCATCACACGAATCATCAGGGTGTTCTCCTTAGCAGCTATAGTAATACACAGTAGTCAAGAGGTGGGGTATGTATTGTAGTTTTTTTACATTGTTTCATGTCGTTTATCATGCTTCATCATACCTTGTTATCATTATCATGGTAGAGATCATTTTCAGTATTCATTTGACCAGTTCGGGGTCCATATGAACGAGTGTAACCTGCCTGGCTTTTCACGTCCATACCAACCCAAGCACAAATACCGCAGCCTAAGCCCGTTGAGCACTACTCAACCTCATGCTTGGGGATGTTTAAACCCTTTTACTGCTTGTCCTTAAGCGGCCATCCGCTAACAAGCCGTTCCATGGTCAAAACCGCCCTGAATCTTCGGTTCACCACCCGGTAAGAGAATAGGGCGACCGTCCATTTTCATAAAAAAAGACACAGCTCATGATCATCACTCGATCACGCTGCGTCTTGTCTACTGCTATGGCTTGTATGGAATCCGATCCAGCGATCACCGGCTCAAATATGGTCACGGACAATTCTTAGGGCAAAATTAAAGCCCCTGACCATGAAGGCCAGAGGCTTGATTTCCTTGCACTGCAAGGGATATTAACGTTTCGAGAACTGTGGAGCGCGACGAGCGGCTTTGAGGCCGTATTTCTTACGCTCTTTCATACGTGGGTCACGAGTCAGGAATCCGGCTTTCTTCAGCGGTCCACGGTACTCAGGATCAACTTTCAGAAGTGCACGGGAGATCCCGTGACGGATTGCTCCGGCTTGACCAGAAATCCCGCCACCGTGTGCGATAACGAGCACATCATAGTTGCCAAGAGTTTCAGTCAATGTCAAAGGTTGTTTAACGATCAGCTTAAGTGTTTCCAGACCGAAATATTCGTCCATCTCGCGTTTGTTAATGACAATGCGTCCTTCACCCGGTACAAGGCGAACACGTGCTACCGAATGTTTACGACGACCTGTCCCATAGTATTGTACTTGTGCCATGAAACTGTCCTCCTCTATTCTTATCCGCGAAGTTCGTAAACTTCAGGTTTTTGTGCTGCATGTGGATGCTCGGCGCCTGCATATACTTTGAGTCTCAGCTTCATTTGATTTCCTTGGCGAGTCTTAGGAATCATGCCGTGTACGGCGGATTCAATGACACGTTCAGGTTTAGTTTTCAGCAGATCCTCAGCAACAGTAACTTTCAAGCCGCCTGGGTGCATCGAGTGACGGTAGTATTTCTTGTTTTGCAATTTCTTACCTGTCAAATGAATCTTCTCTGCGTTGATAACAATTACGAAATCTCCAGTATCAACGTGTGGAGTGAATTGCGGTTTGTGTTTGCCACGGATCAAAGCAGCGGCTTCGCTCGCCAAACGACCAAGTGTTTTGCCTTCGGCATCAATAATATGCCAATTGCGTTCAACTTCGTTCGGCTTCGCCATATAGGTGGTACGCATGAAAGTTTCCTCCTTGTTCTCGTACGAAAATCATATGTTTCGTATATCTAATTTCTCATTGAATTACGATTATGTGAGTTAAAAAAAGCTTATTTGTTGGCATTTTCTTGATCGGGGCTGTGGGATAGCCATCAAGAAAACACAACTTTTATATTACAGCATAATCGCGGCTAGCGCAAGTGATTTCTAATATTCAGTGCATATTTTTTTGATAATAAAGATGCACAGCGATTAGCTTTCCGCCTTGTCATACTCTACGCTCCACAGCGCTAACCCTTTTGCCACCGCAGTGGGTCCCGCTGCCGCACGGTCGCATGCTGCCAGTATACCTGCAACTGCTTCCGCGGGAATCTTGCCTTCGCCCACATGAATCAGCGTGCCCATGATTATGCGGACCATGTGCTGCAGAAAGCCGCTGCCTGTAATATAGGTATGAATAACTCCCTGGTCTGCAGACCCGCTGCGGCACATACTGCGGTCAATCTCCATATGTGCCTCAAAAATCGTCCGGACATGAGAAGCCTTCGTGGACTTCCTGGATGCAAACGATGTGAAGTCATAAGTCCCCACAATATGTGTCAGCCCCTGCTCCATAGCTGCAATGTCGAGCTTCACCGGATGATGATGCTGCCAGCGCCGCTGGAACGGGTCCGGAAACCGATTACCGTTGATTGTATACCTGTAGGTCTTACGCTTCGCTCCTCTGCGGGAATGGAAGGAAAGAGGAACCTCAGTTGCCTCAGTAACCACGATATCCTGCGGCAGCCGGGCATTCAGGGCCAGACACCAGCGTTCCGTTGGAATTTGCGAGGAAGTCACGAAGTTAAAAGGTTGACCATAAGCATGAACACCTGCATCTGTACGGCCCGAGGCTGTAATCTTGATCCCCTCACCGGTAAGATGCAGAATGGCTCGCTCCAAATGGTCCTGAATCGTATTGCCCTGAGGTTGGGTCTGAAAGCCATCATAATCGGTGCCGTCATAATTGACTTTCATCAATAGATTGCGCATTACGTTCTTCCTTTCACTCGAATTCCAACCTGCACAGTCCAGAGGTCCTCAAAAAAAAAAGAGCCCCGGCGGGAGCTCCTTCTACTCTATACAAGGTGATTCCCGCGGTAATTGTACGGCAGGGCTTAAATGCCCCTGCAGCACAATAACGTTCATACATCTCTGCACATACTGCTTACAGCATATGCGTAAAGGGTACATCCGGAAATCATGGCTTGTGATACTACGCGCGGTCTACCAGTTCAAGATAAACCATAGGCGCAGCGTCGCCACGGCGAGGTCCCAGCTTCAGGATACGAGTGTATCCGCCTGGACGCTCTGTGTAACGAGGAGCAATATCAGAGAACAATTTTTGGATAGCGTCTTGTTCACCGTCTACAGTCTCACGGCGGACAAATGCTGCTACTTGACGACGAGCATGAAGATCGCCTTTTTTTGCTTTAGTAATCAGCTTTTCAGCGATGGAACGAACTTCCTTCGCTTTAGCTTCCGTTGTCTGGATACGCTCATAAAGAAACAGATCCGTTACCATGTCGCGAAACAACGCTTTGCGCGCACTGGAATCACGGCCCAATTTTTGGTATGCCATTTGTTTTCCCTCCTTTACTCAAGCAATCTGTCAGCTATTCTTCTGTGCGGAGTCCTAAACCAAGTTCCTCGAGCTTTTCTTGTACTTCTTCCAAAGATTTGCGGCCCAGGTTACGAACCTTCATCATATCTTCTTCAGTTTTTGTAGTCAGCTCTTGTACGGTATTAATACCGGCACGTTTGAGGCAATTGTAAGAACGTACAGAAAGATCAAGCTCTTCGATTGTCATCTCAAGCACTTTTTCTTTTTTGTCTTCTTCTTTTTCCACCATAATTTCGGCGTCTTTCGCTTCATCCGTAAGTCCTACAAACAAAACGAGGTGCTCGTTCAAAATTTTGGCTCCGAGGCTAACAGCCTCTTCCGGTCTGATACTGCCATCCGTCCAAATTTCCATCGTCAGCTTGTCGTAGTTGGTCACTTGACCTACACGAGTGTTGTCGATGCCGTAATTCACACGGGAGATAGGCGTATAGATGGAATCCACCGGAATAACGCCGATGGGCTGATCCTCGCGTTTGTTGCGGTCCGCTTGGACATAACCGCGGCCACGGCCTGCAAAAATACGCATGTGAAGTCTCGCGCCAGGTCCCAGCGTTGCAATATGAAGATCCGGGTTCAGGATCTCAACATCGCTATCCGCACGGATATCACCTGCGGTAACGATGCCTTCACCTTCAGCATCAATCTCGAACACTTTCTCTTCGTCTGAATGAATCTTCAGGGAAAGAGCTTTGAGGTTCAGAATGATCTCCGTCACATCTTCCATTACGCCAGGAACGGTCGAGAACTCATGCAGAACGCCGTCAATTTGGACCGAAGTCACTGCGGCTCCCGGAAGGGAGGAAAGCAGTATCCGGCGAAGCGAGTTCCCCAGAGTCGTGCCATATCCACGTTCCAGCGGTTCAACTACGAATTTCCCATAGGTTCCTTCATCATTGGCTTCTACGGTCTCAATCTTCGGCTTTTCGATTTCTATCACGAGTGTACCCCTCCTTCAAACGTCGCTCCTAAATGAAACTGTCACCCCATCAGGTGTATCATGTAGTATGCCTAAACACCTATTATTAGCAGATGCGTCAGAATTATACCACAATCACAATTCTGATTTCACTATACGCGGCGACGTTTCGGCGGACGGCATCCATTGTGAGGAACCGGAGTTACGTCTTTAATGAGGTTTACTTCAAGGCCTGCGGCCTGAAGGGAACGGATGGCTGCTTCGCGGCCCGCGCCCGGTCCTTTAACCATAACTTCAACGGACTTCATGCCGTGTTCCATAGCTGCTTTAGCTGCAGTTTCGGCTGCCATCTGCGCTGCAAATGGAGTCGATTTACGGGAACCTTTAAATCCTTGACCGCCGGAGCTTGCCCAGGAAATTGCATTTCCGTGAGGATCCGTGATCGTAACGATAGTGTTGTTGAACGTGGAACGGATATGTGCCACGCCACTCTCGATATTTTTACGGTCGCGACGTTTGGTACGTACGACTTTTTTCGGTTTAGCCATTGTCTCTTTTCACCCCTTCTTATTTCTTTTTGTTTGCTACCGTACGACGCGGGCCTTTCCGGGTACGGGCATTCGTTTTAGTACGTTGACCGCGAACAGGCAATCCACGACGGTGACGAACACCGCGGTAGCAGCCGATCTCAGTTAGACGTTTAATATTCAAGGAAATTTCACGACGCAGGTCACCTTCAACCTTAACTGACTTGTCGATCATTTCACGCAGTTTGCTGACTTCATCTTCCGTCAAATCACGGACACGTGTGTTAACGTTAATGCCTGTTTCATTAAGAATTTTCTGGGAAGTCGTTTTACCGATTCCGAAAATATAAGTCAAGGCGATCTCAACGCGTTTATCACGTGGCAAATCCACTCCAGCTATACGAGCCATTTTACGCTACACCCCCTTCTTAACCTTGTTTTTGTTTGTGTTTCGGATTTTCGCAAATTACCATAACAGTCCCTTTGCGGCGGATGACTTTGCATTTCTCGCAAATGGGCTTTACAGAAGGTCTTACCTTCATGTTAATTACCTCCTCAAAGTTTTGCGAAGCAAAACTTTTGTTGTAGTTCCCATCTATTTACGGTAAGTTATACGACCTTTAGATAAATCATAAGGCGATAACTGCACGACCACTTTGTCTCCGGTTAGGATACGGATAAAGTGCATCCGCAATTTCCCGGACACATGGGCAAGTATTTGATGACCGTTCTCAAGCTCAACCTTAAATGTTGCATTCGGCAACGGCTCAATGACCGTACCTTCCACTTCAATGACATCTTCTTTAGCCACAGTTAGTCTCCTTTCTCATTCGCACTTTTTCCGGCTGCCGCACCGTACTTCATGACTGCAAACCGCAGCTTTCCGTTCGTTACCCGGCCGGTTTCTTCCAAACTGTCCACAATCTCACTACTGATGAATGGTATGAGCTCCAGATGTCCGATATTCTTCTTCTTAGGCCCATCAAACTTACGTTTGTCTCCATCAGCAATATATACAAATCTGCTATCAACAACTGCGATAACAACGGCAGCCTCTCCGGCATCTTTGCCTTTGAGAATTCTCACTAATTGACCAATCTGCGGGCTGCTCCCAGTATTCACGTGAAGATCACCTACGCATTCAGTTTTGTGAAAATTTCCATGCCCTCCGGCGTTACAGCTACTGTATGCTCAAAATGAGCGCACAGTGAACCGTCTACCGTGACGACCGTCCAGTTATCTTCCAGCGTTCTGACATATCTGTCCCCTGCGTTCACCATCGGCTCAATCGCGAGTACCATACCCGGTTTCAGACGTGGTCCGCGGTCCGCTATGCCATAATTCGGAATTTGCGGTTCTTCATGCAGTTCTGCCCCAATGCCATGACCAACATACTCGCGCACGACGGAGAATCCGGCATCCTCGATATACTGTTGAATTGCATGGGAGATTGTAAACAAGCGCACATCCGGCTTGACTAACGCCAGTCCTGCGTACAAGGAGCCTTCCGTGACGTCCAGCAAACGCTGAGCCTCTTCGGAAATGCTGCCCACCCCGTAGGTCCAGGCGGAATCACCGTGATAACCGCGGTACTCTGCACCGATGTCCAGCGTAACAATATCGCCTTCAACCAGTTTTCGCTTACCCGGAAATCCATGCACCAATTGTTCGTTGACTGAAGCGCAAATGCTGGCAGGAAAACCGTTGTAACCTTTGAAAGACGGCACAGCACCTTGACTGCGAATGTATTGATCGGCAATTCTGTCGAGCTCCCCCGTCGTAATGCCAGGCTGGATAGCCTCAGCAATCAGACGGTGACTCTCGGCAACTATTCGACCAGCTTCCCTCATAAAGGCAAGTTCCTGTTCGGATTTACAAATGATCATTACATTAACCTCGCAGCATAGATACGATTTCGGAAGAAACGACATTGATTTCGTTTTCCCCGTTCACCTGACGCAAAAGACCTTTATTGTCATAAAACGCAAGCAACGGCGCTGTCTTGTTGTCATACTCATCCAGACGCTTGCCTACACTTTCTTCGTTGTCATCCGGACGTTGATACAATTCACCGCCATCAATATCGCAAATGCCTTCTTGCTTCGGCGGGTTGAAAATCAAATGGTAGGATGCACCGCAAACTTTGCAGATCCGGCGTCCGGTAAGACGCGCCATCAGCAGTCCACGGTCCACATTCAAGTTGATTACATGATCCAAGGAACGATTCAGACGGCTAAGAATATCTTCCAGCGCTTCCGCTTGCGAAAGGGTTCTTGGAAAACCATCCAATAAGAAACCTTTTTCGCAATCGGACTGCTGCAGCCGTTCTTCAACGATTCCAATGGTCACATCATCAGGTACAAGCAAGCCTTGGTCGATATAAGATTTGGCCTTAAGTCCAACCGGCGTACCTTGCTTGATTGCCAAGCGGAAGGCATCACCAGTCGAAATATGAGGAATATCCAGTTCTTTCACAACTACCGCTGCTTGTGTCCCCTTGCCTGCCCCAGGAGGGCCCATGAATAAAATGTTCACGATTTCTCTTCTCCCCCCAAAAGTTCGCCACCAAGCAAGAAACAGCACAATAGGTGCCGGGAAGTCTGTGAGTCTTATGCTTCGCCGGAACCTATCGCCTATTTATTGATGAAGCCTTTGTAATGGCGTTTGATCAATTGGCTCTCGATCTGCTTCATCGTATCCAGTGCTACACCGATGACGATCAGCAGTGAGGTACCACCAATCTTCACGGAACGGGGCAGACCGGATAAGTTACCAAAGAATACCGGCAGGACAGAAATCAGAGCCAGGAAGATCGCACCTGACATAGTCAGACGGGACATTACCCGAGTCAAGTATTTCTCTGTCGCTTTACCTGGGCGAATGCCTGGAATGTAGCCGCCGTTCTTCTTCATATTGTCAGCCATTTGCTGCGGATTCATCTGGACGAACGTATAGAAGAACGTAAATCCGATGATCATGATCACGTAGAGGACCATACCGAGCGGCTTATCATAGTAAAGATTGGCAGTGACCCATTTAGCCCATTCATGACTTGCCCAGAAGCTGGAGATTACAATTGGAAATTGAAGCAGTGATACGGCGAAGATAACCGGAATTACACCTGCCGCATTGATTTTAAGCGGAATGTGCGTATTCTGTCCACCGTACATTTTGTTACCGACCACTCGCTTAGCGTATTGTACAGGAATTTTACGAATACCTTGTTGTACGAAGATAACCCCTGTAATAATCGCTACAATCACGATCAGTACAATAACGACTTTAAGAATATTCAGGAACACCTGATCCGGCTGAATAAAGCTTGATTGCGCCGTAGTCGTGATATATCCCGGGATGGCGGCGACGATTCCCGCAAAAATCAGGATCGAAATCCCGTTTCCTATTCCCTTTTCTGTGATCTGCTCACCAAGCCACATCAAGAACGATGTACCTGCAGTCAGTATGATCGCAATCAGCAGGTAATCCGCAAAGGTTGCATTTGGAATCATCTCAGTGCCATAAATCCGGTTAAACCCGATTGAAGTGGCAAACGCTTGAATCAGACCGAGCACGACCGTGCCGTACCGGGTGATTTGCGCCAGTTGCTTTTTCCCGTGCTCCCCTTGTTTGGCCCATTCGGCAAACTTGGGGATAACATCCATCGAGAGCAATTGCACAATGATGGATGCTGTAATGTACGGGTAAATACTAATCGCAAATATTGAGAAGTTTTTGAGCGCTCCGCCCGAGAAGGTGTTCAAAAGACCCATCAAAGCGTCTCCGCTTTGATTTGTTGATTCCAGTACTGCTTTGTTCACACCGGGAACCGGTACAAACGAACCGATGCGGTAAATGATCAGAACGAACAGGGTAAACAGGATCTTTTTGCGCAAATCTTCAACATGCCATATATTCTTAAGCGTCTTGAACATTAGATCACCTCGGTTTTACCGCCGGCAGCCTCGATTTTCTCTACCGCAGATTGAGAGAACTTATTTGCTTGTACAGTCAACTTAACAGCCAGTTCACCATTACCGAGAATCTTGATGCCGCTTTTGGAATTCTTGACAACACCAGTTTCGAGCAACAACTGTGGAGTCACTTCAGTTCCTTCAGCAAAGCTGTTCAGATCTTCCAGGTTCACAATCGCATACTCTTTACGGGTAGGATTGATGAAACCACGTTTAGGCAGACGACGATAGAGTGGGTTCTGTCCACCCTCGAAGCCTGGACGAACACCGCCGCCGGAACGGGAGTTTTGCCCTTTATGACCGCGGCCGGAAGTTTTACCGTTCCCGCTACTAGGACCACGACCAACGCGGTTGCGTTCTTTACGTGATCCAGGAGCTGGAGCAAGTTCATGTAACTTCATCGTTTGCACCTCCTTATATTTGTTAATTTATGCGAGGCGATTAGCCTTCAATTTCAGTAACAGACAACAGATGGCTCACTTTGTTGATCATCCCGCGAATTGCAGGAGTGTCATTGTGAACCACGGACGAGTTGGTTTTACGCAGGCCGAGCGTCTTAACAGTAACACGTTGTGTTTCTGGACGTCCAATCACGCTACGTACGAGGGTGATTTGCAATTTTGCCATTGACGTTCCCCTCCTTAACCGCGTAATTCTTCGACAGATTTGCCACGAAGCTTCGCGACCTCTTCAATGCGTTTCAGACGGGAAAGACCCTCCAAAGTTGCATTGACCATGTTCATGGAATTCGAAGAACCCAAAGATTTTGTCAAGATGTCGCCAACGCCTGCCAATTCCAATACCGCACGAACAGGACCGCCAGCAATAACGCCAGTACCTTCCGATGCTGGTTTCAGCAGCACGCGTCCTGCGCCGAAATGTCCAGTAACGAGATGGGGAATCGAAGTTCCTACGATTGGAATGTGAATCAGGTTTTTCTTGGCGTCTTCAATGCCTTTACGGATGGCATCCGGAACTTCACCGGCTTTACCGATACCTGCACCGACATAGCCGTTGCCGTCGCCCACAACAACAAGTGCACTAAAGCTGAAACGGCGTCCGCCTTTTACAACTTTTGCAACACGGTTAATGTGTACAACTCTTTCTGTCAGCTCTAAACTGTTCGGATCTATACGCAAGTCGTTAACCTCCTTTTAGAAATATTCTAGAATTCAAGACCAGCTTCGCGAGCTGCAGTAGCCAGAGCTTGAATCCGTCCATGGTACAAGTATCCACCGCGGTCAAATACAACCACAGTATGTCCTTTTGCTTTAGCGCGCTCAGCGATCAATTGACCCACTTTGCTAGCAGCTTCAACGCTGCCGCCATTTCCGATTGTAGCGCTCAGATCTTTGTCCAGTGTGGAGGCAGCTACGATAGTAACGCCTGTCACGTCATCGATCAATTGAGCATAGATGTGTTTCGAAGAACGGAACACATTCAAACGTGGACGCTCAGTAGTACCCTGAATTTTCTTACGAACACGCAGGTGTCTTTTGAGACGAGCCTTGTTTTTATCTTCTTTTGTAATCATGACTTCCCTTTCACTCCCTTCAGTTTGCCGTAAACAGCTTCACTTTAAGATGCACGGGGTATCTTACGAAGAAAAGCAAGCCGATTATTTCTTCTTACCGGCTTTACCTTCCTTACGGATGATACGCTCGCCTTCATATTTGATACCTTTACCTTTGTATGGCTCAGGTTCACGTACGGAACGAATTTTGGCAGCATATGCGCCAACGCGTTCTTTGTCGATACCTTTAACGATGATTTTCGTGTTCGCAGGAACCTCGAACTCGATGCCCGCTTCCGGTGTAATTTCAACCGGGTGGGAGTAACCAACGTTCAAAACGAGTTTATCTCCGGATTTGTTTGCACGATATCCGACCCCAACCAGTTCCAGAGATTTCGAGAAACCTTCAGTCACACCGCTAACCATGTTGTTGACAACGGAGCGGGTTGTGCCGTGAAGTGAACGATGTAATTTGTTATCCGATGGGCGAACAACAGTGATTTCGTTGTTTTCAACTGTAACCTTCATGTCTTTATGAAGCTCACGAGTTAAAGTGCCTTTAGGACCCTTTACTGTAATAACGGCGTTGTCCAAAGTGACATTCACACCGCTAGGTACTGCGATTGGTTTGCGACCAATACGAGACATGTGTTGCACCTCCTTATCTTGTGACGTTTATTACCAAATGTAGCAGACAACTTCTCCGCCCGATTTTGATTGACGAGCTTCTTTATCGGTCATAACTCCCTTAGATGTGGAGATAATCGCGATTCCAAGGCCGCCGAGTACACGAGGCACTTCATTGCTCTTCGTGTAAACGCGAAGACCTGGTTTACTGATTCTTTTCAGACCAGAGATAACGCGCTCTTGGTTAGGGCCGTATTTCAAGAAGATACGGATAATCCCTTGTTTGCTGTCTTCAACGAATTCCGCGTCACGGATGAAACCTTCACGCTTCAAGATGTCCGCGATTTGTTTTTTCATAGTAGAAGCAGGCATTTCTACTGTCTCGTGACGCACAGTGTTGGCGTTACGAATACGAGTAAGCATATCTGCAATAGGATCAGACATAGTCATGTGTGTAAACCTCCTTCCCGTTTATAAACTTCTTACCAACTTGCTTTTTTCACGCCAGGAATCTGGCCTTTATAAGCTAACTCACGGAAACAAATTCTGCAAATTTTGAACTTTTGCAGTACCGAATGTGGACGACCGCAACGCTCGCAACGTGTGTATGCACGCACTTTGAACTTAGGTTCGCGTTGTTGTTTAACTTTCATTGAAGTTTTTGCCACTTAGCCTGACACCTCCTAAACATTTTCGGAGAAATGGATGAACCGTCCTTATTTCGTGAAAGGCATTCCCAGTTGAGCGAGCAGCTCACGGGATTCCTCGTCCGTTCTAGCAGTCGTTACAATAACGATGTCCATACCGCGTGCTTTGTCAACTTTATCATATTCGATTTCGGGGAAGATCAACTGATCCTTAAGACCAAGTGTGTAGTTACCGCGACCGTCAAATGATTTAGTTGAAACCCCACGGAAGTCACGTACGCGTGGAAGTGTTACATTAAGCAACTTATCCAGGAAGTAATACATGCGATCTCCGCGCAGTGTTACTTTAACCCCGATTGGCATGTTTTCGCGCAGCTTGAAGCCGGCGATGGATTTCTTTGCTTTGGTGATTACCGGCTTTTGACCAGCGATCAGTTGCATATCGTTAACTGCGGAATCAAGTACTTTGGAGTTTTGAACAGCGTCACCTACACCCATGTTGATAACGATCTTCTCGATCTTAGGTACTTGCATAACAGTTGTATAGTTGAACTTCTGCATCAAAGCAGGTGTGATTTCATTCAGAAAACGTTCTTTCATTCTTGCTGCCATGAAGATTTACCTCCTTTCTTTAGGACTGTATTAGTCGATAATCTCTCCGGATCTCTTCGCTACCCGAACCTTCTTACCGTTATCGAGCACTTTGTAACCAATACGAGTAACTTTACCACTCTTCGGATCAATGTGCATTACGTTAGACACATGAATCGAAGCTTCTTGCTCGATGATTCCACCTTGTGGATTGAGCTGGTTCGGCTTTTGGTGTTTTTTCACCATGTTCACGCCTTCTACCAGAACGCGGTTTTCGCGAGGATAAGCAGCGATGACACGGCCTTTTTTACCTTTGTCTTTCCCGCTGATCACAAGCACCACATCATCTTTTTTCACATGCAGTTTATTGTTATGGGATTCCAGAACTTTTTTCACTCTAGGCATTTATTACACCTCCTATGACACTTTTTGGGGCATGATCAAATCTTTATTTAGATTACTTCCGGTGCCAAGGAAACGATCTTCATGTAGTCTTTATCGCGAAGCTCGCGAGCAACTGGTCCGAAGATACGTGTTCCGCGTGGGCTTCTGTCGTCTTTAACAACAACAGCTGCGTTTTCGTCGAATGCGATGTAAGATCCATCTTTACGGCGAACGGAACGTTTCGTACGTACAACTACCGCTTTAACAACATCACCTTTTTTGACAACGCCGCCTGGTGTTGCTTGTTTAACGGAACAAACGATCAGATCACCGATTGCTGCTGTACGGCGTCCAGTACCACCCAGTACGCGGATACACATCAGTTCCTTCGCACCAGAGTTGTCAGCCACATGCAAACGTGTAAATGGTTGAATCATTATTAATTTCCTCCTTCCGATCAAGCTTCATAGGTCGTCTTAGATGATAACCGCTGCTTCTACCACTTCAACAAGTCTCCAGCGTTTGTCCTTGGACAATGGACGAGTTTCCATGACTTTGACAATATCACCGATCTTAGCAACATTTTCTTCATCATGTGCTTTGAATTTCTTCGTAGACTTGATGCGTTTGTGATACAGGTTGTGCTTTTTATAGGTTTCAACAGCAATTACGATGGTTTTATCCATTTTGTCGCTGACTACTTTACCGATCAGCACCTTACGTGCATTACGTTCTTCGCTCATAGTTAGCCTCCTTCCTGATTACGGATGATACATCCGCCGTCACTTAACTGATGCCAAGTACTCTTTGATGGATAACGGTTTTAGCACGAGCTATTTCCTTACGCACATCACGAATCCGAGTCGGGTTGTCCAGTTGGCCAGTTGCCAATTGAAAACGGAGATTGAAGAGTTCTTCTTTGAATCCAGCGATCTTCTGTTCAATCTCTGCAGTGGTTAAGTTGCGAAGTTCATTAGCTTTCATTTGCTTCACCACCCAATTCTTCACGTTTCACAAACTTAGTCTTTACAGGCAGCTTGTGAGCGGCAAGACGCATCGCTTCACGAGCGATTTCTTCCGACACGCCTCCGAGTTCGAACATAATCTTGCCCGGTTTTACCACCGCTACCCATTTCTCAACGTTACCTTTACCACTACCCATACGAACCTCAAGAGGCTTTTGAGTAATTGGCTTATCTGGGAAAATCTTAATCCAAACTTGACCGCCACGTTTGATATAACGTGTCATTGCAATACGGGCAGCTTCGATCTGACGGTTAGTAACCCAAGATGGTTCCAAAGCTTGCAGACCATATTGGCCGAAGTTCAGCTCAGTACCGCCTTTTGCCATACCCTTCATGTGACCGCGTTGTTGCTTGCGGTGTTTAACGCGTTTTGGTACCAACATGATTAGTTGCCTCCTTCCTGAGCAGCTTGTTTCTTAGCTGGGGGAAGAACTTCTCCACGGTAGATCCATACTTTTACGCCGATACGGCCGTAAGTTGTATGTGCTTCAGCCGTTCCGTAGTCGATATCGGCACGAAGCGTATGAAGTGGAACTGTTCCTTCGCTATAACCTTCTGAACGGGCAATCTCAGCGCCGCCAAGACGTCCGCCAACTTGTGTTTTGATTCCCTTTGCGCCGGAACGCATAGTTCTTTGAATCGCTTGTTTCAGAGCACGACGGAACGATACGCGACGTTCCAATTGTTGTGCAATGCTTTCAGCAACCAGAATTGCATCCAGTTCAGGGTGTTTGATTTCATTGATGTTGATGTGCACTTTTTTGCCGCCAGCGATAGTTGTAACTGCGCTGCGAAGTACTTCTACTTCCGCTCCGCCTTTACCAATTACCATACCTGGTTTAGCAGTGTGAATTGTTACGTTCACGCGGCTTGCCGCTCTTTCAATCTCAATGCGGGAAACAGAGGAATCCTTCAATTTACCTTTAAGGTATTCCCGGATTTTGACGTCTTCCATTAAAAGAGTACCGAAATCTTTGCCTGCATACCATTTAGATTCCCAATCGCGAATAATACCGATTCGGAGTCCGACTGGATTTACCTTTTGACCCACGTGTTATCCCTCCTTATTTCTCAGATACCACCAAAGTAATGTGGCTGGTACGTTTATTGATCCGGCTTGCGCGGCCCATTGCGCGCGGACGGAAACGTTTCATTGTAGGACCCTGGTTAACGAATACTTCGCTAACGAACAAGCTGTTCACGTCCATGGAGTAGTTGTGCTCAGCATTGGCAATCGCCGAGTTAAGCAATTTCTCAACTACAGGAGAAGCGGATTTTGGAGTGTGGCGAAGAATTGCAATTGCTTCCCCCACTTGCTTGCCGCGAATCAAGTCAACAACCAGTTTCGCTTTGCGAGCAGAAATCCGCACCGATCTTGCATGTGCTTTTGCTTCCATTGTTTTCCCTCCTCTCAAACGAAGAACTTAATTATCTTCTAGTTTTCTTATCGTCACCCGCGTGGCCTTTGTAAGTACGTGTTGGCGCGAACTCGCCCAACTTGTGACCTACCATATCTTCCGTAACGTATACAGGCACGTGTTTGCGGCCATCATATACACCAAACGTATGTCCGATAAACTGAGGGAAAATAGTTGAGCGACGGGACCAAGTCTTAACAACGACCTTCTTATCTGCCGCGTTCAATTCCTCAACTTTTTTCAGCAGGTAGCCATCGATAAACGGCCCCTTCTTTAAACTGCGACCCATGTATGAATCCTCCCTTCATCCGGTTCTTCAAACCGCGAATCGACGCTTCGCGCTAATCTAACTTGCCAGAAGCGTCTTATTTTGTGCGGCGGCGAACGATATATTTATCAGATGCCTTGTTTTTCTTACGCGTTTTGTAGCCGAGGGTTGGTTTGCCCCAAGGAGACATAGGCGATTTCCGTCCGATTGGAGCGCGGCCTTCACCACCACCGTGTGGGTGATCGTTAGGGTTCATAACAACCCCGCGCACTTCAGGACGTTGGCCAAGCCAGCGACTGCGTCCGGCTTTACCGATTTTGATCAACTCATGATCTTCGTTACCTACGGAACCGATTGTCGCACGGCATACGCTAAGAATTCTGCGTACTTCACCGGAGTTCAGACGAACGGATACGTATTTTTCTTCCTTACCAAGCAATTGAGCTTCTGTACCAGCAGCGCGAACGAGCTGTCCGCCTTTACCTGGTTTCAACTCAATGTTGTGGATAACTGTACCTACTGGAATGTTTTCCAGAGGAAGGCTGTTACCAATTTTGATGTCGGCTGTAGGGCCGGACTCGATCTTATCCCCAACTTTGAGGCCTTTAGGAGCGATAATGTAACGTTTCTCTCCATCAGCATAGTGGATCAAAGCAATGTTGGATGTACGGTTCGGGTCATACTCAATCGTAGCAACGCTACCTGGTATGCCGTCTTTAGTCCGCTTAAAGTCGATGATACGGTATTTACGTTTGTGTCCGCCGCCTTGGTGACGAACCGTAATTTTACCTTGGTTGTTACGTCCCGCTTTTTTGCTCAGCGGCGCAAGCAACGATTTCTCAGGCTGGTTTGTTGTAATTTCTTCAAACGTAGACACGGACATGCTGCGTCTTGCCGGAGAGGTCGGTTTGTACTTTTTGATTGGCACTATAGTTCCCTCCTTACTTCACAGAGTTATTATTCTACCGCTTCAAAGAATTCGAGCGGTTTGCTGTCCTGGCTAAGCTTAACGATGGCTTTCTTCCACTCTGGAGTATAACCAGAATATTTGCCATAGCGTTTCAGTTTACCAGGTACGCGCATTGTGTTCACACTAACTACTTTTACTTTAAAAATAGCCTCGACAGCTTTTTTGATTTCGGTCTTGTTAGCACGGATATCCACTTCAAAAGCGTACTTCAATTCGCTCATGTATTCGGATGTGCGTTCCGTAATCACCGGACGTTTGATAATATCACGAGGATCTTTCATTACGCGAACACCTCCTCTACCTTCTGAACTGCTTCTTTAGTGATAATCAGTTTGTCGTACGTCAGTACGTCAAGAACATTGATGCCGTCAGCCACCAGGAATTTCACCCCAGGGATGTTACGAGCGGAAAGAGCCACATTATCGTCATAGCTAGGAGCTACAATCAGAGCTTTGCTGCCCACTTTCAGGTTGTTCAAGATTGCTGCGAATTCTTTTGTCTTCGGAGCATTCATTGTCAGGCTATCCAATACGATGATGTCATTTCCGACAACCTTCGAGGACAACGCGGATTTGATGGCCAGACGGCGAACCTTCTTAGGCAGTTTCCAGGAATAGCTGCGTGGAGTTGGTCCGAAGACAACGCCGCCGCCTTTCCATTGCGGAGAACGAATGGAGCCTTGACGAGCACGACCTGTACCTTTTTGTTTCCAAGGCTTACGTCCACCGCCACGCACTTCAGAACGTCCTTTTACTTTGTGTGTTCCGCGACGAAGGGAAGCTCTTTGCATAAGTACAGCTTCATGCAGGACATGCACGTTTGGTTCAATCCCGAATACTGTATCGCTCAGTTCAACTTCGCCAACTTCGTTACCACTGATATTAAAAAGTGTTACTTTTGGCATTTCATGTTCCTCCTTTCTTCAATAATTATTTCTTTACGGTTTCTTTAACTTTCACGAAGCTGTTCTTAGGACCTGGAATTGCGCCCTTAACCAGCAACACATTGCGTTCTACGTCAACTTTGATGATTTCAAGCTTTTGAACCGTTACAGTTGTATGACCCATATGTCCTGGCAGGCGTTTGCCCTTAGGAACGCGGTTAGCTTGAATGGAACCCATGGAACCCGGTCTTCTGTGGTAGCGCGATCCGTGTGCCATTGGTCCGCGGCTTTGGCCCCAACGTTTGATAACGCCTTGGAAACCTTTACCTTTAGTTGTACCAGTCACGTCAACAAATTCGCCTTCAGTGAAGATATCAGCCTTCAGCTCTTGTCCAACCTCGAGTGCCCCGAGGTCAACACCGCGAATTTCGCGAACGTAGCGCTTAGGTGTTGCATTTGCCTTTTTGGCGTGACCCTGTTCAGGCTTGTTGGAGCGGCTTTCTTTCTTATCGGAAAAGCCCAACTGCACTGCTTCATATCCGTCGATATTCAGGTCTTTCTTTTGCAGTACCACACAAGGTCCAGCTTCGATAACCGAAACGGCAATTACATTACCTTCTGGAGTAAACACTTGAGTCATACCGAGTTTTTTTCCCAAGATACCTTTCATGTTGACACCTCTTTTCTTTTCCTAGTTGCTTAATAGTAGTATTACAATTTGATTTCGATATCTACACCGGACGGTAGATCCAAGCGCATCAAGGCATCCACAGTTTGTGGTGTTGGATTCACAATGTCGATCAGACGTTTGTGAGTACGCATTTCAAACTGTTCACGGGAATCCTTGTACTTGTGTACCGCACGGAGAATAGTAACAACTTGTTTCTCAGTTGGCAACGGAATCGGCCCGGATACACCAGCACCCGAACGTTTTGCTGTTTCAACGATTTTCTCTGCGGATTGATCAAGAATTCTGTGGTCGTATGCTTTCAAGCGGATACGAATTTTTTGCTTTGCCATTTTAGTCCCTCCTTCTATCGCCCAATTTATTATCGGACATACTCCGTGAAAATTTTCTGACGTCGACCTCATGGCAAAGGGGCCGGGTGTGTCAGTAACCTCTCACATCATCGCAACGTCTCAGAACAACATTTATTATTATATATAATAGGCAGGAACATTGCAAGCAAAAATGCAAAAACAGCGCATGATTTTTTCATACGCTGTTTCCCGCTCAAAGATTTTCCGTCGCCGACTTAAAATACTCTGCAGAAGCTGCAGTCTGCGCTGTTGTTGTTCCTATTCCTTCAATGGTCTGAATCAATACTTTTATCTCTTCTTCGACGGCCACGATCTCCTGTGTGCTGGACTGCATGGAATTCACTATATCACTGAACAGCTGGCTGGTCTCAATGGATTGAACTTTGCCGCTCTTCGTCAACTCCTGAACCTTTCGGATTTCTTCTACAACCTGTAAAGTGAGACTCCCCGATTGATGAGTCAGCTCTCCTATCCGCACAACCGTATTCTTGGTGTCCTCCGCCAGGCGGCTGACCTCCCCGGCAACTACACTGAACCCTTTGCCGTGTACTCCAGCCCTTGCAGCTTCTATAGTAGCATTGAGTGATAATATTTTTGTCTGATCAGCTATATCCTGCACGGCGGCAACAATTTTCTGAATTTGCTTGGAGGAACTGCTCAATTCATTCACCGAGCGTTCCATTGCGTGCGTACTTTCATAGATGAGGTTGATTTGGTCAGTAAGACTATCGAGATGTCCATGCCCCTCTGTGGCCATTCCCTGCGACTCCAGAGCAGACGCGGCAGTTCTCCTAAATGTATTGTTCACTTCATTACTGCTCGCCACCAGCTGCTCTACTGCTGCATTAGTATCAATGCTCAGATCTACAAGCTCACCGCTGAACTCAGCAATTTTTTGCTTCAGTTCATTTTTAACAGCTAAATATTGTTCTTCTTTCTCACGAATATTCTCTTTCTCATAAGCCTCGAGCACCAGCTGTTGCTCCAGATTCAGCAGCTTCGTCACTGTCTGAACAACCTTTAACCGCTCGCTGTCCTCGTTCGTTTCATTATATATGACTGTAATAAACACGTTTTGCAGGTTTTGAAAAGCAGACAAGTACCACTTGGGCTCCAAGCCTACCCGTTTATGGATTTTGGCAATAGCCAGGCGTTTGGCGATATATTCTTCATTCAAGTTCCCGTTAAAAATCTCGATAATATGTTCCCGAAGAGTCTTTTTGAGGCGTTCTATACTGCTGTGCTCCAGAATGATTGCTTCTAATTTGCTCACACCGAGTACAGTATTATAGAACTGATCGGTTATGTAGTCGATTTTCTTCTCTACAATGGGCTTCATTTGGCGTAATAAACTCAAGTCTTCTTCAGACAAGTCTATCATCCGCATCTGTTCGTTCAACTCATCATGGCCCTCTAGGGTATGATATGAAGCTTCAACCGTGTGGTTATAATCGTGACGGTCTATCGAGTGATTGGCAGGAGCCTCCTTGCTTGCATTACGCGAAGTCAAACCATGTAAAAAAGAAAAAGGACGCTTCCCCATGCTAACCTCCCTTAAATTCCTAATAATTAACATCAGTGTATAGAAATATTCTACTTTAAGAATGTGATAAATGCAAAGAATTTTAAGTAGTTTTTTGTAGAATATTGTTGAAAAATAGAGGTTTTATATATAAATATGTCGTTATATGTCGAATAATACTGACAGACAGTAGTTTCTACAAAATATATGGATTTCCATAATATCGACTTCCGCTAAATGGAGGAGTGCTTCCATATCTTTAATTTCTACTGTACGGTTATCATGCTGATTGTCGCAAAAAAAGCAGGGATTCTTCGAATGAAGAGTCCCTGCTTTTATAGTTCAGATCTATCCTAACGGATAGAGCCAAATTATTTTTGGATAGATGCTACAGTACCGGCGCCAACTGTACGGCCACCTTCGCGGATGGAGAATTTAGTACCTTCTTCAATAGCGATAGGGGAGATCAGTTGTACGGTTACAGTGATGTTGTCACCAGGCATAACCATTTCAGTACCTTCTGGCAGGTTGATGATACCAGTTACGTCAGTTGTACGGAAGTAGAACTGTGGACGGTAACCAGTGAAGAAAGGTTTGTGACGTCCGCCTTCTTCTTTAGTCAGAACGTAGATCTGAGCAGTGAACTCAGTGTGTGGGTTAACGGAGTTCGGTTTAGCCAATACTTGGCCGCGCTCGATCATGTTACGGTCAACACCACGCAAGAGTGCGCCGATGTTGTCGCCCGCTTGAGCGGAATCCAGCAATTTACGGAACATTTCAACGCCCGTAACAACGGATTTTTTCTTGTCTTCGTGAATACCAACGATTTCAACTTCTTCCCCAACTTTAACTGTTCCGCGTTCTACACGGCCAGTTGCCACGGTACCGCGGCCAGTGATGGAGAATACGTCTTCGACTGGCATCAAGAAAGGCTTGTCAGTGTCGCGTTCTGGCAGTGGGATGTAAGTGTCGATAGTTTCGAACATTTCAACGATCTTAGCAGCCCAGTCGCCATCAGGGTTCTGCAGAGCTTCACGAGCGGAACCACGAACGATTGGAGTGTCATCGCCTGGGAATTCGTATTCGTTCAGCAGATCGCGTACTTCCATTTCAACCAGTTCAAGCAACTCTTCGTCTTCAACCATGTCGCATTTGTTCAGGAATACAACGATGTAAGGAACGCCTACCTGACGGGACAACAGGATGTGTTCGCGAGTCTGTGGCATTGGGCCGTCAGCTGCGGATACAACCAGGATAGCTCCGTCCATTTGCGCTGCGCCAGTGATCATGTTTTTAACATAGTCGGCGTGTCCAGGGCAGTCTACGTGTGCGTAGTGACGGTTAGGAGTTTCATATTCAACGTGAGCTGTGGAGATGGTGATACCACGTTCGCGTTCTTCTGGAGCTTTGTCGATTTGGTCGAATGCTACAGCAGCGCCGCCGTATTTCTTGGACAGTACAGTTGTGATTGCAGCAGTCAGGGTTGTTTTACCATGGTCAACGTGACCGATTGTACCGATGTTAACATGCGGTTTAGTACGTTCAAACTTTGCCTTTGCCATTTGAACAGTTCCTCCTTATAATGGGGTTCCTTTATTTTAGAGCCACACCGGTACTTAAATTCTAGGGTGACTGAGTGTTAGAGGCCCGGGTGGCAAGTTAAAACAGTTTGATTACTCTGCGCCTTTGTTCTTGGAGACGATTTCTTCTGCGATAGTCTTAGGCACTTCTTCGTAGTGGGAAAGTTCCATCGAGAATACGCCGCGTCCTTGGGTACCGGAACGGAGTGTTGTGGAGTATCCGAACATTTCGGAAAGAGGTACCTTAGCACGGATAATTTGCGCACCACCACGGGAATCCATACCTTCGATTCTACCGCGACGGGAGTTCAGCATACCCATAACATCGCCCATGTATTCCTCAGGAACAGTTACTTCCACTTTCATGATTGGCTCAAGCAGGACAGGCTTACACTTGTCTTTAGCTGCTTTGAGCGCCATCGAGCCGGCGATTTTGAACGCCATTTCGTTGGAGTCAACATCATGATAAGAACCATCAACGATGGTTGCCTTAACGTCTACAAGCGGGAAGCCTGCAAGTACGCCGTTTTTCATTTGCTCTTCAATACCGGCAAGTGCAGGAGCGATGTATTCTCTAGGAACGGAACCACCGACAACTTTACTTTCGAATTGGCTGCCAGTACCTGGCTCGAGAGGTTCAAATTCAACCCATACGTGACCGTACTGACCGCGACCGCCGGATTGGCGAACGAATTTACCTTCGACGCGTGCTGGTGCCTTGAATGTTTCGCGGTAAGCAACCTGTGGTTTACCCACGTTGGTTTCTACTTTGAATTCACGGCGCATACGGTCGATGATAATGTCAAGGTGAAGCTCACCCATACCTGCCAGGATGGTTTGGCCAGTTTCTTCATCAGTATGCGCACGAAGAGTTGGATCTTCTTCAGTCAGCTTACCGAGAGCAACGCCCAATTTATCTTGGTCGGCTTTGGTTTTTGGTTCAACTGCGATTTCGATAACCGGATCAGGGAAGTTCATCGACTCCAGGATGACCGGATGTTTCTCGTCGCAAAGAGTATCGCCTGTACTTGTGTCTTTCAGACCAACTGCTGCTGCGATATCACCAGCGTAAACGATGGAGATTTCTTGACGGCTGTTAGCATGCATCTGCAGAATACGGCCGATACGCTCGCGTTTGTTCTTAGTAGCGTTCACTACGTAAGAACCGGATTCCAGGATACCGGAATACACGCGGAAGAACGTAAGTTTACCAACATAAGGGTCTGTCATGATTTTAAATGCCAGTGCGGAGAATGGCTCTTCATCCGAAGAATGGCGAACCGCTTCAGAACCGTCGTCCAGATGACCTTGAATAGCAGGTACATCCAGCGGGGATGGCAAGTAATCAACAACAGCGTCCAGCATAAGCTGAACCCCTTTGTTGCGGTAGGAGGATCCAACGATTACAGGGAAGATCTTAACTTCGCATACGCCTTTGCGCAGCGCGCCTTTGATCTCTTCGACTGTAATTTCTTCACCTTCAAGGTACTTCATAGTCAGATCTTCGTCGAGTTCTGCAACCTTCTCGATCAGCTCGAGACGCAGTTCCTCAACTTGTTCCAGAAATTCCGCCGGAATATCTGTAACTTCGATGTTTTGACCCAGATCGTCTTTGAACATATGAGCTTTTTGCTCAACCAGGTCAATGATACCAACGAAATCATTTTCTGCACCGATTGGCAGTTGGATTGCAACTGCGTTCGCTTGCAGACGATCACGCATGTCCTTAACAACGTTAAGGAAGTCCGCGCCGATGATATCCATCTTGTTAACATAAGCGATACGGGGAACGCCATACCGGTCAGCCTGTCTCCATACGGTTTCAGACTGAGGCTCTACGCCCTCTTTCGCACTGAAAACACCTACTGCCCCATCCAATACACGCAGGGAACGTTCAACTTCAACAGTGAAGTCAACGTGTCCTGGGGTATCAATGATATTGATGCGGTGACCTTTCCACGCAGCGGTTGTAGCAGCGGAAGTAATAGTGATCCCGCGCTCTTGTTCTTGTTCCATCCAGTCCATTGTAGCAGCACCTTCGTGAACTTCACCGATTTTGTGCGTACGGCCTGTGTAGAAAAGAATCCGCTCTGTGGTAGTAGTTTTACCAGCATCAATATGTGCCATGATCCCGATATTACGTGTATTTTTTAAGGAGAACTCTCTTGCCATGAATTGGGTCTCCCTTCAAAATATAGATTAGTTGAATGACCTTAATCCTACCAGCGGTAGTGAGCAAACGCTTTGTTCGCTTCAGCCATTTTGTGCGTGTCTTCGCGTTTCTTAACGGAAGCGCCTGTGTTGTTGGAAGCATCGATAATCTCAGCCGCCAAACGCTCTTCCATAGTTTTCTCACCGCGGTTGCGAGAGTAGTTCACGAGCCAACGTAATCCCAAAGCAGTACGTCTTTCAGGTTTAACCTCGATAGGTACTTGATAGTTAGCACCACCGACACGACGAGCTTTGACTTCCAAAACCGGCATGATATTCTTGATGGCAGCTTCGAAAACTTCCATCGGTTCTTTACCTGTACGTTCTTGAATCAGCTTGAACGAATTGTACAGAATGCTTTGAGCGACACCTCTCTTACCATCCAGCATAATGCGGTTGATCAAACGAGTAACCAACTTGCTATTATACAATGGATCCGGCAGTACGTCTCTCTTAGTAACTGGACCTTTGCGTGGCATGGATATCCCCCTTTCTTAAGTGGTTATTATTCGGATTCTGATCTTATTTCTTAGCTTTAGGACGTTTCGCGCCATATTTGGAACGAGCTTGCATCCGGTTAGCTACACCTGCTGTATCCAGAGCCCCACGTACGATGTGGTAACGAACTCCTGCAAGGTCTTTTACTTTACCTCCGCGCAGCAATACAACACTGTGCTCTTGAAGGTTATGTCCGATCCCCGGGATGTAAGCAGTCACCTCAAGACGGTTCGTCAAACGAACACGGGCATACTTACGAAGCGCAGAGTTTGGTTTACGTGGAGTCATTGTGCCTACACGAGTGCATACACCGCGTTTTTGCGGAGCGCTCAAATTCGTAGCCTCACGCTTCAGGGCGTTGAACCCTTTTTGAAGAGCAGGAGATTTGGATTTGTCGACTTTGGCTTGACGGCCTTTACGAACCAATTGGTTAATAGTTGGCATTGTTGTGCCACCCCCTTCCTGAAGTAGTAATCTATTTATGAACGTTAAGTCCACAGACCCAGGTGGTTCATAAAAAGACAAATGAAAAGTTCTTGCTACCGAAGTGTACCCCCGGTACAAAAACGTTTCTCTTGCTATTGTTTTAAGACGGCTGCCATAGCAGCACCAACTTCTATACCGCAGGCTTTGCCCAAGTTCAGCATGGTATCCACATAAGTGACCTTCACGCCTTGTTTGTTGCAAAGCAATACAATTCTGGAAGTAAGCCGTTGATCTCCGTCCTCCGCCACATAGACTTCTGCAGCTTGGCCCAACTCTACCGCCTTGACGGTTTGTTTGGAACCGATCTTGACCTGAGCATCCTGCAGTCCCATATCATCAGTCATAATAAAAGCTTACCTCCAATGATTAAGAATAACAAGGCTACTCACGCACCTTAGACATATTAGCATTATCATAAGTTGATGTCAAGAAAATCGGCAATAAATTTATTAATATTCACAGCAGTCAGCCGCGCCACGATTTATTGGGAACCGTGACGCGGAATCTGCCAACTGTGATTATTCAATTATTCAGCCGGAACCGTTTCTAGAGCTTCTTCCACGCTCTCTTCATTCGGATCTGTCAGCTTGACATTGCGGTAACGATTCATACCAGTACCGGCAGGAATCAGCTTACCAATGATAACATTTTCTTTAAGACCGAGCAGCTTATCCACTTTACCCTTAATTGCAGCATCTGTCAGGACACGTGTTGTTTCCTGGAAAGATGCAGCAGACAGGAATGAATCCGTCTCAAGGGAAGCTTTGGTAATACCGAGCAGTACCGGTTTGGCGACAGCCGGCTCATTACCGGAAAGGATTGCTTCCTTGTTGGCTGTTTCATATTCGTAAATATCCGCAAATGCGCCCGGCAGGAGGTTAGTATCTCCAGCGTCGATAATACGGATCTTGCGCAGCATCTGCTTGATCATAACTTCAATGTGCTTATCATTGATTTCAACGCCCTGGTTACGGTATACACGCTGCACTTCTTGCAGAATGTAGTTCTGTACCCCGCGGATCCCTTTGATACGCAGCATTTCTTTAGGGTCAATCGAACCGTCTGTCAGCTCATCGCCGGCTTCAATCTCCTGGCCTTCACTGACACGCAGACGCGAACCATAAGTGATGGAATAAGTCTTGGATTCAGCTTCACCTTGAACCTCGATTTCACGGCGGTCCTTAGTTTCGCGGATTTCCTTGATTACCCCGTCAATTTCACTGATTGTAGCCTGACCTTTAGGGTTACGGGCTTCAAACAGCTCTTGGATACGCGGCAAACCTTGCGTGATGTCATCACCGGCAACCCCCCCGGTATGGAACGTACGCATGGTAAGCTGTGTTCCCGGTTCACCGATGGATTGAGCGGCGATAATGCCGACTGCTTCCCCGATTTCCACGAACTTGCCTGTTGCCAGGTTGCGTCCGTAGCACTTCTTGCAGACTCCGTGACGGGCACGGCAGCTCAGTACAGAGCGGATCTGCAGCTTGGTAACACCGGCATTGACGATTTCCTCTGCCTTGTCGGAGTCAATCAGATCATTCCGGTGAACGATAATTTCCTTCGTTTCCGGATGACGGACAGTTTCAAAGGAGTAGCGGCCTTCAATACGGTCGTACAGGTCCTCGATAACTTCCTTACCATCCTGGATACGGCTAACCGTGAACCCTTTATCGGTTCCGCAATCCTCTTCACGGACGATAACGTCCTGTGCCACGTCAACGAGACGGCGGGTCAGGTAACCTGAATCCGCTGTACGCAGCGCTGTATCGGCCAGACCTTTACGCGCGCCGTGAGTAGAGATAAAGTACTCGAGGACTGTCAGGCCTTCACGGAAGTTCGCCTTGATTGGCAATTCAAAGATTCGTCCTGAAGGTGTAGCCATCAGACCGCGCATACCACCAAGCTGGGTGATCTGCGATTTGTTACCGCGCGCCTTGGAGTCGACCATGAGCATGATGGAGTTGAAGCGGTCCATCGACTTCAGCAGGATATTGGTCAAGTCATCCTTCGTCTTGGACCAAATCTCGATAACACGGTCATACCGTTCATCGTTAGTAATCAGACCGCGGCGGTATTGATTGGCAACCACATCAACCTTGGCCTCGGACTCTTTAAGAATGGTGGCTTTTTCTTCAGGCACAACAACGTCGGAAACGGCAACCGTAACACCGGAGCGTGTGGAATAAGTAAAGCCGAGCTGTTTGATTCTATCCAGAATCATAGAGGTTTTGGTTGTGTGATAGGTTTCGAAGCAGCGGGCAATAATGAGCCCCAGATATTCCTTACCCACCGCACTTGCATCCGGAGCAGCCATGATCAGTTCGCGGATATCCGCACCTTTTTCATAGATGAAATACTTTTCCGGTGTGCCTTGCAGCAGATTTGCTTTGGTCGCTTCGTTGATATATGGGAAACTGCTCGGATAGATTTCGTTGAAGATAATCTTACCGATTGTTGTGATCAGCATTGCTCCTTGCTGCGCCTCAGTGAAGCTGGTCTTGCCGAGCGCTTTAGCAGGAATAGCCACACGGGCATGCAAGCCTGCGGTTCCGCGCTGATAAGCTGAAACAGCCTCGTTCACGGTACGCAAAATCATGCCTGTTCCCTTTTCTTCCTTGTTGTCCATTGTCAGGTAGAATGTACCAAGGACCATATCCTGGGAAGGGGTAACTACCGGTTTACCATCCTTAGGGTTCAGGATGTTACCGGATGCCAGCATGAGAATACGTGCTTCTGCTTGAGCTTCTGCTGACAAAGGTACGTGCACCGCCATCTGGTCGCCGTCAAAGTCGGCGTTATAAGCCGTACATACGAGCGGGTGAAGACGGATTGCATGACCTTCCACCAGAATCGGTTCAAAAGCTTGAATACCAAGTCTGTGAAGCGTAGGGGCACGGTTCAGCAGAACCGGATGCTCTCTGATTACTTCCTCAAGCACATCCCATACCTCAGGGCTTACGCGCTCAACCTTACGCTTTGCGCTCTTGATATTATGGGCAAGTCCTTTGTTAACAAGTTCTTTCATGACGAACGGCTTGAACAATTCAAGCGCCATTTTTTTCGGAAGTCCGCATTGGTACATCTTTAGGTAAGGTCCTACGACGATAACGGAACGACCGGAATAGTCAACGCGTTTACCGAGCAAGTTCTGGCGGAAACGTCCTTGTTTACCTTTCAGCATATGGCTGAGAGATTTGAGCGGACGGTTACCAGGACCTGTTACCGGGCGGCCACGGCGGCCGTTGTCGATCAATGCATCGACAGCTTCCTGAAGCATGCGCTTTTCATTCTGCACAATAATGTCAGGAGCGCCGAGATCCAGCAGTCTCTTGAGACGGTTGTTCCGGTTAATTACACGACGGTACAGATCATTCAAGTCAGACGTAGCAAAACGTCCGCCATCGAGCTGAACCATTGGACGAAGCTCTGGAGGGATAACCGGAAGCACATCCATGATCATCCAATCAGGCTTGTTGCCGGAGTTGCGGAAAGCCTCGATAACTTCCAGACGCTTAATCGCCCGGTTGCGCCGCTGGCCTTGGGCCGTACGCAGCTCTTCTTTGAGGAATTCCAGTTCTTTATCAATGTCGATATCCTGAAGCAGTTTTTTGACAGCCTCAGCACCCATGCCGGCTTGGAATCCGTAGCCATATTTTTCACGGTAGCTACGGTATTCTTTTTCGGACAATAGTTGCTTTTTCTCAAGAGGAGTTTCACCTGGATCAGTTACAACATACGATGCGAAGTAGATGATCTCTTCAAGCGATCTTGGGGACATGTCAAGCGCCAGACCCATACGGCTCGGAATCCCTTTGAAATACCAGATATGAGAAACCGGAGCTGCCAGCTCAATGTGGCCCATACGTTCGCGGCGAACTTTAGCGCGGGTTACTTCAACGCCGCAGCGATCGCACACAACGCCTTTGTAACGGACGCGTTTGTATTTACCGCAATGACATTCCCAGTCCTTTTGCGGTCCGAAAATACGTTCGCAGAAAAGACCTTCTTTCTCCGGTTTTAACGTACGATAGTTAATGGTTTCCGGTTTTTTAACTTCTCCGCGGGACCAAGAACGAATTTTTTCCGGAGAAGCGAGCCCGATTTTCATAAATTCAAAATTGTTAACGTCCAACAAGGAGCAACCCTCCTTAACCTATATCCTGATTTAGTACCGCACAGCCCTCTGTTGACGGTGAAGTCGACAGAGGGCGCGGTCCATTTTTAGATGAAATTAATGTCTTGCTGGCTAACTACTCTATTCCGACCTCTGCGCCTTCCAAATTAAGGCTCAGCTTGTCGCCTGACGTCTCGTCCTCATCGTCCAGTTCCTTCATCTCAATTTCCTGCTCGTCGCCGCTGAGGATTTTCACATCCATACCCAGTGACTGCAGTTCCTTGATCAATACTTTGAACGATTCCGGAACACCCGGTTCTGGAACATTTTCACCCTTGACGATGGACTCATACGTCTTCACGCGGCCAACCACGTCATCGGATTTCACGGTCAAGATTTCTTGCAGTGTATAGGCAGCGCCGTAAGCTTCAAGCGCCCAAACTTCCATTTCCCCGAAACGCTGTCCACCGAACTGGGCTTTACCGCCGAGTGGCTGCTGGGTAACGAGTGAGTAAGGACCTGTGGAGCGGGCATGAATCTTATCATCAACCATGTGCGCCAGTTTGATCATGTGCATGACACCGACCGTAACTTCACGCTCGAAGCGTTCACCTGTGCGCCCGTCATAAAGCACGGTTTTACCATTACGCTGCATACCTGCTTCTTCCATCGTATCAAATACGTCATACTCGCGCGCACCGTCGAATACCGGCGTTGCTACGTGAATACCGAGACGAAGTGCAGCCATACCGAGATGGACTTCCAGCACCTGCCCGATGTTCATACGCGAAGGTACACCCAGCGGGTTCAGGACAACCTGTACCGGCGTACCGTCAGGAAGGAAAGGCATATCTTCTTCTGGCAGGATACGGGCAACGACACCCTTGTTACCATGACGTCCGGCCATCTTGTCACCTTCAGAAATCTTACGTTTCTGAGCGATGTAGACACGCACCAGTTGATTAACACCCGGAGGCAGCTCATCGCCGTTCTCGCGTGTGAATACTTTTACGTCAACGATAATACCATCACTACCATGAGGAACGCGCAAAGAGGTATCACGAACTTCACGTGCCTTCTCACCAAAGATAGCATGGAGCAGGCGTTCTTCAGCAGTCAGCTCAGTTACACCCTTAGGAGTTACTTTACCAACAAGAATATCGCCAGCGTTGATTTCCGCACCGATGCGGATGATCCCGCGCTCGTCGAGATTGCGCAGCGCTTCTTCACCCACGTTCGGAATATCACGCGTAATTTCTTCAGGTCCGAGCTTCGTATCGCGGGCTTCGGATTCGTATTCCTCGATATGGATCGAAGTGTATACATCTTCCTTAACCAGCTTCTCACTCAGCAGGATCGCATCCTCGTAGTTGTAGCCTTCCCAAGTCATGAACGCAACGACTACGTTGCGGCCCAGAGCCAATTCGCCCATTTCTGTAGAAGGGCCATCTGCCAGGATATCACCTTTTTTCACAATGTCGCCCCGTTTAGCAAGCGGACGTTGATTGATGCAAGTACCCTGGTTCGAACGCATAAATTTATGCAATTTATACTTAACGATATCGCCTTTAACTTCCTTGCCGTCAACAGTTTCAACACGGCGCAGCCAAATTTCATTGGCAGAGGAGCGTTCGATAATACCGTCATATTTGGAAACAATACATACGCCGGAGTCCTTAGCGGATTTATGCTCCATCCCTGTACCTACCAGCGGTGCCTTTGGAATCAACAACGGAACAGCTTGACGCTGCATGTTCGATCCCATCAGTGCGCGGTTGGAGTCATCGTTCTCCAGGAACGGGATGAGCGCCGTAGCGACGGATACGACCTGTTTTGGCGATACGTCCATGTAGTCAACACGGCTGCTGGCCATAGTGGTAATGTTATCTGAATCCTTGTTGTAACGAACGATAACCATGTCCTCTTTAAAGGTTCCTTCTTCATCGATCTGTACATTCGCCTGGGCAACTACATAGTTGTCTTCTTCATCGGCGGTCAGATAATCAATATGCTCCGTTACCTTGCCGGTCTTCGGGTCCACCCAACGATACGGAGCTTCAATAAAGCCGTATTCATTGATGCGGGCAAAGGTGGACAAGGAGTTGATCAGACCGATGTTCGGACCTTCCGGAGTTTCGATTGGACACATCCGGCCGTAGTGACTGTGATGGACGTCACGAACCTCAAAGCCCGCGCGTTCACGAGTCAGACCGCCTGGTCCGAGTGCAGACAGACGACGTTTATGCGTAAGTTCTGCCAGCGGGTTCGTCTGGTCCATAAACTGTGACAACTGGGAGCTGCCGAAGAACTCTTTAATGGACGCGATAACCGGACGAATATTGATCAGAGCCTGCGGTGTAATTGCGTTCGCATCCTGAATCGACATTCTCTCACGCACTACGCGTTCCATACGGGACAGCCCGATACGGAATTGGTTCTGCAGCAATTCACCAACGGAACGCAGACGACGGTTCCCCAAGTGGTCAATGTCATCCGTGTTGCCGATACCGTGCAGCAAATTAATAAAGTAGCTGATTGAGGAGATAATATCAGCCTGGGTAATATGCTTAACGGATTTGTCGATATTGCCGTTGGCAATCAGCTTGATAACCCGGCCTTCCTCAATTGGAGAGAACACGTCGATCGTTTGAAGCGGAATATCTTCACTGTCCAGCACTCCGCCGGTTACGCGGTAGGTTTTGGCAGCGACATCCTTCTCGAAATAAGGAATCAGCTCATCAAGAAGTCGGCGGTCAACCATTTGTCCGGATTCCGCCAGGATTTCTCCTGTAGATTCATCAACCAGTGGTTGCGCCAGACGCTGATTAAACAGCCGGTTCTTAATGTGCAGCTTCTTGTTGATTTTGTAACGGCCTACATTGGCCAAGTCATAGCGTTTTGGATCGAAGAAACGTGCGACCAAAAGGCTCTTGGCGTTATCCAGTGTCGGCGGTTCGCCCGGACGCAGACGCTCGTAGATTTCGATAAGCGCCTTCTCCGTAGAGTCCGTGTTGTCTTTATCCAGCGTATTGCGAATATATTCATCATTGCCCAGCAGTTCCAGAATTTCGGCATCACTGCCGAACCCGAGAGCACGCAGAAGCACGGTAACCGGAATTTTACGCGTCCGGTCGATGCGGACGTACATGATGTCCTTAGCATCGGTTTCCAGCTCAAGCCAGGCTCCGCGGTTTGGAATTACTGTGGCGGTGTAGGTTTTTTTGCCGTTCTTATCTACTTTCGTGCTGAAATAGACGCTTGGAGAGCGAACCAACTGGCTGACAATAACCCGTTCCGCACCATTGATAATAAAAGTGCCGGTCTCCGTCATCAGCGGGAAATCTCCCATGAACACTTCCTGCTCTTTGACCTCACCGGTCTCCTTATTAATGAGCCGCACTTTCACACGTAGAGGAGCCGCATATGTTACGTCCCGCTCTTTAGCGTCGTCAACCGTATACTTCGGTTCGCCTAGGCTGTAATCAATGAACTCAAGTACCAAATTACCCGTGAAATCCTGGATCGGCGAGATATCCTGAAACATTTCCCGCAATCCTTCCTCCAAAAACCAATCATAAGATTTTTGTTGGATCTCGATCAGGTTAGGGACCTCGAGTACCTCTTTAATTCTCGCATAGCTCCGCCGAGTGCGTCGACCATACTGAACAAGATGTCCTGCCAACTTTACTCACCCCTCATGTCTACTCACTTAAAAATTGATTGCGAACCCTTGTTTGGACCCGTATAATGGAACCATAACATAAGGATTCAGCCATAAATGAAGAAAAGCCCTTATCGAAATCTTCGAAAAAAGAGCGCATCTTTCCACGGCCAAAATACTCCTTATCCAGTAGATTTGCCTAAAACGTAAGTATTATACGTCACCAAGCAACAGTTTATGCGCTATTATCTATTGCCCCGGCGACCTTCGCCGTGACAGGAACATAGAGAACTGAATTCGCAAAAACTTGCCGTACGGCATGCGCTTACCGGCGACAATATATTACTTGACATTTCAGCAAACTAAAGACATGGAGCCTAGCTTAATACTGACATTTTACAATAATAACACTATCGACATCGTCTGTCAACAGGTTATAATATTTTATTTCTGCGCCTTAATGATTCGATACCCTTTGTCTTTCCCCACTTCTTCCACATCCGGGAACAAGCTCTCAAGCTTAGCCACAGCCGATGGAGCCCCTTGTTTCTTCTGAATCACAATCCACAGCGTTCCACCATCATTCAGATGCTCATGTGCTTCTTCAAAAATTTGATGCACTACCGCCTTGCCGGCACGGATCGGAGGGTTCGTCAGTATCACATCAAATTTCTGTCCGCTCACTGCGGAGAGCACATCACTCTCCATAACCGTTACATTGCCCACTCCGTTGTTTCGGGCATTCTCACGGGCAAGCTCCACTGCACGGCTGTTGATATCAATCATAGTCACATGTCCTTTGGGTGTCAGATAAGCTGCACTAATCCCAATAGGCCCATAACCACACCCTACATCAAGCACAAACGATCCATCCGGAATATCCATTGCTTCAATCAGAACACGGCTGCCGAAATCAATGTCTCCTTTGGAAAAAACACCGGCGTCACTGGTAAAGCGGAGGCTTTTTCCTCTCAGCACCGTATCTATGGTACGTCTGTCATGACGTGCATCGGGCTGCTGCGAGTAATAATGCTGCGACATAAAATCCTCCCTTTCGTTGTACTCTTTCTATATAAACTGAATAATAGACTCACCAAATCGGCTTTGATCGTGATTGCGGAGAATGTTTGGACTTCCGGCCGCTGTTATGTTTGGATTTCTCTGATTCGAACCGCTGATCGCGGAAGAAATCCAAACATAGCCTAATCATACGGCCAGCTTTCCTACGGAAAGCTCTTAGGCGGACGCATTCGCTCCTCCAGTTCCAAACTTCTCCTCCATCACTTATGCCTTTCTTACAGTTCTTTAATTCAGATTATGCAGCAAGCTCGTATCTTCCTTATAGAGCAACCCCCTTGAACAAGTTCAAGGGGGTTGCTGGAACCGGAATGCGCAACGCGCATTCCGGGAGAAAACCTAATTACCTTATATTACTTCAGTTCTACAGCTGCGCCTGCTTCTTCCAATTTCGCTTTTACAGCTTCTGCATCTTCTTTGCTTACTTTTTCTTTGATTGGCTTAGGTGCGTTGTCTACGAGGTCTTTAGCTTCTTTCAAGCCCAGGCCTGTGATTTCGCGAACGATTTTGATAACGTTGATTTTGGAAGCACCAGCGTTAGTCAAAACTACATCAAATTCGGATTGTTCTTCAACAACTGCAGCAGCAGCGCCGCCACCTACTGCAACTGGAGCTGCAGCAGTTACGCCGAATTCTTCTTCGATTGCTTTAACCAGGTCGTTCAGTTCCAATACGCTCATGCCTTTAATTGCTTCCAAGATTGCTTCTTTACTCATGGTTGAACCTCCATTTTATAATTAAATTTGTTTGTGTTTTGTTACGAGACTAGAGTCAAAGGCTTACGCGCTTTGCTCTTCTTTCTCAGCGACAGCTTTAACTGCAAGCGCGAAGTTGCGCATTGGAGCTTGAAGCACGCTAAGCAGCATGGACAGCAAACCTTCGCGGGAAGGAAGCTCAGCCAGTGCTTTCAGTTGTTCCGCATCGATGACACGGCCTTCTACAACGCCGCCTTTAAGTTTCAGAGCGTCGTTCTTCTTAGCGAAATCGTTCAGAATCTTAGCTGCTACTACTGCGTCAGTTTCGCTGAAAGCGACCGCTGTAGGACCAGTCAGAACTGCATCGAGTTCAGTCAGTTCAGCCGCAGCTGTTGCGCGACGAACCAATGTATTCTTCAGGACTTGAAAATCAACCCCAGCTTCACGAAGCTGCTTGCGCAGTTCGGTTACTTGGGCAACGTTCAATCCGCGGTAGTCCGCAACAACAGTGGAAACACTGTTCTGCAGTTTGCCAGTAACAACATCAACCGCATCCTGTTTAGCTTGGATTACTTTTGCATTTGCCAATTGTATACACCTCCTGAAAAATTATGTCACGACGATTCTTCCCGAAGAATCCGCGTCGTTCCTACGCAGGCATTAGAAAAGCCTCCGCAGATTCACGAAGGCTTGATAAAACGAAAGTGGGTCAGGCATAAGCCAGGCACTTCTTGTTTCTATCACAACACCTCGGTAGGAAATTAAGCCCTGCGGCACCTACTGTCTACGGTAAGCATATTCAAGTTCAAGAATGATCACCTTAAAGTTTACAACTGTTACAGATTATCAAAGATGACTGCGAGAGTCAACCTTTATTTATCTGAAAGCAGCTGTGTTCACACGAGCGCTAGGTCCCATAGTGGACGAAATTGCAACGCCTTTAAGGTATACACCTTTGGCAGCAGCCGGTTTCGCACGGTTCAGAGCGTCGATCAGAGCTTTGAGGTTATCGTTCAGTTGTGCAGCATCGAAAGACACTTTACCGATAGGCGCGTGAATTTGACCTGCTTTATCGAGACGGTATTCGATTTTACCGGCTTTAATTTCTTGAACAGCCTTGGTAACGTCGAAAGTAACTGTGCCGGCTTTAGGGTTAGGCATGAGACCTTTACCACCAAGCAGACGACCTAGTTTACCGACTTCACTCATCATATCAGGTGTAGCTACGCAGACGTCGAATTCAAACCAGCCCTGTTGGATTTTGTTGATCATATCCTGATCGCCTACATAATCCGCGCCAGCAGCTTCCGCTTCTTTCGCTTTTTCACCTTTTGCAAATACAAGCACGCGTTGTGTTTTACCTGTGCCGTGAGGCAGTACAACCACACCACGAACTGCTTGGTCTTGTTTACGCGGGTCTACACCCAGACGAACTGCTGCTTCAACGGTTTCGTCGAACTTGGCAGTTGCCGCCTTTTTCACAAGCTCTACAGCTTCTGAAGGCTCGTAAGTAGCTTCGCTGTTGATCAGCTTAGCTGATTCTTGATACTTCTTACCATGTTTAGCCATGAAAATGTTCCTCCTTTGTGGTATTAGCGGAAATTCCTCCCACATATTACGGTCATAAATGACCGGTTCATCGAATACTTATTAGTCTTCGATTGTGATCCCCATACTGCGGGCAGTACCTTCAACCATACGCATTGCAGCTTCAACAGATGCAGCGTTCAGGTCAGGCATTTTTGTTTCAGCGATTTCACGAACCGCTGCGCGGCCCAGCTTCGCTACTTTTTTCTTGTTTGGTTCACCGGATCCTTTTTCTACTTTAGCAGCGATGCGAAGCAGAACGGCAGCCGGAGGAGTTTTGGTGATGAAGGTAAAGGAACGGTCTTCAAATACTGTAATTTCAACCGGGATGATCAGGCCAGCCTGGTCGGCAGTACGAGCGTTGAATTCCTTACAGAATGCCATGATGTTGACACCTGCTTGACCTAACGCCGGACCTACTGGAGGCGCTGGGTTCGCTTTCCCTGCAGGAATCTGCAGTTTCACCATTTTAATAACTTTTTTAGCCATGAGTGACACCTCCTTGCGTGAATAGTGGTATTCGAACGCTAAAACGCGTTCTCCCACAAGAAACCCTTGCGACTGTTATATTTTCTCCACTTGAGTGAAATCCAACTCCAGCGGGGTTTCCCGTCCAAACATGTTAACATGCACTTTGATCTTGCTCTTGTCAGCCAAAATTTCTTCCACGGAGCCCACAAAATTCGCAAAGGGACCAACCATAATACGTACGGATTCCTTAATTTCGAAATCAATCTTCGCTTTAGGTTCAACCATGCCCATATGCTTCAGAATTTGTTCAACTTCTTCCGGAAGCAGAGCAGTAGGCTTGGACCCGGAACCTGTCGAACCGACAAAACCGGTAACGCCCGGCGTATTGCGGACAACATACCAAGAATCATCAGTCTGAATCATTTCGACCAAAACATAACCAGGGTAAACTTTACGCATGACGGTTTTTTTCTTGCCGTCCTTGTTTACCAGTTCTTCTTCCATAGGAACAAGAACACGGAATATTTTGTCTTCCATGCCCATGGACTCAACGCGTTTTTCCAAATTGGCCTTAACCTTATTCTCATACCCGGAATAGGTATGAACAACATACCATCTTTTTTCCATACCAAGCCACCTGGGACCTCTCTAAATAATCCTTTCGATCACAGCGGAAATACCGATGTCCAGAACCCAGAAGTAAAGAGCGATCACTACAATTGTACCGAGAACGATCAATGTGTAGTTCTTCAGTTCCTTACGGCTGGGCCAGCGAACCTTCTTAAGTTCACTCCAGCTCTCAGTGAAAAAGGAAAACAAAGACTTGAAACTACGTTTCACGCCGACTACACCTCCAAAGACTATCTGGTTTCGCGATGAGGAGTTTGCTCGTTACAGAACTTGCAAAATTTCTTCATCTCCAAGCGGTCGGGGTGATTTCGCTTGTTTTTGGTTGTCGCATAGTTTCTTTGTTTGCAACTTGTACAAGCCAAAGTGATAATTACCCGCATGATGTGCACCTCCCGAAGACGTCCTTCTAACGTTGAAATTAGAAGACGCAAAATTGATCCTAAAAAAAAGCCGCGAATTTAGGCCTACCTAAAACACTTTAGCATAATGTCAACTGCTGTGTCAACGAAAGAATTCCCCATCGCACTTGGGTAATTTCGGGTGCTCCAGCCTTGCGCCGTATGTCATCTTTGGCATTTCCTTTACCATGTTTCGAAAGGGCATTAATTAATGCTTCTCTTACGGCATAGCCGTTCCTACTTACCATTATGGAGCATTCAATCAGTCTATAAACCTGCTGTCAATGTCAAGCGGCCAAAATCCTGTCATTTCAACTGAAATATCTTAATGCACTAAAAAAAGACTCGATGTCCGAGCCTTTCCTGTTCATTATATCATCAATTGTCACGCACTTCCAGATATCTTTCCAATTTACGTTTCACTCGCTGCAAAGCGTTGTCAATTGACTTCACATGCCGCTTCAAATCCTCAGCAATCTCCTGATAGGATCGTCCGTCCAGATAGAGCATCAGAACCTTGCGTTCCAAATCGCTCAAAATTTCCGCCATCTTATCTTCCAGGCCGATGAATTCTTCCTGATTGATAATCAGCTCCTCAGGATCGAGCACCTGGGTTCCGCAAATGACATCCATCAATGTCCGGTCAGAATCCTCATCATAAATGGGCTTGTCCAAAGAGACATAAGAATTGAGCGGAATATGCTTCTGGCGGGTAGCTGTCTTAATGGCGGTAATAATCTGGCGGGTAATGCAGAGCTCGGCAAATGCCTTGAATGAAGAGAGCTTGTCGCCCTTGAAGTCACGAATTGCCTTATATAAGCCGATCATGCCTTCCTGCACAATATCTTCACGGTCTGCCCCAATCAGAAAATACGAGCGGGCCTTGGCACGGACAAAGTTACGGTACTTGTTAATTAAATGCTCCAATGCGCCACTGTCGCCACCACGGAAGATCTCGACAATTTCTTCATCGCTTATGAAATCATACTCGGACAGCATTATTTCCTTGAGGTCGACACTCACCAAGAATCCCCCCGGCTGCAACGCAAGACACATCGTTACTTCGCGAAATATAGGACCAGTATATATTATGTTACCTTACAACGTCAACCGCATATTGTCCAAAAACAATCTTCAATAACATTTTATGTCATTTCGTCCAGAGATGCTACAGCTCACGGCAGTTTCATTGACGACGCCAGTCCTCCAGCCGTTTGCGCATTTCAGGCGGCAGCTTTTCTTCCAAGGAATTCCGTTTGGAGCTGATGCTCCGGGGTTCGATTGCTTTCTTGACCTGCTTCTGATTCTCTTCGATCGCTATCCGCAGTTCCCGGGCGGATATCCGCAGTGCGCCTTGGGCAAAAATGACATGCTGCTCAATAAAATCACTGGTGGCTACGTGAATCTGCCGCCTGCGGTGACTGAACTCACCAACTAGCCGCTCGATGCATTCATCCGCAGTCTCTTTTTCCTTGGTGAAGAACACCTGCACTTTCCCCTGCACAAAGGAACGCCCGAGGCCAGGCACACGGTAAGCATCGAACACGGCAATGACACGCAGCCCGGAGAATGCCTGATAATCTGCCAGTAAATCCAGCAGTCTGTCGCGCGCTTCCTGCATGCCGGTCTGTGACAATGCGGCAAGATCAGGCCAGCCGCCGATCATATTGTATCCGTCCACAAGCAGAATATCACGCCAGTCAGCCATCGCTACCCTTGCTGATGCCGGCGGCGCAGCACCTCATACATAACAACGCCTGCAGCGACTGAAGCATTTAGCGAATTGATCTTTCCGGCCATAGGCAGCTTCAGCAGAACATCGCATTTTTCCCGGATCAAACGGCCCATCCCTTTATTCTCGTTGCCGATCACCACAGCCACCGGACCAGTAAAAATATCAGAGGCATACAGATTCTGATCTGTATCCACATCGGTGCCGACTACCCAGACCCCCAGCTCCTTGAGCCGGTCGATCGTCTGTCCGAGATTTGTTACCCTTGCAACTGGCACATATTCCACAGCACCTGCGGAGGTTTTGGATACGGTAGCTGTTATCTGCGCTGAACGCCGTTTGGGAACAATAACTCCATGCACACCGGTGCAATCGGCGGTACGCAGAATAGAACCCAGATTGTGCGGATCTTCGATTTCATCCAGCAAAATAAGAAACGGCGGTTCCCCCTTGGCTTCTGCCGCTGCCAGAATATCTGCCACCTCGGCATAAGCAAACGGCGCAGCCTGTGCAACTACTCCCTGATGCTGCACTCCCGGAGCAAGCTGGTCCAGCTTTCTTTTATCCACATGCTGGATCACAATCCCAGCTTTGCGTGCTTCGGCGATAATCGGTGCAGTCAAATGCTTTTGTGCCGTTTCGGCAATCCATATTTTATTAAGGGTGCGGCCGGCACGAAGCGCTTCAAGCACTGAATGCTTGCCAGCGAGCACTTCCTCTTCTGTCTTCAATTCTTCCATGTTCATGCCTCCTAATCTATAAATCTATATCCCGAAAAAGCCTTACTTCGGCCGGTTCATCATGTATTGTAAGCTGCTGTGAACGATTTCTTGTATTCTGGCCTGCTGGCCTGTGTAATACAAATAGCCGATCAGACATTCGAACCCGGTGGCGTGGCGGTATTCCAGCACATCGGCATTTTTCGGAATTGTCCCCGACTTGGCATTCCGCCCTTGCCGTGCAACCTCCTTCTCCTCATCGGTAAGCATCGGCTCAAGATAAGCCAGAATTGTGCTCTGCGCTTTGGCCGAGACTAATCCTGTCGCTGCACGGTGCAAATGGTTCGGGCGCAGGTTCGGCAGCGATATCAGATACTGGCGGACCGCCACTTCGTAAATGGCATCCCCCGCATACGCCAGTACGAGCGGCGGGAGCAGCCGGGCCTGCTTGGAAGGCTCATAGGGAAACCAGGCGCTCTCTGGTTGAAATGGCCCGCTCATTTCCGCCGCCACCGCATGCCTTGCGGAGTGTCCTCTAGCAGGATGCCCATGGCGTTCAGCTCATCGCGGATCTCATCGGAACGGCTCCAGTTCTTATTTTTGCGCGCCTCCGCCCGCTCAGCAATCAGACGCTCCACTTCTTCACCGGCAACCTCATCATCATGGTCTGGAGTAAGGCGCAGCACCGCATTCATCTCGGCAAAAGCCTTCAGCAGTGCGGCAAAGTCTGCGGACAGCGCCTCTGTATTCGCAAGTGTGTTGTTCGCAAGGCTCACCCAATCGAACACCGCCGTAATCGCATCCGGCGTGTTGAAGTCATCCTGCATTTTGGCATGGAAATTGTTAATGATCGCTGACAAGCGCTCCGTGATCTGCCCGCTGGCCTCTCCTTCGGCACCTGCTGGATCAAGCTCCAGCCGATGCTTCACATTGCTCTCAGCAAGAGCAATACGCTCAGCGCTTTTTTCAGCAGACAGCATGGATTCTTCCGTGAAATTCAGCGGATTGCGGTAATGCGTGGAGAGCATGAAATAACGGATGGTCCCGGCTTTGAAGCGTTCGCGGATGTCTTTTACAAGATGACCGTTGCCGAGCGATTTCGACATTTTTTCGTCGCCGATATTAATAAATCCGTTGTGCATCCAGTAGTTGGAGAGCGGCTTGCCTGTTAACGCTTCTGTCTGGGCGCATTCGCATTCATGATGCGGGAACTGCAGATCCTGCCCGCCGCCGTGGATATCAATAGTGTCGCCAAGAAATTCGCGGGCCATAGCCGAGCACTCAATATGCCAGCCGGGACGTCCGTCGCCCCAAGGGCTGTGCCAGTGAACTTCGCCCGGTTTGGCTGCCTTCCAGAGCACAAAATCCTCAGGCTTTTCTTTGCGTGAATCCACTTCCACCCGGATGCCGAAGTGCAGCTCCTCCAGGTTCTGGCGGGACAGCTTGCCGTAATCGGCAAATTTTGCTGTACGGTAGTAGACGTCGCCCCCGTTTTCATAAGCGTAGCCTTTCTCCTCAAGCTCCTTGATGAACTCGATGATCAGGTCCATGCTCTGCGTTACACGCGGATTCATTGTTGCCGGCTTCACGCCCAGGCCCGCGATATCTTCACTGTAGGCCGCAATAAAAGTCTCCGCTACCTCAGCTACAGTGGTGTTCATTTCCTCCGCTTTGCGGATCAGCTTGTCGTCTACATCCGTGAAATTCGTAATATACTGCACTTCATTGCCGATATGCTCCAGGTAGTTTCGCACCATATCAAAAACGATAATCGGTCTGGCATTTCCAATATGCATATATCCGTAAACCGTCGGACCGCATACGTACATTTTCACCTTGCCTGGTTCCTGCGGCGCAAACAGTTCCTTGCTGCGGGACATTGTGTTGTAGATTTGCAAAGCCATTCTTTTCCCAATCCTTCCTGATTATATTTCGTAATCGCCGATATATTGCTGGCTTTCCAGCCTGCGCTGCTCTTGTTTTTGCTTGTCTTCTGTGCCTAGCTGCTCTCTGATCTCCTCGATCTCTTTCTGCAGGAAGCGCAGGGAGTCGATAAGCGGGTCCGGCATCTTGGTATGGTCAAGGCGGTCGGATACCCGTTCCCCGTTGCGCTTGACCACCCGGCCAGGATTGCCAACCACGGTGCTGTTGCTCGGCACTTCGCGCAGAACCACCGAATTGGAGCCGATATTGCAATTATCGCCGATCCGGAACGATCCCAGTACTTTCGCGCCTGAGCCAATAACAACATTGTTGCCGACGGTGGGATGCCGCTTCCCCTTTTCCTTCCCGGTTCCTCCAAGCGTAACCCCTTGATAGATAATAACATCATCACCAATTTCACAGGTTTCTCCGATGACAATTCCCATGCCATGATCGATAAACAATCTGCTGCCGATGGTAGCGCCAGGATGGATTTCAACACCGGTCATGAACCTGCTGATTTGGGAAACGATTCGTGCGAGCGTAAACCAGCGCCGCTTGTAAAAAAAATGCGCGAGCCGGTGCGCCCAAATGGCGTGAAGTCCGGCATAGGTGAAGACAACCTCGAACCAGCTGCGGGCTGCGGGATCGTTGTCGAATACTGCCCGAATGTCCGATTTGATATGCTTAAACATCACGGTTCCCCTCTTCTTTGGCTTCCCCGCCTCCTGTTTACAGGTACGCATGAGGAAGGTATTGTCTCCGGCCCACGCTTTCTATCTGTACGCATCCTGTGAGCCTTGGTTTGAAATGAACACTACTCCCCGAAATTTCAACAAAAAACGCCCCTGCAGCATAAAGCTGCAGAGACGTATAACCGCGGTTCCACTCTGCTTGGACTTTTGCAAATTCACTGTCTTGATGATGCCTGGCCAGTAAATGCTCCATCCCTCTTGGCGTCTGTAACGGCAACGTTCCCGGCACGGTCTAACATTCCAGGCAGAAATGCTCAACCGTGCAGCTCACAGGCGCATGTTCAGCGGCGGACAAATGAATAACTCCCAGCCTGTAAGGAAATATCCCTTAGCGGTTATTCTCTCTGGCAATTGTCCTTATACGCGTACTTTTCCTGATCCCAGCTATTATTATATTCTTCTATCTTAGCGAAAAGACTAAGGCCTGACAAGGGGCTGCCCATCTGGTTATCCCGTTCTAAGCCTCTTTAATTTGCGATTTCAGACGTTCAATGACCTGGCCCCGGCCGAGCAGCACAATCGTTGCATTCAAATCACGGCCATGCGTTTGTCCGGTCAAAGCGACACGAATCGGCATAAACAGCGCTTTGCCCTTATGTCCTGTCTCCTTCTGCACTTCTTTGATCAAGACGGCCATATTTGCCGGTGTGAAATCATCCGTCGCCTCTACTTTGGCAAGGAAAGCGGACAGAACCACAGGTACCTGGCTCTCAGCAAGAATCTGAGCGGCTTCCTCCGACTCAAGCTCCACGTGGCTGCGGAAAAACAGTTCGGATAGCTCCACAATATTCGAAGCAGAAGTCATCTGCTCCTGGTACAGCGCAACCAGACTTTCCGCCCAAGCCTGCTGTTCTTCGTTAAGCGTCGCCGGCAATCTTCCCGCTTTTTGCAAATGAGGAATGGCGAGCGCAGCGATCCGCTTTGGATCAGCATGCTTGATATAGTGATTATTCAAATGAGCCAGCTTGTTCGTATCGAATACCGCCGGGCTCTTGGAGAGACGGTTCGCGTTGAAGATCGAGATCAGCCCTTCTTTGCTGAAAATCTCCTCTTCACCTTCCGGCGACCAGCCAAGCAGTGCAATGAAGTTGAATAGCGCTTCCGGCAGATAGCCCAGTTGATCATATTGCTCAATGAACTGAATAATTGATTCATTCCGTTTGCTCAGCTTCTTGTGATCATCACCGACAATCAGGGTCATGTGGCCAAACAGCGGCGCTTCCCAGCCAAGGGCTTCATAGATCATCAACTGGCGCGGCGTGTTGGAAATGTGATCTTCTCCGCGCAGCACATGAGAGATATCCATCAGATGGTCATCCACGGCTACGGCAAAGTTATAGGTTGGTATTCCATCCTTCTTCACAATTACAAAATCGCCCATTTCTTTGGAATTAAAAGAAATGCTGCCTTTTACGATATCATCAAAGGTATAAGTGCGGTCCTCCGGCACCCGGAAACGGATGCTGGCTACGCGTCCTTCCGCTTCATAGGCAAGACGCTGCTCTTCAGTCAAATTACGGTGCTTGCCTGAATAACGCGGAGTTTCACCACGGGCCGTCTGTTCTTCGCGTTCCGCTTCTAGCTCCTCTTCAGTGCAGTAGCAACGGTATGCAAGGCCGCGGTCCAATAGATCCTGCCAATGCACACGGTACAGATCGAGACGCTCTGTCTGACGGTAAGGTCCGTATTCTCCGCCGACATCGACGCTTTCATCCCAATCCATTCCCAGCCATTTCAAATACTTAAGCTGGCTTTCTTCGCCTTCGGCGATATTGCGCTTCACGTCCGTATCTTCGATCCGGATAATGAATTTGCCTCCCAGATTACGGGCAAACAAATAGTTGAACAACGCCGTTCTGGCATTTCCGATATGTAAATGTCCCGTAGGGCTTGGTGCGTAACGCACCCGGACTTGATCCGCCATGTCATTCCCTCCGCTTCATAATGGTTAATGATTAATATTAGGCTGCATACAGCCATCTCATGATGATATCACATCTTGGAGCAGACAGACAATAGATTGTGCCGCAATTCCTTCACCGCGTCCGGTAAAGCCTAGCTGTTCGGTAGTGGTTGCTTTTACATTCACTCTTGATATCTCGGCACCCAGCGCCTTGGCAATAATCTCGGTCATTTGCGGGATATACGGCGCCATCTTCGGCTTCTGGGCAATGATGGTAGAATCAATATTTCCCAGCTTATAGCCGCGCTCGCGGGCCAGCGCCCACACATGCTCCAGCAGCTTCAGGCTGTCCGCATCCTTAAAAGCCGGGTCGGTATCGGGAAAATGTCTGCCGATATCTCCAAGTCCCAGCGCCCCAAGAATAGCATCGCTCACTGCATGCAGCAGCACATCGGCATCAGAATGCCCGAGCAAGCCTTTTTCATAAGGAATGGTAACTCCGCCAATAATGCATGGCCTTCCTTCCACCAGCTGGTGTACATCAAACCCTTGTCCTACAGCAATCATGTTTGTACCTCTCCCCTGTTTCGTTGTGTAAATTCAGCAAAATCGAGATCTTCCGGCGTAGTAATCTTAATATTTCCGTAGCTTCCCTCCACTACACCAACCGGAATACCGCTGCGCTCTGCCAGGCTTGAATCATCGGTGCCGAGAAACCCGTCACGCTCCGCCTCCTCGTAGGCAGTCAGCAATTCAGAAAGACGAAAAGTCTGCGGGGTCTGAATCGCCCACAGACTTCGCCGATCAGGCGTGGACAGCACTTTGCCTTCTGTGTTCACCTGCTTGATCGTATCTTTTACCGGCACAGCGAGCACCGACGCACCAATCTCCCGGGCACGCTCGTAGCAGGCTGTAATCTCCTTCGCCTGCACAAACGGACGGACACCGTCATGCACCATCACCCAGGTTGTCCTAAGGCTCCCCAGCCCCCGATAGACGGAATGCTGACGTTCGGAGCCTCCGGCTACTACAGCGGCTACTTTGCCGAGCTTGTAGGTCTTAATCCATTCCTGACAGCGCTCCACATCCCCTTCTCCTGTAACGAGCACGATTTCAGAAATAAGCGGATGCCGCTGAAATACCTCAAGGGTATGAACGATTATCGGTTTGCCCTGCAGGAGCAAATACTGCTTGCTCTCTTCAGTCCCCATTCTTGTCCCTCTGCCCGCCGCCACGATCACGACGCCCACACTGTTTGGCATTCTGTCTTCTCCTGTCCTCACGTATATCCCCATCATAACGTGTTTGGCGGCCATTTCCAACCCATTTGGACAGCTTCAGAGCCTCGAATCCGATTATTGCGCCTTTTCCATCAGCTTCGGTTTGGCAAAGATCATCCGTCCGGCCGAAGTCTGAAGCACACTGGTCACCAGAACCTCCATGGTAGTGCCTATATATTCGCGTCCGCCTTCCACCACGATCATTGTTCCATCATCGAGATAAGCCACACCTTGTCCATGCTCCTTGCCATCCTTAATGACCTGAACAATAATTTCTTCGCCAGGCAGCACAACCGGCTTCACCGCATTAGCGAGGTCATTGATATTCAGCACCGACACCCCTTGAAGCTCACATACCTTGTTGAGGTTAAAATCATTGGTAACTACCTTGCCGCGCAGCACCTTAGCCAGCTTGACCAGCTTGCTGTCCACCTCGGAAATTTCTTCGAAATCGCCTTCGTAGATCAGCACCTTCACATCAAGCTCTTTTTGGATTTTGTTGAGAATATCGAGCCCGCGCCGCCCGCGGTTGCGTTTCAGCAGATCCGAAGAATCGGCAATATGCTGGAGCTCTTCCAGAACGAATTCCGGAATGACAATCGTCCCTTCGATAAATCCCGTTTTGCAAATATCGGCAATCCGTCCGTCGATAATGACGCTCGTATCGAGGATTTTATGCTCCTCCAGGCCTCGTCCCTCCGGTTCAGCCGCCTGTCCCCAGCGTCCGGTGGTCCACAGCAGAGCCAGCTCTTCTTTCTTTTCCAGTCCGATCCGCAGCCCCATATAGCCAAGAGTCATCGTAACTGCCACCTGCAGCAGCTCCCCCGCCTTCCCAAGCCAAGCCATGGCCGGATACAGCAGCAGTGACAACAGAAGCCCTCCCGTGAGCCCTGCGACGCCTGCAGCCAATTCGTTCATCGGTATGCGCGAACAGTACAGCACCGCCTCCCGCAGTTTTGAGCCTCCCCACTCCGCGCATAAAGTCACCGCAAACAAAAAAATGATGGCACCCAGCACCGCAAATAAAATGCTTCCTTGCACAGGCAGGCTTTCCCCCAGTTTTTCCATTCCTGCCGGGAATCCTCTCTCTGCCGCATGGTATAGCGTATAACCGGACCAAGCCCCGCATAACGCGGCAAGCGTCAAAATCACTTTTTTCCACATAACCTCAGGCACCTCCTTTTATTCATCCAAAATGATCTATACCTCACCAGTATGTTCCAATTTTTTGGACGATAATCCGGAAGACCGTTATTTTTTCTTAACCTGTTCATTATCGGTTGTGCTGGGGCCACGGAAACTTCTGTTCTTGGTTGAAAATAAGGGAGGGCCTGACATATAATGAACTCAATTATGAACCCAGGGGTGAATGGAAAATGAGCGCACCAAGTTTACAGGCCTTCCAGGATCAAGTCTCCGAACTATTGCTCCGTCACCGCAGTCTTCTGGATGTAATGTCCAAGAACGGGCAGAGCAGCGCTTCCGTTAATCGAGCAGTTGTCAAAGCCATTACAGAATGCGGTTGTATTCAACTGCATGCCAAGAAGCAGGTATTCGAGCCTGCTTTAGGGCTTGAGCAAGCCAAAGAACTCGCGGGAACTCATCTCGAAGGCGAGCTGTGCGAGAATTGCCGTGAGGTAGTCGCCTCAGAGCTGGGCCGTGAGCTGTTCTATATGTCAGCGCTGTGCAACCTGCTTGACATTAATATGGACGAGGTTGTGAAAAAGGAATCGCAGAAGTGCGCTACACTCGGATTGTTTAATTTCTCCTGACCAGAACTGCCGCGCTCTCCTTCATCCGCTTAACCGCAAAAAGGCTTTGCCGTCCACTGAGTTCAGGGATGGCAAAGCCTTTTTGTGCTGTAAATTAGCCGTTCTTGGAATGATAAATTTTGTCTTCCGAACGTGGTCTGCGGCGGCGGTGACGGCGTGCTGTCAACCGGTCAATATTTTGCTTGAAGCCGTATAAGGCATATAACGCGAGCAGAACAAAGATAACCTTGCCGATCTGCTCAGGGAAAATCACTGCAACTGCGACGGCCAAGACAATGACTGCCGGCGCACCTACAATCGCCTTTTTGGGCAGTCCAACTTTTTTGAAATTCGGATATTTAACTGTGCTGACCATGAGATAAGACAACAACAGCGTAGCTATAATCATAAACGGAGCCGATACATCTTTATGAAAAAGCGCTAATGTAGCAAGTACTCCACCCGCAGCCGGAATAGGCAGTCCCACGAAATAGCCCGGAATCCCCGGACGAACATTAAAGCGGGCCAGGCGAAGTGCACCGAATACCGGAAAAATCGCCGCAACGGTCCAGCCTAATGCAGAATTCAATTCCTGCAGGCTTGTAATATACATGATAAGCGCCGGTGCAACTCCAAAGGAAACAACATCAGATAATGAGTCCAGCTCTTTGCCAAATTCGCTTTCACATTTCAGCGCTCGCGCAACACGACCATCCAGCCCATCTAACAGCATAGCGATAATCACCATGATAGCGGCCATGCTCAGCTTGCCGTCAAACGCCATCATGATACCAAACATTCCAAGCATCAAGTTACCGATGGTAAACAGACTCGGAATTGATTTTTGTATCATTTCTTCACCTCTATTTTCTTACTTTGAAGCACTAACGTTCCAATATTACGTGATTGTATGTTATTTACATTTGTCTGTCAATAAGAACTTGCTTCTGCAGACGTTTGAGACCATCCTGAATATTGCGGGCACGCACTTCACCAATCCCGTCCACCTCATCCAATTCCGCAATACTTGCCGTCATGAGATTAGGCAACACTTCAAACCGTTCCACCAGATTGTGTATGATCACATTCGGCAGCCGCGGAATCTTGTTAAGCAGGCGGTAGCCGCGCGGAGTCACCACCTCCTCGGAAGAAATCGCTGTGGAGGAATATCCGAGCAGACGGGCAATATGGTTGTCGTCCATCAGATCATCATCACTGGTACGTTTGAGTCCGGCGATAATATCACGGATTTTGTCCTCCTGCTCCTCTCTTGCATAGTCTCTGTACAAAAGCCATGCTTCTTCCTCTGTATTTCCGACCAGTTCTTCCATTTGCATGCTGATTAAGCGTCCTTCATTGCCCAGCTCATTGATGTAGCGTTTAATTTCCATCTTGATCCGCAGCACCATCTCCACACGCTGGATGACTCCAACAACTTCAGCCATTGTCACAATTCCCTCATATTCAGAAGCGGACAAATTGGTTAAGCTTTGGGTGAGCACTGCTCTGTACTTCTCCAGCGTTTGAATCGCCTGATTGGCCTTGGCCAGAATCGCCCCGATCTCCTTCAGCGCATAACGGATAGTGCCTTGATACAGGGTAATAATGTTGCGCCGCTGGGAAATGGAAACGACCAGTTTGCCGGTTTGTTTGGCGACACGCTCTGCTGTACGGTGACGGATGCCTGTCTCAATTGACGAGATAGAGGAATCGGGAATCAGCTGCGTATTCGCATAGAGAATCCGTTTTAAATCCTCGCTTAAAATAATCGCGCCATCCATTTTAGCCAGCTCATATAAATAATTGGGCGAAAAATCGCAGTTAATGGAAAATCCGCCGTCGACAACCTCCATCACTTCAGGGCTGTATCCGACAACAATGAGCGCTCCTGTCTTCGCCCGCAGCACATTCTCCAGACCTTCCCGGAAGGGTGTTCCCGGTGCCGCCATTCTGAGCAGATCGTTCATATTTTCTAATTCCTTCATATCCTGTGCCCCCTAATCTAACGCGACCTTTAGTGCATCTGCTACGGTGCTGACGCCAATAATCTGGATATCCTGCGGATGCTTCCAGCCCTTCATGCTCTTCTCGGGCATAATTACCCTGCGGAAGCCAAGCTTGGCAGCCTCCTTGACGCGTGTCTCCGCACGCGAAACGCCCCTTACTTCTCCCGTAAGTCCAACTTCACCGAAAAAGACATCATAGGGCTTCGTCGAAATATCGCGGAAGCTGGAGGAAATGCTGACCGCAACCGCCAAGTCAATGGCCGGCTCATCCAGCTTCACCCCACCGGCAACATTGAGGTATGCATCCTGATTCTGCAAAAACATGCCCATCCGCTTCTCCAGTACCGCGATAATCAGCGCCATCCGTTGATGATCCATCCCCGTGCACATTCGCCGTGGTGAAGGGAAGTGGGTAGCGGCCACCAGCGCCTGGAGCTCCACAAGCACCGGTCTTGTTCCTTCCATGCTGGCTACAACCGCCGAGCCTGCTACTCCAAGCGGACGCTCCGACAAGAAGAGCTCGGAAGGGTTCTCCACCTCGGCAAGCCCAATCTCCCCCATCTCGAAAATCCCGATCTCGTTGGTTGAACCAAAGCGGTTCTTCACCGCCCGCAGCAGGCGGTACGTATGATGCCGCTCCCCTTCAAAATAAAGCACGCAATCCACCATATGCTCCAGCATGCGGGGGCCGGCAATCGCGCCTTCCTTGGTGACATGCCCTACGAGCACCGTGGCGATTCCGCGAATTTTGGCAATGCGCATGAATCTTGTCGTACATTCACGAACCTGCGTCACGCTCCCGGGAGCACTGGTTACCTCCGGCATAAACACCGTCTGGATCGAGTCGATGACAAGAAACTGGGGCTGGATTTGCTCAATCGCTTCCTCAATGCTTTCCATATTGGTCTCGCACAATACATACAGCTCCGCCGACAACGCCCCTAGGCGGTCAGCGCGAAGTTTGGTCTGCCGGACCGATTCTTCTCCCGAAATATAAAGTACACGCAATCCCTGTGTTGTCAGCGCGTGCGAGGTCTGCAGCAGCAGCGTCGATTTACCGATGCCGGGATCGCCTCCTACAAGCACAAGTGATCCTGGCACGATCCCCCCGCCAAGCACACGGTTAAGCTCACCGATGCCTGTCAGGATACGCGGCTCTTTGTCACTTTCTATATTTATGATTGATTGCGGCTTTTCTTTACTCTGAAAAATCGGTGCGTTCATTCCTTGTGTTTTGACTACGCTTTCCGTCTCCTCCACCATGGAATTCCATTCCTGGCAGCCCGGACATTTGCCGAACCACTTCGGCGATTCGTAGCCGCACTCGGTGCAGAAAAATTTTGTTTTTGGTTTGGCCATGTGTTCTCCTTACCGTCCGAACTTGCTAAAATTGTGGGTAATTTTCTCTTATTCAAAGTTTACCATTTCTGCACACTTAACGGAAGGTCACTTAAGATCTACTTTTGGCCTGCCTCCTTAACCTGCCTGAAACAGAGCCAATTTAAACCTCTATGCACCGATCGCCAAAATAACCCCTAAACCAAACAAAGCTCCCGCCCCTCTATACGGAGGAGGCGGGAGCTTTGTTTCAATTGCTTAGAGCTCAAAATATCATCTTATTCGGTTCCAACCTCTTTTTCCAAAGCTACGCCAACTGGCGGTTCCACGGTAGATACCACAAGCTCACCGCCAACTTCATCAATCTTCAGGGAATCGCCCTTCTTGATGTTGCCCTTCAGCAGTTCCTCGGAGAGACGGTCTTCGATATGCTTCTGAATCGCCCGGCGCAAAGGACGCGCACCGAAAGCAGGATCATAGCCTTCTTTGGCGAGGAAGGCTTTAGCCCCATCTGTGAGCATAAAGTCCACATCATATTCACGCAGCCGCTTGCGCAATTCCTCGGACATCAGTGTGACAATTTCGGCAATATGCTTTTCTTCCAGGGAGTGGAAGACAATAATTTCGTCAATACGGTTCAGGAACTCAGGACGGAAGCTCTTCTTCAGCTCTTCCATCACTTTGCCCTTCATGTTGTTGTAATCCGCTCCGGCATCCTGTACAGCCGTAAATCCAAGTGTCGAGTTCTTCTTGATCGCCTGTGCCCCAACGTTGGAGGTTAGAATGATCAGAGTGTTGCGGAAGTCAACTACACGGCCTTTGGAGTCGGTTAAACGACCGTCTTCCAGCACCTGCAGCAGGATATTGAATACTTCCGGATGGGCCTTCTCGATTTCATCCAGCAATACAACGGAATATGGCTTGCGGCGAACCTTTTCAGTCAATTGGCCGCCTTCTTCATAGCCGACATACCCTGGAGGCGCTCCGACCAGACGAGAGGTGGAATGCTTCTCCATGTACTCGGACATATCAATACGGATAACCGCATTTTCGTCACCGAACATTGCTTCGGCGAGTGCCCGCGCCAGCTCGGTTTTACCAACCCCGGTTGGTCCGAGGAAGATGAACGAGCCCATTGGACGTTTAGGGTCTTTAAGACCTGCACGCGCCCGGCGGAGTGCCCGGCTGACCGCCTTCACAGCTTCGTCCTGTCCAATTACACGCTCATGGAGCAGATCTTCCATTTTGAGCAGGCGATCGGTTTCTTCTTCCTTCAGCTTGTTAACTGGAATTCCCGTCCAGCTGGCAACCACCTGGGCGATATCCTCCGGTGTAACCTGAGAATCGGTACGGCCTTGTTTTTCTTTCCATTGATTTTTTGTGGTATCCAGTTCTTCACGGATTTTCTGCTCCGTATCGCGCAGTGCAGCAGCCTTTTCGAACTCTTGGCTCTGTACAGCAGAATCCTTCTCCTTGCGGATATCATCAAGGCGCATTTCCAGTTCCTTCAGATTTGGCGGTATCGTGTAAGAGTTGAGCCTTACCTTGGAGCCCGCTTCATCAATCAGGTCAATCGCCTTATCCGGCAGGAAGCGGTCAGAAATGTAGCGGTCAGACAGCTTAACAGCTTCAACGATGGCTTCATCCGTAATTTTCACCCGGTGATGGGCTTCATAACGGTCACGAAGACCGTAGAGAATTTGTACAGCTTCTTCCGGAGAAGGCTGGTCTACCGTAATCGGCTGGAAGCGGCGTTCCAGCGCTGCATCCTTCTCAATATATTTGCGGTATTCGTCCAGGGTGGTAGCACCGATGCACTGCAGTTCTCCACGGGCCAGGGCAGGCTTCAGGATGTTGGAAGCGTCAATCGCGCCTTCTGCTCCGCCTGCACCAATCAGGGTATGCAGCTCATCAATGAAGAGCACGATGTTGCCTGCTTGACGAATCTCATCCATAATTTTTTTGAGGCGGTCTTCGAACTCACCGCGATATTTCGTACCGGCAACCACAGAGCCCATATCCAGGGTCATTACGCGTTTGTCGCGCAGGGTTTCGGGAATTTCATTGTTGATGATCTTTTGAGCCAGGCCTTCAGCAATCGCTGTTTTACCTACCCCAGGTTCACCGATCAGCACCGGATTATTTTTAGTCCGGCGGCTGAGCACTTGAATCACGCGCTCAATTTCCTTGCTGCGGCCAATGACCGGATCAAGATTGCCGTCTTTGGCGTAAGCGGTCAAATCACGGGCCAGGCCATCCAGCGTTGGAGTGCTGACATTGGCTGGAGCACCGCTGTGGCTGGAAGTAGCCTCACTGCTGCCCAGAAGCTGCAGCACCTGCTGGCGGGCTTTGTTCAAGCTGATTCCCAGATTGTTCAGTACACGGGCAGCTACGCCTTCACCTTCACGGATCAGTCCGAGCAGGATATGCTCAGTACCAACATACGTATGACCCAGCTTGCGGGCTTCATCCATCGACAGCTCAATAACTTTTTTGGCGCGAGGAGTATACGCGATGTTTGTCGGCTGCTCTTGTCCACGGCCAATCAGCGTCTCCACTTCATCCTGAATTTTCTCAAGACCCAGACCGAGACCAATCAATGCCTTAGCGGCTATGCCGTCTCCTTCACGAATCAGTCCGAGCAAAATATGTTCTGTCCCAATATTATTGTGTCCCAAACGAACGGCTTCTTCCTGCGCCAGCGCCAGCACTTTTTGTGCGCGTTCCGTAAATCTTCCAAACATCATATCTCCTGCACCTCCACGAATAATAAATATCTATAATTAATGTTGTGATCCCAGTGTCTCACGAAGCAGCTTCGCCCGGTACATATCTCTCTCGGTAGCTGTCAGCTCGTCGCCGAACATTTTTTGCAAAAATCCCGGCTGTGTCTTAACGTTAAGCTCATTGAGCACTGAAATCGAAGGCCCTTCCAGAATCCCAAGATCCACTCCTAGCCTTACATCAGAGAGCCGCTGTGCGGACTCCTTCAGCTCCATCACCGCCGCATAAGACAAAATGCCGTAGGAACGTTTAACTCTATCGGTAATCCGCAGTGCGGACTCCGCCAACAGCCGTTCACGCGCATTACGCTCATGCTCAATAATCTGGGTGACGACACTGTGAAGATTCTCAATAATCTCATTTTCAGTCTGGCCAAGCGTGATTTGGTTGGAAATCTGAAAGATGTTCCCTACTGCTTCGCTGCCTTCACCGTAAATTCCTCTTACCGTAAGCCCCACTTGATTAACAGCGGATAAAATCCGGTTGATTTGCTGTGTCATCACCAGTGCTGGCAAATGCACCATCACCGATGCGCGAAGCCCTGTGCCAACATTAGTGGGACAACTGGTCAAATACCCTCTGCGATCATCAAAGGCATAATTGACAGAGCCTTCAAAAATATCATCAATCGCTGTCGCCCTCAGCCAAGCCTCTCTAACCTGCAGACCGGGGAACAGGCATTGAATGCGCAGATGGTCTTCCTCGTTGATCATAATGCTGACCGACTCGTCCTCATTCAGGATAACCGCGCCGCCCCGTGAGTCATTGGCCAGGTTAGGGCTGATAAGATGCTTTTCCACCAGCACTTTTTTATCCAGCTCATCCAGCTCATCCAGCTTCAGCAGTTGAAAGGTTCCGAAATCCGCACTAGCTTCCCCTTGAAATACAGGAGCTAGCTGCTCCAGCACTTCCTCCGACTGCTCTGCCGAGGCCAGCAACGGGAAGGGAAGGTGCTCCAGATTACGGGCGATACGCATACGGCTGCTGATCACTATCTCAGAATGGCTGCCTCCGCAGCGCATCCAGTCACTAAGCGCTTGTTCGGTAAACCGGAGATTTGACATGTCGTATCCCCCCTATATATCAAAGACTTTACTCTTGCGGCATTTCTTTTTCAAGCCTGCGGATCTGATCCCTCAGCTCAGCTGCAGTTTCGAACTCCTCCTGCACGATGCTTTGCTGCAGTTCCTGCTTCAGCTCTTCAATCTGCCGCTTGCACATGATCTGGGCTCCTGCCCGTTTCGGAAGCTTGCCAACATGAGCAGTGCTGCCATGTACCCGTCTGAATAGCGGGTCCAGCGTACTGTCAAAATATTTATAACAAGAGCTGCAGCCAAAACGCCCAAGCTTGCTGAACTGGGAATACGTCATCCCGCAATTCTCACAATGCAGACCCTGTACAGTCTGGGCCGCTGCAGTTTTCTCCTTGCCTGCTCCTTCAAGATCCAGCAGGCCTGACAGCAAGCTGTGGATGGAGAAGCCTCCCGCTGTTCCCGGAATAAGCTCCCCTTTCTCCCGGGCGCAGCTTTCACAAATATGAAACTCCGTCTTCTCCCCGTTCACAATCTTCGTGAAATGGAGCGTCGCCGGTTTGACCCCGCATTCCTGGCACAGCATAAGCGGTGTCCCTCCCTTAGATTGAGCATTATTTGCCTAACAAAGAGATAAGCATAGCCTTCATCAGCTTGGCACGAATCTCATCCCGGTACGGCAGATTAACCGTCAGGCATTCCCGGGAAACAGCGGCGCGCATGAGGCACGCTTCACGCTTGGTTAGAAAACCGGCCTCCTCAAGCTGATAAATCAGCCCTTCGGCGGAATTTTGATCAATATCTTTTCCGATTGTAGAGTTGAGATGGGCATACAGTGCCACATTCTGGGGCAGCTCAAAACGCTGAATCCGAATATAGCCTCCGCCTCCGCGTTTGCTCTCCACTACATAGCCCTTTTCCAAAGTAAAGCGTGTACTAATGACGTAATTGATCTGAGACGGTACGCATGAGAACTGGTCCGCCAGGTCATTGCGCTGAATTTCCACCGTACCTTCGGGACTTTCATGCAAAATATTCTTCAGATATTGTTCGATAATATCAGAGATATTACGCATCACTCATCCTCCAGTGTTCAATGCTTGTAGTACCTTTTGCGTTGACTTTGACTTTCTTTGACTTTTTTCATATTATAACACATTCTCAGTGAATTCCAAGGGGTTACTTTTATTTTTTACTTTTTGGTCCCATTGTATTCCGCCTATACGTTATTAGGGACATCATTTATATATGGAAAAAGCTCCCCAGCTTCTTTTTTTGAAGAGGAGAGCCTTAAGCTTCTAATCAGAAAAAATCAAACAGAGCCGTCTTCGATTGTGGAACAATATCCTCCAGCCATTGCACGGCCTCAGCCTTCCCGGTTAATTGTCCGTAGCGGGCCAGCTCTAATGGTCGTTTATATCCAAGCAGCAACACAGTAAGTGTACCGATAGTACAGCTTAGATCAGCCGTATCCTTACCTCCTGCTACACGGCTTAACGTTGCTTCACCCTGTTCCGTTACACTCCATTGCCACAATCCATCATTCCACGGGGCATGCTCGTCTTCGATATACAGCGTACGCTGTTGAACGCTATTTTGGCCACTAAAGGAAAAATTGCTCACAAACGCTTCGGCATTCACAATCCGTGCCATAAAATAAGGATAATTCTCTTGTTGAATCCGCGGGTTCGGCAGCAAATAGGGCAGAATATCATCGGACGGCACCAGCTTCAGCGAAGCTCCTGTTATCATCGAATCATGGTTGGCAAGAAATGTCCACAGGCCTTGGCGCGCTTTTTCATTTAAGTATATGAATTCATCGATGACCAGCTCTTTTTTCTCTATTTTATAGAGGACATATCCTTCCGGTTCCCCCAGCTCCGAATAAAAGACGCAGTGATGCGTGTCTTCATCCAGTACGCTCTGTTTCCACCAGTCTCTATCACGCTGCAGGGTTCCATTATATTCGGCGGCAAAACGGCTATACAGGTGTTCCAGAATTTCAAGCTCCGCCGCATCACGCTTTATGCTCCCCTGAATCTCCGTCTTCCGCGGGAACATGGCTACGGGAATAGAATACTTCTTATACTCACAGTAAACCTCCCAGCCGAATTTCCGGTAAAAGGGAATCAGAAAGGGATGTAAAAAAGATAACGTCTGGCCCGCCTGATTCATCGTTTGCAGCGTATGTCTCAAAAGCTTGGCGACCAGCCCCTGTCTGCGGTTCTCTGGCCATGTTGCCACACCGGCGATGCCCCCCATAGGTACAGTTCTTCCTTGTATGTACACCTGAAGCGGGAGCAGTGTCAGCTGAGCGCCTAAAGCTCCGTCTTCGAAAATTCCCCATACTCTCTCCGGTTTAAACTTCATCCGGGCTTCGGCCCTGGCTTCACCGCTAACCTTGTATTGAAAAGCATACTCCGACAGACTTAAGCTGGCTTCAAATTCCTCGGACCGTAATTGTCTGATCTCCACTTTTCGCTCACCTCATCTACGTTAATAGTAGTGCATAATGTGAGTATATCAAGCCCAGGGCTCGTACGCTAATCAATTGAAAAATAAGATGCGCTCAAAGTTATCCACAGTTTCTGTGTACTACCTCCAAATTTCGGATTGATTATTTTACAAAAAAATAGTTATCCACGATTTCCACTACATTATCCACAATATCCACTTTTTATCCACAAAAACAGTGTATTCCCTCGAGTTTCTCTTGACGTATCCACATAAATATGTATTCAATCCAAGCCAAAAGTGTAACAGTGGATAGATTGTTTTCGATAATCGTGTCCACATGTGCGTAAGTTTTCTGCACTTGCTGAAAATTATCCACAAGTTTTCCACAACCCTGCACAACGCAAAAAAGCCACTGTCGATGACTCAACAGTGGTCATAAATTGCTTGGCGGCATCCTACTCTCCCAGGACCCTTCGGTCCAAGTACCATCGGCGCTGGAGGGCTTAACGGTCGTGTTCGGGATGGGTACGCGTGGAACCCCTCCGCTATCGCCACCAAACATGATTTTTCGAAGCTTCCGCTTCTCGAAATCGCTACAAGAAAATATCAAACCATAGGGTTTACCTTCCTGCTCAGGTACTTAATCGCCTGAAAACTGAATCCGAAACGAAATCTGCGTTTTAGTTCTTTGGATAAGCCCTCGACCGATTAGTATTGGTCAGCTCCACACGTTACCGTGCTTCCACCTCCAACCTATCTACCTCGTCGTCTTCAAGGGGTCTTACATGCTGGGAAATCTCATCTTGAGGGGGGCTTCACGCTTAGAT
>NZ_JBVYOK010000024.1:0-77927 GCF_056120445.1 Paenibacillus sp. sgz302115
CCAATAAGGTTATTGAAAAGAGCGATTCGCTCATTTTGAAACATCTGACGAGAATTTGCATTCTCATTTTTGGACTTCACTTTCGTGAAATCCCACTCACTCGTTGTTCAGTTTTCAAAGATCAAGTTCTCGTTTTTCTTCATCGTTGCTTGTCAGCAGCGACCTTTATAATATATCACAGCGCCCTCGTTTTAGTCAACCATTTTTTTAAATTCTTTTTTTCGATTGTCTGCCGCTTGCTTTGCAGCATATTGATGCGTCAGAGGGACGAGTTATAATGTAACACAACAACAACAGAAGAGTCAACAATAAATATTCCCTGATCTTTGCGGTTCATTCAGGACCCGAGACAAACAAAAAAAGAGAGCATACAGCCTCTCCTTATCCCAGTATTTATTCTCTTTATATTTATAAAGTGTAGCGGACCGTATGTCCATCTCCGGCATCCTCTGCCCAGAAGGCGATTCCCCTTATCAGTGAACGTGATTCCAGCTTGCGTAACACCAGAGGCAGCTCCGCACCCAGTTGGCTGCAGCCGGTATGCTGAAGCAGTTCTTTTATACTCCAGGGCTCTTTGCGGCTGTTCAGAAGGTTGAGCAGCATAGCGCAACAATCAGACATTTTGGACATCAGTGCAAATTCACATGCCAGCAAAATCAGCTCCACTCTCTGATCCAGAGTCTCTGTACTTACGGTCAGTTCTTCATACAGCTTATGGACGGACGAATTGAGACCTTTAACTTGCTCCCATACTGCCGGGTCAGGAAAATATCCAGCTTCACCGACTTCTATCCGCGCCCAATGATACAAAGCGATCAGCACACAATTATAGGCATCCATGGTACAGCCGGCTTCGAGGTATCGTTTTGATTTCACGTACATATGCAGGAACCTGGCAAACTCAGTAAACAGTACCCGCTCCCTAAGCGGGTCTTGAAACTGCAGGATCTCCCGGCGCATTTCTCCGAGGACTCCCTTGGCGTCCCAAATAACTTCCCCCGCCATCAGACTGGTGAGAAGCTCATTGTTATCCCCAGCCATTACAGCCCTTTCTAACGCATCCAGGCCTACATGCACCGTCTGTGTACGTCTCTCACCTGCAATAGTATGGGTAATAATACGTTCCTCTTCTTGCTCCTCATGCACCATCAGTACCACCATATCAAAATCATGGAGAAGCGCACTCTGAAACGGGGCATTGCCCTCCTGCCGCAAAGCGATTGCTCCCAAAACATTATCATCAAACGTTTCTCCACTAAATAAAGTCAAATTAGACAGTTCCATGCTTCCCTCCATCAAATTTGGCGATTTTGCGTCCGTCAGTTATAATTCTCTTAATTAATTAATATTCTACATATTCATATCAGTTCCTCCTGAACAACCGAACTATATTTCAGTTAGGGGGCAAACACTCATGAAGTTTAAAACGGCAAAAATCAATGTTTTTCGCACATGGGGACTATTGCTTACCATGCTCGGAATGGGGCTTATGATTCTAGGAACAGCAGGGATCGTATTCTGGGGTTCGGCAGGCAAAGTGGTTGCCGCAATAGGACTTGTCATTGGGCTCATCTCCATGATGGCCAGTCTGGCTATTTATTTTTGGGCGGGGATGATGTCAACGAGCGCTGTGCAGGTGGAATGCCCGGAGTGCCATAAGCTGACCAAAATACTCGGCAAAACCGACCGCTGCATGTTCTGCCATACCATACTCACCATGGACCCGGAGCAGGCAACAATTACCGCAGAGCAGCTTGAAAGCCAGCAGCTTAAGCACTAAACACCCGAAAATGCCCCAGAACATGAATCCTCTTCTTAGTATTTACTCCTTCACTGAATTGCTGCTGAATAAAAGTATAAAAATAAGGAGGCTCCCGGAATGGGGCCTCTTTATTATGACTATGCTGATGCCAAGCTACTGATTAATCTCTTGTAAAACCTCCCAAGCCTCCTGGCTTGCGAAACTGCGGTTCCAGGACCCTACGCCGCCCAGCTTTAAGGACTTGGCTAGTTCAACTCTCGCTTTAAGGGAGAGCGTGTCTTCAATCCATATTTTGCGCAGGACACCGTCCTCTTTGTACTCCACATAATTCTGTCCCGCATCCTTATCCAGTGTAGGCGTGAGCTTTTTCTCAGAAATAATGTCCTTCACAGCCTTCATGCCGACCGCCTTGGAGCTTACTTTCGTTTTACCGTCTGCTGTGGTCTCCGACCAGATTCGAGTGTAGAGCGGTACGCCCAGAACTAGCTTCTCCGCGGGAACATCATCCTCTTCGAGGATGCGGTTTATGGAACTCTCCACCCAAGGGAGTGAAGCGACAGAGCCTGCGGTGGGACTGGAAGCCCAATGCTCATCGTAAGCCATGACAATCATAAAATCCACCACTTCGCCAAGCGCCCGCCGGTCGAGAAAGAGCGACCACATTTCGCTTTTGGATTTTGGGGTTACATCAATAGAGACAATGAGGTTTTTGGCTTGGGCCATAGGCTTCAGCTCACGCATGAACTGCGTAACATTATCTCCATCCTTGGTATAGACGTTCTCAAAGTCGATATTAATTCCATCCAGACCGTATAAATCAGCATATTCCAGCATCTGAACGATAGCATTCATCCGTTTCTCATAGCTCGATAAAGCCTGGGTGGTGAGATCAGCCTCAAAGCTGTTGGTCAGCACTCCCCAAACCTCCATGCCCTGATTATGAGCCCACTGCACATAGGCACTGTCCGCCTGACTCCGCACATTGCCCTTCACATCGACGATCTTGAACCAGGTGGGACTGGCGACATTGACTCCCGGAAACTTACCGAATTTAGCCGGGTTAGGCTTACGTTCGTATACAGCTTCCCAGAATAGATTGACGGGTTTTCCTTTCCAGCTACGTTCCGCACGTGTGGGGACTGCCGGTTTCTTGTCCACTGTCTTTTGACCGTTCTCGATAATATCGCTTGATTTGACATAGCCCGTAATTCCGCTGCTCGTCTGCACATACAGCCAGTCAGCATTGTCTGCATTCCAGATCTTCACACCTGTTCCCGGAGACATATCGGCAAGAATTGGAGCATGAACTGTGGCCTTGCTGCGCAAAGCTCTTGTCCCCTCCCCCTTATCGCCCTTTACCTTCCCCAGTGGTACGGTTTCACCGGCACTCATCAGCAGAACAGCCCCGGTGTCGGTATCCTCTTCCACCTCAAAACCGTACAAATTCTCCAAAGTGTCCGCTGGGAGGTAGGTTATCCCCTTCTTTTCTTCAGGTGCCAGACGGAGCTGGAGCGGCTTATTATTCAGGCTGGCAGCAGTTGAATCCTCTTGCATATATAAAAGTTCTTTGTCTGTCGATAAAATGACTGATTTCGTCTCTTCCTCATAACGGATGGATGCATCCACATATTTCTGCAGCAGCGGAAGCGGCAAAAGCAGCTTATCTCCTGTGCCTGATGCGGAATATCCCGTAAGCTCTCCTTTGACGAAAACAGGCTGTTTCAGCCCTTTCCAGTCAGGATCGGTATGAAAACGGTTAGGCAATACATCATATACAACCCAATAGGCTGCGGCAGCTATAATGACCAGTCCCAATAAACGGCGAAAAAGACCTCCGCGCTTCCGAGTGCGTCTTTGTCTCTGTCTTCTGTTCAAAATGTACCTCCAAATAAATAGCTGAATTTGAATGCGGGGATAATCAATCTTAAGTATACGCTATGCAAAGCTGTTTGGTTGCGCAAAAATACTTGAAGGTTTGTCTTTTTCTGATAGATTTCAAGAAGGAGATATTCCGCTCATGGAGCAAATGCAAAAAAACGTGAGGCCTCCGCTTCCGGATTCCGCACGTTATTCATGCTATATTATACCTTCTGATCCTTGTCATAATATATCAATGCTGCTTCTCGCTGCAGCACTTGCAAACCCCATACAGTTCCATACGCAGGCCATGAATTTTGAACCCCGTATCCTGCTCGGCACGCTGTTCTACCTCATGGAGCGAAGGATAACTGAAATCCTCAATCTTGCCGCATTCTTGGCAGATAACATGATAATGGTCAGACACATTGGCGTCAAATCGGCTGGAATTGTCACCATAGGTCAGCTCGCGGACCATTCCGGCTTCCATGAACATTTTCAGGTTGTTGTACACTGTTGCCACACTCATGCTCGGAAACTGCGGCTCAAGCGCACGGTAAATGTCATCTGCCGTAGGATGATTCATCGCTTCCATCAAATACGTAAGAATCGCATGACGCTGGGGCGTAATACGGACACCGGTAGTCTTCAATTGTTCCAATGCATGCTGTACACCACTACCCATCAATGTCACCGCCTTTTAATTAGAAAACATAATAATGACTCTAATGTAATTGTAAGACCGGGCTTTCATTGTTGTCAACGGAAGCAATACATTATATTCATTATTATATAATAAAAATTACTTAATTCAATATTTCCTCACATTTAGGTTGCTATTTCCTTCGACATGAAGCTTATATTCGCCCGTGCCTATTTCACCGGAGATGTTTTTCTTATCAATGGTCAGACCGGGGAAATCAGAGTCGATATTGCCATAGCCGCTTGAACCATCTACTGTGAAGTTCCCCAGCAAAGGCAAATACAGCTCAATATCACCCACTGCACTGTAAATATCCCAGTCTCCGCCGAAATCGGCCGAGCGTACATTTATTGTGCCATTAAGGGATTCGGCATGCAGCTTCGCTCTGGCCCCATCAATAGTCAGGTTGCCATTTTTACTGGAAAGATCCAATTCATCTCCGCTCCCGGCAGCAGAAATATTGCCAACAGCCGTCGATAGCTTCAGTGCTCCGGTAACATCCCAGGCAAACATATTTCCGCCGCTTGTGGCCAGATCAACGTTACCCTGAGCGTTTCTGACACGAACATCCCCATTCAGCGTCTTACCTTGAACATCACCGAAAATGCGGTGCAGAATCAGCTCACCATTTCCGGTCTCTAGTGAAATATCCTTAATTGCCTCTACATTCTGCAAAGTAATGCCGCCATTCATCGTCCGCACCTCCAGATTAAACCGGCGGTCTTCGGGGACGGAAATATCTAAATCCATACGCGGCTGCCGTCTGCCGGAATCTCCGTACGCTTTGGTTTTCGGGATGATTTTGATAGTTGAGCCTTCAGTTACTTCGACAAAAGACTGTTCTGCAATCGCCTCGGCGACTGCGCCCTCCAGTTGATCCACCCATACGGTGGACGAAATCTCAATATTCTCCACTGGTGCACGATGAATCAGAATATCACCGTTGATGCCGTCGACAGTAATTTTTGAGGTGCCCAGTTCAACAGGTACAAGCAGCGGGTCCTTCACAAACTTACTTCCCTTGGCTTCGCCGTAATCAACGGCCGCTGCGGTCAAATTCAGGCTAACCCGGTTCCATAAATGCAAATAATGATCTTGTTCAACAACAATAAATACACTGGCCGCGAGCACAATCGCAGACAGTAGTCCGCGTAAATCCATCCGTGCACGCGTTCGTGACCTTCCCTTGACAACACGCCCAGAGAATAAGTAAATAAGCAGGTACTCCAGTCCCCAGAGCACAGCTATAATCGGCCACCATTTGAGCAGCAGCAGCATATTGTCGGTTCCGTTTCTCCAATCCAGGAACAAGAGAATACCTACCGTTATAAGCAGTGTTGAGGCTGTGTATCTGCCCACCCGCCGGCTCCGCCGTTCATTGCTATCGCGCTGAAGCAGCCCCTTCGCAATCTCCCGGATACAAAGGTATACACCACAAGCGGCCAGTACCGCCGCTATTGCCACACTCGCATAATGCTCAATAAAATATTGCAGCCAGGCTGGCTTTTGCCGGAAAAGAAAGAGCAGCGCTCCGCCAAGCAGCAGCATAAGCCCAAACGAAATTCCCGGTTCGCTGACCAAACGGCGCCGTTTTCTCTTCGAAGACGGAAGCGGCAGCGATTCAGGATCTTGTTCCGCAGGCAAACGCAGAAGGCGGTCAGCGGACTGCAGCACATCGAATACATTGTAGAAGTATAGCACCGGGATCATTAAAGCCAGCAAAATTAGCAGCGGCACATTAATCTGCATACCTATCGACGAGAAATAGAGCAATGCGGCAATATCAAGCAAAATAATAAAAATGAAGGAGATCCCTTTACGGAGCAGTCCGAAATACAAATGCCCTGCACCAGGGACCAGCGCCGCCAGGAGTCCGGCAATGAACTTGCGTTTGCGGCGGGGACGATGCTTGAGACGCGGAGGCAAAGGCGCCGCTGGAAGCTTGGCGGAATCATCTTGTTCGGTGCTCATAAGGGGACTCCTCCTTTCATCATAACTGCGGTTCCTACGCTTCAAAGTCTGCCGCTCCGGTGGAATTCAATTAGCTCGACACCAGGAGCAACCTCCTCTATCCCGACAGGCACAAAACCATGTTTTGTATAAAGTGCAACTGCAGGAGTGTTAAGCTTCCCGGTGGATACGATAAACCGGTTCCTTCCGGCATAATGGTCAAAAATAAATTCCAGAAGCTGTCCGGCCACTCCCCGGCGAAAAAAATCAGGACTCACCATCATCCGTGTAACGGTAAGCTCGCCTGGCGACTCTTCCAAGGCCGCAACGGCTCCCATTAATTCATCGCTGTCATCAAAGCAGCCGTAGAAGTCCTCCTCAGAGCGTCTCAGCATGTCCCTGGTCTCCAGCAGCGGCGGAATCTCATGGAACCCTATCATCTCCGCTTCCAGCCGGTAGGCCTTGTGCTGCATAATCCATAGCTCACTCAGGATGTCGTCATCCTGCAGATCCAGCTTGATTATCTTGTTCATCCGCACATTCCCCTTATATGCCGCGAAAGGCCTGCCGTTGCCGACAAGCCCTAGCGCTTATGTTCCTAAAAGTATATTATCCAAAAACGGATTCTAGCTGTTCAGCACTTCGGCCAGCAGCGTATTTACAAGCCCCGGATTGGCTTTGCCTTTGCTTTCTTTCATAACCTGTCCCACCAGGAAGCCAATTGCTTTCTGCTTGCCTGCCTTATAGTCTTCAACGGATTGCGGATTTGCGGCTACGACAGCTTCGACAATCTGCTTAATTGCACCTTCATCGCTAATCTGTACAAGACCTTTTTCCTCAACGATTGCCGCCGGAAGCTTGCCGCTCTCCAGCATTTCCTTGAAGACGGTCTTGGCAATCTTGCTGCTGATCGTTCCGCCTGAGATCAGGCCGATCATTTCGCCCAGTCCCTGTGGTGTAATCTTCACTTGGGACAGCTCCAGCCCGCCACCGTTCAAATAGGCCAGCAAATCACCCATCATCCAGTTGGCTACTGCCTTCGCATCCTGCGTATAGGCCAGAGAGCCTTCAAAGAAATCGGCCAGCGGTTTGGAAGAGGTGAGCACACCGGCATCGTAGGCGGTGAGGCCGTATTCTTCGCTGTACCGGCTCTTCCGCGCATCCGGCAGTTCGGGAATGGTAGAGCGGATCGCTTCTTTCCAAGCGTCATCAATATGCAGCACAATCAGGTCCGGGTCCGGGAAATAGCGGTAGTCGTGAGCTTCTTCCTTGCCGCGCATGGATAAGGTTTTGCCTTGGGCTTCGTCCCAGCGGCGGGTCTCCTGAACTACGGTGCCCCCATCATCCAAAATCTCTCCTTGGCGGAATTGCTCATATTCCAGACCCCGCAGAACGCCGCGGAAGGAGTTCATGTTCTTCAGCTCGGCGCGGATTCCAAACTCTTCCTGGCCTTCCGGCCGCAGGCTGATGTTGGCGTCGCAGCGCATGGAGCCCTCTTCCATCTTCACATCGGATACGTCGCAGTACTGCATAATGGCCCGGATTTTCTCCAGATAGGCGCGGGCCTCCTCGGGCGAGCGCAAATCCGGCTCGGAGACGATTTCGATCAGCGGTGTTCCCACACGGTTGAAATCGACCAGTGAAGCAAAGCCGCCATCCACATGCGTCAGCTTGCCGGCGTCTTCTTCCAGATGCAGCCGGGTGATGCCGATCCGTTTGGTCTCTCCGTTCACTTCGATATCTATCCAGCCGTTCAGGCCAATCGGCTGATCATATTGCGAAATCTGATAGGCCTTCGGGGAGTCGGGATAAAAGTAGTTTTTGCGGTCGAATTTGCTGACATCACCGATTGTGCAGTTCAGCGCCATAGCCGCTTTCATGGCATATTCCACAGCCTGGCGGTTCAGTACCGGCAGCACGCCGGGATGGCCCAGACAGACAGGGCAGGTATGTGTATTAGGCGGAGCACCGAATTCCGTGGAGCAGCCGCAAAAGATTTTGGACTTGGTATGAAGCTCCACATGAACTTCCAGCCCGATGACCGTTTCGTATTTAGCCATATCTATTCTCATTCCCTTAAAAGTTTTGTGAGTATATGCTCCAGTGAGCATTTCCGGGCAAAACCTACAGCTTCGGAGATTCTTTGTGGTAATCCGTATTCTGTTCAAAAGCATGCGCGACGCGCAGAACCGTACGCTCGTCAAATTCTTTGCCGATAATCTGCAGACCAACAGGCAGCCCTTCGGCAAAGCCGCATGGAATGCTGACGGCTGGAATACCGGCAAGGCTGACCGGAATGGTCAAGATATCATTCAGATACATCGTCAGCGGATCTTCCGTCTGCGAGCCCAGCTTGAAGGCTGTGGTTGGCGCAGTTGGTCCAATGACCACATCATATTTTGTAAAGACTTCGTCGAAGTCCTGCTTAATCAAAGTGCGCACCTTCTGCGCCTTCAAATAATAAGCGTCATAATAGCCGGAGCTAAGAGCGTAGGTGCCGAGCATAATCCGGCGCTTGACCTCAGGTCCAAAGCCCTGGCTGCGGGAATTATGGTACAGATCAAGCAGACCCCCTCCATCATCCACGCGCACACCGTAACGCACACCGTCAAAACGGGCAAGATTCGAGGAAGCTTCGGAAGAAGCGAGCAGATAATAGGCCGCTACCGCATATTCAGTATGCGGCAGAGAGACCTCTTCCCACACTGCGCCAAGGCCTTCCAACACTTTAAGTGCGGACAACACCTTTTCACGGACGGAAGCCTCTACGCCTTCCCCGATATATTCCTTCGGAACAGCAATACGCAGGCCGGAGATATCGCCAGTAAGGGCGCTAAGGTAATCGGGAACCTCCACTTTGGCTGAAGTGGAATCCTGAGCGTCATAGCCGGAAATAGCCTGCAGCACATAGGCTGAGTCTTCCACGTTTCTTGTAATCGGGCCAATCTGATCCAGCGATGAGGCAAATGCTACCAAGCCATAACGCGACACCAGGCCATACGTAGGCTTAAGGCCGACTACTCCGCAATACGAAGCGGGCTGACGGATGGAACCACCGGTATCGGAGCCAAGAGCGAACAATACTTCTCCGGCAGCCACTGCTGCCGCCGATCCGCCGCTGGAGCCGCCAGGCACACGTTCCAAATCCCAAGGGTTGCGCACTGGGCCAAAGGAAGAATTCTCATTGGAGCCGCCCATGGCGAACTCGTCCATGTTCAGCTTGCCGATGGTAACAGCATCTGCCTGACGCAGCTTGGAAACTACAGTGGCATCATAAATCGGCTGGAAATTGGAGAGGAATTGACTGGCGCAGGTTGTGCGCAGCCCTTTGGTAACAATATTATCCTTAATTCCAGCCGGAAGGCCAAACAGCAGGCCGCGGGCTGCGCCGGAAGCCAGCTTGTCATCCAATGTGCGTGCCGAAGCACGGGCCCCCTCTTCATTTAAAGTCAAAAATGCATGCACCTTCCCATCATGCTCCGCGATGGTTGCCAGTGATTGTTCGGTCAGCTCACTGACTGAAATCTCTTTGCCGTGCAGCATATTATGTAATTCAGGCAATCGATATTGAAACAGGCTCAACATTCTTCCTCCTTTCGCTATGGTTATTCCAAAACTGCGGGAACCTTGAAATGTCCGTCTTCAGCTTCCGGCGCATTAAGCAGCACTTCCTCTTGAGACAGACTCTCCTTCACCACATCATCTCGCATCACATTGCTGACCTGCAGCACATGGGTTGTCGGCTTCACATTCTCTGTGTCAAGCTCATTGAGTTTCTCAGCATATTGTAAAATAGCATTCATCTGTTCTGTAAAGGTTGCCTCTTCTTCCGGGCTTAATTGCAGACGGGCCAGCTTGGCCACATGCTGCACATCTTTGACCGTAATGCTCATTAGAATATCCCTCCTGTTTAAAGGGCTAAAGCGCCCGGATAACGTTTTTAATTATATTGTAGAAGCCTGTACAATTCAATGCGCTTGTGCGTTTCCTCCTAATCCGCCGCTTATGCGGCATGTTAAACTGGAGCGATCAATAGCAGCTTAGACCTTGCCAAAACAGTGAAAAGGATGATCTCTGATGCAAATAACTGAATACATGAACTGTTATTGTACAAAAAGAGAAACGGCTTCGCAGTCCTCTGTAAGAGGCGGTAGCCGTTTCTGCGGGTAATATAAATTCCTTATAATTAGAAAAAGAGCCGGCATACGCCGGCTCTTCCTAAATCCAAGCCCGAAGATTCACCTGCTTGATGAATTCCGCTTGGGACAAGCTTTCCTTAGACACTGTTTCCGTCTCTTCTGTATCCAAATCCTCACCATTCATCAAATGGTGGAACAGCTTCTCGTTGTGCGTAGACAAAGCATAGTCAATCAACGCTTCATGCGTTGCCCTCTCAGCTTCTACTATCAGCAATTGCTCCTCCGCCTCAATGTCCTCAGCCGTAACATAGAAATTTCTGTTCGCCTGCGGGACACGGATGACATAATCAAAAGCATTGTCAGGATTGCGGTCATAAGCAATCAGGTAGCCGTAGTCTCCGATAGGAAGACTTTGCTCAAAAGCGTCCGCGACAATGACAATCTTCTCTCCTAAACGCAGCATCGTCCTACCTCCTGACTGAAATCTATCATGGTTCTGCTTGTTCCCACAGTCTACTAAAAAAAGATAGAGCTGTCCAGCAGCAGGAGGAGTGCATCTATGAAATTATATTGAAAACAATCTGAAAATACATGAAAATCGGCGATTTGCGCAGTTTTTCATCCATTCGGAAATTGATTCCTGCGGATCAGCAGCGAAGCTGATGCAATGCATAGAATGATCAGCACTCCCGCAGAAAGAACCGGACCGGGACCGGCCTTGCTGCCCTCCGTGAGGAGCTTGGCGGACAGCCCGGGAAGAGCAGCCGGCATCCAGGAGAGCTGTGTAGGGAAAAGGCTGTGGGCAAGCGACATTGCTGCCGAAACCAGCAGCCCAAGAAAAGCGGCGGCGGCTCCGCGCAGGCAGGAGCTGAACAGTAGCGCCAGCGAGACGGCGCACAGCAGCCAAAGGCCATACAACCCGGCTGCAGCCAATACGTCGCTCCAGGAGAGCGGACCCATCAGCTCTTCTGTATAGTAGGCGGCTCCCGCCGCCCCCAGTCCAAGAGCGATAATTAGCACGGTTAGCTGCGCAGCCCATTTGGCCGAGACGATTGCCGCCGGAGCTACCGGCTTGACCAATAGCAGTTCCGCCGTACCGCTGCTCCGTTCACCAGCCAGACTATTCATCACTCCCAATACTAGAACCAGCATGCCGATCGTTCCATATTGTCCAAGCGCTTGTGCCATAACAGCGGCTGCACCCGGCATTTCATAGCCCTCCAGCAGCCCTGGAGGGACATTGCCCGAAGCCTTGAGAATTTCCGGCATATAATAGGTCGTGAGCGGCTGCAGAATTCCAAGAATAATGAATACCGCCGGAACCCAGATCAGCTTATAGCTGCGCAGGGCCTCTATCATTTCTTTTTGGTAGAGCGTCCATAGGTTCCTCATGACCCCACCACCTTCATAAACAAATCCTCCAGCGTTGAGGAGCCTGCTTCGAATTGCAGCAGCGGAATATCAAGCTTCCCCGCTTCCTGCAGGATCGTACGGCGCGCCAGCTCTACATCGCTAACATTAAGAGTAGCCGATCCACCGGTGATCACGGACTGCTCAACAAACGCTCTGTGTGCAAGATCCTCCAGCCACCGGAGCGCAGCAGCTTCCGGCTCTGTTGTCAGCTTGATGACAGGAAGACTGTACTGTGTGCGGAGCCGGGAGATGGCTCCCTGCTCTGCAATTAAACCGTGATTCATAAGAATCACCTCATCACATATCTCCTCAGCATCATGCAGAACATGCGTGGAGAAAATTACTGTGGTCTCCTCGCGGATTTCCCGCAGCAGCTCCATAACCTCCCGGCGGCCGATCGGATCAAGCGCCGAGACCGGCTCATCAAGCAGCAGCAGCCGGGGCCGGTGCACCAGCGCCTGTGCCAGACCAAGCCGCTGCTTCATGCCGCCGGAATATCCGGCGATCCGGCGGCGTGCAGCATCCCGAAGGCCAACCCGTTCCAGAACAAGAGGCGCCATTGCAGTAGCCTCCTTGGCATTCAGGCCGCTCAGCTTCCCGGAGAAGACAATATATTCCTGCCCGCTCATCCAGCCGTAAAAGGCAGGGGACTGAGGCAAATAACCAAGCGCCTTGCGGTAATCGCCGGGAGAAGCGCCGCCGTCAAAGGAGATCCGGCCCGAAGTAGGCGGCAGCAATCCCGCCAGCATGCGCAGCGTAGTCGTCTTGCCGGCTCCATTCGGCCCCAGCAGAGCCACACATGTACCTGCTTCAATCTTAAAGGTGATCCCGTCTACCGAAACATGCTTGCCATAGCTCTTGCGTAAATTTGCAACCTCCAGCAGCGGCATCAGCTTTCTTTCCTTCCTATGGTGAAATATGCGACACTGCCCAGCAGATTGCCAAAAATCAAAATAATCACCCACAGCCATTTCGGCCCCCGAACCCGCTCCGCCTTAGCCAAAGAAATCAGGCCGAGAATGGCAAGCAGAGCTTGCAGGGCCATTAGCGGCCAGATTAATCCCCATTTGATTTCGTCCATGGTTTCACCCACCTTTGAATTACTTTGCCGGAGCAATGCCCCGGTTGATTAAGGTCCTCGCTTTGCTCTCCGCCGATCCGGAAGAACTACAAAAAGCAGGTAACAAAAAAGCGGGGTGGGAGCTCCAGTAAGTCCCCATAATCCCCAGAACCAGGCCATTCTGCCTCTGCCCCGCTTTTGCGCATTCCGAAACAGCAAGGTCCCCTGGAGCAGCAGCACCGCAGCCAAACAAACCCACACTACAAAGGGTACATCCTGCAGTTCCTTCACTCTTCCGCATCCTCTCGTCTGCGCCAGATCCGCATTACTGCCAAACCTCCGAGAGCTGCGATTGGAAATGCCGCCTGCAGAACCCAGTACAATACCGGAGCAAAACCCAAGGCGGCCAGAACCATGCCAAGCAGGAACAGAGCTACAAGCAAGAACATCTGCAGCTCCTTGCGGAGCTTGCGCTGCCTGCGAAGCGCTTCAGCAGCAATGAACTGCTCCATTCCCTGCAAGGAAGGCGGGGTGATGTCTTCGTATTGTGCATCCAGCCGGCCAAGCTCCGCCGACAGCTTGCGCAGCAGCTCTTCATCCTTATCATTCTTCATCCTCACTCAGCTCCTTTCGCAGTTGATTAAGACCTGCGGCCACCCGCGATTTGACTGTACCGGATGGGATCTGCAGAATTGTGCCAATCTCGTCATAACCATAGCCGTAATAGTGCTTCAGCAGCACCGCCATCCGCTGGGCGGAAGGCAGGCGGGAGAGCGCATCAAGCACCTCGCTCCACTCCATATTCCGGCTCTCAAAACGCCAGCGGATGGAACGGACCCCCTCCTCCTGCCTCCGCCACTGTGTCTCAAGCTTCCAGCGGCGCTTCCGGTCAATGTACAGCCTGGTGGCAATGGTGATCAGCCATGAGGAAAAAGAAGAAGCACCGTTATAGGAAGATATCTTCTCCATGCATCTGACCATGGTATCCTGCGCAAGCTCCTCTGCAAGCGAAGGGTCCATAGTTGCTTTGACCAGATATTTATACAGGAAGGTATAATGATCCCGCAGCAGCATGGCCAACGCTGAAGTATCTCCCTGCTGTGCCTGACTGATCCTCTCCAGCATTCCGTCGCTCATTGGCTCCTCCATCCACAGCTTTCATTTACACCTGTAATACGAATATGTATGGCGAATCGTTCATTCGCGGTCAGAATTATTTTGCAGCTCCCATAACTTGCGCCGCCAAGGCTGGATAGCCCCCTTGCCGCCCGGAAAGCTCCAGAAGAGGCATTCCTTCTTGCAGCGCTCCTCTGAAGCAGACGCCGGCTTCCCGGCATCTTCATCTGTATGGATTTCACGTTCAATATTATTATTCAAGCCCGTTCCCCCCATTAGCTTCCCCACCTGATTCCTATATGTAAACAAAAAAAGAACGCAAACCGGGATTATTCCACAGTCTGCGTGCTTCGCGAGGTTAAATGTTACATTTAATTAACATTATTGTAGCAACTTTGTATTCTCTTGTCCATCAGTTTTTTGCCGCTTTATGTCGACTTCCTTGATATGGAGTCACATAGGGACGTAAGGATTACGGAGCCGTTCGAAACCAATGGTCGTCCGTGGTCCATGACCGGGAAAAACCCGGACTTCTTCATCCAGCCGGTACAGCTTGCCGCGGATGGAGTCGATAAGATCGCGTTCACGGCCGCCTGGCAGATCGGTGCGTCCTACTCCCAGCTTGAACAGCACATCTCCGCAAAAGAGGTCGCTGCCGCAGAGGAAGCTTACGCTGCCCGGGGAGTGTCCCGGGGTATGGAATACTCGGAAGGTAAGTCCAAGCAGCTCCAACACCTGTCCTTCCGCCAGATCATATTCGGCAGGATCTGTGCTGATAGGCGGCGTGACATCCGGCCACATCAGCGAGCCGTTCAGCTTGGGACTGCTTAGCCATTCACTCTCAAGGGCATGCAGATAGACAGGGCATTTCTTGGCTTTGCGAATCTCGTCAAGACCGGCGATATGATCGAAGTGGGCATGTGTAAGCAGGATGGCCTCAATCTCCATACCTTCAATTGCGCGCAAAAGGGCGGCTGGATTGGCTCCGGGGTCGATAATTACACCGCGTCCAGGATCAGCACCTGTCAGCAAGTAGGCATTGGTCTGGAGAGAACCGAGATTATAGGAACGTATATTGAGCATCGCTTATTAAAATCCGGAGATCAGACTGCGCAGCTCTTTGGCAATTACTGCGTGTGATTCCGTTCCTTCTCCGTAGGCTTGCCCCATAGCCTTGCGTACTTCGGCGATTTTGCTGTCGTAACCGGCAGCCTCGCGGTCCGGGTTCTCACGCTTGAACGCGTTCATCAGCGATTGCACATGCTCCGGACGCGGCCCCCAGTGGCCCAGCACATAACCGCCGGTATCGGCAAAAATGACGATAGGTACGGCTCTTCCGCCCATAGTGAGGAAATCATCCATCACTTCCTGATTTTCTTCGAGTATCAGCACTTCGGTCTTAATTCCTGCCGTCTCCAGAATGCGGAATACAACCGGTACATTGCGAACAACATCGCCGCACCAATCTGCGGCCAGAATCAGTACACGCAGATCATCGCGGTGATTCAGGCTCTCAAAAAATTCGCGGTCTCCGCTGTCTTCCCAGGTGAATTGTTCATACCAGGATTCGAACGCCTGCTGATTCTTCGTCATGCCTTCAACGAACTGGCGCGGAGTCAGACCTTTACCATACTTATGGGCCACATTCTGCTTCATACTGCACTACCTTTCTTCTTGGATTTGTACCATTTGAACAGGAAGTAGATAACAATGATAGCAATCGCGGCAAGCAGCAGCTCACGGGTATACTTGGCAGCGACTTCATCAATCGTTTCCCATTTATCGCCAAGTGTATAACCTAAATATACAAAAAGCGTACTCCAAGGAATAACAGCCAGCGTAGTCAGCAGGGTGAATTTGCCCAGAGGCATGCGCGAGATCCCGGCAGGAACGGAAATGGCATGGCGCACAACCGGGATAAAACGCGCTGTGAAGATCACCCCGGTACCGTACTTGTTGAACCATTCTTCGGAATGGTCAATATGCTTTTTCTTGATAAAAATATACTTTCCGTATTTCTCCAGCACTGGTCTGCCGCCATATCGGCCGATCCAATACACAAATATTTGGGCAATGACCCCGCCAACCGTACCGAAGAGCACTGCGCCAATAAAATTAATATCTCCCTGCGAGACCAGATAACCTCCAAAGGCCAGTACAATTTCACTAGGAATAACCTCAATCATAAGCCCGATCATAATCCCAAAGTAACCAAGACTCTGAATCCATTCAAACAATTGCGAGATCAGATCAGAAATAACGTGCAAAATGCAGCTCCTCCTCCCGTTTATTTGCGAAAATCAGCTTAATGCCGCTTCCGCTCTATGTACCCAGCTTCTCCTAGCCTATTCTAGCATATGCGGGCTTACGACTTCTACTTAAGGGAATCTGAAAAAGACGGCTCTATCTAGTAAGCCGGGTTCAGTAAATGGTGCTCTATTCAGAGTGAAAAGCGGATTGACAATTATTTGCACCAACCATATTATATATTTAGATAATTATTTAAATATCGAAAGGCCGGGTGAGCAATGAACGAATCCTTCAAAGCGCTGGCAGATCCGACGCGTAGACAGATTTTACGGCTGCTGCGGGAGAAGGACCGGACCGCCGGGGAGATTGCCGAATATTTTAACATGTCCAAACCCAGTATCTCACATCATCTCAGCGCTCTGAAGCATGCAGGTCTCGTGCAGGACGAGCGGCAGGGGCAGTTCATTCTGTATTCGCTGGATACGACCGTACTGGAAGAGGTGCTCGGCTGGTTCCTGGAGTTGACCAGTACGGGAAAAGCGAGCGAACGGCAGGACATTGATGAAGGACATGGAGGTCGAGTAAAATGAAGAATTTTAAATGGAAATGGCAGGACACGCTGATTGTCATACTGGGCGTTCTTTCGCTGGGTTATGCACTGATCAACTATGGGAAGCTGCCCGATCAGCTTCCTGCCCAATTCAGTATCAGCGGAGAGGTTAATACTTACTGGAGCAAAGATTCGATTATCGCCCTCCTGGGTTTCATGGGACTAATCTTCCCCTTGGGGATGCAGTTCTTCCGCAATAACGATCCGAAGAAAGAGAACTACCTTAAATTCCCGAACGCCTACAAAATGATCCGTCTGGCTGTTGCGGCGGTGTTCGATGCAATGCTGGTGCTGACTGTCGCTCACGGTTTGGATAAAAATTTCGGGGCGGGCAAGTTTGCTATGGTCGCTGCAGGACTGCTGTTTATTGTAGTTGGTAATTATCTGCCGCAGATTAGAGACAATTATTTCACAGGCATCCGCACACCTTGGACGCTGTCCAGCCCGGAGGTCTGGAGGAAAACTCACCGCTTCTCCGGCAAGATGTGGGTGCTTGGCGGTCTGCTGATCGCAATGGGGGCCTTTTTGCCGAGAAGCATGTCCGTCAGTCTGATTATTGCCGCCCTGCTGATTGTCATCTTCCCGCCAGTTGTGTATTCATGGCTGATTTCGTCGCGGAGCAAGGCTTGAGAAGAAGGCGGGTAGAGCATTACATCTGTTACGGTTCAGGATCAATTGCTGCAGCCAAGCCGCTTGCAGAGCTGTTTTCCAGTCCGGAATAGTAAGCTTCCGCCCGCAACCTGCTCAACTTCAGGCCCAGACCTTCAATTTCCTTGGCGATTCCGAACCGGCGGTCATTATGCTCTCTCCCTTTGCTGCTGTCATTTGCGCTCAGCAGACGGTACTGCCGCAGCAGCTCCATTCCGGCGGCGGCACTTTGGAATGCTCCCTCCCGATCGCCCGCCTTCATCCTGCGAAGGCTCATATTGAGCATTCCTTTCACCGCCTCTTCCCGCTTAACGGGATTAAAGACATCCAGCCGCAGGCTTCTACGAACCCGGTACAACGCCGTACCGGGATTATCACCTTGCAAAGCCCGCTTCGACAACTCCCATTGCAGGAGAGCACTCTCCGGTGTATACCTCAGGCTCTCAAGCAGCAGTACTGTCCCCTGCTGATCCGGGAGCAGCCGGGATAAAAGAGCAGCCGCCCTCGGGTCAAGGGGATTCCATTGCAGCGATTGCTGAAGCAGGGATGCTCTTTCTGAAGCCTGCGGCGCCACGATTGCCTGCTTGTAAAACTCCCTCCCTTTCATCGCGTGCAGAGACATCATAGCGAGTGTCAGGCTCAAACCGCAGGCTATAGCCATCATTGCAATATGCCGCATAGCCAAACGGTGCTGCGGCATGCTGCGTGGCTCGGCTGTTGCGCACTGGGCGGTAGCCGAGTTTGCTGGCTCAGGAGGTACAATTCTGACTCCTTGTGCAGGTGCAGCAGATGCTCCGTGCAGCGCTTCTGCACGGGCGAGCGCCGGCAGCAGGAACAGCAGCAGCCACGTGAGGCCGTAGCTCCAGTCGAAATCGACTGCGCCGTGCAAGGCGATGACGAGCAGCGGTGGCAGCAGCCTCGGCGAGGCCATTGCCACCAGCCAGCCTGCCGCCGCCAGCAGCAGCAAGGCGGCAGCCAAACCGACCACTCCCGCGTTAAGCAGGAGGTCGAGGTAACCGCTGTGCACCTGGCTGCCTACATAGGGGCGGGACTGGGCGGCGTGATACGCGCTCCGCCAAGTCTCGCCCCCGCGCCCCAGCCAGGGCACTTCCGCCGCGAGCTTCCAGGCATCGCGGTACATCAGCCCGCGAGCGTTGACCGTCGGCGACGGTCCGGTAATCCGCTCGCGTACCTGCACAAGGACGGCGCTGCCCGCCGCCGTCCAGACTGCCGCCGCCAATGCCAGCTTGGCGGCAGCCCCCACCCCCGCCGCGCCCGGCCGGCGGCGGCACAGCAGCGCGCCTGCCAGCAGCGCGCAACCCCAAAGCCCGGCCAGCAGAAGCAGGCCGGGCAAAGGCTCTACCGCCAGCCCGGCATGGGCTAGCTGGCGGTACAGCAGCGCCGCGCCGGCCACGGGCGCGGCTCCGGCAAGAAGAAGCGGCGCGCAGAGCCGCCGCTTCCAGAGCAGGGCTGCGGCGCTGGCGCAAGCCGCAGCCAGCCACGCGCCGCGCGACTCGCTGAGCAGCAGCGCGGCGGCGTAGGGGAACAGCGGGAGCGTGCGCAGCAGCAAGCGCTGTTCCCCGGCCCTTTCCATGCGGGCAGCGGCGGCGAATAGCCGCTCCAGCAGGAAGACCGCCATCACCGCGCCAAAGGCGTTCGGATACTGGAGCAGCCCGGCCAGCCGCGCACCTGTGGCACTGACTTCCGGGGATTGGCTGTAAGCAACGGCATAGGGAAGATTCATCCCCCCGCATACAGCAAACAAAGCGCTTAAGCTGATAGTCATCCCCAGCAAATGCCAGACTGCCGCGAGCAGCCGTCCGCCCCAGCGGTTTCCCGCACAGTAATATGCAAGGATAGCAAAAGTGGCATAGAAGCCCCAGCGCAATATTTCATTCAGTGTTCCCTGCAGGGATATCGGCCCGCGCAGCCATGCGGCAGCATAAAGGATAAGGATCGCCAGCGGACAGCACAGCATCAGCAATTCCGCTTTTCCCGGCACAATACTGCGGCCCATATTGGCTGCCCCCTCTGCCCTCTTGTACAGCCCGGCCACAGCCAGCCTCCAAAGTGCAAGAGCCGCGCACAGCATAAACCATGAGGTTAGAAACAGATACATCTCCTCAGCAAAAAACAACCCCCGCAGCAGACAAGCCGCCGCAGCGGCTGCAAATACCGCCCCAGCGTACACAAATATGGTTGCCTGCTCCAAGCCCCTCTGCCGTTTATCCAGCTCCACCCGAATTACCCCTATACGAATCAAGTTATCTATAGTATCTCCAGATTTCACCAGAACCAGAAGGGGAACGCAAACAGGACGGCCCGCCTCCGCCAGGGAAGCAGCCGTCCTGCAATCACGTTAACGTATTAAGTTTGCAACATCAGATTTGTACAGCTTTGCCGGCTGGCAGAAGATCGGTGCAGGCACGTTCGAGATACGGCTTTGCACCAAGAAAATCACGGAATGCGCTGTATTCGCGCCATTTGGCCGCGTTGTCTCCGGCTGGGCCTTTGACAGCACGGATTAGAATATTCTTCGGCGTATGCTCCAGGTCAATGAACTCCAGCAGTTGTGTGCGGTAGCCCATTAGATCGAGCAGCTTGGCCCGGATGGCATCCGTAGCCAGAGCGGAGAAACGTTCCTTCAGAATACCATGCGACAAAAGGGGATTCAGCACCTCGCTCTCAATCTGGGCAAACAGCTCATGCTGGCAGCAAGGGACCGACAGGATTACCGATGCGCCCCAGCGGACCGCTTTTTCCAGTGCGGCATCAGTTGCTGTATCGCAGGCATGGAGCGTTACGACCATATCGACCTGATCCAGCTCGTTGTAATCGGCAATATCGCCGACCAGGAACCGCAGCTGATCGTAGCCAAGCTTGGCCGCAAGCGCACTGCAATGCTCGATGACATCGGCTTTGAGATCAAGTCCGACAATATTCAGCTCCCGCTGCTCGCGGACGGCCAAATAATGATACAGCGCAAAGGTTAGATAGGACTTGCCGCAGCCAAAATCCACAATGGTCAGCGGACGGCCGGCCGGCAGATCGGCAAGCACATCCTCCACCATCTCCAGAAAACGGTTGATCTGGCGGAACTTGTCGTATTTTTTGGCCAGCACCTTGCCTTCATTATTCATAATGCCCAGCTCTACCAGAAACGGCACAGGCACTCCTTCATCCAGCACATACTGCTTGCGGCGGTTATGGGCCAGATTCGGCGCTTCCTGCTTGGTCGGCGATTTGGTCAGGATGGATACCTTATACTTTTTGCTGATCAGCACTTGATAATCGGCCTCTACGGTACAGAGCAGCCCTTGCCGGAACGTCTCTCTCAGCAGTGACATCAATTCTTCCGCCGCGGCCTCAGCCGGGATATTGCGGTGTTCGACCTTAGGGCCGATATAATAGGCGAACTGATAATGCAGCTTGCCCTTTAATTCTACGGGTTTTACCTGAACCTTGGTGAAGGCGGCTTCGCCTTTGCTGCGCAGCTGGCTCAGAGTTGCCGTAATCAGAGTGCGGCTATTGATGACTTGTTCAATCAGAGTATTCAAAGCTTCCACAGGGTACATCTCACTTTCGCATATAAAAATGAATTGTCATTTCACATGAAACTGTCCGCTGACGACAGTCACAGCCCGGCCCGACAAGGTTACCAGCTCCGGGGTAACTTCCAGCAGCAGCGTGCCGCCACGAGATGAGGCTTGATACGCAGTTAAGTGCGTGCGGCCCAGTCTGGCAGACCAATAGGGTGCTAACGCGGAATGCGCGGACCCGGTGACGGGATCTTCATTCACACCAACCCCTGGTGCAAAAAAACGCGATACAAAATCGACATCTTCGGGCTCACTCTCCGCCGTTACGGCGACCGCTCGTGGCGGAAGCTTGCCGAGCAGCGCAAAATCCGGGCTCAGCCGCCGCACAAGGCTATCATCCTTCAACCGTACCAGCACGTTGTCGGCATAAGCCAAGGTTTCCAGCACATCATCTTCGTTAATGCCCAGCGCTTGCGCCAATCCGGCAATCGGGCCAGAGGGTACAAGCTCATACGGCGGAAAATAAAGCGAAATCAACTGATCGGATTGTGTCGCCCGCAGCAATCCGCTGCGGGTGTAGAATTTCGCCTCTTCGCCTGAAGCAAGCCGTCCGGTTTCCCACAGTACATGCGCGCTGGCCAGTGTGGCATGGCCGCACAGGTTGACTTCAACGGCAGGCGTGAACCAGCGCAGCCGGTAGCCGTCCTGCTCCGGCCAGAGAAAGGCCGTCTCAGACAGATTCATCTCCGCCGCTGTCTGGGCCATGAAGGCCTCAGGAACAGGTCCGTCCAGCAGGCATACAGCAGCGGGATTTCCGGCAAATGCGCGATCTGTAAAAGCATCGACGATAAATATTGGCGTGCTCAAAGGGTCTTCGCCTCCTTGCTTAGCTCAGAAGTAAGCCTCCTCCACTCTTCCAGGCCTTGTCTGACCTCTTCCGCAGGGAGACCGCCGCGTTCCAAATCCTCCGCTGGCTTCAGCAGCAGCCGTTCATACAGCTCTTTCCCTTCCGAAGCTACAGCTTCTCCATGTTCCCACAGCCGGTACAGACTGTCCTCTGCCTTGGCATAACGGCCCAAGGATTCCATATAGGTCAGCAGCAGCCGTTCCGTCTTCGCCGGAAGCATATATTCCTGGGCCTCCTGCAGGAGCTCGTCTATTTCCTTCGTCATTTCCATCAGCTCGCGGTCAGCACCATGAAGATCGGCATACAAAAACAGATGCAGCGACCGCATGGCTCTGAACAAGGCCGCGTCCTTATCCCCCGCCGCAGCGTAAATGGAGCCTTCTTCCTTGAGCAGACGCGCCACGCCTTGAAGCCTGTCGGATTCGACCACGCCTCCCAAAACATACATATCAATGATATCCTCCACGGAGAGTGAATTCAAAAGCCGGGAATTCAAGCGAAAATGCCGGTTCAGCAGCTCATCAACCTCCCATAAGGCTTCTGTCGTTTTTTTCTCCTGCTTAAGCGTGAGCACCTTGGCAACCATCGCCGTCATATCCTCAATCATCCGTACGATGTAATCTCTTCTGAACATCCTGTTCTCCCCTCTCCTTGGCTAACGAACTTTTCAATACCCACAACGTTTCCCTTTGGACTCATCATGAACCTCCCCTGCTTACGCTTCGCATAGAAGTAGGGGTTTCTTACCAGGCATACCGTTACTTTCTGCAAACAAATAGGTTGGCTACTTGCTTTCGCTGCCAGAAGCGGAAATCTAACGGTATGGTTCAGTAAGCAACACTTTTGCAAGTGGGTGGGGAACTCACCATCTACTACTTTTCGCTAAACTAAGCGATCCGTAGATACTTGATCGATTTCGTTTCGCCCAAATATCGGATTTCTCCATACAGATACTTGGACAATATTCCTTTGCTTCCATGAACATCCCGATGTTCTTTATAGCCGCAGGAACAGGTATACTTTCTTGTAGAAGTCTTTTTTCTTCTACCGCAACAAGGACATTGTTGACTCGTGTAGCTTTCATCCACCGACTTCACGCTTGTTCCATGTTCTTCTAATTTGTATTTGAGTTGTTTCCGAATCTTGCCGAAGCTCCAATTGGATAACTTTTGCGAAACGATTTTCCTTTTCTTCTTTTTCGTATGACGCTCTACGCCTTCCACTTGGCCAATCACCACTTCTCTGACCTCATTTTCCGCGCACCACTGCACAAATTGTTTGGTTGTTTTATGAATGACATCATGGAGTTGGCGTTCGCTTTTGCTGAGTATGTAGGTTTTGGCTCTCTTGTACTTTTTCCATTGCCGACTGCCTTTTTGGCATTTGCTCATAAGCTTCTGGATCTCTCCCAGCTTCTTGTTTCGAAACCGATGAATGCTTCTTGCTTTTCTTCCCGTGATAATGATCGACTTGTTTGCGGTGGTCGTTGCCGCGATCGAGTGGATTTCGCCCAGATCCACTCCTGCAACCTCGCTGCTCTCGTTTACCTTTGCCACTTTCCCATCCTCATAGCAAATCGAAACCATGAGTTTTCGGTCATACACCAGTTCGATTTCTTTGATCTCGTCGGCACCCGGCAACTTGGCAACGATGATCTGAATCGGTCGCTGGCGCTTGCCGTTTTGGATACCCAGACTTAATTGTATCGTGTTGCCCTCTATTTTGAACGATTTGCCTACCCATTTTGTGTTGAAATTCGTCTTGTTTTTGTAGGGGTATTTGGTATTCAGGCCCTGGCGGTTAGCTTGCTTTGCGCTATCTCTGGCAAATAGATATTTATGACAAACCGCCTGTACAGACTGTGAATGCAGGGAGAACTGATTTTTTAAGGCGGCTTGAAGTTCTGTTTTTCCAATCCATTTTCCATCATGCTGCAGGGAATAGTTCTTTGCGATAGACAGACACTGGTTCCAGATTTCGGCTGAGATCCGGTTACACGCAAACAATCTGTCCAGGTCAGTTTTGGACGTTTGAAACGCTGTTTTGACACATCGGATCACTCCGCTTTCCCCTCCTTCCCTTGATTCTCAATATAGGTTTTCAATACTTCCAGAGGTGCACCGCCTACGGTAATCAGACAGTAGCTTTGCGACCAGAAATATTCTTTCCACAATTTCTTTTTTACAACGGGGAAATCTTTCTTAATCAGACGAGAACTGGCACTTTTATAGGCGTTGATAAATTTGGATAGTTCCGTGTTTGGATGCGCCTTGAAAAGCACATGAATATGATCGTGGTCGTGATTCCATTCACTTATCGTAATACGATAGTTTGCTCCTATCCGTTCAAAAACGCTTTTTGCATACTGGGAAATCTCATCCGTCAGCACCTTTCTGCGATATTTGATACAAAGTATGAGATGGTAGTTTAAGGAGAACACTGAATGATTATTTGAGTCTAACTTCATCAATACACCAACCTTATATCTAACTAAGACTGATTATATCAAATTACCATAAACCAGAGCAATCAGAGCTTCCAGGCTTCACCTGGCCGCTTAAACCATTCCTTGGCTCTGCGCCACTTGCCGCATCTTCTGAAGCAGGAAATCCAGGGGTTAATCCAAATGTTCATTGACAAAAAAATACAGGGTAAAATATACTGAACACACTTCAATCTGTATTCGGAGGTGAGGTCCCAGGATGATCCCGGAGAGCACCTCTGAACAAGCTAAAGGCAACCCGCTGCGCAGCTATGCCGCACCTTTTGCCAAATCACGGGCCTTTCCTTTACTATGGCTCGGACATCTGATTTCCTTCCTGGGAAGCTCGGTAACGATGGTGATTCTGCCCGTTCTGGTGTATTCCCTGACTGGCTCTACTACAACAATGGGCTTCGTAATGGCGGTATACATGCTGCCTAATGTAATCATGCTGCCGATTTCCGGGCATATTGTAGACCGCTACGACCGGGTGAAAATTATGATGCTGGCGGACATTTTCCGTGCCTTCATCATGCTCCTGACGGCTGTGCTCTCACTGTCCGGACTGCTCACCATCCCGCTGCTGCTGGTATTGGTCGGCTGCTACGGTTTACTTGACGGCCTATTCCAGCCTGCTTACTCCGCAGTCCGGGCCACCGTATTTACCCCGGATATCCGCATTGCCGCCAATTCCCTGACGCAAATGACTACACAGACCATCCGTCTGATCGGCCCCGTACTCGGCGGGCTGCTCATTACCCATCTGTCGGCAGGCGTCGGCTTTGGGCTGGATGCGTTTACCTACTTGTTCTCGCTGGTCTGCCTGATCCAGCTTCGCAAAGTTCTCGTCTCCCGATTACAGCAGCCAGTGCACTCCCACGCAGCTGCTGAAGCCTCCTCCACCCCTCACTGGAAGGAGGACTTCAAGGAAGGGATTGCCGTGTTGCGCAGCCATCCCTGGCTCTGGATTACGATTCTGGCCTTTTCTTTCATTAACATTTGCTATGCCGGCATAAGCAGTATTCTTGTGCCTTGGCTCTTTAAGGTTCATCATGGCTGGGAACCTTACGTATACGGGCTTGCCGTCACCTTCTCCGGTGTCGGTGCTATTGCGGCAGGGCTGCTGTTCGGCATGAAGAACAAGTGGAGTCACCGCGGAAAAATGGCTTACGGCGGGGTCTTTGTAAGCGGGCTGGCTATGTTCCTGCTGCCCTTTGCCCCCTCTGCTGCAGGTGCGGTCGCCTTGTTCGCCCTTGAGGGGTTCGGTCTGATGATCTTCGGCTTGATTTGGGAGATCAGCCTGCAGGAGCTCGTTCCGCAGGAAGCCTTTGGACGCGTAGCCAGCCTGGACTTGCTTGGCTCATTCGCACTCCTGCCGGTAGGCTACATTCTGGTAGGCTGGCTGGCCGATCTTATAGGGGGCGTAGCAACCATCTATATTTTTTCGGGACTGTGTATGGCCTGTGTTGCTCTTGTGCTCTGCATTCCGGCTATCCGCAAGTTTCAGTGAGCAAAAAAGAAGCAGCCTCGCCGGATTCGGCGGAAGCTGCCTCTTTTGCATTATTATCACGGGCTTATAACAGCTCCGCCTATCTCATCTGATTATTTCCTAACCGCTGCATGTACGAAATCCTTGATGATTTCAGCCAGGCGTTCCGGCGCTTCGTACATACTCATATGACCTACTCCGGGAATAGTCACCTGGCTCACATTCGGATGATTCGAGGTGAAGATCCGTTCGGGGGATACCTTGCTGTCCTCTGCACCGGCAACAAGCAGCACCGGCAGTACGGTGGCTGAGATGACGTCACGGCGGTCGGGACGCTCACGCATCGCCATCGCGGCGCCTACCGCCCCTTGGGGAGGTGTTCTATAGCCGATCTCCTTCGCACGCTCCAGCAGCTGCGGAGCAGCGCCTGCCGCAAAAAGCCCGGGAATCAGCCCATCCACGAACGCGAAAATCCCTTCATTCTGAATTGTGCTCACACTCTTCAGCCGGTTCTCCTTAGCCTCCTCACTATCCGGGTAGCCGGTAGAATGAACCAGCCCGAATCCCTTCAGACGGGATGCATAACGCTGGGCAAAGGAAAGAGTGACATATCCGCCAAGGGAGTGTCCAAGCAGGTAGCACCCGGAAATCTCCAGCGCGTTCAGCAGAGCCAGCACATCATCGGCCATCTGCTCCACACTGTAAGCCCCAAGCGGAGCATCCGAGCCTCCGTGGCCGCGCAAATCCAGAGCAATCACCCGATAATCGCCGCTAAGGAGCGGAATAACCTGCTCCCAATAGCCAGAGCTTCCACAGAAGCCGTGCAGCAATACAATTACCTCACCTGCGCCCTGATCACTGTAACTAATATTGTATCCCTCATAACGAACATTTTCCATGACGGCTTCCCTCCTTCTATAGAGTAGCTAACTGCACTCGAGCAACCAGGATGATCCGTGGTTTGAGACGGTTTGCTTGTCTACATTATTTAAGCAGAATTGTCTCTTTTGAAACGCTCTCAAGAATTCAACCCGAACCCGGCTGCCGCCGCTGCGGCAATTTGCCCGGCCATGACCATCACTCTGTGCAGCGGAGTGGTCTGCAAAGTCCGGTAAGGCCGCGGACCGTTCAGATCGACGATCGCCGCAATACTGTAATTCCCCACTGCCGGCAAGGACAAGCCGACCGACTGCGCCGGCCGGAGCGGACCTTCAGCCGCCAAAAAAGCTCCGAGTGCAGCCGGTGGCCCCAGGCAAGCATCAACAGCAATAATAAACTGCCCTTCGGGAATCTCCGCTATCCGCAGAGCCAGATTATCCGCGTCACAAGGGGACGGCAGCGTACCGCTCACATGCGGAAAGCCGTGCTCCACCAGCCGGCTGCCGGTCAGTGGTCCAAGCGCATCGCCGGTGGACCGGTCTGTTCCGATGCAGAGAAACGTAATTTGCTCCAGCGGATGCCTGGCAGCGATCTCCCGGAAGAAGGAGACCAGCCCGGAAGCATCCATTTTACTGCGTTTTCTGCTCTCCTGCTCCCTGATTGCCAATGCCCTCTCTCCCTTCAGCTAGTGAAACCTAATGAATATTTTCTCTAATTTAACATGATTCCAGCGGAGCAGACAAAAAAATGGTGTTTGCCTTCATAAACATGATAGAATATTTGAACTAATATACAGAGAGGACTGTTACACCTAATGGATCTATCCCAGCCTACACAGGAAAATGTTGAATACATGATCGAGGGCATCAAAAGCAAGCTGAAGATGGCAAGTGCGGCAGCCATGCAAGCCTCTGCCTTCCCGGTAAGCAACTACGAGGATATACGCGATATTTATGAGGTGGCTATGGGCAGTGACAGACTGAGCATCGCACAGGTTGAGGCACTGGTCTCTGAGCTTGGCCGCCTGCGCCAGAAATAATTGCTGCCCTGAGCAAGAGCGCCTTGATGTTTCAGCTTTTGCACCGACGTTTATATACCAAGTAAGAACTTTAAGCCATTCTGAAATACAATAATCTTATAAGGAGTGATCCGCGATGAATAAGGCAGAACCGGAAATTCCGGTAGAGAGCGGAAGCCCATTCTTGAAAGGGATTGTTATCGGAAGCTTGCTGGGCGCTGCCGCAGCGCTGTTGTTCGCACCAAAGCCAGGCCGTGAAGTACGGGGTGAGTTGTCGGATAAATTCTCGGCAGCTACGGACAAAACGAAAGAAGTCGCCGGTGTCGTAACTGATAAAACCAAAAGCATCGCCATTGCCGCTCAAGAAAAGGCTGCGGATTTAGCCAGCAGTGTATCCGCCAAAGCCTCCGACATCTTCACTGCCGTCAGCGACAGCAAGCAGCAGATTGCCGCAACTCTGTCGGACTCGGGCACAGCAATTGCTGATACCGTCAGCGATGCAGCGGATGATGTCGTGTCTATCGTACAGAATGCATCCAAAGAAGCAGCCGATCGAGCATAATTCTCAGGTACAACCCATAAAGGACATGCCTGACCCTGACCGGGGAATAAGGCATGTCCTGTTTGTATGTTCATCTATTAGTTTCATCAGTAGGAGGAATTAGCCATAATCTGCTTCAGCTTTTCTGTAGCGCGCTTCTGAATCCGGGAGACGCTCATTTGCGATACCCCAAGCTTCTGGGCAATCGCCCGCTGCGACTCTCCATCCTGAAAGGCCAGCAGCAGCACCTGCTGCTCCTGCTCTTTAAGCTGCCCCAGCGCCTGCTGCAGATCCATGCGTTTCTCCACTGTCTCATAGTCATTTGCTTCAGAACTGATCAGTTCACCAAGCGTGGCACCTGTCTCCTCTTGCGAGAGCGGAGAATCGAGAGATACATAATGATAGCATTCTCTTCCCGCCAGCACCTCCACTGTCTCTTCCACCGTAAGATCAAGATACTGGGCAATTTCCTCTATCGCAGGCGAGCGTTCGAGTCTGATGATCAGTTCATCAATAGCCTGCTGCACAAGGGCGCCCTTCTCTTTAATCCTTCTAGGAACCTGTATGTACCAGGATTTATCCCGCAGGAAATTTTTCATATGTCCGATCATGCTTTTCATAGCGTAGGGCTCGAAGGGTATTCCCAGACTGATGTCGTATTGCTGGAGCAGTCTGATTAACGCCATCTGTCCTACCTGGTACAAATCCTCATACAAATCAGGACGATTGCGGGCGATTTTGCCTGCAGCCATCTTCACCATCGGCTCATATTTGCGAAGCAGCACCGTTGCAATTTCATTGTCTTTGGTCTGCTGGTATTCGCGGATCAGGCTTACCGCCTCGTTCGTGGACTCGGGGGGAGTCACTTTTTCGTTCATACTTTCTCCTCGCTGAAATTAAGCCGCTTAGTCAGGGTAACGGCCGTCCCTCTGCCTGCTTCGCTCACAACGTTAACATCATCCATGAGCGCCTGCATTAAGTAAAATCCAAGCCCGCCTACTTGAACGTCACTCAGCTCTTTATCATGCAGCGTCATGCGTTCTTCGGATGTATCCAAACCGTCAAAGCTCTCCCCTTCATCTTTGACTGTAATGGACAAGGCACTTGTTCCTACTTCAAAGATTACATCAACCAAGCCGTCTTCCTGGCCGTAAGCATACAGGACGGAGTTGTTACAGGCTTCAGACACAGCAACCTTCATATCCTCAATATCCTCGTACGTGAACCCCATCTTCGAGGCAATTCCATATAAATTCAGTCTGACGATATCGACATAATCTGCACTCGCAGGTAACTGAAGAACTACTTTTTGCACGTCATCACTCATCCTTATTTCGATCCTTTCCTAGTGGGAATTCTCTTGGGGGGCAAAAAACTTGGAAATTCCGGTCATATCAAATAGCTTCTGGATTTGCGGCGGAACCTCCGCAACTGTAAACTTAACATCCATTCCATGTCTTGCTTTGAGAATCGAGAGCAGAATGCCGATACCGGTGCTGTCGATATATCTCAGATCCTTCAGATTCATGACAAGATCAAGCCCTGTATCTCCTACGAGCGGCTCCATAACCAGACGAAAATCGGGAGCTACCGACAAATCAAGCTCTCCCACTAGGTAAACCGTACATACACTGCCTTCAGTTTCGGTTTTTGCATGGAACTTTTCGCTTTTATTTGCATTCATAGACAATCTCTCCTGATAAATGTTTTCTTTACCAATAACCCTAAAGGCGCATTATTGAAACAAAAACTACGACATTGTGCTTAGTGGATCATGCATTTCCTCTTGCCGTTTCCTCCTCCGGAATCATTGCCTGAATCGTAAATACGAAAGCCGCACCCTTTTCCTCAGTAGATTCTACCCAGATATCGCCGCCCATCATCCCGACAAGGGATTTGCAGATGGCCAGCCCCAGACCCTTTCCGCCATATTTGCGGGACATAGAAGAGTCTAGCTGGGAGAACGGCTGAAACAAACGGTCGCATTTCTCCGGGGAAATTCCGATGCCTGTATCCTTGACGGTAAATTCGACCGTAAGCCTATTATCAACTGCCGGGACACTAGAAGCAACCAGGTAAACACCGCCTTGGTGGGTGAATTTCACAGCATTCGCCATCAGATTGATCAAAACCTGACGCAAACGGACCATGTCTCCATTAATAAGCCTAGGCAGCTTATGATCAATATAATAAGACAGCTCCAGATTCTTTTTGCCTGCTTCGGCAGAAAACAAGCTGAGCACCTCTTCAATCGTGTTCTGCAACTCGAAGGGCTGCTCTTCCATTTCTATTTTGCCGGACTTCATCTTGGTGAAATCAAAAATATCGTTAAAAACGGTAATTAGTGTATCGGCACTTTTACGGATAATTTCCGTATATTCCTTCTGCTCGGGAGCAAGCTCTGTCTCCATCAGCAGGTCAATCATGCCCACTACACCGTTCATCGGCGTACGAATTTCATGGCTCATCATCGCCAGGAACTCCGTTTTGGCTTTGGCGGCGAGCTCCGTTTCTTCCTTGGCTTTGATCAGCTCAGCGTTAATTCTCTCCAGCTCCTGCGTTTTTTGCTGCAGCAGCATGGATTGCATCTGATGTTTCTTGGCAGTCAGGTACATATCTACAAAGCCTTTAATTTTGGACTTTAGAATCTGCGGAATAAAGGGCTTGACCATATAATCAATCGCACCAGCAGAATATCCCGCAAATAAATGCTCTGCATCCTTGCTGTTTGCGGAGATGAAAATAATCGGGATATCCTTTGTTTTCTCTCTGGCTTTGATCAATTTGGCGGTTTCAATGCCATCCATACCCGGCATCTGCACATCCAACACAATCACTGCGAATTCATATCTTAACAGACACCGCAGCGCTTCTTCGCCGGAACCCGCTGTGACAAGCTTATAATGCTGGCTCTCAAGCACTGCCTCCAGCGCCAGCAGATTCTCAGGACGATCATCGACAAGCAGTATATGAATCGGTTCTTGAAACCCCATTTGGCCCCCCCTAACCCGTTATTGTATAAGTTGAACTTTAGATTTTTATATAAGGATCTGGTCGTTACTCCGGGGAATGTTTGGACTTCCGGCCGCTGCCCGCCTGCAGATTTCTTCAATTGTACCGCTGTTCGCGGTTGAAATCCGCAGACAAAGGCGGACGCTTCGCTCCGTAAGTATCCAAACTTCCCCTCCGCACTCCTACCTTTTTTATAATTTTTTCAAGTTCAGCTTATATGCATCTTACGGTATATTTTTTCCACTGTGTCCATAGGCTCATAGCTGTCACTGTGTCTGGTGAAATGAATGGATTCCTTGGAACCAAGCACCAGAACTCCTGACTGGCTGAGACTCTCATAGAACAAGCCGTGAACATGATCCCTGAGTTCTTCGTTGAAGTAAATCATCACGTTGCGGCAAAAGATTACATTGAATTCATTAAACGAGGTGTCTGTCGCCAGGTTATGCTCTGCGAAAATAATGTTTTTGCGCAAGTAAGGCTGCAGAACCACCGAATTGTATTTCGCTGTATAGTATTCGGAGAACACGCGGGTACCGCCCGCCTCCATGTAATTCCTGGTGTATTGCCTCATCTTGCCGATCTCGTATACGCCTTCCTTAGCCTGCTGAAGCGAGCGGGCGTTCATGTCTGTGGCATAAAGCTGCGCCTTGTCGTACAGCCCTTCCTCATGCAGCAGGATGGCCATGGAATATACTTCTTCCCCGGTGGAGCACCCGGCATGCCAGATCCGAATGTGGGGACAGGCTCGAAGCAGCGGGATCACTCTCTCACGGAAGGTGGAGAACATCCCGGGGTCCCGAAACATCTCCGTCACAGGGATGGAAAGGCTGTACACGAACCGCTCAAAGCAGCCGCGGTCATGCAGCACCTTCTCCTGCAGCGCGGATATGCTTCGCACATTCTCGGCATGCACATGATGCCAGATCCGCCGCTTGAGTGAAGGCAGCGCATAATTCCTGAAATCATATCCATACAGGCGATGCACTCCGCTCAAAAGCAATTCAATTTCAATCTGCTCAAGCTCCTGAACCCTTCCGGCTTGGGCGGATGGCTCTGCGTACCTACGCTCCATAGCTGTCATGTTATCAAGACTCCCTGGCACTGCCGTATTTCCGGACCGGTTGTTATTAGTACTGTAAGACTATTACCCAAAAACTATGCTTACGAATACTACTCCTTCAATGAAATCCATACCAGGCATTTGTCGTCATCCCGCTCCAGATTAGGAACATCCTTTAAGAAAGCCGCACGCATGGCCTCTTCCTGCCATTCATGTCCTTTATTCAAATGTCCGACCATAAATTCAAGCTGCTCTTCCTGCCCGCCTTCCGTCATTTCCAGCAGACCGTCCGTGTACAGCACCAAATGCCCCTCATCCTTGAAGGTCAGACTCTGCGTCTGGATATCAATAGTGTCAAATAAACCGACCGGATGGCCGTTGCTCTCCAGCAATATCGGCTCTGCAGCATTACCCTCGAACAAGAGCCCTGGCGGATGACCGGCATTTACATAATCAATCCGCTTGAGCCGGGTATCAATGACGAGATAAATCGCCGTGAAGTAGTATTGGACCAATTGCTTCTCAATGTAGAGCTGGTTGAACCGCCTGTTCAGCTCCTGAATGACCTTCTCAGGCTCCACATAGGTTGTTACTGTATCCTTAAGCACGGATGCCAGGAACATGCAGAACAGCGATGAGGAAATTCCGTGTCCCATCATATCCAGCAAAATGACAGCATACCGTCCGTCTCCAAGGGGATACCAGGCATATAAGTCGCCCGCCAGTTCAAACGAAGGCTGGTAGAGGGCATGCACTTCAAATGCCTCTTCCTTCAGCGGCTGGCTAAGCACCGCATTCTGCACCATAGCGGCCAGCTTCAGCTCATCCTGTATCCGCTGATCCCGCTCCTTATGCCAATCCTTTTCCCGCTTCAAACGTAGCGCCAGGCGGATGCGGGCCATCAGCTCCACCTTGTTAATCGGTTTGGTCACATAATCACCTGCGCCGGCATCCAGCGCCTCCGCCAATTTTTTGGAATCTCCAACGGCAGTGACCATAATAATCGGGATATCCCTTAGATGCTCATATTGCTGGACAACGCTGCATGCTTCAATACCGTCCATTTCCGGCATCATCATATCGAGCAGAATCAAATCAATATTAGGCGGCCGCTGGCCTGCGGCTTCGCTGTCCGAACCGATGCCAAGCAGCTTCAGCATTTCTTTGGCAGAGGCTGCAGTTGCAAAATCCCGGTAGCCTTCTTTTTTCAGAATTTCACGGATAATGATGACGTTAGTTGGATTGTCGTCTACGATAAGAATTTTCAAACCTTTTCACCCCGCACAAATTGAGTCTTAATCTTACAACCCGCAAGTCTTTCTATAGCTCTATCATACGATATCTGAACAACCTCTTTCCACGCAGCAGCATACCCCGGATGAAGTCCTTACTTTCGTACTCAACAAAGTAACCTCCAGCCCCACTGCAGGTAGTGGGACTGGAGGTTACGCTATTGGACTATGGACTCTCCATGCACACAACACCATAAAGCGGAACGTTCTTTCATTAACCTGTTTTGCAGAGCATGAAACGCCTTATGAGGAATTCCCGTCAAACAAATCTATGCCGTCCCATTCACCGGTCAGCGCATTGCGGTACACCTTCAGTGCAACGTTTCCTCTCATATATACGTCCCCGTCTTCAGCAACAAAATCAGGGGTGCCCAGCATTTCAGAAAGATTGTTCCTTAGCGGATCAATCCGTTGCCCATTCAGCCGGAGTCCGAATTGCCCGGCCTGGGCGGGGGTCACGTGCACATAGAGCACGGCATCTTCACAAACTCCGGCCGACAGCTCGGCATAATGGTATTCCTGACAGCCCTGCCAGGGATCAGGGGTGATCGTAAGCGGAGAACCCTTGACCTGGAGCAGTTCTTCCTTGGGCATGTACAGCGACACACCCGCAAGAGAATCAAAGCTGCTGACGTAGGGGCTGACATTCTGACTGTGCTCAAAAGCCGGCACGACGGCCGGATATGAATCATACAAAGCGGCAGGAGCCGCCTCCTTTTGCGGAGATGCAGATAAATAAGGAGAAAGGAGACTCAGCAATAGAAGAATAACATTCATCATTACATCCCGCCTTTCATATTCTGCTTCTACCCTCCGGTTACTTGCGGAACTTCTGCCAAATAGCGGCCGCAGCGTCTACGCCTTTCAGCGCCACTTCTATTCTTCCTGAGGATTTCTTGGCATATACGGTATCGGAAGAGCTGTCAATGCGTTCTTCGGGTGGAGCCAGCGGTGCTTTTGCCACAGGTACAGCAGCTTTCCCCTTCTCCTTCTGCTCCCGCGATTTCCGGTATTTCTCAATCACCGTGACCGATACCTGCTTGACGGTAAGCGTCAATTCATTCATGACATCACCGAGGTTTTTCACGGAATCCACGATGGGATCAATCTTTTGAATTTTGCCCTGAACGTCTGCGGTAATATCATTGGCATGCCTGACCGTAGTTTTCACCTCATACGTAAGCTCATCAATCGTTTTCTGAACCTCCGCCAGAGTCTGGCTGACCTTCTCAAGAGAATCCTTCGCTGATTTCAAGGTAGATATCAAAAAGTAAACAAGTATGGCAAATGCGATAGCAACGAGTGCAACGCTAAGTTCAATGATCATTTCCACAACCCCTTCCACATCCTAATGTCCGCTTGTGCTGCTGTATTACTGCATAGTTACCCTTACCTCAAAATGCCGAAACAATATGTCAACCGCCTAAAGAACCGCCCCCCTATATCTTATTCGCCATGCACAAAGTATAGGCCTTCCTCTCTTCCTTGTCGTGCGCTAAAATAAGAGAGTTTGGTTCATCATGTTCCATTTTGTTTACATGCTTAATAACACAGCAGGAACATAGAGAAACATTCCACAAAATCCAGGACTTGGAGGAATATCAGATGAAAAAGCTAATCAGTTTCGCAGCAGCAATGAGTATTGCGGCTTCTTTTTCCGCAACGGCTCTGGCCGACGAAGTAACCGGTACAGTCACAGGCACGTCAACGGTAACAAGCAGCACTTATAGCAGCACATTCGATACTATAATCACCCAGGCAGATATCAAACCGGCAACGCCGGTAATTATCCTGACCACAGCAACCCCCTTCTACTTCGCCATGGGCAGCGCAGCTCCTGCCGGCTGGCTCGGAGTACAAACTGTGGATACCACAGGGGTTGTTATGACCGACAGTGCGGGCAATGAATGGAGAGAAGTGTACACTTGGCTGGGTACAGCATGGATCAAGATCGCTGCATCCTCCCATGTCATTACTCTATAAGACTAATCTGTAAGATTATCAGAGAAAACAGAAATAGAGGCTATCGCTTCAGCAGAATCCTTCCACTGAAACGGTAGCCTCACATAACACCCGCCCTAGTTCACCCGTCACAAACATGTACTGCTGTCGCTTCCTGTCTCTACAATCTTTATATTAGCGGATAACCGAGCCCCCGTAAAGGAAACGATTCATCCAAGAAGCGCTTAATTTGTCTACTTTCACACCGCCGGAGGCTACGGAATAGGTATGCAACAACTGCCCGTCCCCCAAATACATGGCTACATGCGTAATTCTTGCCGTTGATTTGTCGATCCCGGCATAAGCGGCCGTCGAGGTTCCTTTATAATCCATAAAGAACATCAGATCCCCGCGTTTCAGACCGGAAATGTCGGTCACCACCGTGCTGTTCATCTTAATCCAATCCCCCTGCTGCCGCGAATCGGCAGGCAGTCTCAAATTGGCTGCATCCATGAAAATCTGCCGGATGAAATCCGAACAGTCGAAAGTGCTCGTATCGTTGCGGCTGGAACCGAACTCATAAGGAGTTCCAAGATAGCCCATGCCTGCAGCAATTACACTTTCAATTACAGCGGCCTGTGATGGAGGCACAGGTACCGGCGCCGGTGAAGGCGTTGGTATTGGAGTTGGTATTGGAGTTGGAGTTGGAGTTGGTGTTGGAGCCGGAGCCGGAGAAGGCGCTGCCCCGTTCACTGAAATGTACTGCTCCGCGGAACTGGTATAGCCGACATTGCCATTCGCAGTTCTTACCTTGTACCAATAGCTGTTCGTTGTTTCCAGGATTGTTACTTGATCACCTTTGTTCATATAGCCCAGCACCTGCCCGCTGGTAGAAGGCAGATCGCGGAGACGGACGTTTGCCTGAATAACGGCAGTTTGTGCTGCTGAAGCATTGGCCACGTTGATATACTGCTCTCCGCTGCTTGTGTATCCAACAGTGCCGTCTGCTGTTCTTACTTTGTACCAATAGCTGTTCGTTGCTTCCAAAATCGCCACCTGGTCGCCTGTATTCAGATATTTCAGAATTTGGCCGCTGGTGGATGGAGTATTGCGCAGGCGGACTGTTGAGACAATCACACCTGTCTGCACTGCGGATGCTGTAACAGCCGAACTGGAAGGCACAGAAGCAGCAAAAACCTGCTGTGGATTGGATACTCCCAGAGATACTGCAAGCGATGCCGAGACCAGTAACGATGCTGCAAACCGCCTATGTGATATGATCATAGCGTTCCCCCGCTTAGCATAATGAGAAATTCAACAACGATGCGCGCTTTCGTTAGTTGTTTTCTGCCCTCATTATAGGCTTACCCGGGAATTGGAACATGCCCCAAATTTCACAAATAAGCTTGCCACTTTATGGTAGCATACAGGTCTATAGTCTCGATTCCTCCTTATATTTGGTTGAAATTACAGCGAACTAGGAAAAAACTAAGGTTAACCTACGGCTTTGGCTCAATATGGACCTGCACATTCATAGTGTTATGCAGCTTGCTCATCCGGTCTTCAATGGAATCGCTGATTGCATGGCCTTGCATGACTGTAATATTGGCATCTACCTCCACAACCACATCGACCAGCACATGATTTCCGTGTACGCGGGCTTTTACATCCTTGATGCCTTCCACACCTGGGGTCCGGGCAATCGTGCTGCGCAGATCCAGAAGCTTATCCTCGTCAAAACCATCAGTCAGCCGGTATGTCGCATCGCGGAATATATCCCATGCCGTCTTCAGAATCAGCAGCCCGACAGCCACGGCGGCGGCCGAATCAATCCAGGGCAGCCCGAACTGCGCACCGGCGATGCCGACCGCCGCTCCTATACTGACCATCGCATCCGAAAAATTATCCTTCGCTGCAGCCATCAGCGCACCGTTGTTAATCTGTCTGGCGAGCCGCTTATTGTATATATATACACCCATCATGGCTACGGCACACACAAGCGCGACTCCGGCTGACCATAGCTGGGGCACTGCCTTGGCGCCTTCGAACAGAGAGCGTACCGCTTCAACAACCACTTGAATTCCTACCATCGCCATAATAAAAGAAGCGAGCAGCGCAGCTACCGTCTCGGCGCGGAAATGCCCGTAGGGATGATCGGAATCCGGCGGCTTGCGCGAGATCCGCAGACCGATCAGCACCGCAAGCGAAGCGACAATGTCCGTCAGGTTGTTGAAGCCGTCTGCAAGCAGCGCGCTGGATGCAAATACATAGCCGCAGATAAGCTTGAATGCAGACAGAATAAGATAGGCAATGATACTGATCAGAGCCCCACGTTCGCCTTTGCGTATATCCTCATAGATATCAGCCAATGCCTACACCCCCATGTTGATTTTCATACTGTTCCCGAGCTCCGGCAAATCATTCTTTGAATTATTCTTGCCCTTGTGGCAGCATTTAAAAACCATTAGAATGTAGGAAGGACTTGCTACCTAAGGGGGTTAACAATATGAGCGAAAACACTGAAAAGGGCAAAATCAACCTAGCGGATGCCATCCGTCAAAAGCTGGAACAGAAGAAGCAGCAAACTTCCTTGAGGCCCGGGTCTTCATTTCAGGCCGGTTCTGCAAAACCGCTGAAAAGTCAAAACAACAAAAAGCCCAACAACCAGCGCCGTCGTACCGGCGGATCATAGAATGAACTTGAACATAAACGGCTGCGTTATCCCTTTCGGGACGACGCAGCCGTTTCCATATGAACTCATGTCCGTTCAATGCTCTTATATATGGTTCTTATACTTCTACGGGATACATACGCGCACGCATTTCCTTAATCTCCGGATTCTCCAGATACTCATCGTAAGTCATGGTACGGTCGATAACCCCAGCCGGAGTGATTTCGATGATGCGGTTCGCAATCGTCTGGATGAACTGATGGTCATGGGAGGTGAACAGGATGGTGCCGTCGAAATCAATCAGCCCATTGTTCAGCGCCGTGATGGATTCCAGATCCAAGTGGTTGGTCGGTTCATCGAACACAAGCACGTTAGCCCCGTTCAGCATCATCTTTGCCAGCATACAGCGAACCTTCTCTCCCCCGGAAAGCACGCTCGCCTTCTTCAGCGCCTCTTCTCCGGCAAAAAGCATCCGGCCCAGGAATCCGCGCAGGAAGGTTTCATCCTGATCCTTGGAGTACTGGCGCAGCCATTCCACAAGGTTCAAGTCAACACCGTCGAAGTATTCAGAGTTGTCTTTTGGAAAATAAGCTTGGGTTGTAGTTACACCCCAGGAATATTCACCGGCGTCGGCTTCCTTCTCGCCCATGATCACATCGAACAGCAGCGATTTCGGATGTGAATTTGGACCAACAAAAGCGATTTTGTCGCCTTTGTTAACCACAATGCTGAATTCATCCAGCACCTTCTCGCCTTCAACCGTAGTGGTCAGGCCGGTGATCGTAAGCAGCTGCTTGCCCGCTTCACGCTCAGGCTTGAAGTTGAGGAACGGATATTTGCGGTTCGACGGGCGGATATCGTCCAGTGTAATCTTCTCCAGCTGCTTCTTACGGGAGGTCGCCTGCTTCGACTTGGAGGCATTGGCCGAGAAACGCTGGATAAAGGCCTGCAGCTCCTTGATCTTGTCTTCCTTCTTCTTGTTCGCGTCACGCTGCAGCGCTTGAGCCAGCTGGCTGGACTCATACCAGAAGTCGTAGTTACCGACATACATCTGGATTTTGCCGAAATCAATGTCCGCAATATGCGTACATACTTTGTTCAAAAAGTGACGGTCATGGGATACGACGATAACAGTACCTTCGTAATCCATGAGGAAGTTCTCCAGCCAGCCGATGGATTCCAGATCCAAGTGGTTGGTAGGCTCATCGAGCAGCAGGTTGTTCGGACGTCCGAACAGGGCCTGTGCGAGCAGAACGCGGACCTTCTCGTTGCCGCTGAGTTCGGCCATTTTTTTGTCATGCAGCTCACGCATAATACCCAGACCAATCAGCATCGCTGCCGCGTCAGGCTCGGCATCCCAGCCGTTCAGCTCGGCGAATTCACCTTCAAGCTCACCGGCGCGCAGGCCGTCGGCTTCGGAGAAATCGCTTTTGGCGTAGAGCGCATCCTTCTCCTTCATGATGTCATACAGGCGGGTATGCCCCATGATTACCGTTTCCAGCACCGGATATTCATCGTACTCGAAATGGTTCTGCTTCAGCACTGCCAGCCGTTCTCCCGGGGTCATGTGGACTTCACCGGTGTTGGCTTCAATCTCGCCGGACAGGATTTTCAGGAAGGTCGATTTACCGGCGCCGTTAGCCCCGATGAGGCCGTAGCAGTTGCCGGGTGTGAATTTTATGTTTACATCTTCAAATAGTGCGCGTTTTCCGTAGCGGAGTGTTACGCCGCTTGTACTGATCATTAAGCATTACCATCCTTTTCACTTAGGTTTCCGGCTCATTATAGCATAAAATCAAGGGAAAAACCCCGCAGATCGCCCACAAAATATAGTAATGCATACAAATTGTACGTATATGGCGTCAGGCCACCCTACAGGGAGAGCCGCTCTTTTGTTTCAATGCCGGAAATGCGGTAAAATGCGGGTAAAGTACTTACGGTGACAATACCGTTCAAAGGGGAGCTAAGCGTATGAAGATCACTTTTATTGAACCGACTCCAAGTCCCAATACGATGAAGCTTCATCTGAATGAAAGTCTGGAGCCTGGAGTACGCCGAACCTATACGCCGGAGAGCCAGCGGTCCGCTCCTGCCTGGGCGCGGGAGATGCTGACGATACCGGGTGTGACCAGCATCTATCATGCTGCCGATTTTGCCGCGCTGGAGCGCAGAGGCAGCGCCGACTGGGCCGCGATTCTCCGCGAGGTCCAGGCCCGCTTCGGTGCAGAAGGCCTGAGCACGGACTTCAGTCTTGGTGACGAGAATACCGGGGCCCACTTCGGGGAATCCCAGGTATTCGTGCAGATGTTCCGCGGCATCCCGATTCAGATCCGCGTCAAAACCGGCGCGAGTGAGGAGCGCATCGCCCTTTCCGCCCGCTTCGCGCAGGCGGTGACGGATGTGGCCAGCGCCGTACTGATCAAAGAGCGCAAGCTCACCGATTACGGCGTGCGCTACGGCGAGCCTCCCGAGATCGCGCGGGAGGTCGAGCAGGAGCTTGAAGCGGCGTATCCGCAGGAACGCCTCGACTCCCTCGTGCAGCAGGCCATCGCGCACGGAACCGGCGGCGAGTTCGTCGAGCAGCGGCAGAAGAAAAATCAGGACGAGCTGCTGCGAGACCTGAAGGACGGGGACTGGCGCGTGCGCTACGCCGCGCTGGAGGATCTCGCGCCGACGGCAGAGCTCCTGCCGGAGCTGCGCGAGGCGCTGCACGACCCCAAGCTGCATATCCGCAGGCTTGCGGTCGTGTACCTGGGCGACATCCGCACGCCTGAGGCGATGGAGCTGCTCTATGAGGCGATGGCAGACAGCGCCCCTGCGGTGCGGCGCACCGCGGGGGATACGCTGTCCGACATCGGCGATCCGGCGGCGACACCGGTGATGACGGCGGCGCTGACGGACAAGAGCAAGCTGGTCCGCTGGCGGGCGGCGCGTTTTCTCTATGAGGTCGGCACGGCCGAAGCACAGGATGCGCTCAGCATCGCGGCGGACGACCCGGAATTCGAGGTCGGCCTGCAGGCCAAAATGGCGCTGGAGCGCATTGCATCCGGCGAAGAGGCTGCCGGAACCGTCTGGCAGCAAATGTCCGAGCGCCGGAGAAGCTAACGCCAATCTGCCGTAAATTGTCATTGCTTAGACCGCCAAGTTGCATTATACTAATCCCTGCTAATGTTCATATCGTTATAAGATAGCCTCATCATACCTAAGATGAGGTAGAGGTCGCGGATATAAAGAGTACGTGCGCAGAGACGCCTAAGAGCCGTCAGTGAAGCGCCGCGAAAAGGTATATCCGCCGAAGTCCGCACTGTTGCTCTTATTTGCAGTGCAGGCTGGGGCCGTCGCCGAAAGGCACGGAACTGTCACAGAACAGCGCCCGCCAGGAGACTGGGGCGCTGCACTGTGTTGCGCTATCTAACAGGGAGTATGGTGCGGAGCTGTAAATACAGGAAACCGCAGAATCCGTCTGCGGTTTTTTTGCGCTTACAAGGCGGATACACTTCTTGGCTAGAGCCCTTCAAGAACAGCAACATCACAATCAGAAGGAGTGTCCTATTCATGCAAGGAAGGAAAGACAATCAGCAGCGTATAACAACGCAGAGCAGCACTGCTGCCGCTCCAGCGCTTCGCAAATCATTCAAAGCCAGACACTTAACCATGATAGCGCTTGGCGGATCTATCGGAACCGGACTGTTCCTCGCCAGCGGCGGCGCAATTGCCTCTTCGGGTCCGGGAGGCGCGCTGCTCGCCTATACGGCGGTTGGCATCATGGTCTATTTTCTCATGACCAGCCTTGGGGAGCTGGCAACCTATCTGCCCGACTCCGGCTCCTTCAGCACCTACGGCACGCGGTTCGTCAGCCCTGCCTTTGGCTTCGCCATCGGCTGGAATTTCTGGTACAACTGGGCTGTCACTATAGCCGCCGAGCTATCCGCCGCCACCGTGATTATCAAATACTGGTTCCCGGACAGCCCCTCCATACTCTGGAGCCTGCTGTTCCTGCTGCTCATGTTCGGGCTGAACATCCTGTCTGCACGAGGATACGGTGAATCGGAATACTGGTTTGCGATTATCAAAATCATCACCGTTATCGTCTTCCTGACTGTTGGCGTACTAATGATCTTTGGGATTATGGGCGGCAAAGCAGTCGGCTTCAGCAACTTCCAGCTTGGCGGCAGCTCCTTCCACGGCGGCTTCTTTGCCTTCGTTGGCGTCTTTATGGCTGCCGGATTCTCCTTTCAGGGCACTGAGCTTGTCGGCGTCGCAGCAGGCGAGAGCGAGAACCCGCGCCGCAATGTGCCGCTGGCCATCCGCCGGGTATTCTGGCGCATCCTGATCTTCTATATCTTCGCCATTCTCGTCATTGGGCTGCTGATTCCTTACACGAATCCCGACCTGCTGCGCGGCGGCATTGACGATATCGGCGTCAGCCCGTTCACTATTGTCTTCAACAAAGCGGGACTTGCGATTGCCGCATCCGTCATGAACGCCGTCATCCTCAGCTCGGTGCTCTCCGCCGGGAACTCCGGGATGTACGCCTCGACCCGCGTCTTGTACGCAATGGCCAAGGACGGCATGGCTCCGCGCGCACTCGGCAAGCTGAACCGCCGCGGCGTGCCAGTAGGCGCGCTTCTCGTCACTACTGCAGTTGGCATGCTGGCATTTCTCGCCTCCTTTTTCGGCGACGGCGCCGTCTACAATTGGCTGCTCAACGCCTCGGGGATGTGCGGCTTCATCAACTGGCTGGGCATCGCTGTCTGCCATTACCGTTTCCGCCGCGCTTTTGTGAAGCAGGGCCATTCGCTGGAGGAGCTGCCTTACCGGGCCAAATGGTTCCCCTTCGGACCTCTGTTCGCGTTTGTTTTATGTCTCATTGCCGTATTCGGGCAGAATCTGGGAGCCTTCACGGGGGAACGCATCGACTGGTACGGCATCCTCGTCTCCTATGTCAGCCTGCCGCTGTTCCTGCTGGTCTGGATCGGCTACGGCTGGTTCCGCAAGAGCAGCATTGTCCCGCTGGATAAATGCGATCTGAGCACTCACCCGGAGTAAAATCCTCATCAAGCCAATGCAAATAGGGATGCCCTGCAGCCAAATGGCTAACAGGGCATCCCTTCCTTGTCTATTCAGAGACTATCGGACTCGCTCCCTAACTCATTATTGCCAGGTTACATATACCTTCAAATCCCCGGTGTTGTCAAAAGATGAGCTGTTGTATGACAGCTTCTCCAGCCCCAGGCTGTACAGCTCCTGCAGATCATCCCTCAGCAGCCTTTCGCTGCCCCGGTAGCGGAACAGCAAGGACTTCTTGCCGGAGGCCATTGCCTGCTTCGCCAGCGCTCTCAGCTCAGCAGCGGAGGTAACCACCTGCTCCTCTTCATACAGCCGGTAATCGAGCTGCTTCTGAAGCTCCTTGTAGACAGACACGCTGCTTCCTCCCCGGCTGACCAGCTCGGACAGCGTCTGGGCATAACCTACTGAAGCTGCGGGATACGACTTGGTCCATCTGTGATCCTTGCGCATTTGGGCATCCGTACGCATGTAGTAGACTGTGCTGATGCCACCCTCCGGACTTGGCGTGGGATCATCCCACGTAGTGTCCAGATGATACCAGCGTCCATCCAGCTGCACCAGGTTCCAGGCATGCGACTGGGTAACCCCTCCTTCGCTTCTTGCGGTCCCTTCAACGATCTTGTTCGGGATGCCTGCGCCCAGAAGCAATTTATAGGTCAGCAGCGTATAGCCTTGGCACACGGCGCTTCCGGTCTGCAGCCCTTCATAAGCGGTATATCTGCGGTACGTGGTATCATATTTCAAATGGAGCACTACCCAGTCATGGATAACCTTCACCTTCTGGTGATTGTTCATTCCCGGAGTAATGATCTGCTGCAGGATTGTCTTCACCTGCTTGTTCACCTGGGCCGTCTGCTGCAAGGTCTCCCGGTACTCCATCTGAACCGTAACGTTGGCTGAGCGGCTGCTTCCCCGGTAAGAAAAGGCGTAGCTGTCGATAATATAATACAGGTAGGGATCGCTGCCCATCGCCTGGTCGATCGCCTTCTGCACCTGAGCCTTCAGATTGGTGGTCTTGCCTTCATACACGAACGTTATGTTCTCCCGGCGGTTATTCATCGCCCCGGTCAGCTTCTGCACCATCTCTGCCCCGGAGCGAAGCACTGCCGAATCGGCTGCAGCATAAGCATGCCCCCAGCCCCAGTACAGTACCGGAGGCAAAGCGGCGCTTATAAGCATTCCTCCCAGTATGGCCTTCATCAGCGAAAACTGCTTTTTTCCCATAGATCGCGTATCCTCCTGCAAGCCATACCATGGCTCACCCAGTTGTATGTACTCTATAGTAGATGCCGAAATTCCAGACTGCACAACCATAACATTCCGTAATAGTTCAACTTATATAGAATACACTTTAATCTATTATCGGTTCAATACTGCAGCCGGGTAAATACTGCCTGCAAAAAAAACTGCTCTCCGCACAATTTCTGCAGGAGAGCAATTTCAACTTACAGCGTGATGAGATAGCTTGTTCCCGCTTTGACCGCCAGAGGGCCGCTGGTTTCCACTACAGTGCCATCAGGAAGCTGGAGCTTCAATGGGCGTGAATAGCTCAGCTGGCATAGTCCGTCATGCGATGCAGTAATCTTGGCGGAGATGAGCACATGCTCCTTCCACTCCAGGTCCACCTCATAGCCGCCACGGGCCTTGAGGCCCCGGACCCGGCCGTTCTTCCAATGATGCGGCAGTGCCGGAAGGAGACTGATCTCACCCAGATGACTCTGCAGCAGCATTTCCGCGATCCCGGCAGCAGCCCCAAAATTACCATCAATCTGGAATGGCGGATGCGCATCGAACAGGTTCGGGTACACCGAACGGGTCAGCAGTGTGCGCACGAATCCGTGAGCGGCAGCACCATCCTTAAGCCGGGCGTATAGATTGATCAGCCAGGCACAGCTCCAGCCGGTGTGCCCGCCGCCGGAAGCAATTCTCTTCTCCAGAGACAGGCGGGCCGCTTCCAGCAGGTCCGGCGTCTCCTTCCCGTTGATCAGATTGCCGGGATATAGTCCGTACAGATGCGAGACATGGCGATGCCCCGGCTCGGATTCCGTGAAATCCAGAGACCACTCCTGCAGGCGTCCATCCCCGCTGATCTTCAGCGGAGACAGGCGGCCCAGCGTCTCCTCCAATTGATCCTGGAATGCCTCGTCAATGCCCAGAATCCGCGCCGCCTGCAGACAATGCCCGAATAGCTCACGGATCAGGCTCATGTCCATAGCCGAGCCCAAAGAGACGCTGCAAGGTCTGCCGTCTTCCGTCACAAAACGGTTCTCCGGTGAGGTGGACGGATTCGTCAGCAGCAGGCCATCCGGCCCCTCAACCAGCCAGTCGATACAGAACAATGCTGCACCTTTCATAAGCGGATATGCCGTCTGCTCAAGATACACCGGGTCCGGGTTAAAGGCATAATGCTCCCACAGATGACTGCTCAGCCATACGCCGCCCATCGGCCAGAAAGCCCAGCTGGCATCCCCGCCCGACGGTGAAGAGCTGCGCCAGAGGTCCACATTGTGATGAGCTACCCAGCCCCGCGCCCCGTAATGAATAGCGGCAGTTCTAGCGCCAGTGACGCTGACCTCACGGATCAGATCAATTAAGGGCTCATGGCATTCACTGAGGTTGCATACCTCAGCCAGCCAATAATTCATCTGGGTATTGATATTGGTCGTGTAGTTGCTGTTCCACGGCGGTGTTACATGGTGGTTCCAAATTCCTTGCAGATTCGCGGCCTGTGTTCCCGGACGCGAGCTGCCCATCAGCAGATAGCGGCCATATTGAAATAACAGTGCCTCTAGTGCAGGATCTTCCTGGCCTTCTCTGTATGCGGCCAGCCGCCGGTCTGTCGGCTGTGTGTCTGCTTCCCAGCCGCCAAGATCCAGATCCACCCGGCGGAAGATTCTCCGGTGCTCATCCACATGCCGCTGCCGCAGCTCCGCATAGGGCCTGGACGCTGCCGCGAGCAATCTCCGGGCACAGTCCTCCGCAGGACTTACAGCAGCTACGGAATCTTCAGCGATGTCTCCCCGGATATGCGCCGCCTTGTTCTTGAGCTCTTCATAATTGGTGCCGGCGGCAAGCAGCAGCAGCACACTGTCCGCGCCGGAGATTACAAGCTTGCCGTCCACAGCCTGCACGCTGCCGCCTTCAACCACGGCTTGCAACTGTAGCTCAAAGCTGATGCCAAGCCCATCCTCATATTGAATGGGATAGGGATGATCGCCATGATAGTTGTCGGAGATATGGGTCGGACACTGGCCGCGCAGGACAAGCTGCCGCTCGCCATACGCTTCTGCCGAATGGTTCAACGGGCTGTCCAAGGAGATCGTCAGATGAAGCTGACCTTTGGTCTCGCTGGCTGTATGTACAGCGCATACTCCGTCAGGAGCGCTGATGAACGCCTCGCGGGTAAATGTCCCATTTTCCGTCTGGTAGGACACACTGGCAATGCCGCTGTCCAGATCCAGCTCCCGGCGATACCCGCCAGGGTTCTCGGCCCCCGGCTGCTCCAGGTACAAATCTCCCAGCGGCAAATACGGCTGCGTATTCACGCCAAGCATATGCCCATTAATGATATCTTCAGCCTCGCCGTAGCTTCCCGCGAAGACCAGCTCCCGCACCCGCTTCAAATAACGCTGCGCTTCATAGTTATTGTCATCCCGGGGAAATCCCGCCCATAAAGTATCCTCATTGAGCTGAATACGCTCCTTGGACGTACCGCCGAATACCATCGCCCCCATGTGCCCATTGCCTAGCGGCAGCGCTTCTTCCCAAATTTCTGCGGGCTGACCGTACTTCAATGTCCAGGCACGCTCCCGGTTGTGGTTCGTCATCTTCTCGCCCTCCGATATGAATGTACAGCAAAAGGCCCTGACCAAAGTCGGGCCCTTGCTTGATGCTTGCGGTTAGCGGATCAATGCTCCGCTGTCCTATTTTAGCTTACAGATCCTTGCCAGTCCACAGGGATACTCTCGCTTTAACGAGATCAGTATATTCTGCTTCCATTTTTTCAGCGCCGGCTTTGTTCAGCTCAGCGATGAATGCATCATATACCTTGTCGAAGTCAGCTGGTTTGGACAGGATGGCTTCAGGGATACGTTTACGGATAATATCCTGAGTTTTCTTGAAGGTAACCTGATAATCACCATCTGTAGGAGTCGGCATGTTGAACAGTGCGCCCCATTCCTTAACCGGGAAGTCGGATTCCTTAGGGAACAGATCCTTCCAGGTTGTTGCTCCATATGCTTTGAGAGAATCTTTCTCCGCCTGTGAATATGCAGCAACGATTTGATCCGGGAAGTTAGTAGTATAATAGTTGCCTGTGGAATCCTTCACACCATCGCCATAACGGGCACTGAGACCTAAATATAGGCCAATACCTGTTTCTTTTTTAAAATTGGCATCATCCTCTGATTTCTTCTTTTGTATATCAGCAGGAATTTCACGTTTACCGTCTGCGTTTACAGTATATTGTTTACCTTCTACTCCCCAGTTTATCAGCACTTGACCTTCGTCCGAAGCAAGCCAATCCAGGAACTTAATTGCGCGAACCGGATCTTTACATGCGGTAGTGATACTGATTCCGGCAGCGTCGATACCTGTAGACTGGAAGGAATGATCCTTGTATTGATCAGACATGGTTACAGGGAAGTGGGCATAAGTGTAATCGTCTTTGCCTGCTGATTTCAGGGCATTCTCACCGTCTTGATATTCCCACTCTTGGGAGATCAGGCCGAGTACGCGCCCGCTGGCTACTTTAGCCTTGTATTGGTCATCCTTTTGGACAAAGGTATCTTTATCCAGCAGCCCTTGAGCGTACATATTGTTCAGCCAGCGGAAGTATTCCTTTTCTTCCGGACGTTTGTAGTGAAGCTTCGCTTCATAGGTTTTTGGATCTACGAAATACTCACCGTCATCCGGTGCGCCGGTAGTAATGAACGCCGGATTGGTAACGGTAATCATGATTTTCCAGTCGTCTGCGTTCAAGGTGAGCGGAATAGTTGGCTGTCCATCTGTTTCAGGATGTTTGGCTACATAATCCTTCAGTACTTTCTCATAATCCGCCAAAGTTTTCACTTGAGGATATCCAAGCTCTTTCAGCACTCTGTGCTGAATTTCAAAGCCACCAGTAGCGTCAAAGGATTGTTGGTTAACCCCGGCATTTGTAGGGATGGAATAGATTTTTTGGTCGTCTTTGCTGTATTTCAACCGGTTCATATTGTCGCCGTAGATCTTTTTCAAGTTTGGCGCATACTTGTCGATCAAATCTGTCATATCTATAATCAGACCTGCATCAACCAATTTCCCAAGATTACCTTTGGCGAAGATCAAATCAGGCACATCGCCGCTGGCTGCCATCAAAGAAATCTTTTGGTCTCCGCCGCCGCTGCCCACATCATATTCAGCATTCAAGGTTACACCTGTTTTTTCGGTAATAACTTTACCTACATCATCCTGCATTTTGTTCCAGTTAGGACTGGCATCGGCACCGAAGAAGGAGAAGGTAACCGGGCTGGTATCATTAGCTGCATTTGTTGCTGTAGCTGCATTATTGGTTGTGCCTTCTGATTTATCGCCGTTGTTAGTAGCAGCATTGTTGTTGCCGCCTCCACAGCCAGCGATCAGCATGGAGCTCATTAGCATGAGCGTAAAGACTGTCTTAATACTCTTGCGTTTCATTTTGTATCCCCCTTGTAAAATTGTGTAATTCATCTATGCATATCAGGATAGTCCTGAATATACCATTGACAACGCTTGCAAAACCATTATGAAAATAAATCCATATCATTGCTTCGGAAGAAATTGGGCGGGAATGCCGCTGATTCAGCCAGGGCTGAACCAGATCAGCATTCCCTTTCCCATCTGCTTCACACCTTAAGCCTTAACAGCTCCCAGGGTCATACCGTTGACAAAATACTTTTGCAGGAATGGATATACCACAAGAATCGGTACGGTTACTACGATGGTAATCGCCATCTTGATGGATTCCGGCGAGATTTGCGCCATTTGCTTCGCCATATCATTGGCATTCACCATGCCACTGCCCTGGTTGGTCGTTGCCAGCACCTTCATCAGCTCATACTGGAGCGTAGTCAGATGCGGCTTATTGCCGTTATACAGGTAAGTGGTGAACCATTCATTCCATTGTCCTACCGCCAGGAACAAAGTGATTGTTGCGAGAACAGGCTTACAGAGCGGCATGATGATCTTGTAATAAATCACGAAATCATTGGCGCCGTCCAGCTTTGCCGATTCTTGCAGAGCGAAAGGCAAGCCGTCCATGAAGGAACGGATTACGAATACGTTAAAAGCGGAAACTGCACCCGGCAAAATGTAAATCCAGAATGTTCCGATCAGATTCAAATCTCTCATCAGAATGTACATTGGCACCATACCGCCGGAGAAATACATCGTCATTGCCAGGAAATACGATACAAATTTTCTTGCTCTGAACTCTGGACGGCTTAGTGTAAAGGCCAGCATCGAAGAGCTTATAAGCCCTAGAACCGTACCGGCTACAGTCCGGAGAACAGAGACCTGCAGACCTTGAAGCAGCCCTGTATAGCTGAAGATCTTCTGGTAGTTTTCAAGGGTCCAAACTCTCGGAAGAATATATATGCCGCCCCGAACGGTATCTGTGGATTCATTAAGAGAAATCGCCAGTACATTCAGGAAGGGATATAAAGTTACAATCATTATGATTGCAAGAAAAATGTATAGAAAGATGTCGAACGCACGTTCAGACTTTGACATTTGAAAAGCTTTGCCTGCCACTCTTATCCCCTCCTTACATAATGCTTTCTTTAGTGAATTTTTTCATCAGACCGTTGGCTGTAAGCAGCAAGATTACACTGACTACCGAGGTGAACATACTAATGGCTGTACCATATGAGAATCGCCCTATTTGTATCCCGTACTTAAGCGCATACAAATCCAGCACTTCCGAATAATCGGTAACCAGGTTATTGCCAAGCTGGAACTGCTTTTCGAAGCCGATACCGATCAAATGGCCAATGGACATAATCAGCAATACCATAATAGTGGTGCGGATACCCGGCAGAGTAATATTGAACATTTGCTTGATTCTTCCGGCTCCATCTACTTTTGCCGCTTCGTAAAGCTCTTTATCAATGCCTGTAATCGCTGCCAAATAGATAATCGCATTCCAACCGGTTTCTTTCCAAAGATCCGCTGCCGTTACAACACCCCAGAACAATTTGGCCTTCGCCATGAACTGAACCGGCTCGTCAATGATATGAAGCCCTACAAGCAGATCGTTGACAATCCCTCCGTCGATCGCGAGTGTCTTGTAGACAATCCCGCCTACAACGACCCAGGATACAAAGTGCGGCAGATAGGATACGGTCTGAACCGTTCTTTTAAAGACATTTCCCCGCAGCTCGTTGAGCATAACCGCGAACAATATCGGAACGACGAAGCCGAAGACGAGTCCGAGTCCGCTCATAGCCAGCGTATTTCTCAGAACAAGATAGAAACGTTCATCATGGAACAGCTCTTTGAAATTTTTAAGCCCTACCCATTTCTGATCCCCAAAGGACTTGGCCGGTTTATAATTCTGAAATGCCATTAACCATCCCCATAAGGGCACGTAACTGAAAATAAATACCCAGATCACGAACGGAAGTGACATCAGATACAAGTACTTTTGCTGCAGTACGCTTTTCCAAAATCCACTATTCCGTTTCGCAGGTGGGACGGGGGTTACGCTTTCATTAGCTGTAACACCATTTTCCGTGAGCGCTTTCACGTTCATTATTCCCCCTTCGTTTTGTATACACATATCATACCGTACACCACTTAGAGAGAATACCCGACAGATTTTACGTAAAATCAGTGGAAATTAGACATCGCTTACATTTGCTATTGCTTGGGCTCATGCTCGCTCGGAATGGAGAAGAAAATCCGTGTCCCTGCCCCTTGTTCACTCGATATGTTCAGCCCGTGCGCTTCCCCGTAATACATAACCAGACGCTGGTGAACGTTCCGTAGCCCAATTCGGCTCTGCGGCTCCTCCTCTGCCCGGGTAATCACAGACATAATCTCAGCCAGCCGCTCCTCCGTGATGCCAATGCCATCGTCCGTGACACATACCTGCACTTCATCCTCATGAAGCGATATGCTGACATGAACATGAACCGTTCCTTCTTTATTCTCCAGTCCGTGAACCACCGAATTCTCGACCATGGGCTGGATGATCAGTGGCGGAATCAAAATATCCGCAGCCTTTGCATCAAAATCAATTTCGTACTCCAGCCTGTCCTCATAACGGAACTTTTGAATTTCCAGATAGGAGCGCATCATTTCAACCTCTTCCTTGATCGGCGCCCGCTCTCTGCCTACCTCCAGATTTTTGCGCATCAGCTTGCCCAGCAGCCGGACAATATTAGCGATTTCCTTGTCCCCTTTCAGATGGGCATTCATACGGATGGACTCCAGCGCATTGAACAGAAAATGAGGATGAATCTGGCTGGCCATCATTTTCAATTTGATCTCTCTTTGGGCGATCTCCAGCTTGTTGTTTTTCTCGTTGCTCTCCACGACCTGTGACAGCAGGCGGTTGATGCTTGCCACCATATAATTGAATTGGCGTGACAACTGGCCGATTTCATCTGTACCGTCAATCTGCGAGACTACATTCAGATTCCCGAGAGCTACCTGATTCAATTGGCGGCTCAGGCGGAGCAGACGTTTCGTCATCAGAAAAGAAATGACATATACCATTACCAGAGCGATCAGCAGAACACCGATGATAATCATCAGCCCCAGGAGACTTACCTTGTTTGCCCCGCTCAGGATACTTTTCGTCTCGAAGACGGATATGACTTTCAGCCGGCTCACACTAAGCGCCGGTCTGATTTCATCGACGATCACATAGGAATCCTTGCCCTTGACCGTTGTCCGAATCACATTTTGGGCGGTATTCGTTAGATCCTTTCCAATGTCAAAGGAATCCAGGGTGCTCCCTACAAGCTTCGGGTCCTTGGCAGCGACAATGTACCCCTGCTCGTCTGTAATAATTGTCTCAAAAGGCTCCTGGTACAGCATCTGGTTCAGCTCATCCTGGACAACCTGCACCATCAGCACTCCCGTTTTCTGATATTCGGGGTACACCACCCGCCGGACCAGACTAAGCTTATTGATCGTAGCTTTGGGGCTGTTGTTGTACGCCTCTTTATCGGGGATGTACATCCAGTTGAGTCCCGGGCTCTGCATAATCTTTTTATACCAGATTCTGGTCTTTAGTTCCGGGGTCAACGGGGCAATGGACATGTTATCCACCAGGGTAGGGTTGTCGATAAATAAACGGATATTCGAAATCTCCCGGTACTGCAGGATGTAACCCTGGAAATCCGTGTAATTCAAATAAGCCTTCGTCAACTCCAGCGTATTGGGATAATACGTGTTCACCAGCTTCTCAAGATCCTTGTCAAAATAAAGCAGATTCGAAATATCCGTGGGAACGCGGAGCTTCGTCGTCATTTGGCTCTTGATTTTCGCCACGTTATTGCTTGCCTGGTCAATAGCTCTGGTTAAGGCCTCTCCGCGAAAATAACTGATTAAGGTAATTCCTAAGATCAGTACCGGAATCATAACTACAATAATGTAGAAAAAGATCAGCTTATACTTCATCTTCATATTGTTGATCAAACGCACCAGTGTTGTAATACCCGTTCCTCCTCTCTGTACTTCGGGCCAAATCATGAGAAACAGGCCGCTCCCCGCATCTGCTGCAGCATGGGGAACAGCCTGTACTGATTGTTATTATACAGATATATACCGGATTTCAGTAGGTCTTTTTATTGCTCCTTACGGAAAGCGGTTGGAGATACACCGACGTATTTACGGAATTTGGCATTAAAATAATCGGAATTCATATAGCCGACCTTTTCGGCGACCTCATACACCTTCATGCCCTGATTCAAAAACTGCTTCGCCTTCTCAATCCTTACCTTATCCAGATAGGTGTTAAAATGCTCGCCCACCTGATTCTTGAACATCTTGCCCAAATAGGCGCTGTTGTAATTAAATACTTCGGCAAGCGACCCCAGCTTCAGGTTCTCATTATAGCGGCGCTGGATCAGATCGGTGATTCGCTTGATCTCATTACCCCGTCCCCCGCTGTGCATCTGCTTCGCTATTTGCTCCATATAATCCGATACCATCGTCTCGACATCGCTGAGATAATCACAGCTGTAGACCTCGCTCACGGGTGAAGCATGCGCCGCAATAAAGGAACGGATCTCCGAATTTGCCGCCTCCAGACGGGCGATGGTGCTGCTCACAATCCGTATCAGATTATCCTTGATGTAGGTTTCTTCCCGTTTCACAGCAACCAGCTTACGGATAATTTGTCCCACAAGCGGCTTAATTGCTTCATTGTTCCCCGTCTCAATAGCCAGCAGCAATTGCACTTCAACGTCACGTTCGGGATCAAGCTCCGCTTCAGGCTCTATCTGCGGCTCCGCCCAATCATCCGTAATTCCGCTAAGAATCGTACCCTTTCTGCCCAAAAAAGCTCCTTCGAGCAAATGGCTTGCAGCCGTGAACGACCTGGATGCCTCTTCCGGTCCAGCGGCGGCACCGCCGGCAGCGGCATAAAACTCCAGACCATGCCCTGCGATCACCTCATTCAGCTTCCGCCATAGGGCTGTCCGGTCAGCTTCATCCCGCAGCGGCGCCTTCAGAAGCAATCCCATGTAAGGCGGCAGGCTGAAGAACAGCACGTCCTCCTGCTGCCAATAATGCTCGAGCTGTTTCCTTACCTGCTCTTCGCGGGCATCTTCACCCTTCTGGAGGTGCTTCAGCTCCAGAAGCACAACCTCGCAGCTCTGCCCTTCCAGACCAAGCTCCGCAGTAGCTTCAGCCGTATCGGCACTGTCCTCCTGCGGCTGCAGCAGCTGGCGCAGCAGATTGTCGCTGCTGCGTGCAGCGCCACCCGCCTGCAGCTGGCTCATCAGTTCCTCCCGGCTTATCGTCTCGCGCAGATTCTGCAGATAAGAGACCAGTTCATCCTCATCCACCGGCTTGAGCAAGTATCCGTCGATATGATAGGAAATCGCCCGTTTGGCATATTCGAAGTCGGCATGGCCGCTTAGGATCAGCACATGGCAGTCGGCGTTTTCTTTACGCAGCTCGTTGATCAGCTCCAGGCCGTCCATTCCCGGCATCCGGATATCTGCAACAATCAGCTTGGGCTCAAACGTATGGAACTTTTCGAGCGCCTCAAAGCCGTTCGCTGCTGTCGCCACTACAGTGTAGCCCTGCTCCTCCCAAGGAATCAGGGTGCGCATGCCTTCTCTTAGTTTAGGCTCGTCATCAACAATCAGCACTTCTATCAATATTCGTCAACCCCTAAGGCGAAATCCCGGAAAGAAGCCTTGCGGCTTCTCTCCGGGATTTCCAAGATGTAAATATGGACGAAGCCAGACCAGCTATTTCCGGTATTCAGCCAGTTTATCATTTAATGCACGTGTTTGACCATAGACTTCCTGGTACAATCCGAACAATCCATCGTACAATGCCACCTGCTGCGCATTCGGTTTGTACACCTCCGCAGGACGGATGAAGGCCTCTGCGCATTCGCCAAGCGACGTAAACCAGCCGCTGCCGTAAGCAGCCAGCATTGCCGCTCCCATTGCCGGCCCTTGCTCACTCTCCAGCTTGATGATCGAAGCGTTGAAGATATCTGCCTGCATCTGCAGCCATGCTTCATTCTTGGCTCCGCCGCCGATGGCTACAATCTCGGTAATGTCCTTGCCGGACTCGCGCACGATCTCAATGGATTCACGCAGCGAGAATGTAATCCCTTCCAGTACCGAACGGGTGAAGTGGTTCAGGGTATGGCCGGAATCCATGCCGATAAAGCTGCCGCGGATATTCGCATCCGCGTGCGGGGTGCGTTCACCAACAATATACGGCGTGAACAGCAGACCGCCGCTGCCTGCCGGGATGGAATCCACACCCTTCAGCAGCTCGTCGAAGCTTTTATCTGCTGCGAAGGTTTCCTTGAACCAGGTCAGGCTGTAGCCTGCGGCCAGGGTAACCCCCATGATATAATAGGCATCCTTCTCCCCGTGGTTGAAGAAATGGACTTTGCCTTCCAGATTAAGATCCTTGTTGCTCTCATAAGACAGCACTACACCGGAGGTACCGATGCTGCACATGGTCCGGCCTTCGCCGAGAATACCGGCGCCGAGCGCTCCGCAGGCATTGTCCGCTCCGCCGGCAAATACCTTCGTGGAAGGCAGCAGGCCGGAGGCTTTGGCAATCTCAGGCAGCAGCGTGCCAGTCAGATCAAAGGACTCTACGAGCTTCGGACAGAGCGAGACTGGCAGATCGAAGGCTTCGGCGATTTCTGCGCTCCACGTTTTGGAGCCTACATCCAGCAGCAGCGTACCTGCAGCATCGGAATAATCCATAGCGTAATCGCCGGTCAGCCGGTAACGCACATAATCCTTCGGCAGAAGGAACAGCTCCGCCTGGGCCAGCACCTCCGGTTCATTCTCCTGTACCCAGAGAATCTTAGGCAGGGTGAAGCCTTCCAGCGCACGGTTTCTGGCGATTTCGATCAGCTTCTTGCCCAGCTTCTGCTCAATCTTTCGGCACTGCGCGGTAGTGCGGGTATCATTCCAGAGAATGGCCGGGCGCAGCGCCTTCCCATCCTTGTCCACGAGCACCAGCCCGTGCATCTGCCCGGAGAAGCTGATGCCATCCACCTGAGACGCGTCCACACCTGAAACCTCAATCAGGCGGCGAAGGCTTTCAAGCGTCCCCTTCACCCAATCCTCAGGATTCTGCTCACTCCAGTTCGGCTGCGGTCTGCTGAGCGGATAAGCTTCCGAGTGCTCAAAGGCCACCTTTCCCTGCTGATCTACCAATACAGTCTTAACCGCACTGGTTCCAAGATCGACACCGATTACATATTTCATAGTTAACCTCCTGAAAGTTGGAATTAGTATATAAACCAAACTTGTGATTTTTCTATTTCGGATTCTGGTCGTAACTGCGGGGAATGTTTGGACTTCCGGCCGCTGTTGTCTGCAGATTTCTTGATTTTTACCGCTCTTCGCGGTGGAAATCCAATCATAGCTTATGCTTCCGATGCGAGCTTTCCTGCGGAAAGCTTTCAGGCGGACGCTACCGCTCCTACAGTTCCAAACCTCCCCTCCGCTACTTATCCTTATATTTGATTTTCAAGTTATGAAGCAGATTCTCTTCTATTCAACAAAAAAGGGGCTGCCGAAGAATGCTCTCTTCAGCAACCCCCGTTGCATTAATGTAGTGCGGGCTTAAACCAGAGAAGCAGTGCTTCCTCTGGGTACTACTCAGCCAGGATGTATTGGTTCAATGTGGCTCTGAGCAGCTCTTGACGTCCGGACTGGTTCGGACGCGGATTCTCGTTGTTCAGCGCGTAGTCAGCAAGCGAAGCCAGAGTGGCTTTGCCGGATACGATATCTGCGCCGACACCTTCGGTGAAGCTGCTGTAGCGGTTGTCGATGAAGTTTTCGAATACGCGGTCTTCAAGCAGCTTGGCAGCAACCTTCAGGCCTTTGGCATATACGTCCATACCGGAGATGTGCGCCAGGAACAGATCTTCAGGCTCGAAGGACGGACGGCGTACCTTGGAGTCGAAGTTAACTCCGCCTTTGCCAAGTCCACCGTTCTTGAGTACTTCATACAGAGTCAGTGTAGCATCATAGATGTTAGCAGGGAATTCGTCTGTATCCCAGCCCAGAAGCGGATCGCCCTGGTTCGCGTCGAGCGATCCCAGCATGCCGTTGATGCGGGCTACACGAAGCTCATGCTCAAAGGTATGACCAGCAAGTGTAGCATGGTTGGCTTCGAGGTTCAGCTTGAAGTGCTTGTCGAGATTATATTTCTGCAGGAACGCAATCGTTGTTGCTGCATCGAAATCATATTGATGTTTGGTAGGCTCTTTTGGTTTAGGTTCGATCAGGAATTGAGCATCGAAGCCGATTTCCTTAGCATAGTCGATTGCCATGCTGAACAGGCGGGCAATGTTGTCCTGCTCAAGGCCCATATCTGTATTCAGCAGGGTTTCGTAGCCTTCACGGCCACCCCAGAATACATAGTTATCCGCGCCCAGACGTTTGCCGACTTCCAGACCTTTCTTCACCTGTGCAGCCGCATGTGCGAACACATCAGCGTTGCAGGTGGAGCCTGCACCGTGCATATAGCGCGGATTAGTGAACATGTTGGCTGTGTTCCACAGCAATTTTTTGCCGGAAGATTTCATGCCTTGTTCCAGAAGGTCTACGATAGTGTCAATGTTGTTGTAGAACTCACGCAAAGATGCGCCTTCAGGAGCAATGTCCACATCGTGGAAGCAGTAGTACTGCAGGTCCATCTTCTCCATGAATTCAAAAGCGGCTTCAGCGCGGGCCTTAGCCTTATCCAGTGCACTCAGCTTGTTCCAGCTGCGGACTGCAGTTTCAGCGCCGAACGGATCGGATCCGCCAGCCGTTAATGTATGCCAATAAGCCATTGCAAACTTCAGGTGCTCCTCCATGGTTTTGCCGGCTACGATTTCTTTTGGATTGTAGAATTTGAATGCGTAAGGGTTAGTGGACTTGCTTCCCTCGTAAGAGATTTTACCCACTGTTTCAAAATAAGCCATTTGTGAAATCCTCCTCGATATTATACTTTGCCGCAAGCGTTTACAGCATCATCTTAACACATCTTTCCGACTTTGTATATTGGTTAAACAAAGTTTTATTCAACTTTTTTTTTCTGCTTCCTGACCTCTCCGTCTGACGCCAAACTCCGCTTCTCCCCCTATGTCCTTCCCCTTATTTACTGACATAAAGTTCCCTCAGGCGGCGCTGTCTATGCGTCCATACTCTCAGCCTTAACCGTGTTGCCTGTTGCAATTTGCCGCACATCGCACTAGACTAAATGGCATACTTCAAGTAGAAACGGCTACACCGTCCAAAAAGGGAGCATATGCTTTCGAAGCAGCGATACTCCGTATCGCTTTCAGGTACCCGTTTCAGCGAGAAATAGAAGGATAATTTATGACGCGAAGCATATAAAGTCTTATATTTAAAATGAAAACGTTACCCAATTTACATACTTATATTTTCAAAAAGGAAGTGTGCTTCGTGAAGGTTACCGGTGATCAGGCACTGGTCAAAAAAATCAATAAATCAATCATTTTACATACGATTCGCATGCAATCTCCGATCTCCCGGGCCAGAGTATCTGAAATGACCGGACTCAACAAAGCCACGGTATCCAACCTCGTCGCCGAACTATGCGGACAGGAGTTAGTCACCGAAGCCGGGCCCGGGGAATCCAGCGGCGGACGCAAGCCGCTGATGCTGCACTTCAACAGCATGGCCGGCAGTGTAATCGGCATCGAGCTGCGGGTGAAGCAGCTCACGGCCGTGCTCTGCGATCTGGGAGGCGGCATCCTTAGCGAGCGGGACTGCAGGCTGGAAACCCATGATCTGCCTTATGTACTGGAGCAAATGAAAAGCATTATCTCGGAGCTGATAGCTGCTGCGCCGGTCTCGCCTTACGGCATCGTAGGCATCGGGGTAGGCGTGCCGGGAATGGTTGATGAGCATGGCGTTGTGCTGTTCGCGCCCAATCTGGGCTGGGAAATGGTCGATCTGCGGGCAATTCTGGAGGATGCCTTCTCGGTCCCTGTCACCATCGACAATGAGGCTAACGCGGGAGCACAGGGAGAGCTGAACTTCGGTGCGGCGCGCGATGTGCGCCACCTGCTCTATATCAGCGCAGGGTCGGGGATTGGCTCGGGAATTATTATCGGCGGGGAGCTGTACAAAGGCGCACGCGGATATGCCGGAGAGACCGGACATATGACCATTGAAGCGGAAGGCAAGCCCTGCAGTTGCGGGAGCAGGGGCTGCTGGGAGCTGTACGCTTCGGAGAAAACCTATGATAATCCAGAGATATCGCTTCCCGCGCGAACAACACCGGAGCTTGTTCGGCATGCGCTTGAGGGGCAGGAGGAAACTCTGCACCACTTCTCCGTGATCGGTGAGTATCTTGGTATCGGAGTAACCAATCTGATTAACAGCTTCAACCCGGAGCTGATTGTCATTGGCGGCGCTCTCTCCGAGGCCGAGCCCTGGCTTGGAGAACCGCTGCGCAGAGTCGTCGCAGAGCGGACGCTCCCTTATCATAAGCAGCAGCTCGAGATTACCTTCTCCACACTGGGCAGCCGGGGAACCATGATCGGAGCAGGCTTTTCGGCCGTCATGCACTTTCTCGGAAATATCCGCGTGACTTTGTAAACAAATTGACGTAAATTCTCCGCAATTACAGCAGTGCAAGTAGAGTAATTGGAGGAACAATCCTATATAATAAGAGGTGCAGTGTGACAAATATCACTGCATACCTCTTTTTTTGAAATGGAGAGTGAGTCCATGACCTATGTTGATACGTCTGATATTTCGGCGCAGATGTTCATCACCGTGCTGCTGCTGCTGCTCATCATCGCTCCACTCATCAGCCTCGGCGTTCTGCGCCTGTTCCAATCGCGGAAGAAATCCGGAATTATGCTTATTTTCAGCGGGATCGCCGTCTATGCCATTTTTCAAATGGTCATGTCGATCACTCATGCTTGACAGAACACAGTTGAAGCGCTCGGTGCCCGGATACTTTTCGCCCAGGCTGGTAATCATAAATCCGCAATTTCTGTAAAAGCCGACAGCATCCTTATCCGTCTCGGCCTGCAGTGTTTCAGACTTTTTACACTTGCGGAGCTCTTCGATCATTGCACTACCGATTCCTCTTCCGCGCAAACGGGTCTGAACCGCCAGATGACGGATTTCCACCGCCTCCGTACCCAGCCGGATACCAAGCAGCCCTGCCAATTCACCGTTCACAAAGGTTCCCAGCAGCTCCAGAGAATCCTCAGTCAGATAATGGTCCAGCTCCTCCAGTGCCCGCACTTCTCCTGCCCACATACATTCTGCCAGCAGACGCGCAACCGCATCTCTGTCCCAATAGTTTTCCAAGCTGATTAGCAATGTTCACAGCCTCCTTATCAGTTGCTCCTGCACCGGGCAAACGAAAGACCGCCTCCAGCGCGGAAGCGGCCGTTCTCCTCTTAAGTAGAGGAGTTATTGTTAATGCTCTTAAATAGTAGCCAAAGCCTTGTCAAATTGTGTTTTGTTCATGCCTACGATTTTGAAGTCGCCGATGACGGTTACAGGCACAGCTCTCATTCCCATATCCCAAACCTGCTGGGCGAAATCATCGTTCTGTTCAATGTTGCGCTCCTCGTAGGAGACGCCCTTCTCGCTCAGGAAGCTTTTGACCTGACGGCAATGCGGACAGTTGGTTGAAGTGTATACAATAACATTTTCCATAGTTAATCTCCTCCTTAAGGTTGTGTAAGAATATTACAGAATAACCGCGCTGTGCTCCAGACTCTCGATGTATTTCTCGGCATCCATTGCCGCCATGCATCCGCTGCCTGCTGCGGTAATTGCCTGTTTGTAGCGGGTATCCTGCACGTCACCGCAAGCGAATACGCCAGGAATATTGGTCTCAGAGGTGCCAGGTGTGGTAACGATATAACCATTCGCATCGGTTGTGATCTGTCCGCCCAGGAACGCCGTGTTAGGGTGATGCCCGATGGCTACAAATACACCGCTCGCTTCAATGATTTCCTCTTCTCCTGTCTCATTGTTAAGCACCTTAATTCCGCTCACGCCCTTGTCGCCGGCGACTACTTCCAGAGGAGTGCGGTTCAATGCCCAAGCCACCTTGTCATTATCGCGGACACGGTCCTGCATGATCTTGGAGCCGCGCAATTCTTCCCGGCGGTGTACAAGAGTTACCTTCGAGGCAAAACGGGTCAGGAAGCCTGCTTCCTCTAGCGCCGAATCACCGCCGCCGACCACAACGATCTCTTTGCCGCGGAAGAAAAAGCCGTCGCAAGTAGCGCATGTGCTGACTCCCCGTCCGATATTATCCTGCTCGCCCGGAATACCCAGGTATTTCGCCGTAGCGCCTGTAGATAGAATCAGGGTATCCGTAATCAGCGTACCCATACCGTCCACATTCAGCTTAAACGGACGTTCGCCCAGTTCCACGCTGTTCACCCAGCCTGTAACAAACTTGGCGCCAAAACGTTCAGCCTGCTTGCGCATATTGTCCATCAGATCAGGACCCATAATCCCCTCAGGAAAACCGGGGAAATTCTCTACTTCCGTTGTAGTGGTAAGCTGTCCGCCCGGCTGCGGGCCTTCGATAACCAGCGGGTTCAGATTGGCGCGGGCCAAGTAGATGGCAGCAGTCAATCCGGCAGGACCAGTACCAATAATGATTGATTTATACATGCTTTATCCTCCTTGAGTTGGACGGTTAAGACGTCAGCTCTTCATCATTCTTATTTAAAATAATTATAATCTAGTATTAATTATGCTCAACTCAAGGGAATATGTCAATATGCCAGACACGCTGTAATCGTACCCATTTTGTGAACAATTCAATTTCAAGCAATTAATTTTTCACAATGACTGCTATATAAGTTGAACTTTATTTTTTCATATTTGGGCCAAGCCGTAACTGCGGGGAATGTTTGGACTTCCGGCCGCTGTTAGGTTTGGATTTCCTGATTTAAACCGCTGTTCGCGGTAGAAATCCAAACCTAAAGGCGGACGCATTCGCTCCTCCAGTTCCAAACTTCCCCTCCGCACTCCTACCTTTTATGATTTTTAAGTTCAACTTATATAGATTAGCCGTGCCAGGTTTTTTAGCGTAAAAGTCTGAGTCCATTAAGGATAACTAGTATTGTGCTGCCCTCATGGCCGATAACACCAAAAGGAAGGGCAATCCCCTGCAAAAAGTTGCTCAGCATCAGTGTAGCTATCACCGTTACGGCAAACACCATATTCTGCTTCACTATACGCTGAGAACGCCGGGCCAGGGCAACCGCCATCGCAATCTCTTCAATGTTATCGTTCATCAGCACGACGTCGGCAATCTCAAGCGCCGCACCGCTGCCCTTCATGCCCATTCCCATGCCGACTGTGGCCGTGGCCAGCGCCGGTGCATCATTCACCCCGTCGCCCACCATGATCACATTTCCGTATTGCTCGCGCAGCGCTTTGACATGCGTTACTTTATCCTCCGGCAAAAGATCGGCAAATACAAGATCAACGCCGGTTTTTTCAGCGATCACTTCTGCTGTTGCGGCGCGGTCGCCGGTCAGCATCGCCACCTTAATGCCCAGCTCCTGCAGCTTGCGCACCGCAACTTCCGCCTGCGGACGGACGGTATCCTGTAGTGCAATCATTCCGGCAATGTCCTCACCGGCAAGAATAAGCGACACCGTCTTGCCTTCTGCCTCGAACTGCTGACGCAGCGAGATCCACTGCTCATCCCCATTCCCAGCTTCATTGTTCTTCCGTTCATCCAGCAAATTGGATTTGCCGATTCTCCACAGCTGCCCGTCAATCAGCCCTTCAATCCCCCAGCCGGTCACGGACTTACTCTCCTGAATCACTGGCAGCTCAAGCTGCTCCTCCTCAGCCAAGCGGACAATCGCATCCGCCAGCGGATGGCGGGATAATTTCTCAATCGACGCACTAACCGCCAGTAGCTCATTCCGGTCATAACCTTCTCCGGCGACGAAATCAGTCACCTGCGGTATGCCTTCGGTCAATGTTCCAGTCTTGTCAAAAGCGACCACAGAGGTCTTAGCCATATTCTCCAAATGAACGCCGCCTTTGAAGAGGATGCCTTTGCGCGCGCTTTTGGAGATGGCCGACAGCATTGCCGGCATAATGGAAGAGACCAGTGCGCACGGGGAGGCCACAACCAGAAATACCATAGCTTTGTAGAATGTGGCGCTCCAGCTCCAGTCCAGCAGTAACGGCGGCAGAGCAATTAATGCTACTGTAGCAGCTACCACTACCCGGGCATAAATCGACTCCAGCCGTTTGATGAACCGCTGCGACTCAGGCACTTCTGTTTCTGCTTCTTCAACCATTCTAATGATCTTGGCAAAAAGCGTATTCTCCGCTGACTTCGTTACCTCTATATAAAGCGGACCTTCGCCATTGATGGTTCCGGCAAACACTTCACTGCCGACTGTTTTCTCAACAGGCAGGGATTCACCCGTGATGGACGCCTGATTGACAGCCGATTCTCCCCGGTAGACTGTACCGTCTGCAGGGATCAATTCGCCGGGGCGCACAAGCAGCATGTCTCCGATTGCCAATAGTTCGATCGCAACCTCACTCATGCTCCCCCCTTCAATGCGAACAGCGGTAGCCGGCTTAAGAGCCATCAGCGACGAAATGTCTTTTTTGCTGCGCTCCATCGTATAGCTTTCCAGCGCTCCGCTCAGTGCAAAAATAAAGATCAGCATCGCGCCCTCATTCCAATAGCCGATCGAAGCTGCGCCCAGTGCGGCGGCGATCATCAGCAGATTTACGTCAAGATCACGCTCTTTGAGCAGCGTCTCCACGCCCTCTTTCGCCTTGATCCAGCCGCCTAGCGCATAGGAAACAACGTATAGGATGATGGAAAAGACCTCAGACCAGCCGCTGACTGCCCAGGCAATAAGCATAAGTAGTCCACTGCCAAGAGCAGCCTGCATTTCAGCATTGCCCAGCATGGCCACCGGATCGAACCGGCGTGGTTTCGGCGCCCGTGGCTGCTGTGCGCTGCCTTGCTGGGCCATTCTTTTAGGCATTTGTTCAGATCTTGCTTGCATAGTGATCACTCTCCTGATTGGTTTGCGGGGATATTTGGCACCCTCCCCTGTGAGGTGATATGTGCTGCTGAGAATGAGAGCCATTATTACAGCCCCTAAAATGACACATGCTGCCCCGGCTCAGCCGGGACAGCATGGTAAATGAGAATGATAATCGTTTTTGCCATCGTACAAATTTATTTCCTCAGTGCAACTTATACTACTAATATATCACGTTCTCCGGGAAAGTAAAGCCTGAGGCTCGGTTGATTTTGCAGGTAGAGGCTTGTGAGGAGGGGATTATATTCATTAGCACAACGCTAAGGGGGTGTTCTATATTACCGAAGTACTGATAATAGAGGCATTACAGTAGTGCTGACAATAGCGCCATTACAGTAGTGCTGACAATAACACGCTGTCTACAATAGGTGCAGGCGTACCAGCCTGTCCCGTCTCTTTCGTGCCAAATGTTCAGGCATTGAAGCTTCAGCAGCTAATTATTGAGGTGAGTGAATGAATGAGTGAGTGAATGGCTTCGGGCCATAGGTTGTAGAGCGGGCAGGGCGGACAAATCTTAAGTGGTGGAGAAGTGCGCGGGAAAGGTTAGGGGGGGAGTATAAGGAGTTATGGACTGGGGGGATTTAACAACGGCATTTTTGCCGTTGTTTTTGGGGGAACCGGCCAGTTGGGCTTCAACAACGGCATTTTTACCGTTGTTTCCCAGACAATCGGCCGGCAGGGCTTCAACAACGGCATTTTTGCCGTTGTTTCCCAGACAATCGGCCGGCACGGCTTCAACAACGGCATTTTTGCCGTTGTTTCCCAGACAATCGGCCGACGGGGCTTCAACAACGGTATTTTTGCCGTTGTTTCTGAGCACTTTGGACCTTTGGAGAATTTGAACTTATCTTCGCCTTTATGTTCACCTCATCTACAACGAGAGAAGAATCACAAATTCAATTAAATAAGCATAGCAGCGGGACGCAGACCCGCTGCTATGCTCTTGGAGAATATGTTAGTCTCCGGTGGACTACCGTTCCGCTTGCTTAGCAGGAAATGCCTCTTGATCCTGGCCGAACGTATGCTCAAGCTTAAACCGCCTATCCGGTCTGATCTGACTAGACCGGTGACCCGCTCCAGGCAGAGTTGACCTGTTACGCAGGTCAACTCTGCAGGCCCGCCGGTTATTGCCATCCACCGGCGGCTGTGTCGGGCTGGTCCTGCCGGGCCATCCAGGTCAGGCAGGCCGCTATGAGCAGCGCTTCGGTCCGCTGGGCCGCGCTGCAAAAGATCCCGCTCAAGCCGATCCGGTACAGATCGGCCAGAGCATGCGCCGCCGGTGCCCCCGCGGCGAGCACTACCGCCGCCGGCTTCACGCTCCGCACGGCGGCCAGGATCGCTTCCGCCGCCTGGGCGAAGCCCCCGGCGGCGCTCTCCTCCGGCGCGGCTTCGCCCGCCGCGCCGTCCAGCACAAGGAAATCGGCGATGCGCGCGATTTCCCCCGCGGCGGCGTGCTCTACATCGGGCGACAGGATCGCCCCGATGCGGCACGCCGCCGCGTAAGCGTGGCCGAGCGTCTGTTCGGCCACGTCTTCGATGAATTCGCGCTGCGCCGCGAATTCGGCAGCGCTGGCGGGATACGCCGCCAGCAGGTCCACGCGGCAGTCGCTGCCCTGCCGCTGGCTCTCAGCGACCGCAGCGAACAGCGCCTCAAGCAACGCATCCTGCAGCGCAGCCAGCTTTATCGGCGTTGCGGCCAGCTCCGGCGTGCAGGGCAGAGTGACTGCGGCCCAGATTCCATCCGCAGACTCCAGCAATGCGGCGGATGACGCCCGCAGCCGGTAATAGATCCGCTGCAGAATCCGGCCATCCAGCATTTCGTCTTCACAGGATAACCAGTTGTCATAAAGTCCGGCCAGCTCTGGCGTCAACAGCCATTCCTCGCTGCGGATCAGACAAGGCCCCGCCGGATAACCACCGGCTTCCCCCCGAAGGAGCGGCCGTTCCCCGCGCCCTTCGCGCAGCACCAGAAAGGCCGGACGTTCGCCCGGACGTCTGAAATAGGCAGCGTTCAGCGGCCCCGTCCCCTGCTGCCGCTCTCCTTCAGCAATAAACTCCGCAGCGGCGGAAGCAACGGAAGCGGACTTGCTCATCTCCACACCGATTGCCCGATCCCCGGCATGATACTTGAACGGGCGCTCCTCATTGCTCCCGTTATGATTCTGCTGTCGTTCAACCTTCATCACCGCACCCACCTTTTACCTTAGGATTGCTGCCGGTGTTCACTTGGCTTACCATGCCGCCCGGCAAATGAATAGGCTTCATTATTATAAATACGGGTTTGTGCCGCAAAATATGCAAGCGTTACCAAGTAAGCAGTAAATACCCAACCACTAACCGGTAAGGCTCTAAAATCCCAAGACTCCAAGGCTTCAAATAAGTTTCTTCTTTCTAAGGCATATGCTTACACGTCATGCGATATTCTGCATTCACTTCGGCGTGAGGGCAAAAAAAGACCACCCTCCCTATACGCCGTCCCTCTCCCGATGAACAGGCAGCACTTGGAGGAAGTACCCTCAAGCTGCCTGATTCAACTCTGTACAAGAATGACATTACGAATATGGATAGTGGTCTGCACCTGCCTAGTGAACCATGTTCCCCAATAGGTGCAAAAACGTACGCCCAGGAACGAAAATTGCATTTACTGCAGTTAAAAAGTGACTTAACCGCTTATTGTTGAAGATAGCTGTATTTCATACAATTAAAAATAGCGAGTAGTGTTCTTTTCGTGAATGGAGCATTATTTAAGTGTACGAAGTGCAATAAACTCTCTTTCGCGGCCGAAATCAGCCCATTTACCTGTATAAAATACAGTTGCAGCCTGGATGTGACCGAGCTAGCGAGCAACCAGCACCCAAATCCAATCCACTGCATTACGCAAGCAGGATTCTGCTGTTAACCGGCAAGCCGGGAGTACAAGCAAAGTTTTCTTATCCCGCTAAGCACATCCGCTGCAAAGACTATTGCTGGCTCGCGGCAATCGCCTGCTCCAGATCATACAGAATGTCGTCGATGGATTCCGTGCCAATGGACAGACGGATCAATTCCGGCGTTACCCCTGCTGCAATTTGCTCTGAATCAGATAATTGCTGATGCGTAGTGCTTGCCGGATGGATAATCAACGATTTGGAATCACCGACGTTGGCTAGATGGGAGAACAGCTTAACATTCTCGATCAGCTTGACACCGGTAGCCGCACCGCCTTTGATTCCGAACGTGAGAATCGCTCCCTGCCCCTTCGGTAAATACTTCTGGGCGAGCTTATAGGACGGGTGGCTTGGCAAGCCGGCGTAGCTAACCCATTCCACAGCCTCATGCTGCTCTAAATACTGGGCCACCTTCAGCGCATTCTGGCTGTGGCGCTCCAGCCGCAGATGCAAGGTCTCCAGCCCCTGCAGCAGCAGCCATGAGTTGAACGGGGAAATCGCCGCGCCCAAATCACGGAGCAATTGGACCCGTGCTTTGATGATATAGGCAATCGGCCCTACGGCCTCCGTGTATACTAATCCGTGGTAGCTCGGGTCCGGCTCAGTCAAGCCCGGGAATTTGCCGCTGGCTTTCCAATCGAACTTGCCGCCATCTACGATGACTCCACCGATGGAGGTCCCGTGCCCGCCAATAAATTTGGTCGCCGAATGGACAACGATGTCTGCCCCGAATTCGATAGGACGAAGCAGATACGGACTTGGGAAGGTATTGTCTACAATCAGCGGGATGCCGTGCTCATGAGCGATTGCAGCCACGGCCTCGATATCCAGCACATTTCCCTGCGGATTGCCGATTGTTTCGGCATAGAGCGCCTTCGTCTTGTCTGTAATCGCGCTGCGGAAGTTCTCCGGGTTATCCGAATCGACAAAATGCACCTTGATTCCCAGCTTGGGTAGTGTAGTGGAGAACAGATTATAAGTACCGCCGTACAGGCTGGCAGAGGAGACAATCTCATCCCCGGCCCCGGCAATATTAAGTATGGAGAAGGAAATCGCCGCCGAACCGGAAGCTGTCGCAAGCGCACCCGCCCCGCCCTCCAGTGCGGCAATCCGCTGCTCGAATACATCGGTGGTCGGATTCATCAGGCGGGTATAGATGTTGCCGAACTCCTTCAGCGCGAACAAATTAGCTGCATGCTCGGCGTCACGGAATCCATAGGAAGTGGTCTGGTACAGCGGCACTGCACGCGAAAAAGTAGTTGGGTCAATCTCTTGGCCTGCATGAACGGCTAACGTTTCAAACGACAGCTTGCGGTCTTCTGACATGGGTTATCCTCCCTTGAAATAAGTAATGGTAAACCTTAACACCTAAAGAATTGTACCTATTCTCTCACAAACTATGTCATTTGAAAAGAAAAAAATCTCATTATTCCCCTGTGTTTTATTACATTAGGAAAAATGATGGAATTTACACAAATCCCGCTTCAGGGATACGCTTACATAAATTCGGAACATTTGCCCTGAAATAACGAGCCATTCTTCAATGATTCGCTCCGCGGCATGAGTGTTTTAAATAAAAATACACCAAATCATCCACAAGCTCCTCTTCTCTCTCAAAGCCTAAAGCCTCCATCAAACGCATGGATCTTGCATTCCCAGGGTCAACCGTTGCCTCAATCATTTCCAGTCCCATCTGCCCAAAACCGAACTCAATCACCGGAAGGAGTGCTTCAGTCATCAATCCTTGGCCCCAATAGGCTCTGGACAGATCGAACCCGATTTCCGCTTTCGCCGGTGTACCCGTTACCCAGCAATGATACCCGCACGTGCCTGCCAATTGCCCTGTCTGCTTATCGAATATCCCCCAGCGGCAGCCCGTGTCTTCGATATGAAACTGAATAATCTCAATGGCTTCACGAATCTCTCTGCAGGGAGGGATATCCATGAAGCGTGTGACTTCCTCGTCGGAAAAATGCCGAAATACAGCCTCACTATCATCAAGTGTCAGTAATCTCAGAGTAAGCCTGTCCGTTTCTATCATAGGAAAATCCATCTTCGCCACCACACTCTCACCTCTTGGCCATTCTGTAAAAAACGGGGAAACGGAGTTGCCCGTTCCCCCGCCAATTCTCATTCTCTGGCTTGCTCTCCGGTATTAATAGCTGCTCTGGCTTTGCTCACCTTTGGCAATGGCTACGCCGCCGCTGGTGCCAATACGGGTTGCACCCGCTTTTACCATCACAAGCGCATCTTCTGCGCTGCGCACACCGCCGGATGCCTTGACGCCGATGTCAGGACCAACAGTCGCGCGCATCAGCGCGATGTCTTCCTTCGTAGCGCCGCCGGTGGAGAACCCGGTCGAGGTTTTCACATAATCGGCTCCGGCTTCGACAGCAAACTTGCAGGCGCGGACCTTTTCTTCCTCAGTAAGCAGGCAGGTTTCAATAATTACCTTGGTCAAGGCTTTGCCGCGGGCCGCGTCAACAACAGCAGCGATATCACGCTTAACCAGCTCATTGTTGCCGTCCTTCAGCGCGCCGATATTGATGACCATATCCACTTCGCCTGCACCATTCGAAATGGCATTGGTGGTCTCAAATGCTTTGGTTTCCGGTGTTGAAGCGCCCAGAGGGAAGCCGATAACCGTACATACCTTCACTTCCGGCGTGTCCTTCAAAACTTCATAAGCCGTAGATACCCAGGCCGGGTTAACGCATACCGAAGCAAATTTATAGGTCTTAGCCTCTTCCGCCAGCTTGATGATATCCGCTTTACGCGCATCCGCCTTCAGCAGCGTATGATCAATGATACCGGCCAGTGTGGTTTCACTCATTGTTAATTCCTCCATGACAGTCATTAGTAGATGTTCGCATTCCTTGTAATCATACCAATAGTAGAACACTTTGGAAAGCGGCCAGCTTCTGTGATGGAGCGACAGCCCCGCCTACACCCTCACCTGCCGGATGGCTTCCCGCATGTCGTTTGCATGCGCACTGATGACCGTTGAAGCCTCGTATACCTCTTTGATTTTCTCCAATTGAAAATCGGTCAGCTCACGGATCTGCCGGGTCTGCTCCGATACACCGCCAGCAATATGAGCCATGCTGCCCACAGTTGCAGCCACCTCTTCCGAGCCTGCGGACAGCTGCTCTGCCGTCGCCGACACATCAATGATCTGCCCGGCCACCTCACGGAAAGCGGCGGAGGCTTCCCGCAGGGCCTCTTCCGCTTCGGATGACATGCGTACGCCTTCTCCAACCTCCTTCGAGGCATCCGTCATCTGCGTACCGATGCTTGCCGACGCTTTGCCGATATGAGTCAGCAAATCGGCGACCCGCTGTACCGAAGCGGCAGAGCCCTCGGCCAGCTTGCGCACTTCACCGGCTACGACGGTGAAGCCCCGCCCGTGCTCCCCGGCGCGCGCCGCCTCAATCGAAGCATTCAGTGCCAGCAGCTTCGTCTGATCCGCGAACTGACCTATTGCCGCCAGCGCCCCTTCAATCTCATTCGCATAACCTTGCAGCAGCATCGCCATATCCAGGGTCTGCCCGGTAGAAACGGAGATCGACTTCATCTGCCGGTTCATTTCATTCATAACCGTCTGGGAGGATTCCACCATCTCCAGCGCTTTTACTGCCGATTCCGAGACAAAAGCCGAGGATGCCGAAATCCGCGAGATGCCTTGCGCCATCTCGTTCATCGCTGCAGCACTACTCTGCGCGCCCTCCGTCTGCGTGCTGGCACCGGTGTAGATATCTCCGATTTTACTATTAACCGTCTCACTCATCCGCAGCACATCATCGGCATTCCTGGCGAATGTCTCAGAGGAGCTGTAGAGGAAATCCGATGCCGTGGACACATGGGATACCATTCCCTTCACCCTTGCGTTCAAATCGTCCGACATTCGCAGCATCGCCCGATAAGCCGTACCGATCTCCTCTTGAGACTTAACCGGACGGGCATGCAGAATACGTGCCGCTTCGGCCAGATCCCCCTGTGCCATCGTGCCCGCACTTTCTGTAATCGTACGCAGCGGACGTAAGGCCCGGGTGATGAACCAAGTCATGATCCCCAGTGCCCCTAAGGATAAAGCGAGGATGATGCCGTAGAGCGGCAGGCTTTGGAGCAGGACATCGCGGGTCACAGTACTGAGGACTGAGACATCCGTATCAATACCGAGCGCTCCGACAAGAGCTCCCTGGGCATCTCTCATCGGTACGAATGCTGATATGTAGTCGCCATATTCGGGGTTCTTGATCACCGGGGAGCTGGCATTTTCTCCGGCAAGCACTGACTCAACCGCAGCAGCGGGCATATCCGTCTGCTCATTGATCGGCGAAGCCAGCGGATCTCCCTTAGGTCTGCCGTCGATCATCAAGAGCGGTTTGTTGTCTTTACCAATCCTGACAAAATACACATAACGCGCGCCGATAGACTTCCTGAACTGATCCAGTTCATCCCGGAGCGACCAGTACAGGTCTGTCTCCTGCGGCTCGGCCAAAAAATCGCTGTAGCGTCCGGCATCAATCTGCGTAACATAGTGGCTCGCGATGCTCATGTTATAGCTGCTGATCGTCCCCTTTACCGCTGATCCGGTGTTCGCCCACTGAATGGCGATGTTCCCCGCCGCGATACATAGAATGACTGCAGTCATAACACAGAGGATGCGGGCAATAAGACTTTTTCGGATAAAAGAAAACATGGAGGCCTTCCCTTTCGCGCACGGCAGTTGCGTTATTAAAGTAGGGTGTTTTAGGATTACACAATGACAAATGTCCCTCTAACCGAAAAATTTCGACAATATTCTTAAAATTCCTTTTTCCTGCCGGCAAAATTTTCTTGCACGAAAGAAGCTGCCACAGAAACTATTTGTTAGCTCCTGTGACAGCTTCATAATAAAAGCCATGCATAGATTCAATGCCCGCCGTTCAACCCGCGTCTGCAAGCATTAGCTGCGGTAAAGTCCAGAGGCCTTCACTTCATTGAAGAAGGTATTGAACTCCTCGATATTAAGCTGCTGGGCCGCATCGGACAACGCGGTAGCCGGATCGGGATGCACTTCCACCATAATGCCATCGGCTCCTGCAGCGAGTGCGGCCTTGGCACAAGGAATCAGAATATCCTTGCGTCCGGTGGAATGGGTCACATCGACCAGCACCGGCAGGTGACACTCCTGCTTGAGAATCGGTACTGCCGAGATGTCGAGCGTATTTCGGGTCGCTTTCTCATAGGTGCGGATGCCGCGTTCAATCAGCATGATCTCCATGTTGCCGCGGGACATAATATATTCTGCCGCATGGATGAATTCATCCAGCGTTGCGGATAATCCGCGCTTCAGCAGCACCGGCTTATTCACTTCGCCCACCGCTTTGAGCAGTTCGAAGTTGTGCATATTCCGTGCGCCAACCTGAATTACATCCACATAATCAAGGGCTTCCTCGATATGCCGGGGGTCTACGATTTCGCTGATCGTCAACAGGCCATGATCCTTGGCCGCTTCCCGCAAAATTCTCAGACCGTCCATTCCGAGTCCCTGGAAATCATAAGGGGAGGTACGCGGCTTGAAGGCCCCTCCGCGCATAACCTTCACACCGGCCTTCTGCAAGGCCGCAGCAACCGTGCGGGTCTGCAGCTCGCTCTCCACTGAGCAAGGACCTGCAACCATCAGCGAAGCTGATCCGCCAACGGTGACGTTCCCAGGCAGATTGATAACCGTATCCTCTTTATGATTTTTCCGGGCTACCAGCAAGGATTTCTTGTGATCCGTGCTTTGCAGATCAAGGGAAGCGGAGAAGATTTGCTTGAAGAGGGTACGGATGGTTCCGCTTGTGAAAGGCCCTTTGTTGCTCGCAACCAGCTTCTCCAGCATCTGCTTTTCGCGTTCAGGATCGAACTTCGGCACGCCCTGCTTTTCTTTTACAATTCCAATTTCCTGCACCACCTGGGCCCGCTCAGAGATCAGCTCCAGCAGTTGCCCGTTGATTTCGTCCAGGCGGGCTCTTAGACCATCCAATTCCACATTGCTCATTACCTTCCACTCCCTCTTGTAATTTGATTTGAATTTATGAACGCAAAAAGGCCCCCCGCCGCAAGGGACGAGGAGCCGTGGTACCACCCTTATTTAGAAATGAAACCCTATGCAAATACCGGGAATACCAAAATTCTATTCCAGGCAGGGATCACTCTGTCTTACACCCGGTAACGCGGAGCGCGGGCCATCCTACACATACCTTCTGCAGCAGGTACTTCAGGGGCCGACTCGGAAGTGAACTTCAGCGCAAATCGTCTCTTGAGGGTGCTCTCAGTCTCCGGCACACCTTCCCTGTTAAGATCCGCTTTTCACGCTTACTCTCTTCGTCATAGTCATTTTATTATGGACTGGCACTACTTGTGCACCAGTTTCTGCTATCTTAATCAAAAAGAGACGCATATGCAAGACATTATTTCACCGTGAACCAGCTTTAACGCATTGTAGTGTTTTTTTGGGTGGCATATATAGATAGCGGCCTGTCCTCTTTGCCGATCAGATCAGGTATCTTAGATAGACATACACGCTGGAAATGACAATCGAGAGCAGCATCAGCGGAAAACCAACCTTCAAATATTTCATAAATGTGATGGGATGCCCTTCTTTTTCAGCTAGACCGGCTACAATAAGATTGGCGCTCGCCCCGATCAGTGTACCGTTCCCGCCCAGACATGCGCCCAGAGCCAAGCTCCACCACAGCGGCTCCAAATTGCGGATCCCCAGCGTCCCCATCTCCTGAATCAAAGGAATCATCGTCGCCACAAAAGGAATATTATCCAGGAAGGAGGAGGCTATCGCGCTCAGCCACAGAATCAGCATGGAGGCCGCCGTCACATTCCCTCCGGTAAGCTCCATCGCTTTCGCAGCCAGTTCGGCAATCACACCGGTCTCCACCAGCCCCGACACCAGAACAAAGAGGCCAATGAAGAAAAATATTGTAACCCACTCCACGCTCTTAAAAGCCTTCTCCAGCATGTGCTCTCCGCCAGTCAACAGCAGCAGCAGGAACGCCCCCGCCAGCGCCACGGTCGCCGATTCCAAATGAACCGCCTGGTGAAGAAAAAAGCCAAGTATGGTAAGCCCCAGCACCGCAAGACACTTGCGCAGCAGCTTATAATCGGTGATCATCGCCCGCTCATCCATCTCCAGAATACTTTGCTGAAGCTCCGGGGAAGACTTCATTTGCTTGCCGAACATAAGCAGCAGCAGCGGTATATACGACACGATGATGATCAGGATCACGGGTGTCAGATTGTTGATAAACGCCATAAACGTCAATTCCTTCACAGCGCTGCCAATCATAATATTCGGCGGATCGCCAATCAGTGTCGCCGTTCCGCCGACATTCGAGGCAATAATCTGCGACAGCAGAAAAGGTAAAGGATTAATGCGCAGTTGCCTGGTGATGCTAAAGGTAATCGGTACCATCAACAGAACTGTCGTAACGTTATCCAGGAAAGCCGAGGCCAGCGCTGTGACAATAAACAGCGCAACCAATATTTTCCGCGGCTTTCCTTTGGCCAGCTTGGCTGCTTTTACCGCGACGTACGAGAACAGGCCGGTCTCGGCAGTAATGCCCACCATCATCATCATTCCCACCAGCAGCCCAAGGGTATTAAAATCAATATGCTCCAGCGCCGTTTCCTGGCTGACAATCCCTGCCGCAATCATGACCAGCGCTCCAAGCATAGCGAGAATTGTACGGTGAATTTTCTCAGAAATAATCAGTCCGTATATAAGCAGAAAAATACCAATCGCCCAAATCCCTTGCTGTTCCATAGTACCTCCAATATAAATTGCGGTAATACTTCTAATCCGAACTCCATCATACCTCCCTTGGAAGCAAAAAAGAAGCCCGGAGTTCACCAAACATTCATTAACAAACTTACATTCATATACTTACATTTTGTAAGTCGTTGTGTTACAATACCTTATATTCTTTCTTACATCGGACGAGCCAGGCTGTGAAGAAGATACTAATACAACATTCTACAGAATAAGGAGTTTGGACTGATGGATAACAATGCTAGAGAAACTGTGCCGGAATTTGAGTTTGGCCTATATACGCTGGGAGATATCGTAACTGATTGCCATACAGGGCAGAGAATCAGCCCACAGCAGCGTTTGAAGGAAGTGATGGACGCAGCCAAGCTGGCTGATGAGGCCGGGCTTGATGTGTTCGGCGTAGGTGAGCATCACCGCCTGGACTTTGTCATTTCCTCGGTGCCGGTCGTGCTGGCTGCCATTTCGCAGGTGACTAAGCGGATCAAGCTGACCAGCGCGACCACCGTGCTAAGCACCATTGATCCGGTGCGGGTATTCGAGGATTTCGCCACACTTGATCTGCTGTCGGATGGCCGGGCGGAGATTATCTCCGGCCGTGGTGCATTTCTAGAGTCCTTCCCGCTGTTCGGGTATGAGCTGGAGGACTACAAACAGCTCTTTAACGAAAATCTGGAGCTGCTGCTGGAGCTGAACCGGGAGGAAGTGATGAACTGGAAGGGGACCTTCCGTTCGCCGCTGAACAATGCCGAGATTGCTCCGCGGCCTTTTCAGAAGAAGCTTCCGCTCTGGGTCGGCATCGGCGGCTCCGCCGAAAGCGCAGAGAACGCCGGCCGCCTGGGGGTTGGCATGGCTATCGCCATTCTCAGCGGCAGCCCGGAGCCGTTCCAGAACCTTGCGGATACGTACCGCAAATATGGGGCTGAAGCCGGGCATGCGCCGGAGGACCTGAAGATTGCCATTACCAGCCACGGATATATTGCCAAGACATCACAGCAGGCATTGGACGATTTTTATCCTTATTATTACAGCTACCGCAATGCCATCAGCCCACGGCCTGGACAGGAATACCGCGTCTCGCGCAGTGATTTCGACCGCTTCGTCTCTCCGGTCAACACACTGGCTGTCGGCAGTCCGCAGCAGATTATCGAGAAAATTCTGTACCAGCACGAGCTCTTCGGCCATAACCGCTTCATGACTCAGCTCGATATCGGCGGGCTTCCATACGCTAAGGTGGCCTCCGCGATTGAGCTGCTGGCTACAGAGGTGGCTCCAGTTGTACGGCGGGAGATTGCCAAGAAAAAGAGCGGTGTTTCCCATAATTTACGTCTCTGAACGGTAGGATTTACCAAGCTCTGTGCTTAATCCAAAATAATGGCGGAAATTATAGATCAGCGGGTTCCAGCTTGCCGGATGAATATGGTGTTCACCGGCGGCCAGTTCCTTATGAACATGGACCTGTGTACTCTGCGTTTCGACAATAGCAAAATGCGGTGAACCTTCAGGAATACGGATATGCTGCACCCGCGCTTCAATCTGGATCGGGCATTCAGCGATTCTGGCTGTCTGTACCGTAGTGGATACAGCCTGCGTAAAGTCTGCATAAGCAAATTTATCCTTTTCATAACGAAATCCGGCCTGTTTCTTCTCAGCAGGAACCGGATTTTTTCCTGTCAGGCGGGCCAGACTCTCTACCTGCTTCCACTGGGAAGCTTCAGGCAGATTAATCACACATTCAGGGCTCCGCTCCAGATTTTCCAATGCTTTTCCGCCCGTTCCCAATCCCAGAATAATATGATCTCCCAAAGCCCATGAGGAGGAAATTGGACTTATATTTACAGTCAAATCCTCATTTAATGTCGTCAATAAAATGACCGGCATCCCGTAATAAAGAATTTTCGGATTTACCGGAACACTCAGGCCTGTTTTCGTACAATTATTCATACTTAAGCTCCTCTGCAAATGTATTCGATGAATATTGTATAATGGGGATCATACAATATTCATCGAAGTGTGGAATGCAGAAGGAGGATAAACGATGCATACCAATCCAGCCGTCGCCCGGGTGGCCTCCCTGATTAGCGAGCCATCGCGGGCAAGCATGATGACCGCGTTAATGGACGGCGGGTTCCACCCCGCCACAGCGCTAGCTTCTGCGGCCGGAATCAAACCGCAAACTGCCAGCTTCCATCTCGGCAAAATGGCCGAAAGCGGCGTAATCACCGTTCATACCCAGGGCAGACACCGCTATTATGGCATCGCCAGTCCGGAAATCGCCCAAGTGATAGAGCTCTTGTTATCTATCTCTCCCCCGGTAAAGGTTAACTCGCTTCGCGGCTCCGTCCAGGATCAGGCCATGCGTCAAGCCAGAACCTGCTATGACCATCTGGCCGGGAAATTCGGGGTGCAGTTCACAGAGGCTTTGCTGCTTGTGGGGATTATCGCTGAAGAAGCAAACGGCTTCTCTGTTACAGCCGCAGGTGAGCTTGCCTTGGGCAGGCTCGGAATAGAGCTGGACAAGGTTAGACGATGCCGGCGCGCCTTTGCCCCCAAATGCCTGGACTGGAGCGAAAGACGCTACCATCTTGGGGGTGCGCTGGGAGTTGCCCTCCTTCAGCTTCTGCTGGAGCGCCATTGGGTGAGCAGACTCCCGCAGACGAGAGCCATTGCAGTATCTACAGAAGGTAAAGAAGGATTGGCGGCTGCATTACCGTTGACCTTTAGGGGCTGGTCGTAACTCCGGTGAATGTTTGGACTTCCGGCCGCTGCCCGCCTGCAGATTTCTTGATTTATACCGCTCTACACGGCTTCAACAACGGCATTTCTGCCGTTATTTCCAAACAAACCACTCTACACGGCTTCAACAACGGCATTTCCGGCTAGGCCCCCTAATTCCGGAGTCTGCCCTATCAAAACTTAAGTTCTTGTAGGATTGCTCTTTCTTTCAAAGTGTAAGGTGAAAAAGACTGCGGTCCTCTAGCTTCATGACCCACTGAGAAAAG
>NZ_JBVYOK010000025.1:0-76498 GCF_056120445.1 Paenibacillus sp. sgz302115
GTATCTGTTGCGCAGACACTGGCAGAGGCCTCTGTCCACATTGGCACTTACCTCAGCCAAGGCTGGCAAAAGCTGATCGAACCGGCGGCTATTGCACTGGCAACAGCAATGGCGATGGGCCTGGTCGAGCTGGCGATGGAGCTGGGCTTCAAGGGCCTCGGCAAGGGACTCAAGAAGACCGGACAAGCCGTGAAGAAAGGCGCAGCGGCAACGGCCAAAGGTGTGAAGGCTGTAGCTGGCGCAGGAGCCAAGGGCATCAAGAGCTTGCTGAAAACCGGAGCGAAGCTGGCCTCCAAGAGCGGCAGCATGATCATCCGCAACGGCAAAATCGTGATCAAGAGCCTGCAAAAAGGACTCATGAAGGGGGCTAAAAAGCTCAAGGGCCTGCTTGGCCGGATTCTTGCGAAGTTCAAGTTCAAGAAGTTTAAGCTGGAGCGCAAGGGGAAACATATCCGTCTTTACGGTGAGGTTAATCCTTGGGTGCTGCTCGCGGACGGAACGATCGAAGAAGTCGATAGTCTGGAAGGCAGAAAAGCTGGAATCAGTACCCAGGCTGAACTCGATAAGATCAAGAGCTTGACGGACGCCCAAAGAGTAGACGTCTATAATAAGGCCGTTGCTAGCAAAGACGGCAAGATTGATTTTGATAGGATTGCGAATTCTGAACAAGATGCTAGCCATCTAGAGGTTGAAGTTGGCTTTGATTCTAAATTAGTAAGAAGCTATATCAAAGATATTGAAACGCGCACAGGTAGAAAACTATCGAAAGTTCAACTAGATAAATTAAAGGATGCCTTGAGAAATAAAAAGTATACAAAAAAGTCTGCTAAGCAAACGGCTAAGAATAGAAAGGAATTTGATAAAGTTAGAGATGAAGTAATTAAAGAATGGGAATCGAAAACTGGTCAAAAATGGCCTACGTATGATGAGGACATCATCTCAGAGAATACAGGAAAAGTAATTAGGAAAAAAGGTGATAAGTATGATGCACATCATATCATTGAAAACAGTTTTGATGGAGAACATGAGTGGTGGAATATGCATCCAGCAAAATTTCCTGATGAACATCAAGGCGGGATCCACGGAGCAGGGTCACCAGCAAATAAATTATTTAGTGGAGGTACGAAGTAATGAGTTATGACTTTATAAAAAGAAATTTAAATAATACTTTTTATGCAGTGACCAAGGATGAAATTATTGATATGGAAGAAGCCCTAAAATTAAAAATTCCTAATGAATTAAAAACTTTCTTTTTGGAAATTGGTTACGGATTTATTAAAGGTTCTGAAAATAATATAAATCGAATTATGGATCCTTATTCTATAAGGGATTTTCGATTGAGGGAAAATGATTATAAATATTACCCTGATATAGAAATATACGAAGAATTCGAGGATAACAAGTTAATATTTTTTGAAGGTAATGAAACAGCCTTGATGTCAATCGAACTGAATGAAAGTAATATGAATCCAATCTTTTATTATGATATTCAAATTGCAAGTTCACTAAAGGAGTTTTTAGTTAAATTAGAAGAGGATGACAAATATTATCTGGAAATAGAGGATTGAAAAATTTTCGAGCCAGCACACATGATACAGTCTTTGGTGAACTTGATTTTAATTTGGCTTGGTGAGATACACGACCATTTAGTTCGATTGAATAAGTTTAGATGGACTGTACATGGAACGAAAAAAACGGGTTGCGAGCTGAATGCCTGGGATAAGGACTACCTAAAAAACTAAAGCCCTTAGTAAATGTTAATATCCTTAGCAAGTTTCATGAAACAGGTTTGATTATGGTTTGGGACTACCATGATTGACCTGTTTTTTGTTATCTTAGGGTTCTTGCATTTTTTCAAAATAACCAAGAATACAGTTAGAAATAGTCCCAAAAAACCATTTTTGATACATTGGAGGATCACTATGGAGCGAACTTTTAGTAATGCTATGGAAGAAACACTTGGTTCAACTGTTGCAACAGCAGGGTTCAAATTAACTCCACCATTAATATCTGAAGGTGATTATTGTGTATTTGTAAAACGCTATAATGATAAAATTGCCCTATATATTAAGTGTACTGATAATCGAGCGAAAGGGGGCGACGTGGTTATAGTTCTATGGATAGCACCGGTCGAATTTCCTGACGATAGAATAGAAGTCCTAAATATTGGATTTAAGATCGTTGTTTATTCCGACTATGAAGTCTCTGATGAAATCATATACTCAGTGGGACAAAAACTTGTTGAACTTAGTAACAATATATCAAGTTTAGCTGTCTCAGTAGAGAAGGATATGGCTAGTCCTTTCATAGTAAATAAACGCACAAAATTCTATATCTATTCAAGGGAGATGTACGATAAACTTTGTTCAACTAAAGATTTTTCGGAAGCATTTGAAGAATTGAAATCTTTAGCTAGAAAATGTATAGAGAACAATGTGTCATTTGAAAAATTGAAGGTTCAATGTACTTCATTTATTGATAAATTAGGGGGGAATTATTTCTCCGATTCAATATCATCTTTGAAACCCCAAGAAAAAGGAAGATTACTGGCTTGTGCTTTGTATGCAGAAATGTTGATACAATAATTATCTGAACGAAATATTGAAAAACTCAAAGAAGAATTCCCGGATTATACTTTTACTGCTGAGTTTGGTAAGGGAGGAAGTTGATTATGGCTGTTTCAGCAATAATTCTCGAACCACAAAATGAATTTGAACAGTATTTTAGTATTCCAATAGCAACACATAATTTCTTTGAAAAATACTGGATACCTGCAATAGAATCAATAAATACAGAATGGATTGTGGGTATTAAGTACGGAATTGATGTCACAAAAGAAGATGCTATTTGTATGATACGTGAACTAGGTTTTCTTAGAGACTGGGCACAAAATAACTTACAAGGTGATGTACAAGAACAAATGCTATCAAGAATTGATCTGCTTGAAACTAAGCTTCCTACTGCTTTTCAACGTGATGATGCTGTGGTTTTTATTGGGTGATTGGTATACCCTATAACGTTTTTCCGTTACATTAAACAGGTCGATTATGGTCAGATACCACCATGATTGACCTGTTTTTTGTTATCTTCGTTTTCTTATGTGAGAGGAACAACTATCACAACTTCTTACGAAGTTCATGAGAATTTGGAGAATTCAACATTATGCTCCTTAGTGGAAGGTTAGACAATCTTTTTGCATGGTAAATAATATCCAAAAGTAAAGGTGTTATTACCATCTTCTTCAATATTTGCATACTTATCGAATGAGTAGTATTCCATTGAAATTCCGACAATTGAGTAATCTGGCATATACCCGTTTGTTCTCATAATCTTCTCTGTTTTTACATGGGCTCCTTTTTCCAGACGGGAAGTTTTTCCTTGTATCCAGCCAATCCCCATTAGACAATCAGGAATGTCACGGTAGGAAAATCCATTTGGAACCATTACTCCCGGTTGGGCAAATATCCCCGCAATATAAATAAACTCTTTTGTCTGTGGGTTGTATTCACCCATCCATCCAATCGTGTCTCCTAGTGGAGATACCCGCTCAGGCAGGCTTTGAAGAAAATCATTTGTTCCATCGTTCAATATCTTCTCCCATAAATCCGGAACAGGATTTTTCTTTCCGACAATTACTTCTTTGCCTATAAATCTGACGGCTTTAAAGCTTTGTACTTCAAAATTAATTTGTGCTCCCATAAAAACCTCCATATTTCATAAATTATCCATTGCAATCATTACTGCTTTTTATTGAAAGGGATCAGCAATTCCATATAGGTGGTTTCAGGTGTACTGCAATAATATATTTCAGGGGCAAACACATCCATCATAAGGCTGTGCTTTTCGAGCCATAGACTGCTGTATTTTATTGCCTTGTTAAGCTCAACAGTAACTAGTTCAAGAAAATCACTCGCCTCAAATCCGCAAACGATATATTCCCGCGCAGGAAGCTGCCACATTTGATAATGCTCATCCGACACCCCGGACTCAACCTCTGCGCCTGCGAAATAAGTAAAACACCCCTCTGGTGCATCACCCATATAAGCAACGCCCGCCTCACGCCCATTAGGTATGTAGGCAATCCGATCTTTCTCCTGGTGGAAACGTCTCCATATTTCGCCAGGCATATCGACACCGGTCGATTCCCCAACGGGTAACTGCCCCGCAACAGGAACATAACCAATTACTCCCACAAAATCAATGGGTTTATTTAAAATTCTACGGTTCATTTCTAAAACTAGCCCATCGCTAATCAGCGGTACACCCTCGTCAATTAAGGTATGGCCTAGAAATAAATCGGGTTTGTCAAACTGGTTCAGAGAAACCGGGTTCTCCCGGTATTGCTCAGGGGTCATTCCATACGCTTCTTTGAATGCTCTCGTAAAAGTTTCATGGCTGCCGAAACCGTACTCTAAAGCAATGTCAAGAATGCGGTTATTTTTATTCGGCAGAGCTTCTAGGGCTATAGCCATACGCCGCAGCTTAATGTATTCCCGCACCGGCTTTTTAACCAAACGGCTGAACAACCGCTGATAATAAAATAGTGACAGAGAGGCGGTTTCTGCCAATATCTCGATTTTAATATTCTCTGCTATATGTTCCTCAATATAATCCAGAGTTTTCTGGATTGCTTCCCATGCATGCATAGTATGCACCTCCCACATGGTCAGGATAATACAAATTATTAAATTCCGCTTGACTGTATCTGCCCTCTTTATTAAAAAAACGAGGGATGCCCCAAGCAGCCATTTCATGGCTTTTGGAACAGCCCCGTACTGAAGGTTAATAGCAAAATACCCTGAACTTAGGGGGGATCATTCATTATTGTTGCTGAGAAAGAGCATCGCCCGTATGAATGTCAATATTGACTGAATTAAAGCTGCGGTACACCCTGCCCGATTGGCTGGTGAATTTCAATACACAGTAGTCGGGGTCTGTTACACCCAGTGAATAATAGGTGGTATCTCCCTCACGCCAGATCATTTCCTTGGAGGCCGCATCTTCAAGCACTTCCATCGTCCCTGTCAGCATCATACCTATAAAATTATTTTGGTCGCAGAAATACACACAGGCTTTATTATTCTCTCTGAACTGCTTCACTCTCATTGAAGAGGTATTGGTCGTAAAATAGAAATGAAGCAGGTTCTCCCGCTTGCGGGGGGCAAGCATGGCTTTCATATTAGGGAATCCATCACTGTCCACGGAACCAATAAAAGCGGTGCTTTGACGTTCTCCACTATGAATCACTCCTTGGTATGGGGCTATAGGAGCAGTATACAAATTATTGAATTAGTAGAACAGTACCCACTTTTTTGTAAGTCTTTTACCTTGCAGATTAGCTAATGAAGCCATTCTCTTTAAGAAAATCCTCCATGCCATTTTCCAGCATTAATTGGACACCCACGCTTTGCATGATCACAATCGCCTCTACGAGCTGTTTGCCTCTTTCCGTCAAATAATATTCTACTTTTAACGGGTAGCCATCATATGTAGTTTTGCCAACGATCTTATGCTCGGCAAGCTCCTTCAAATGTTCAAGCAGCATCTTTTGATTAATGCCTTCGATTTCATTTTCCAACTGGGCAAGAGAAGCATTATGTTTGTCAAGCTGCCATAGAATAATCGGTTTCCATTTCCCGCGGATAATATCGTGTGTAAGCTCCAGTGGACAGGTATATGAATCTCTTATTTTCATGTTACTCTTCCTTTCATAGCCATTGATTTCGATCAGCCTGATTATATTATATTTTAGGGTGCATAAAAAAAGAGAAGCAGCTCTTAGATAAGGCTGCTTCTCCTTTTTCTTATCAAGATCTACCCGGCAAACCCCGATAGCTCCCGGTTGAATTTCTCACGCTCGTCATAGAATAATCCGTGGCCGCTGTGCTCAAATGGCACAAGGACGGAATTCCTTATTCCTTGATGCTGCGCCACGGCCAAAGGGTACAAACAAACTTGATCATGAATGCCATGAAGAATCAAGGTGGGGACATGCACTTTTACTAAATCATGAAATAGTTCTTCGTCGAGCCAAGCTTTGGAGACGGCTATTGTGGACCAGCTGGCAGCCTGCAGTCCTAATTGGAAGAACCAATCTGAGAAGGGCTGTGAAACCTTTTGATAGAAAAATTGTTCTCCGAAGTCGCGGAGCATCTTGGGCCGGTCCTGATAGGTAGCTTGAATGATCTGAACTATGGCTTCTTTTGTGGTGCCATATGGGAAGTTTGGCCGTTGAATCAGGCTGGGAGCTGCCGCGGCAAAAAGCGCAAGCCTGGAAACCCCATATCCGTTGTGACGGGCCATATATCGAATCGCTACAGCTCCCCCGGTGGAGTGTCCCGCGAGTGTGATATCCTTGAGTCCCAGAGCTCCGATAACACACCGGATATCATCAGCTAGCCGATTGTAGTCGTATCCATGCAGAGGTTTATCCGAATTTCCGAATCCCCGCATGTCCATTCCGATACAACGATACCCTATAGGCACCAGATGATTGTACTGATATTCGAACATCTTATGGTTGGCAGGCCAGCCATGGATGAACAAAATTGTCTTTGTGCCCAGCGGATTGATATCATTTACATACACATTCACATTCGGTTCAACCCGAATCCAATGCTCCATTAGACTTCCCTCACTTATCCCTTGAATTGTCTGATTGGGATATTCTATTCAGTTGAAAGGGTTAAGTGCCTAGAAAGCTGGATGTTGGAATTATAACAAACTAATGAAAGTCAATCGCTGCCAAACTTAAGCAGAAGGGCGTCATAATCACTGTTCGAAAGATACGAACCGGCAACGACATAGCCGCCGTCACTGGTGGTTGCGACGCTTCTGCCAATTTCGCCGGTATCGCCGAAGCTATAGGTGTTGGACCATAGTGCATTTCCGGAGCCGTCAATTTTCAGCATCAACAGGTCTTCCTTGTATACAGCCGGAGTAATAAACCCTGTCACAATGAAGTTACCATCCAACGCAAGCTTGATGTCGTTGGCAAAATCGCCATTGGTCGAATGGAATTGTTTGCTCCAGCTTTGAGCGCCGGATGTACCGACTTTGGTTACATAGACGTTGTATAGTTGACTGTTATTGGGCAGATCAACATTATTAATAGCTCCGGCTGCCACATAACCGCTTGATGTCGCAGCAACGCCGTTCAACATTGCATAGCGGTCCAGAGTAGATTCGAAAACGGTGCTGCCGCTTCCATTTACCTTAACCATTAAGCCATACATCCGTTGAGCCGTTCCTGGATTAATAATTTCGGAGAGCGTTTTATATCCGACCGCTACATATCCGCCATCCGGTGTTGCCGTCACCCCGTAAAAACGATCCTCAAGGTTATCCTTACCGAAAGTTCTGGTCCATTGAATATTCCCGCTTGCATCTACCTTTAACAAGTAAGCGTCGTTGGAGTTGCTGCTGCTTTCCTTGGTACCGGCAACGATATACCCGCCGTCAGCGCCACGCTCCATGGCCTGGGCTTCTTCCTTGCCTGGCCCTCCGTAGGTTTTCGACCACTCCACTGTACCGCTTGCATCTGTCTTGATCAGAATGACATCTGAAGAACCGCTTGCATTGCTTGTCCCGGCAATCATATAACCGCCGTCGCTGGCCACCCGTACTTCAGCGCCAGATTCTGCTCCTGTTCCTCCATAAGCGTAAGCCCATTGAATAGTCAGAGCGGCGTTTGTCTTGACGAATAGGATATCGTCATTTCCATTCACGGTAGTTGAGCCGACGAACACGTAGCCGCCATCGCTCGTTTGCACGACGGAATTACCGAAATCGCGCGGCGAGAAATTGTAATTGCTGGCTGCTTGCAGCACAGGAGGCAGCAGATTTGCCGCCTGTATTGACGGTGCAGCCTGCTCGGTTGTATCTCCCAAATTGCTATTGTCCAGTAAATCGACAACTTTTAAATCTACCTTTTTGGTGATTTCCTGACTCTCGGCGTGTGGAAGGATGTTATTGGCAGGAAGCTTATCTTCCTGTGCAAATACCAACTGGGACGAAAACAACAGCGAGACGGCCAGCGAAGAAAGAACGGGAATTGACTTTCGCATAACAAAGCACCTCCATTTTTTATTTTTATTGCATTAGGAAATTATTCCCAAAACCTATTCTATTCCTTTTTCCACGAATAATCTACCATTATATTAATATATTTAGAATTATTTGTTATATATTAGAATATTGTGTAATCCAATCGACTCCTGCAGAAAAAAACCCACCTCGAAATTACGAAGTGGGAGTTTGCTGTACTATATTTTACTGTCCTTAACGAGGGGGGCTCACTATTCCTCATCCTTGACTTCTCTGTCTGGCAATTGCGTCACATAACTGTCTGACAGCTGGAGGAGCTTCAGCGCACGGTTGAATTCATCCTCTGTGGATTGAAGCGGCTTATTACCATCCCCGGATAAGGTGTAATGCTGGCCGTCCTCGAACCCGCTGCCTGACAGGAATAACTCTTCGTTATTCACGAATGATCCCGTTGGTAAATAATAGCGCTGCGGGAGCAGGTTATAGGAGGACTGATTCAATAAATCCTGTCCAAAATGAATATGATCGTTAAGCGATACTCCCAATAAATTGGATACTGTCGGTAAAATATCCACTTGTCCGCCTAATTGATTTTTTACACTTGGCGATGTAACACCTGCAGATGTAATGATTAACGGAATATTGATGAGATCGCGTTCCGTATATTCATGCTCCAGAATTTCCTCCAGCAGAACCTTATCCTCATCCTGGAGTGAGAAAATTGGAAGGCCCCGATGGTCGCCATATACAACGATTAAGCTGTTATCCCATACACCGTTCTGCTTAAGCTCGCCGATAAATTGTCCAAGCGCGTAATCAGCATAATTCTGGGCACGTATGTAATCTCCAACGAGAGTTCCTTCGTATCGTTCCGGCAGGGCCATCTTGTATTTATTCTCCGGAATCGAGAACGGATTATGTGATGACATGGAGATCACGTGGGAGTAGAATGGCCGGCTGCTCTGGTCCATTCTCGCCAGTTCTTCGGAGGTCTTCTTATAAAGGACTTCATCGGAAGCGCCATAGAAGACGGTATCCTCTTCACCGAACCATGACTTGTCGTAATACCGGTCAAATCCGAGTGCCTTGTACAGCTCTCCCCGGTTCCAAAACTCTACGTCATTCGTATGAAATGTTGCTGTGTCGTAGCCTTGGGCCTGTAGCAGCTTGGGTAAGCTCGGAAGCTCTTTGGGCGCATACATCTCCGTAGCCGCGCCATTCGGCGGAACATAAAAGGAGGTGTTCACGATAAATTCGGCGTCAGACGTGTTGCCCTGTCCCACCTGCTGGTAGAAACGCGGGAAGTAGAGGCTGCTCGAAGCCAGCTTATTCATATTCGGTGTGATTTCTTGTCCATCAATGGATAGATTGATCAGGAAGTTCTGAAAAGACTCCATCTGAAGGATGATCAGGTTCTTACCTTTGGCGGCTCCATACAGGGCCGGATTGGCTTGAGGCTTGATGCCTTTTGTCTCATCAATGGCGGATTGCGTAATCTGCGAGAGATCTATTTGCTCTTCCTCATCATCCGCAAGCAGGTTGTAGGCTTCATAATTGAGGATGCCCATTTGCTCGGCTTGGACATTTTCATTCATACTGGCTGAGTTCGGGAAAATATTCATCATGCAGATCGCGAAGGAAATACAGAACAAGGCAGCGACGACCTTGCGGTTGCTGCGGCGCGACATGGATTTCTTCCAGGCGAGCGCCTTTGTCCGTCTGAGCATCACCCAGCTAATGATAATAATGTCCAAAAAAATCAGCATATATTGAGGGTGTATGACCGCGAAGATACTTTTCTTGACAGCTCCCACTTGCTTGGCCTGGCCAATCACCTGGGAAGTAGCAATAATTCCAAAATGATTATGATACACAATCAAGGAGAAGAACAAAACTGTAATTAGCAGATTGACGAACATATAGATGGCAATCTTTCGCTTCGTGGCAAACCATTCGATTAAGCAGAAGATTAAGAGCACAAACGGAATCTCTTTGAACCAGGTCGTCCACGTTGGCCCGTCCTCGAACAGGTAATACCAGGCAAAGTAACTTTTGGCGAGCATAATGAGAGAGAAAAACAAAATAGATCGTTTGCTGAGTGTGCGTGGTGCCTTCAACCGCATTGCTATGCGCATCCTTTTCCTATTAATTAATTAGTTCATTCTATTACATAAAAGTATTCAAAATCAACTAGATTTGTGCATAGGCAAAACACAAAAAAGGGAGTTTTTTGTAACAGTTTATTTTCCGGTATGGATTATAATGTGGCTGGAGGAGGGATACAAAATGTTCAAACGCAGCTTTTCTAAAATCGCCTGTATTGCAGCTATTTCATTGGTCGCGGCAGGGATACTGGTCTCAGAACCAAGCGACGGCAGCGGTTCATCGATCCAGCCGGGCACGGTTTACACCCGTAACTCCGCAGGGGAGGAAGTGATCGCCTACAATGCGGGCCATACCTATGCGCTCAATAAGAATGGTCAAGTTACCATATCGTACAACAACGGCAAGTTGAAGGCGCAAGCGCCTCTGACCCTATACGCAAGCGGTCATGAAGAGTCAGGACTAACCGCTCGAGGGACAGGATTCTTCATCTCCAGGGACAAAACAGCGATTGTCTATGGTGGTGCGAGGGGATTGCCGGTTCAGGTGCTAATCTCCAATAATCAAGGGAAAACCTGGAACACCTATCCCGTGACAAAAGAGCTTACAGGCACTACCAAAAACATCGGGTTCCTCACCAATAATGACGGCTGGATGATGCTCAGCAAATTTTATGGAATGGGCAGAGAAGAACATGATATCTATAAGACCAGGGATGGCGGCAAAACCTGGAGCGAAGTGAAGGGCAATGCCAATGAGGTGTACGCGAGAGTGCTGACCGGAGCAGGCTTTGCTAATGACAAGATCGGGTTCATGGGCTTCAGATATGAAACCGAATTCCAACCGGCTATTACCTGGACACAGGACGGTGGCAAGACCTGGGCCAAGCTTCATGTGAAGCTGCCGGACAACTTGCTGAACTATAGCCTGACCCCGCTGTCTCCCGTATTCAATGGTGCAAAAGGGCAATTTCCCATCCAACTGAGCAAGGACGGCGCAAGCAACGTAGTCGGAACCGCGTATTTAACCAGCAGCAATTACGGGAAAACGTGGAAGTATCAGAAGGTAGTGATGAAGTAGGTGGACCTTTGAAGAGAGGTTGGTGTGTAGTGGTGGCCTGCGTTGCACAATTCGGTATTATTGATACTTTTGATGAACATAAGGATTACTCTGGCTATGAACCAGAGAGATATCATTGCATCGCGATAGAAGACGATTTCTTGAATGATTGGTGGAACGATTTGACGCTAATTCACACCTACTTCCACAGCTATAACAGACCCAATGTGGCCCTGGCAAGGTGGGGAGTGACGCTTATACCGCCGGAATCATTAGAGCCGTTCTACAGCATTGTGTCAAAAGATAAACGCTCCAAATCATCAGCGGAATTGATAGATTTAATGGTATTGCTAAGGCAGGCTATTAATGAAGGGAAGTATGTTATTCATTATGGGGTTTGAAGCGTGAAACAGACACTACCCACAGATCAACGGCAGCCAGCTTTTTGGATTGGTGGCCGTTTTTTTATGTTGCAATATACAGCGTGACTGTATATAGTATGACTATACAGTTAGACGATATATAGCTATGCGATATAAAGTTTTTTTCCAGGAGGGGAAGTATGGATAGAGATAAACACCTGCCGTTGACCGAAACCGTGTATTACATTCTGCTCGCTGTGGTTGAGCCGGCTCACGGTTATCTAATCATGCAGAAGGTGGAGGAACTTAGTGGAGGGCAGGTTCGAATGGCTGCTGGTACCCTATATGGAGCGATTGAGAACTTGATGAAGCTTAACTTCATTCAGCCTGTAGCCAGCGAGGACAAACGCCGCAAGGTGTATGCCATTACAAATAGAGGGTTGGAGATTCTCCACCTTGACCTTGAGCGAATGAAGCACATGATTGACGTGACGAACAGAGCGATTGAAAGAAGAATGGAGGAATCCTAATGAACAGATACAAGTTCTTTACTAACTTCGATGAAGAAGAAAACTGGCTGAATGACATGGCAAGACAGGGTTACCGCTTCACAAAGAAGACATCGTTCGGCTATAAATTCGAATTGGATGAGCCAGAGAAAACAACAATAAAAATGGATTACCGCACCTTCAAAAAGCAAGAGGATTTCGAGGATTATTGTGCACTATTTGAGGATAGCGGCTGGGAGCATATCGCAGGAACCAAAAGCATGGGATATCAATATTTTAAAAAGACAGACCTAGATGGAAGCGAAGAGATCTTTTCGGATGTCGATTCTAAAGCTGGCCGGTATAAGCGGCTTGCAGCTATGTGGGCTGCTTTGGGTTGGTCCTTCATCCCAATTCTGGTGGCTCTAATTTCTACACATGCGATCCATCCAAGGGTATTGCTTGATCCGAAATCGCTATACTATACGCCGGGACTATGGAATTTGAATGGAGCAGAGTTTTGGAGGGCCTTTCTCTTCGAAACGCCATTCGCGTTCTTTAGAGGCTTTGCCTGGATGTTCATTCCAGCTGCAATAATCATGTATATGTACTTTGCATTTAGGGCGAATAGACAGTATAAGATAACGAAAGAAGTTTAAATATGATCTGAATAAAGACAAATTTTGTTGAAGGTGGTGTTATTTTTTGTGATTCATCGGGTAGTTTCAAGACACCTCACTTGACTTCCGATGCCGCCGACTCATGAATAGCAACAATAATGCAATGGTCGTGAGAATAATCCCAAGTACTTGAAATCCCTCAAAGCTAAACTTACCTCTCATTACGATCCCTATCAACAAGGAAGAGAGGATGGTTCCCAGATATCTTGATGTATTAAATAATCCGGATGCTAAACCGATGATTTCTTTTGGTGAACTTTGGAACAAAGCCGCTTGCATACCTACGTTGTTTAACCCGTTGCTAATCCCGAATGCAACCAAAGCCAAACACACGCTGATAACCGGAGAAGTTTGATTAAGTGTCACGAGCCATACCGACCCCAAAGTCATCAAAATTGCAGATACTAGCATTGCTGGTCCTGGTCCTGATTTATCAATCCATCGTCCTGCTATTGGAGAAGTAACCAGAGAGCAGAGACCTAAGCTTAACATGAGTATCCCTGTTTGGAACTCGCTGACATGGCGAACCATCTGCAAGTAGGACGGAATTCCAAAAAAGAGTGAGTAATATAGTATGTTAACGAGTATGAACTCCACATTAACCCAAGTCATCGCTGGATATTTGGCGAATGTGCGTAAAGGAATAAAGGGTGAGGTCGCTTTTAACTCATGTCGTACGAATACTCCCAGCAGGGCGAGTCCTACCAGTGAAACAATGACATTTCCTAAAGCGATGTGCCCAGATGATTTTGCTGAGAGTAATCCAATGAGCAGCGCAACCAGACCTATTGTGAAGAGCAGGACCCCTGATCCATCAATCCAATCCAACCATTTGCGAACGGACAAGCCTGGTGCAACGGCTAATGACAGGTTCTCCTTAGGAATAGTTCTCCACGACAATAGAAAGCTCACTGCCACAAATGGAATATTGACGAAAAAGATCGCGGGCCAGCTCCACCAGTGTATGATGACCCCGCCAATAAAGGGTCCAATGGCTGCTGCTCCGGATAGGAAGATCGACAAAATAGACAACGCTGTCGCTTGTTTTTCTGTGACATGAATTCGCACTATGGCCATCCCAACGGCAACCATCATGCTTGTTCCAATGGCTTGCACAATGCGGAATACGATGAGCCACGCGAAGCTTGATGCGAATGGAGCCAAGAATGAGGCAATGAACGCTACAACAAGCCCGCTAAGAAATATCTTCCTATGACCCAATAAATCGCTGGCCTTTCCCATGACGGGTTGAGCGATGCTACTTGCGATGTAGAAAGAAAAAATAATCCAGGAGACACCTGTATAGTCAAGCTGGAAGGAACTTTGCAATCTTGGAATAGCAACAGAAACCATTGAAGAATTTAATGGGTTCAATAGTATCCCTAGACCAACTGAAATCATTAGCCACCAATTACGAGCACTCATTTTGGGTCCCCCTAAAGCGTATTAATGACATCGTACTTGAATTTAATTATTCATTCCAACGCATTTTATGTTATATTCTCATTGACTTAAAGGAATGAATGGGGTGCGAAATGGAACTTCTTCAGCTGCAATATTTTCTCGCGGTAGCCCGGTTGGAACATGTGACCGAAGCTGCACGAAATCTACACGTTACTCAATCATCCCTTAGTAAAACAATTCAGCGATTGGAGGAGGATCTAGGGGTTCCTTTATTCGATCGGGTAGGAAGGAACCTGCGTCTGAATGAGTTCGGAAGCAGATTCCTTTGCCGTGCAGAAAGAGCTTTGTTTGAATTGGAACAGGGGAAGCAGGAGCTTAGAGATTTATCTCACCCGAAGCATAGCACGCTTGAATTAGCGGTGACCACCGCAAGTACATTACCCAATATCCTCCGTGAATTTCGGAAAAAGCGACCTGATATACAATTTCATGTGCAGATGCTGACTACGAAGGAAATGGTTAGACTTTTGGATAGAGGAGAGGTGGATTTTTGTTTGTCCTCACCTCCTATAGAGGGAGACAACATTGTATGCCAAATCGTTTATACTGACCCCATCCTTGTAGCGGTTCCTAAGGGGCATCGGTTGGCAGATCAAACCATCGTTTCTTTGACTGAGCTAAGGGATGAACGGTTTGTCGGTGTGAAGAGTGGCTATGGAACTCGCGATTTAATAGATTCTTTGTGCCAATCGGTTGGATTTGTGCCTAAATATGTGTATGAGGGGGATGAACCTGCGAGGTTGATTACTCTTGTAGAAGCTGAGATAGGCCTAGCCTTCATACCAAGCACAGCAAGGAATTCACGGGATGACATCAAATATCTTCAAATAGAGAATCATGAATTGGTACGGGAAATAGCTTTAATATGGCACAAGAGTCGGTACATTTCGCGAGCTGCTTTGGAATTTCGTGAGGTGGTTGTAGAATACTTCGAATCTATATCTAGTCAATTTGATCTTAGTTCGATAGGGGAGTGAAGCACAAATGGATCACCCTAATCCGCCAAGAGATAAGAGTGATTATAAAAGTGTTGAATTGCTGGCTCGGTCAGAAGGGTCACTGGTTATTCCCTTATTACCAGAACTCTTGACATGGTTGCAGGATATGAATTGGCCTATAGCCATAGACATTGTTGAGATATTACTCAAGTATAGGACTGAAACGATTCCGCATGTCAAAATGATTCTTGCTCAACAAGACATCGGCTGGATATATAACATCCTCAGCTATTTGATCAGCGAATGGGATACGGAACTTGTCTCAAGATTGTCTGCAAGTTTACAGGAACTAGCGCAAACTATGGATAACTATGAAGATACGGATTTGCTGTCCATCGAAATTTTATTCAATCACCGCCTGATTGAGGCAAATGAAGCAAAAGCACTCTTATTAAGGAAACGGAGTGAAGCAGAAGGTTGTCTCGATAATTTTACAGCAGAACAAAAAGTTATGTTTTCCGAGTTGGAGAATGAACTGCTCGATATTCTAAACACAGAAGGTAAGCGAATCGTTAATTGCGTAAAGGAAAATAGTGAGTCCTTGAATCAAAAATACCAGTATGAAAATTTGCTTCGCCGTCAGCAAGAAATTGAGGTGAGGATAAAGAATCTGTAACGTAGTAATATGTATTACATTATTAATTTATCTCTGGTATAGTGGAGTCAGAAAATGCCGTACAATGCAAAGAGAGCCTTGCTGTAACACGACTCTCCGGTGCAATAGCTCATTTAAGGGCGGCGGCTTTATAAAGGCACTACCCACAGAAATAGGTCGCGATCCTGGTCAGAGGGCGGCCTATTTCTTTTTCTGATGCTGACTAGAAAGGTAAATGATTAGTACTTTATTAAGTAACACTTTTGGAATGGTTACAGGATATGAATTCTAATTTAACTTGAATAAAATAAAGCTTCCGTGAAATATCACGGAAGCTTTATTTTTGAGCACTAATCCTATTTGCCGGTCAGCCGCTTTGGATTATCTGTCTGATTCAGCAGATAGTCGATACTCACTTTGTGGAAATTGGCTAGCTCGATCAGAAGGACGCTGGGTATATCTAAATTTCCATTCTCATATCGGGAGTAGGTTGCTTGCGTAATATGTAATAACTCTGCCATTTGTTGTTGAGTTAGGTCTTTGTCTTCACGTAGATCACGAATTCTTCTGTACACTGCTCATCACCCATGCTAAGTTTACTTTATGCGAAAACTGCATATTGATATTTATGCGGTTTTCGCATAAAATCTAAACATGGAGAAAAATTCCTCTTCAAAGGGAGGCTTAATGAAAATCATTTTGGAGGATTTATATTATGGGAGAGGGCGGCCGAATGAGTTGATAAAATCAAGTGATCCTAAGTTTCAGCAGATTGATCAGCAAATTAATGACTCCTTGAATATTCTTCAAGAGAATGTGTCAGAAGATGATTTTGAGCAGATTGAAAAGCTGTTTGACTTATTAAGCGAGTCTAATTCTCTTCATTCCACAGCGGCATTTGTCCACGGTTTTCGAACGGGTGCTTTAATGATGATTGAAGTATTTAGTGAGAGAAGGAAACTAGCCCTAAGTAGCTTTTAATAGATAAAAGCAGTCTGGAGGGATCGCTGATGGCATCTGTACAACAAGATGAAGCGAATCAAAAGAAACTATTGATTGACGAAATTCTGACTTGCGAGAACTTCGCTATCATTCATAGGAAAATGGTTCCGGCTATCAAAGAGGGGATAACGGAAAAAGCGATTAAGCAATTGAAGCTGCTTCGTGCTACATACCTTTATTCTTTTGAAAATTCACTGAAATTGTTAACCAAGGCAGAACGAGAGTTTTTAAATACACAAGTAAAACCAAGCCAGGGCGGGGATTGATCCGTTAAGGCTTGGTTTTTTGTTAAATGCTAATAATTCATCTATTAAAAACATGGAAAAATCCGATTAATATGTATATGTAATCAAATAAATCGAAAGGATGTTCTATATTAGAAAATATATAAAAGTTGTTATTTCTATTTGTGCAAGCTTAATATCGGGATTCATGATCCCCTCTGCATTCATAGGGTACAGTTTCAATGCTGGAGGGGGATATTTTGCAGGAGATAAAGAAGCTATGATAACGCACATATGGATTCTTGTGGTAAGCTTGTTGATGTTTATTCTATCTTTAGTTTGGTCTAAAAGATATTTGTACTGTATTCTGTCGTTTTTATCTGCTTCACTTTTAGGTATATTTTATATTTCAATCTGAAATCAAGGTGTCCAAAGAAAATAAAGTAATAGACTGAAAAATAAAGTGTTAGACTCGGAAAATAAAGTTGTAGACTGAGAAAATAAAATATTAGACTGGCCGCGCTTCATTAAGCGAACGGGCAGGATAGTTTAATGATTTCGAAATAATCTACACATTGAGAAGCTAAGTTTTCGACCCAGGCAAAAGCTTCCATTAGTTGTTTCAGGCTAAACCAGTGGTGTCTGTAGTATGCCTAGCTGCTGTAACTCCGCATCCAAGTTGCCCCCTGACGAAGCCGTGCGGTACACTTGGTAACGGAGGGATGCTCGGCTGTTAAGGAGAAAATAAAATCTATATCGATTAAACTTGAAAATTCACAAAAAAGGCGGTTAATGAATGGTTAAATTGTTGAACAGCATGGCAGGCAAAATCATAATTATAACGTTGCTGTTAATCAGCACAGTGTTATCGAAGAGTGGTATACAGAGTGTTTATTCTGCCTCAGAGAACAAGCAGGTAGTGGCTATACACTTTGAATATGACCGTAACGAGGAAAAAAATCTGATCATTCCCGCTGTGTCGGTCTATACACTGAGCTACAGCACAGGGGAAAGGAAATATGAAAAGTATGTTTTTGATGAACTGGCTTATTCACCACCTGCCGGTTTTGTCACAGACTGGAGGGAGTTCATATCAACCGCAGATCAAGCGGGCAAAACAGAAGAGTTCAGCTTAATGGCATGGAGCTATACGGTGATCAACAAAGGACAAATTTTCAGCTATGGCCTATATAGGGGAGAAAAAAGTACATATAGCACAGGGTATCACGCCGATACCACTAACATCTCCCAGAAATTATATTCTTTTGACTACAGTAAAAAGCAAATGAAACTGCTGAGAACGGCAGAAAACACCGAGAAAAGTGATATCACCTCTGCCGGCACAACTATTGAATTGCTGGCCAAAAATGATGTTTACACCGTTGACAACACTGCAACTAAACAGAAGCAATTCTACTCCCTTTCTGACAACAAGTATATTTTATCCGTCAGCCCGCAGGATTTCCTGGGGTCCAGAGACATCCTTTCCTGCATAAGAGGTTACGGCAGCGGGTGCTACACGGGCAATGGCTCCATCTCAGTAAACGATAATCTGGTCATCCGCAAAAACGGGAAAATCTATGAGCTGGACAAGCAAAAAAACCTTAAGGAAATCAGGCAGATGAGCACGACCCGGGAACAGTGGAAAGTACAATTTGGAGATTACATAATGGAACCAAGAAAATATAATAACAATAATAGAATTTATATGGTCAATCAAAAGACGAAAAAAGCAATCGCCATTACACCGGAAAAAGCTTTTGTGTCAATAATACATCTATCACCCAATCAGAGATACTTAGTATTCGATCTGGAGTATGACCGGGGAGAGCGCAGGAGCTTTCTGGTCTATGACACCGTCACTCAGAAGAAACTCCATGAAATAGCCATGCCCTACAAACAATGGCCTTTGGATCTGACCTGGCATTCAAATACAAATCTTGAATACACACCATTCACTAGCAATAGCCCCGATTATGTAAAGGATGTACATGTTGAAATCGTGAAGGGAATTGTTACCAAGGAGGATTCTGACCCCTACGACAGACCGGATGACTATGTCATTACGCCCGATGTGGATCAAAGCTATTTTACATATGCCAGACCGTGGGAAATTGTGTATGAGGGTAAGCCTGTTGTATTTCATGATCAGCCGGCCTTTTTGGGAGTAAATGATCTGCTGTACTGCTCCGTAAAAGATTTAGCAACCGCCCTCAATGCCACGCTTATCGTTAAACCCGGCAAAATTGAGCTTAGCTACAAGAACAAAAAGGCCTACGTAGATCTAAAAGCAAAGGATATTATCATTCAGGAGGGTACAGCCTATGCGCCAATGAAGCCAATCGCAGTCAAGCTTGGCCTACAGTACAGCAAAACAGAACGCGAAATTTCGCTTAAATGAATCTCCTGCATCGATGCTCCCATGTGAAGCCGTGTTGCAACGGCGGGAAGTCCAACTGCTGCAACACCCCGCACTTGATTGTTCTCGGGTGAGCCGGTTGGAACCAGCAGCGGGGAGAGTAGAACACTTGGACTGTGTTCATTGATGTATCGATTAAAACGCCTTTTTATACAAGAACATTAATCCAGTCGATAACTTATTCCGGGGAGATAATCTGCAACAATAACACTTCCTGATGATCCTTTTTTCAGAGAATTAAGCTCAAGCATAGAAATAAGTTCATAATTGGAAAAGGTATTTGATTGTTGGTTCAACTAACGGAGAACGTTAGTTCAATGAGACAGCGACAGTCTAGGACTTTATTTTCTTGTCCATGGCAGTCGCTGTTCCAATTTCAAGGGTCAGTCTAAAACTAATTTTATGGAGACTGATGGTACGGCAACTCGAAACTCCGTGTAGAATATAGAAAACCAGTCTAATACTTTATTTTCTTCTGACACAAGGCTATGATAAATCCTAATGTTGATCTTTACGATAAGAAAACCGCCTCGTTGAAGAGGCGGCTTATTGAACTATCGGACCCGTTAGTTGAGTCTCTTTAATTTGGTTTTTCATTGGTTTCCGTTAAAGTTCATGCATCATGCACCCAACTTCTTCGAGATACTTTCATACTGCTTTTCTGTTTCTATTTTTTCTCTAGTAATGTATATTTCAGTTAAGTCTTCTTTTAAACGTCACTTATTTATTACCGAGTTGTTCCGCCAAACCGATTAGAAGTCCTTCAATTCCACGAATGTAGCAGAGCCGATACGAGTCCTCGTACTGCACCACTTCGCCAACGAGCTGAGCACCATGCTTAGTGAGCCTGGATACCATTTCGTCAATGTCTTCAACGGCGAACATGACGCGTAGATAACCGAGGGCATTTACAGGAGCAGTTCGGTGATCTGATATAGTAGGCGGGGTGAGAAATTGCGAAAGTTCAAGTCGGCTGTGACCATCTGGGGTAACCATCATAGCAATCTCTACACACTGTGAACCCAGCCCGGTTACACGGCCAGCCCATTCACCTTCGACAGTAGCTCGTCCTTCGAGCTTCAAGCCAATCTCCTCGAAAAAAGAGATTGCGTCATCAAGGGATTCTACAACGATGCCAACATTGTCCATTCTCAGTAATTTATTTTTTGCCATAGTTTTATCTCCTTATATGTACAAAAATTTATTACCTGAGCATCTTCATATTTATTTTATCAAGAATTACTAATTCCTTCCAAGCAAAGTTTAACTAAATATTCGAATATAAAGAAACGAGTGAACAACATGAACAATGAAGAAGAACTCCTCGAACGCTTCGGAATAGAGCCGGCAATACAGCATCGAGACAGCATCCGGCAGCTTTTACAGGCAGAAATTAAGAATGAAGACTCGGAGGACAATGAGTATTTAAAAGCACTGTGCATCCTGCTGTTCTCCATAGGAGTTGTTGAGGACACTCTGCTGATATGGGCAGCCAAAAGGAAAAACTTCGACACCAGCGCCTATATCGACGTTCAGCTTCTCTGCGGCGCAGGCGTCAAGGAGACTATGGAATATCTGCAGGCACAGCCGAATGAAGATGCTCAGAAGCAACTAGCATATCTGCAGCAGTGTGAGCCTTATGATTTGGAGGATTTTTCAAAAAAAGAATGGATGGACGGCTATAAACGCTATTATGGACTTGATCATTGATACTTCACCTGGAAATTTCTGCTGTCAAAATAAACAAGATCCCCGCTGTCATAATGCCACACGGCCTTCAGATGAGTCGGTTGTCTAACACCGTCAATAAGCTTGTAATCCTCCATGTAGGCTGACCACCGCACCTGCTGCTTGGAGCCGTCCATCCCGATGGCGGTCCGGTCGTCAGTTGTGAAGGACAGGCATTCTCCGTTGTCGCGAAAACTGAATATTCCACCTGCAGTAATGCCATAGTAGGAGATGGTCGCCCTGGCATGAGTATCGTCGATGGGTTCCCAAGTGATATAGCTCTGTATAGCCGCACTCGGCAGCAAGAGAGCTTCCGACAAAAAAGTAACCAGACACGCCTGATCCATTTCTTCGCCCCGCTGGTTGAAGAGAGTGAACATTTTGGCTAAGACGCCCTTCATGCCACCTACTCCGTCTACATAGGAATCCAGGCCTTGAAAGGGAATGCCGTACATAGTCGTATCAATTAGGGCAATTCTTGTTGGCTGCTGAGCGAAGTTGTATTGGGTGTAATCTATGGAAATTGCAGGCTTCTTGGGGGACAGAATGAAGTCTACATTTGAAAAAATGATGTTCATCGAAGACATTTTAGGTTTGCCGGTATATCCGCCGGTTTCAAAATACTTCCGCACAGGAGAAGGCAGTACCTTCCAGTCTTCGCTTGTGAACACACTGTTCTTCATTTCGGCACGGGCAAGCTGCCCGTCAGCGATCCGCCGGAATTCTGCTTTCGTTTTGGAGTACGGGATGCCCCAGAAAATAATCATGCCGATAGCAAAGCTGGCCAGAAATATCAACAGAAGAACCATAATTTTTCTACTCCTTTTCTTCATCTGAGGAATCCGACTCCATTCGGGAGATGTTGTCAGTGAGCCGGGTCAGACCGCTGTATAGGCCGCGAGTTAACTCAGCATCGAAGGAGTGGAACAGAGCTTCCATGAACTGATCTTCCCTCACACTTCTTCCCGCAAAATAAACCATACATTTCTCCGTAAGCTGCAACCTTACCATACGCGCATCGCTGCTGTCCTTGGTCAGGGTGACAAACCCCTGTTTCTCCAGAATCAGAGCCATCTTCTTCACGTTTTGCCGGGAGCTGCCAATCATTTCGGCAACATCGCTTAAGGTGGGTGCGGGGGAACCGCTCTTCAAAATGATGGCGATCAGCAGCCACTGCTTCATCGTTACTTTGTCATCCAATTTATCGCCCAGCACTTGCAGGCGGTTGGCGAGCGTAAGTATAGCGCCCAGTATGTAAGCTTGCTGCTCTTTTTCGTCCAATGCGTTCATCTCCTATTATTAAAAAGGTAACCTATTACGTTTTTATTATACGTAACAGGTTACCTTTATGTCCATCTTTATTTATCGACGCTGGTCATAGCCACACTTCGTTAAAGTGCTCCTTTTTCCTCAAAATCCGTCATTCTGCATATAGCTCTCTTGAATTATGGGGTTGCTCTGTAACAACTGGACAGAACCCAGGGTTCGAAGTACATAACGCTTCGGTAAATTCCGGCTCAGGTTTTGAGAGCTTGGCGAAATAGTTGCTGAGGATGTGATTGAGGTTAATGGCTCCTTTCTGGAATGGCTGGGAGGAGAGGGACTGCACATGGCTGTAGTAGTACCGTTTCTCCCGTCTTGGCAGCTTGTAAATCGAAGGCGGGGCGTGTGTGACAATGTCGAATGGATTGGCAATGCGGTAGCTGGTCTGGACATACTTGGCACAGGCTTTTGCAAACGCCGGATCGCCTACACGGGGTGAAGCGAAGGTGTATAGGCGGGGTGCGGTAAAAGAAGAGTTGGCCGCAATATCAACGGCACACAAGGTTGCGAGCGCGCCGCCCAGGCTGTGGCCTGTGATGTAGAGGGTTTTGTCGGGCGACAGACTGTCTAGTAGAGAGAGAATTCCGTTTCGGGCGGAAGCATAAATGCCTGTGAAGCCGCGGTGCGTCAGGCAATCTTCCTTGATGTATTTGAACTGTTTTTGCGAGGCATTGGCGTTAGAAATCCAGTTAGGCATTGAACTGCTTCCCCGAAAGGCAACAATAATCTCTTGCGGAGATTCTAGTATGAACCCAAACCGCTCCCATACCTGGGTGATCGACTTCGCTTGAATCGTGTAGCTGACCGAGTAACCGGCTGGAACGGTGAACGCACCGTCTGTATTCGTAAATTGGGCATAGGTCTGTTCGCAGACTGCTGCCAGAAAGATCGTCCTCTCCTGAAAATGATTAGTGCTGCTCACCTGAATCCCCGCCTTTCTCCACTATCTATGTATGATGAACTTACTGGATTGGTGCCTAGATAAGTTGAACTTTAGATTTTCATTTTAAAATTCCAAGCTGATCAGGATATATTCTGAGGAACTTCACTATAGCTGTAATTGCGCCTCTTTCCAGATTTTTGCGGTTTTCGGATCCATTTCCTCTAAGCGTTTAAATACAGTCGGATCATTTTTAAATCTATCAAATAGTTGAAAATACTGAAAATCATAGGACTTTGACTGCAGGTCACTCCAAAGTTTATTTGCAGATGGATCATTCAGATTAAAAATTAAATATTCGACCCAATTTGTTTTTCTTTGTTCGTTAGGAATCATCGACAATGAATTAATGTATACATTTTTGGTAGGTGTACCACCGACTTTTATGTATGGCTTACAGATTACAGGGATGAGATCCGGATATGTGTCTCCAAGGTCAAAAGCTAGACGCATAGCTTTAGCCATTACTCCAACATTTGGTTCAGTAGGTATAATATTCATGATTGAGTCGATAGCAGTTTTCCCGTATTTGTCTCTAAACAAATCTATTATGGTACTTCTAACTAAAAGATTTTTATTCACTTCCATTTCTCTACCAAGTAAAGGGAGCTGTTCCGCATTTGCAACAGATACCATTACCCGATAAGCCGCTTGTCTCTTTGGTGAACTTGCCTGAGGATAAGGTTCAATTTCGTTCAAAAATAAAATAAAGTTTTTCATTAAATACTTAGAAAAAAAGTCTGTCATGATATTTTCAGAAGATTTTGATGTAGAAGCAGATTCTGCTAGTGCATGTAAGAGCAGTTTGCGATCTAAATTCAAAAGGTAATTTAGATTCTTTACATCTGTCTGACTTAATGTATTTGGATTTTTTTTATACAGACTAGAAATACGAGTATTAACATCCTTTTGAAATACGGAAGTAATCTCAATGTTTCCAGACGAAGCTGAGGCAAAATTGAAGCAGTTAATGATTGAAAGTAACACGGAAACAAACATTAAAATAATGATTTTCTTACCTGAAATTCTCATTGGTATTTTCCCCCTTGTATTATTAAGATTACCAGTATGTAATATCGACATTAATAAATTGATTCATTAGGTTATTCTTATTAGCACACTAGATAGGCAACTTATATAGATGGTGAAATTCATATCCGGGAAGCAAAAATCTACAGCAGTTTGTCCGAAGTTTTGTTGTTCTTGGGTCAAAAATGTTCGCAAATTGTAAAAAATAGCAAAACCATCTTCTATTCCAAAATTTTCTATGTTATTCTAACCACAGCCATCCTTGGCTACAATCGAATGAAGAGAATGGAGGAATGAAGAATGTTTCAAAGCTTCCTGCGTCTGCGCAAAACCTGGACAAGCCTGGCGATTGCCGCTATGCTGGCATCTGCTGTAAGTATCGCGCCGGTCCGGGTCAATGCGGAAGGGCCATCCGACCCCGCGCCTAGTATTACCCCGGCTACGTCGAACGGCAAGAAAGTGCTGTTCGACAATACGCATGCCCAGACAGCCGGTGCAGCGGATTGGGTAATCGACGGCGGCTTCTCGGATTTCGCGAACGGGCTGGCAGCCCAAGGCTACTACGTTAAAGAGCTGCGCAAGAGCACGCCGATTACGTTATCTGATTTGTCCGGCTACGACGTATTCATCATTCCTGAAGCGAATATCCCGTACAAAACCTCCGAGCAGAGCGCACTGCTTAGCTATGTACAAGGCGGGGGCAGCCTTTTCTTCATCAGCGATCATTACAATGCGGACCGGAACAAAAACCGCTGGGATGCCTCTGAGGTCTTCAACGGCTACCGCCGGGGAGCCTGGGCAAATCCCGCGCTTGGCATGACTGCGGAGGAAGCGGCTTCGTCCGCGATGTCCGGGGTTGCCAGCTCGGATTGGCTGTCCTCCAATTTCGGTGTAAGATTCCGCTACAACGCGCTTGGGGATGTGACGGCCAGCAGCATCGTGGCTCCGTCGCAAGCGTTCAATATTACAAGCGGGGTATCCAGCGTGGCAGTTCATGCCGGATCAACACTCGCCATTACCGACCCGACGAAGGCGAAGGGGATCGTCTATGTGCCGACAACGGCTACCGCCTGGTCCAATGCAGTGGATGCCGGAGTATATAACGGCGGCGGAGTTGCGGAAGGACCGTTTGTCGCTGTAGCCAAGGTCAGCGCAGGCAAAGCGGGCTTTATTGGAGATTCTTCCCCGGTCGAGGACGCTTCTCCTAAATACAAGAGGGAGGAAACGGGCGGCTCCAAAACGACATACGATGGCTATAAGGAGCAGGACGATGCCACTCTTTTGATCAACATGGTGAACTGGCTTGCTACGCCGGAGAGCTATACTTCACTCTCATCGGTACCCGGACTAACGCTGGATACAGCCACTTCATTATATAGCTGGGAAGCACCAGCCAGCTCCACGGAACCGCAGCCGGAACCTTGGGCAGCGCCTGCTGCCGGTTACAAATGGTATGATTCCTCCACCTTCAAGGCAGGCTCATATGGTGTCAGCTCAACCTCCAACCCGACACCAGCGTACGCATTCGGCCATCAGGCGACGCTTCCGAATCAATATGAGTTCCCGGTAGTAGTGACCCTTACCGGTCTTACGGCCGGTTCGACGACTTCCGGCTATAGTCTGGGAGTATACACCAGCTCCGGGACGCAAGTCGCGAAGGTTAAGAACAGCGATGGCTCGTGGCCGTCATCCTATGGTTATAGCTCAACCTTCTCGCTGACGGCTAATGCCAGCGGTGTTGCGACCAAGACCTTTACCGTAACTATCAATCCGAATACAACCGGTGCGGCCAATATGCGGCTCCGATTGAACGGTACGGCAAAATACACCGAATCCGTGACGATTGCGAACGTTCCAGTTGAATAGTTCCTGAGCGGATCAATAATATCCAAGGCTTGAGGTAATGGCTAAACGCCTTATCTCAAGCCTTTTTTGTGTGATCGTACGCCCGCTTCTACGTCCGGGGACCGAGACATAAATGCGCTTGGAGACCGTTAAGCCGCTTATTCCTTAGAGTTATAATGAAGCAGCACTAAGGAGTAACTGGCAAGTTTATATTCAGTTTAAATTAGCCATTTATGATCCTTGCATAACGAACGTTTAGGAGGAGTAACAAATGAGTCAACACTCGAAAGCTGGTTCACAATCTAAAGACTGGGCCATCGAAGCCCGAGGGCTTGTCAAGGATTTTGGGGACAACCGGGCAGTGGATGGTGTGGACCTGCAGGTAGCTACGGGTTCGATTTATGGCGTGCTTGGGCCGAATGGAGCGGGGAAAACTACAGCGGTCAGAATGCTGGCAACGCTGCTAAAACCGGATGCCGGTTACGCGCGGGTTTTCGGTCATGATGTGGTGAAGGAGCCGCAGATCGTGCGCCAATTAATCGGTGTAACTGGACAATACGCGTCAGTGGATGAGTCGCTTAGTGCGACTGAGAATCTGGTGATTTTCTCCCGGCTGCTCGGGCTGGGCCGCGCTGAAGCACGCCGCAAGGCAGCGGAGCTGCTGGAGGAATTTGGTCTCAGCGAAGCAGCTAAACGCCCGCTCAAAAATTTCTCCGGCGGAATGCGCCGGCGGCTCGATTTGGCCGCAAGCCTGATCGCGCAACCGCCGCTCATTTTCCTCGATGAACCGACGACGGGGCTCGATCCGCGCACACGCAACCAGATGTGGGACACGATCCGGCGCTTGATTAAAGCTGGCTCAACCGTTTTGCTAACCACACAATATCTTGAAGAGGCAGATCAGCTCGCGGACCGGATTGCCGTAATCGATCATGGCCGGGTGGTCGCTGAGGGAACGGTAGATGAGCTGAAATCATCAGTCGGTACCTCGTCCTTACAATTAAGAGTTCAGAATCCGCTGCAAATGGAATTAGCCCGGCAGACGGTTGAACGGGTGCTAAGAGTAAAGACCAGTATATCTGCAGAAGCCGCGAAGATTACTGCACCCATGGGGAATGCTGACCGGGTCACTGATCTGCTGATTGCCCTCCGTGAGACGGGAGTTTCCTTAGCGGAGCTGAGTGTGCAGAAGCCAACGCTCGATGAGGTGTTTCTGAGCATTACAGGCCACGGGGCAACAGAACAATCCGCTTCTCCGTCCGCCAAATCAATTCAAATGGAGGGACAAACCATATGAGTACTTTAATTAAGCCAGGCGCCACGCGCCAACTGAAAAACCGCACAAGCTTCGGTCAGGCGGTACGTAATTCACTTACGATGGCTTATCGGGGCCTGCTGAAAATCAAACGCACACCTGAGCAACTGTTTGACGTCACACTTCAGCCGATTATTTTCACACTGATGTTCACTTATATCTTTGGCGGGGCGATCTCTGGAGATGTCCAGAATTACTTGCCGGTGATCATCCCCGGGATTCTCGTCCAGACTGTAATCGGCACTTCGATTGTTACAGGCGTCCAGCTTCGTGAGGATATGGAAAAGGGCGTATTTGACCGCTTTAAGTCCCTGCCGATCTCGCGGATTGCCCCACTTGCGGGAGCGCTGCTGGCAGATACGGTCCGGTATACCATTGCTACTGTGCTTACTTTCGTAATGGGATATATCATGGGCTTTCGTCCCGAAGGCGGACTCGGATATGTTGCTCTCGCGGCTCTGCTCGTGATCGGCTGCTCATGGGCTGTAAGCTGGATCTTCGCCTTCTTCGGCGTAATCGCGCGTACCGCTTCCAGTGTACAGGGAATATCCATGCTCGTGCTGTTCCCGCTGACCTTCCTCTCGAATGCCTTTGTACCAGTCGATACGATGCCGGATTGGCTTCAGTGGTTCGTCAACGTGAACCCGATTTCGCATCTGGTTTCGGCTGTCCGGAATCTTGTTAACGCAGGTACGATGGGCTCAGATATTGTCTATTCCCTCGTTGGTGCCGCAGCAATCGTAGCGGTCTTCGCACCTATCACAGTGCGCGCATACATGCGCCGGACGTAATAGCAAAAAATCATCAGGTAACCCTTATGACGGGGTTGCCTTTTTTTATTGACTGTTTAAGCTATTCCGTTAGGCGAACTATGTGAAATCTCATTGAATGATTGAAATATTTATACCAAGATAGGCATAATCAAAGAGAATTTACCAACACCAGGAGGGCAAAAATGATTGAGGAAATTATCGAGCTTGAACATATTGGAATTAATGTACGGTATGAATTAAACCTTAAGCCGGTTGTTTTATTTCTGCATTTTAGCGGTGGGAATTTGCATATGTGGGACGGGGTTATACCGCTATTTGAGCAAGAATACAGCATCATTGCTCCGGATATTCGCGGACACGGGAAATCCGGCAAACCCTTAACGGGATATCATATTGATGATATGGCGAACGACATTTACTTACTGTTGCAGCGGTTTAACGTAGAACAATGCCATATTGTAGGCAGTTCGATGGGAGCTGAGGTTGGACTAAGTCTAGCCGCATCACATCCTGGGTTTGTGCGTTCCTTTATCTGCGAGGGGGCACTCTACAATGAGTTCGGAGAATATGGGACTTTCAATGGTACTGCGGAAGAAATCGAGCGCCGCAAAGAAGAGGAACGGACTCGACTGGCTGAAAGGGTAGAACGTGTATTTACAACGATAGAAGAGTATGTCGAAGAGGAACGGGCGGAGCTGACACAGGAAGGATTATGGAATGATAACTTCTTAACCTTCTTTGAAAATAATCTGCAACAGTTGCCAAACGGTGGTTATACATATTGCTTCTTAAACCGTGTTAGGACAGAATACGTTCAAAAATATTGGGATCTAAAGTTCGAACAATATTACACAAAGGTACAATGCCCTGTGCTGTTTCTTCCCAGCGCAGAAGAGTGGGCGGATGAGAAAATTAATCGCAGCATGCATGCATTTGCTAGTCTAGTAGATGAATCTGAAATTGAGCGTATAGATAATTCTATCCATGCCTATGTCTGGCTGCTGCTTCCGGTGGCAGCGTGTGAAGCAGCCAAGCGATTTATAGGTAAGCATGGTATCAGAAGAAAATAAAGTTCTAGACTGAAAAATAAAGTATTAGACTGACGATGCTTCATTAAGTCAGCGGGCAGTTTTGTATGGCAAGCCCTTGATTGTATTTGTCTATGCGTAATGTTAATCTAAACAATAGAGATGCAAATAAAGGAGCTTAAACCTTATCATGTGGATTACTCTGTAAAGATTAACAGTCCGAAAAGATGCCTGAAATAGTGACTACACTATTTTATTGGGCATGCTTTTCTTTAATCTTACAGGGTATGCAGGGAAAGGTGTCTCATAAACCTATTCTGCGGATACCTAATGGTATCCGCTTTTAATTTCGTGGGAAGCCGCATCTCTATTGATTCTCACCTGCTTATCCTCCTAATAGCGAATGGAGGAACTTTATTATGAGACCTAAGTTAGTCTTAATTGAGGGATTACCAGGATTCGGGAAAACAACAACTGCTCAACTAGTTCACGAAATTCTTACGGAAATGAACATTAAATCTCAACTGTTTTTAGAAGGAAATTTAGAACATCCTGCTGATTATGATGGAGTTGCCTATTTTCAGAAAAATGAATTCTATGATTTATTGAATACCCATGAAAAGTTCAAAGATTTGTTGAGTAATCGTGTAATTAAACATGGCGACAATTACTTCCTAGAATATCGGAAAATAAAAAACGAATACGAGTCAAGTTTTCCAGATGAATTGCTACATGCAGTTGCCAAAAATGATGTTTATGAATTGTCACTGGATCAAAACAGGAAACTGATAACAGAGAAATGGAAGAAGTTTGCGGAGAGTGTTTTGAAAGGTACAGACCCCTTTGTTTTTGATTGTTGTTTTTTACAAAACCCTATAACCATGGGGATGATTAAATATGCAGCAAAGAAGGAAGACGTTATAAGTTATGTTTTAGAATTGGCAACAATTGTGGAGCCGCTGAATCCATTGTTGATTTACGTAGAACAGGACGATCTTGAACATTCTTTCAGAAAGGCTGTAAAGGAAAGACCTCAAGAATGGTCAGAGGGATTTATTGAATATTATACAAGCCAAGGGTATGGAAAAAAACATAGTTACAAAGGGTTAGAGGGAACTCTGCAGGTTCTTAAGGCAAGAAGGGATTTGGAAGAAGAAATATTTAATGGAATAAATATAGTCAAGAGAAAAGTGGACAACTCTTCGTATGATATAAACGATTATAAGCAAGTTTTAGTGGGGGTTTTATCAGATTATTTTGGCCCAACAAACTAACGAGGGTCTATTATGCTATAGGGGAACGTTAGCTCAATAAAAACAAGAAGGCAGCTAAATATATGATCTGCGAATGGGGGAAACAACAGTGTGCCGGCTTTGGGGGCTGTAGTGATAGGCATAGTTTTTTTGTTTAAATCAAAAGAAGTATCTCCCGAACAAGGAAATACTTCTTTTTTTGACTCATAAAGCTACCTTTTATGGCTCGATCCGCATTCCTTATTTTTCCAAGATGGCGATCGCTTCGATCTCGATTAAAAGATCAGGACTGACAAGTTTAGACACTCCGATGTGAGAACGAGCCGGTCTATGTCCATTGAAAAAGGCGTTATAGACTTCGTTTACTTCATTTTGCAGATCCATACGCTTATTAAAGATGGTTGTCTTAACAATATCGTTGATCGTACCTCCGGCGGCTTCCACGACAATTTTGAGATTTTCAAGAACAATTTGCGTCTGTTCTTTAATCGAGCTCGGCAGAGACATACCTGTATCACTTCTCTCGGACTTTGGAACCCAACCAAAAGAGGGGTGACTGTAATACAGAGGATAGGCCGTAGCACCCGAGAGGTATAAGGTTGTTGCTCCATGCTTCACTTCATAACCTAATGAAAATGGCATATCGTCAACGTAACCAGGCAAAACAATCGTTTTTTTCATTTTAAATAAAGCCTCCTTTTTGAAATCTGGAATTTACGGTTTGAATCCGTCAGGCGCAATTTCGATTGCGATCAAGCCGCGTCGCCACTCATTTTAAACATATATATTATGTACTACAATATAAGAAACATATATCTGTATCGGTACAGATGCATCTCGGGGGCTTATTTTGATGCATAAATTTTTGCTAGTATTAAGAGATTTGGAACAATTAATCTCTAACTGAACAAAAATGTTTCTCACGCGCATACAGATGAAAGGCGTCAGTGAATTAGGTAAGCATCAAATAGCCCACACCTTGTAAACAAGATGAGGGCTATTTATGCTTTTAGTCAGCCTTAAACACGCGACAAGGTTGGTTTTCTGTTGTCGATCTCTAGGCGTCCTTCCATCGTGATAGCATTAGTCAACTCCATTTGCTTCTTTGGGAGAATGAATTAGAAGATTATGATCGATCGGTGAAGACATGACAATCAGGATTGTATAGGTTCCATATTTATCGCACTGATTGCCAAACGCTTCGAGCGTGCGTGTGGATTCCGTCACTACTTTTAATAAATAACTGTGTTCTCCGCTTATGCGGTGGCACTCGGCAACATGGGGAGATGCATGGACAAAATCAAGAAACCCCAAGCAGTCTCTAGTCCGAAACAACATATAGGCTGCCGCATGCTTCCCAATTTTTTCAGGAGAAATGACGGTACGATACTCTTCGATTATTCCCTTTTCTTCCATTCTCTTAACTCGTTCCGTTACAGCAGGTTGGGACAATCCCACGCTTTTACCCAGTTCAGTCATCGAAATCCTTGCCTGGTTTTGAAGATAGAAGAGGATTTGTTTGTCTACATGATCCACTTTGAGTGTTGTCCTCCTTAAAATTAAAGGTATTTTAAATAAATAACTTTTATTTCTTTGTATAATCATCATATTTGATTTGATGTGTTATGTAAAATGAAAGATTTTAATTATATAATAAGACTCACGTGAATAAGGGCGATTCACACATAAGAAGTCAGAGAGGAAGGGCAAGTAATGAGCAAATACGATTTAAATAAGGCAGGTACAGAAGATTTACAGGCATGTATTGATGAGGTCGTTGATTGTACAATTGACGAAAAAAAGCTGGCTGGTGCTTTTATCCAGTCTAAGTTTGGAGGATACTCTCAATGACTCTCTCCCATTCCAGCAAAAATATAATAGCATTGGCCGCGATATGTTTGTCCGCGCTAATGTTCGGCCTCGAAATTTCCAGTGTGCCAGTGATACTTCCAACCCTGGAAAAGGTATTGCATGGCAATCTCAAGGATATGCAATGGATTATGAACGCCTACACCATTGCTAGTACGACAGTTCTAATGGCTGTTGGAACGCTGGCTGACCGGTTTGGAAGGAGGCGTATTTTTATTATCAGCCTCGTCTTGTTCGGCATTACATCCTTGATTTGTGGCTTGGCACAAAGCACGTCAGTTCTGATCGTCAGCCGGTTTCTTCAAGGCGTGGGTGCTGGCGCGATGCTGATTTGCCAGATAGCAATTCTTTCGCATCAGTTTCAGGAAGGAAAAGAACGAAGTAAAGCCTTTAGCGCATGGGGGATCGTGTTCGGTATCGGCCTCGGTTTTGGACCCATCATCGGCGGCATGATTGTGGCCGTTTCGAACTGGCATTGGGTTTTCCTAGTCCACGTCCCGCTGACCATCCTCACTTTGATCTTTGTTTTAGGCAGCGTGGAGGAGTCCAGCGATCCGCAGGCGAAAAAGTTGGACATTATCGGCATCGTCATGCTTTCGTTGACGGTTTTTGGGCTGGTATACTTTATCACGCAAGGGCCGGAACTCGGCTTTACCAGCATAGCCGCCATCAGCACTCTTGTTGCAACGGCAGCATGTTTCATTATTTTTCTGTTTGCGGAAAAGCTCAGCACCCATCCGATGTTCGACTTCTCCGTGTTCAGGATACGTAATTTTTCCGGCGCGCTCTTTGGCTCCGTCGGCATGAATTTCAGTTTCTGGCCGTTTATGATCTATCTGCCGATCTATTTCCAGAGCGGTCTTGGTTACGGCACCGTGGCAGCTGGGCTGTCTCTCTTGGCTTATACGCTGCCCACCCTGGTGATTCCGCCTCTGGCAGAGCGCCTTTCGCTCCGCTATCAGCCGCGCATAGTCATCCCATCGGGTCTGTTCATCATCGGCATAGGCTTCATTTTGATGAAATTTGGCAGCGGCGGCGATCACGCCAACTGGTTGACTATGCTCCCCGGTTCCCTGTTGGCTGGTATTGGGCTTGGCTTAACCAACACGCCTGTGACCAACACGACCACCGGCTCGGTTCCGAGTACCCGTGCAGGCATGGCTTCCGGCATAGACACGAGTGCCAGATTGATCAGTCTAGCCATCAACATCGCCGTGATGGGCTTCATTTTACAGGAAGGCATCCTGTCTTATTTGAAGCGGGTCCTTCCTGGGACTCTCGATATAACGCAATTGCGGACTTTGGCCGAGAAGATAGCCGCTGGAAACACTACCTCTCTCAAGCAGGGTTTGCCAGAACTATCCTCTCTGGATGCGTCCGGAGCCGTCGTCCATGCTGCACTTGTGCATGGCTTTGGCTTGGTGATGCTCTATGGTGGCATTGGCGTGTGGGTTTTGGCCGCGATCAGTTTTATGATTTTTGGATCCAAGAGAGCAGCTAGAGTGTGAAGGGCATCGTGCCTGCAGGTGGTTACTTGTGAGTATCTTGTAGTAATACATGGATTTTTTTTGTTGGTCAGAGAAATAATAAATATTCTCAATAAACACTGTGTTACAATAAAGGCTACTTATGTGTTGTTTGCATAAGATGAAGGGTGTGGCGAAATTGCTTAAAAAAATAGGAAAACTTCTATTTGTGCTTACTTTTGTATGCTATGGACTCATTCTATTGATCCCATTATTATCAGTTAGTCTTAAAGTAAAGACCATAATCACTACCTTTTTGGTTGTAATCGGGGAAATAACATTCTGGAGTGGCGGTTTGATTTTAGGTAGAGAAGTTATGAAAAAATACAGAAGCTTGTTTAACCCAAAAAACTGGTTCAAGCGAAATAAATAGTGGCTCAAACAGCGATACTGCCAGGCTTTTCGTCGGTATTTTCAAAGAGTAGATCGCTTTTTAGATAAGTATATAATAGGGGCTGCAAATTCATGAATGAGTTTTCAACATATAATAATTCGGTGATATATTGGAAACAATATCAAAAGTTTTTTCCTGCAGAAATGCAGGTAAATGATAGTAATTTACCAATAGAAGAATGGATGACTTGGAACAATGCTCATATTCATATGGATCGTATGCCTGTTTTGCATTCAAAACTAAAAATTATTTTCATTCATGGTGCCGGGGGCAATGGTAGATTGTTAGCTCCTTATGCACGAATGCTGCAAAAATACGGTTATGAAGTAGTGGCGCCGGATCTACCGCCTTATGGTTTAAGTCATACGAATTCAGTAAAATCGTTGGAATATCAGCTTTGGATTGACATACTTACAGAATTGATCGACCGGGAATTGAAACGGGACGGCAAGCCAATCATCTTGCTAGGCACCAGTATAGGAGGGATGTTAGCATATCACACAGCTGCGCAGAGTAAGCAAGTTAAAGGGTTAATCGCAACGACATTTGTTGATACGAGTAATGCTGAATTTCGTGATCAATTAGCTCCTAACAAACTCATTAGTCGGTTAGGGAAACTTTTATTGGACAAATTTCCTCGTTTATTAGATTCCTTGCATATCTCTGTTAATCATGTTTCTCGAATGCAATTGATTACGAATAACCCTGAAATGACCAAACTCATTATAAAAGATGCTCATGCGGCTGGAACGAAAATCCCTTTACGCTTATTAAGAACGTTCTTAAATATGAAACCGGTAATAAAACCGGAGAATTTTGATGTTTGTCCGGTATTACTCGTTCATCCTGAACTAGACCCCATGACTCCATATATTTTCAGTAGACCGTTTTTTGACAACATAAAAAGCAAAAAAGAATGTGTAATTTTAGAGGGTGCTGGTCATTTTCCGATTGAGCAGCCGGGGTTAGAGCAGATGAATGCTGCTGTACTTTCTTTTTTGAAAAGAGTAGAGAGTGAATTATAAGTGGCATACATGCATTTACAATTACCATAGTCGAGGTGTCCTCAACATGAGCAGAAGTTTTCTAATATTGTATGGAGTCGGTGGCAGTAGCCCCGATCATTGGCAAACTTGGTTACATCAAGAGCTGGTAAAACGAGGTGAAACAGTCCGATTTCCCGACTTTCCAGACAAGGATCAACCTGACAAGAATGTTTGGCTCGACCATTTATCTAGTGTTTTTGAAGAAATTCCACACGATGAAGATGTCATCGTCGTGGCCCATAGTCTAGCGTGTATCATGTGGTTTCACTATGCGGTTTCAACTCCGAAACGAAAAATTCAGAGAGCCATTCTTGTAGCTCCACCCTCGCCATTTTTGGAATATGAGCCGGTGATGACGTTTTTTCCTGTACCAGAAAATATAGATGAGATCGCGAATGTTGCCGAAAAAACTTTGTTTGTTTTATCCTCAACAGATCATTATTGCTCAGTGGAAGATGCTTCATTTTATTTGGTTTTAGGGGTTCCTTGCGTTATGTTGCCTAAAATGGGACACATCAACGTAGAAGCGGGCTACGGTCCGTGGCCATGGATTCTTGATGTATGCATGAACAAGCAAGTTACATTATGATCTTGGCAAGGTTGTTGTACTAAAGGTACTAAATAATAAAACAGGCTATTCGTAAAAAAGCGGCTCATGGTTAATTTTTTGTTTTCTTCTGATATTGAGAGTTTATTAAGGTATTGCCTGCAATTATTGGAATGGATTTAATGGTATTAACTTAATACGTGAAAAGCGGAAGCACCGCCTACGGACCTGTTTGGGTCTGTTAGCGGTGCTTCTTTTTATGTTAAGAAAAATACTATGATAGGGGAGTAGACAATCTATGACTAAGTTTTTCCCTGCTTTACAAAAGAACCATTCTTGGTTCATCAGTGAAAATCTAATTAAACTGATCAACCCGTTATAAGATTCTTCTAACCGTCTGCCAGCGGCAAGCTACGGGTGGTGTCAAAAGAAAATAATATTCTAGACTGAAAAATAAAGTATTAGACTGACGATGCTTCATTAAGCTATACGAACGGGCAGGATATTTCAATCGCTTCTCGAATTTTTTCTGAGTTAGATAATTTTATTAACTTTGTGAATTTAAAGTTATCTGAAAGATACACAAATCTTATAAGTGAGGGTGATTCGTTTGAAGCAAGGACTCATTGTGTTGATGAACGGAACTTCAAGTTCAGGGAAGACTAGTATTTCTATGGAACTGATGAATCAGAAAGAGATTCCTTTTCATCATTTATCCATAGATGCTTTTTTTGGTAATTACAATGATTTTATTGATAATAATTTTCCGGATATTGAACCTACAAGAGAAGTAGATGATGTTGGAAAAATACTTTTTGATCCCATAGCCTCAGTGTATTATGCAACAATTAAGTTGTTTTCAGAGATGGGTTTAAATGTAATCGTCGATAACGTAATCGACAATGACAAGCGGTTTAACGATTACCTTGATGTATTGTTTGATCATCCAACATTGTTTGTAGGCGTATTATGCTCGAAAGAAGAACTCACAAGAAGAGAGCAAATCAGAGGAGATCGACAGATTGGACTAGCGAATTCCCAATACGACCAAATATATTCCTTTAATGAATATGACCTTACAGTAAATACTGAAGAATTGAGTCCAACAGAAAGTGCCGAAAAAATACTAGGCTTTATTAAATCCGGTCAGGATTACTCTGCTTTTAAGAAATTAAGTAAAAGAAATGTTAGTGTTTCCTAGATGGCGTGTAACTTTATTTTCTTTAGACACACGGTGCATAAATGTAATCCTTGCTTATAATTATTCTTTCCAGACCGCTCCCCGCTTCCATATGATATTTTAGAATTAATATGCAGCGTGAAATGGGGAGTACGAGTGGCTTACGCCTTTGAAGTATTAACTGACCAACTGCTTGCGAATGCGAATGACCCGAGCTGGTATATGCCTTTTGCAGAAGCGGTAAAAGATCTGAGCGAGGAAGAAGCAACGTGGAAGGCAAGCGAAGACAGCAGCAGTATTGCCGGGCTTGTTCACCATCTGCTGTATTGGAATGAAACGTGGCAGACCCGGTATACAGCAGCAGATGTCGCAGCCGTTCCGGCTGTGGGGGATAACGCGGATACTTTTACCGTACCTCACGGCTTGTCCTGGAATGAACTGACCACCCGGTTGACAGATGTTCTTCTGCGGTGGGAGAAGCTGCTGACACAGGAACAGCTTGATACGTCGGTAAAGGGATTTCCTGTAGATGGTAAATGGTGGCACGTGATATCGAATGTAGCGACCCATAACGCCTATCATATTGGCCAGATCGTTTACATTCGTAAACTGCAGAAGAGCCGGAGAAGTTTCTGAAGCAAATTACGTGAGGAGTTGCTATAGTGATAAGCAAACTGATACAGGAATGTGGCAAGCCTGACATTTTTCAAGAGGGAAGCGCCCAAATGTGGACGGATGATTACATATCTGGGCAGTTACTAGCATCTCATCTCGACCCAATGTCGGATGCAGCAAGCCGGAGACCGGAAGTGATAGATAGGACGGTTCATTGGCTCGATAATTATGTATGTCAGAACACTCATTCCAAAGAAATTCTTGATTTAGGATGTGGTCCGGGGCTCTACACACAGCGGTTAGCAAAATTAGGCTACTCTGTAACAGGCATTGACTTCTCGAAAAGATCGGTTGAATATGCCAAGCAACAAGCAGATGCTTCAGACTTGGCGGTTACTTATTTAAATGAGAACTATGTAACGTATCATTTCCAGGAACAATATGACACCATTTTTATGATTTACTGTGATTTTGGAGTTTTACCCGAGATGAGCAGAGATGTGTTACTTGGGAAGATATATGAAGCTTTAAGACCCAGCGGGGTGTTTGCGTTTGATGTATTCCGTCCAAATCACTATAAGGATCATACAGAAACACAAACCTGGGATGTATCGGGCGGAGGCTTTTGGAGACCTGACCCCCATATCAATTTGAGTTCGAGCTATTGGTACGAAGACGCAGGTGTTCATTTGAGCCAATATATTATTGTAGATGAAATGAATGATTTTGAAATATACAACCTATGGGATAAAACCTATACAAAAGCTGAAATTAGCTCCATCTTAGCGAAAATTGGGTTTATTGGCATGGAGTTTTATAACGATTTCTCCGGTGAACCTTTTACTGAAGAGCATGAGACGATGTGCGTTCTGGCAAGAAAGGGAGATCATAAATGGTAAACATGGATAAGCTCTTTCTGATCACTGATATTCCAGGGTATTCACCACAAATCAGCCGTTTGCTCTCTATGATGAATTACGCAAGATATACAACTCTTGAATCGGTTAAGGGTCTATCCACCCAGCAACTGGATTTTCTGCTTGATCCGGGGAGCAATTCAATCGGGGCGTTATTACTACATTTTGCCGCTGTAGAATATGCCTATCAAGTGGAAACCTTCGAGAAGAGAGACTTAACGGAAGAAGAAATGGTTAAATGGGGAGCAGCCTTGAACTTAGGTGAAGAAGGACGGGCGAAGATCAAGGGCAATGATTTGAGCTACTATCTGGAGGAGCTGGATACAGTCAGACGCAAGACGCTTGAATGGTTCCAGACTGTGGATGACGAGTGGTTATATGCGGAGGAGCCTTTCTGGGGCAACCAGCCGGCGAATCACTATTTTATGTGGTTCCACGTTTTTGAAGATGAGATTAACCACAGAGGGCAGATTCGAATCCTCCGAAAAAGATGTGCTCATGTATAGCAGCCGATGGGCTGCTTTATTAGTGAAATGGAAAAAATAAGAAACCTATCGGAGAAATTTGCGTCTATACATCACAGGAATAAGGCTTCGTTATCTATAACCTGAGAGGATGGACGATAATTGGTTAAAAAATGGCTGATCGCCCCAACACTTGCCGTTTCATTGCTTCTAGCCCCAATTACAGATGCCGCTTCAACTGCTTATTTCAAGTACACATTGGAGGGTGGGGGTGAGAGTACCAGTTCGGCGCTGCTTAAGAATGGAGTTACCTATGTACCAACCAGTCACTATGAGTCGCTGGGGCTTCGGGTCACATGGGATAAAGCCCACCAAAAGGCGCAGTTTATAGGCTGGAACAAAAAGATTGGTGTTCGTCTAGGGAGTACAAAGGGCGTTCTCGACGGTGCTATCGTTGATCTTGGAGGTATTCCTTTTGTATATGGTGAACAATTGTATGTTCCAGCCCGTTTCCTGGTTCGTTCCCTGGGCGGGACTACGGTGAGCTGGGATTCAGCGCAGGGCGTCTATACTGCACAAGGGCTTAAGACATTTGACAGCGCAAGCGCAACTTATGCCGGAAATAAGTATACCGTTGATAAACAAACCGGGAACCTGTATGTCACCGTTCCATCGGGCGAACCCAAATTACTCGCGAAGCTCGGGCCTAAGCTTTACGATATGATTCAGTTTGATTTCAAAAAGACCCCAAAGGGCCTGATCTATCTGACAATTACGGATGTTTATGGAGAGCCGCACATCACCAACGCCTGGTATACGCTGATCCTCAAGAATGGAATGGTGATCCGTCAGGACAGTGTCAAGTACTGGAAGCGGAATGGAGATAATGTGAAAATGTACGGCAATACCCTGGTGCTTACAGGTGGCAAAAAACTCCGGTTGATTGAAGACGGAACAGGGGAGGTAACAGAGACGCTTGACTTAGTCAAACTTGGCGGCGAAGCCGATACGTATTTGGTTGAAGGAATGGATGATGATTTTCTGCTGATTCGTCCGAATCAGAAGGGCATCCTCAAGCTGATCGAACGCAAGACAGGAAAACAGACATTGCTATATCAAAAGCTCCTCGACGCCGAGCAGCAAGAGTATGCAGAAACGAACGATCTTCCGTTCTTTGGAGACAATCTCAAATTCGTGAAGCGTGAGGGGGATGCGCTGCTTTTTACGAATGAGTATGTGCGGGATGGTAAGATTTATAAATATATTTTGAAGTAGAAGGAAAGGGGAAAAACCATTTGAATCAAGCGTTAATTATCATTGATGCGCAGCAAGAATTGATAGATGGGAACCAGAAGGAAAGTGCGGTATTTAACAAGGAACAGCTTATCGGGAATATTAATAAAGTGATTCGAAAAGCACAAGAGGCTGATGTTGAAGTTGTGTTTGTAAGGGATCTCGATGTAGCTGAAGGACAAGGTGCTGGCTTTCAGGTGCACAATGAAATCAATGTGCCTGCAGAGGCCAAAGTCTTTGACAAGCTGGCAACTAATTCTTTTCACGGGACCGGACTGCTGCAATATTTGAAAGAACAACAGGTTGAGCATGTGGTTATTATGGGCTGTAAAACACAGCATTGCATCGACACTGCAGTCAGAACAGCTACTGTTAGCAATATGGATGTTACATTAGTTGGTGATGGACATTCTACAACGGACAATGATGTGTTAAGCGCAGAACAAATCATCAAGCATCACAACAGTGCATTACATGGACACTACAATGTCGAACACTTTTCGTTGGTCAGAAGTTCTGAGGATGACTTGTTTTGTCCAACACATGACTCTTATAGATAAAATAATCCTTATTATAACAGTCCTTTTCGGTTTAGCTGCAACTCGCTTGATGTTAGTAATATGATTAGTTCCTCAATGGCGGATAAGGATGCAACCACACACACAATAGTCGTCCATAAAGTGCGCGGGAGGTAGGGGAGACATATAGGAGTGATGAAAAGAATGATGCCGGTGAGCTTATTGCCGTAGGTGTGAATACTCGCGTAGGTTTTGAATTTGTACAGGGCTGTCATGACCGATGCTGCACGGATGATCGCGATGATTAAGATCCATAGGATGATTCCACGGGTAAGTCCCAGAAACGGATATAGTGTAAATAATGAGACCCCTACCATTAAAGTGTCGGCAACGGAGTCCAGCTTTGCCCCAAACCGGCTTGTTGTACCCGTCTTTCTCGCAATATGCCCATCCAACAGATCGGTGAATGCGCACAAAATATAGATAGTAAGAAAAGCCGGGCCTAGAGGCTCGAGGAATAGCAGTATGAGTGCCATACCGATTCTGCCAAGCGTTATACAATTAGGTACCACCTTCATTGACAGCACCGCCTTTGTGCAGGGATGTATCTATAGTATACCATTGTGATGAGTAAGATGAATGTAACACAACATAAAGGGGGAATATGGTGGATTATAAGGCTATTCATCATAAGCTACAACTTGAATTTGAGCAAGATAGAACAAATACACATGTAATAAATCAACTGGCTATCGCCTGTATGGAGATCAATGATTACTATGAAGCTTATAGACTCTTTCAGATGAATTTAAAACTTAACTCTACTGTGGAGTCATTAACAAATTTGGCTTACTTTTATTTTCATGAGGGGGAGCCAGACACTAAAAACAGTAAATGGATTAATCGCGAAGAAGAAGCAATAAAACTTCTGGAAAAGGCCTCATTGTTAAACCCGGCTACTGAGATTCCAAGTGCTTTGCTTGGAGAGATTTTTTTCGCTGCTGGAAAATGGGCAGAGGCAAAAAAAGCTCTGGAGCTATCGATTCAGGTTAAACCTACATATGAGAATTTACATAATCTAGGCTCAGTATTGTACCAGCTCGGACAGTTGGATAAAGCTTCAAAATTTTTTTGGCGGGCTCATCTATTAAAAAGTAATCATTACAGTTATCTTGCTCTGTATTATTACGTAATGTGCCAAATCAAATTAGGCGGTTTTCCAGAACAAGAAATAATGGAGCTGGAGGAAGCTCTGGATAATAAATTCACAACAGTGGATAAAGACAGGTTAGCTAATATCTATTATGAAATGAATCAGTTCTCAAAGGTTGTAGATGCGTATGAAGATACAATATTATGGTTTAGCCCGGATTGGGTGCTCCCCTACTTTTATTCCTTAATTCAATGTAATTATCTGGGGAAGTCGAATGAGCTAAGGGATAAGGTTTTGTTGCATATTGCTGAGCAAATACAGGATTGTGAGCAGGATGACGATGAAGAATTTATTCTCGAAGACCGCCAAAGGTACATGAAGGAAATAGAGTCTGATAAGCAAGCCTACTTAGTAGGATTCGAGAAAATCCAGACCTCTAATTATCGCCCGACCATCACGGTCACGGCTGACATCGAAACAAAGTGCTACTTATTTGGTTGTATGAGACACGGAAATTCTAAATTAATTTAATACTTTGAGTGGCAGCTCGCAACCCGGTACAACCAGCAAGATGAAAAGCAGCAGACTTAACCCGTATTTCTTCATTTGCTTCACTCCTCTCCGTGATTACCTCCAGCGAAGCTAGTCACCGATAATCGTAATTTTCGTATCGATCCATTTCGCAACCTCTTTGTGTCTGGCTTTTAGCAGCAGCGCATTTATAATATTCTCTCCCCAGCTCTGCTCGTTCTGTGAGATTACGCGTGTGATCTGTCCGTTGTCCATCGCTTGCTGCAAGGGCGGGGTGAGGCCAAGCGCGATATTGTAACGCTTCAGGCCCTTGGCTTTCCAGACAAGCACAGAGCTTGAACTGGAGACAAAATCCAGACTGATCAAGGCGCTGAAATGGGGATGGTTGGATATCATTTGCTCCAATTGTAATGCAGCGCTGTTCTCGCTGCCGTCATTATGGCGGATTTCCAGCACATCAATCTGCGTATGCCCTCCTAGATATTCCTGAAGTCCCAGCAGGCGTTCCTCAAGTCCAAGCATGCGGGACATCCCGGATTCTACGAGGATCATCCCTCTTCCGCCTAGCAGGCGATCCACAGTCTGACCAATTACAGCACCGGTCTGTCTATTGTCAGCACCGATAAATGCTTCTCTTCTGCTGTCAGGCGAATCCGATTCAAAACAGACCACGGGAATACCTTGGGCCACCGCTTTATTAATAACGTCAACTAGAGCGTCAGAATCCACCGGGGCAATGGCGATTCCATCAACTCCCCGCTTGATCATCATCTCCATAATCCGAACCTGCTGCTCCAGATTTGCTTCATCGGGCGCTTGAACCAGCAATTGAATGTTATGTTTCTTTGCTGCTGCTTCAGCCTTCTCCGTAATCATCTCGTAGGTGGCGTTCACCATTGGATAGATAATGCCGAAGGTCAGGGGCGGTCCCTTATCATCTTGGGAAGACGAATCAACGCCTACTTGTTGCGGTGGCTGATTTATCGCTCCGTCCGAATTGAAGCAGCCGCTGAGAAGAAGGCCTGCTATCAGCAGCATGATCGGGAAAAGCCCCGTCCGCGTTCTGAAAGAGTTCACAGATACCCCGCCCCTTTTTGAAGGGGGTTAAGCCGATCCTCCAGATTTCCGTGCTTCCGATACTCCATGGGGGTCATCCCGGTTACTTTTTTGAACAGATTGGAGAAATAATGCTGATCGTTGTAGCCTATGCTATATGCAATCTCAAACGTTTTATGTCCCGTCGTCTTCAGAAGCTCCTTGGCTTTATCCATTCGTGTGGCGGTTAGAAATTCAGTAATCGTCTGTCTGGTTTCCTGGCTGAATATCTTGCTTAGATGGCTGGGGCTGACCCCGACCTGTCTGGAAATGTCGTTAAGAGAGAGTTGCTCGTTGTCATACTGCTCCCGGATGTAATGTTTTACTTTTTCAATCAGCTCCCGGTATTTATCCGAACCTTCTGACCGCCACTCCCAAAGCCGCTCAAACAGCCTTTTCAAATAATCGAGGCATTCGCCGGTATTGGAAACATACTTTAACTGCTGCTGCAGTTCTTTGATGATCTCCGCAGGATTGGCGGACGCACGAAAACAGCTCTTGGCCGTCTGCACCAGCTCAAGGGTGATGTCGTTCATCAGGTAGTAGGCGTACACGGAATTCCAATTCATCGTTTCGAAGTCCGCGGAGAGCTGAAGCAGAAATGCGGAAGCTTGCTTGCTATCCCCCAGCTTCAGAAACTGGATCAGCCGGTTCCGGTCGAGCAGAACGCTATCTGTTGAAGGATCAAAATAAGCATCGAGCAGCGTCTCAGAATGCTGGCGGGACATCTTTTTATACATCCGGTCGTTTTCGGCTTCCAGGTAGGAAAGATGAATTCCCTGAAGGCGTTCCCGCACATCGCCCAGACTGACGGATAGCTCACAGCCGCAGGCCGTTCTCAGCTTTTGCATGAATGTCTCGCAAGTATCTTTCAAGCTTCTGCTCATTTGCTCCGGATCGTTGCCTTTAAAGATCAGAACGGTTTCAGTTCGGCTGCGCTTATAGGTGAAGGCATCCGTCAACTCTTTTAGCATGCTTGCGAGCAGTTCTTCAGAATTAGTCATAGGAGAGGGACTGATCTTGATTTCTTCACTTCCAGAAGGAATTAACGTGAATATGGCAGTTGCATAATAAGGGGCCATTAGTGGCAGAACAAGCTGCTCCGCAGATTCGATGGCGGCAGCGGTGCTGATCAGACCTCCGCACAGATCAGCGAACAGCTTCTCGGGCGTGCGGGCATAGTTACGTTTCAGGCGCAGTTCTTCATCAATTCTGGCGCTGACACTGCGGAGCAGCTGCAGCAGATCGGCAGAGCTGAACGGTTTCAGGCAATAATCCTCAACACCGAGCCGCAGCGCTGTCCGGGCATACTGGAAATCATCGTGACCGCTCAAAATGATGATTTTGATATTCGGGAATCTTTGGCGGACAACCGAGCTAAGCTCCAGTCCGTTCATGAAAGGCATTTTGATATCGGTAATGAGGATATCCGGGAGCTGTTCGCCGATGATCGGGAGCGCCAGCTCGCCATCGGGAGCGTCGCCGCAATAGATAAAACCTTCTTTTTCCCAATCCACACATTCCCGTATACTTTCACGGATTAAAATCTCATCGTCTACAAGCATTACCTTTTTCATGTCAGGTCCCCCTATTCTTGGGTATGCGAACCCTAATTTGCGTACCAATGCCTTCCGAACTGTCCAAGTGGATGCCATACGTATCTCCGAAATATAGCTGCAGCCGCTGATGCACATTCTGGAGGCCAAATCCGCTTTGAGCGGTATCAGCGCCCTCCGATTGAATCGGATGCTCTATTTGCTCCCTGAGAAGCCCAAGCCGTTCCCCGGGAATGCCAATTCCATTGTCGGATACGGTAAGCACAACTGAGTTCCCATCCGCATAACCGCCAATGCTGATGATCCCCTTGCCTCGTTTATTCTTAATTCCGTGATATAGAGCATTCTCTATCAAGGGCTGTAGCGTCATATTCAGAATCGGGTATTCCTGCAACTCCTCAGCAACCTCAATCCTGTACTCAAGAATGTCACGGTAACGCATCTGCTGGATGATCAGGTAGCTTTGCGCATGAGCAAGCTCAGAGCTGATCTGTACCCAGTCGCGTCCTTTATTCAGGCTGAGCCGGAAGAAGTCGGATAGCGCTTTCACAATACGGATGACGCCATCGTTTTTGCCCGCTTCAGCCATCCATACAATAGAATCGAGGGTGTTGTATAAAAAATGAGGATTGATCTGCGCCTGCAATGTCCGCAACTCCGCTTTTTGCAGCTGTTGCTGCTCTTGGATGCTTTGCTCCAGCAGCTCTTTGATCTTCTCCACCATAATATTGAAGCTTTGACCGAGGTCGGCGATTTCATCAGTTCCTTCCGGCTTGACCTTGGCTTCCAGATAGCCGCTTGCGGTCAGCCGCATCTTGTGCTGCAGAAGCTGAATGGGCCGGGTCAGCCGCTTCGTAAGCAGAAAGTGGAGAGTGATCACAAAAACGATGCTCAGCAATACGCTGACGATAATTAGCTGCCTGATCCGGTTCGCTTCGGCAACGATCTCCTGCAGAGGAGCCATTCCGATAATCGTCCACCCCGTCGAGACAGAGGAAGTATGAACAATGAAACGGGGCGGGCCAGCGGTTTGCAGCACAAAGCTGTCGCTTCCCTTCAGACCGGAGACAGGGATCCTTGTTTCTTGGATTAATGCCAGATCGGTCTTACTGACGGGAGGGACATAGATCGGGTTGTTCTGCTGGTCCAGAATGTAGAAGAACCCTGTTTTACCGATAGTCACCTTATCGCAGAACTCCTTAATGAACGAATCGTCCAGGTCCACAATGACAAATCCGATCACCTCGTGCGTGATCCGCTGCTTGACTGCGGTCATGATCGAGATCACACCCTGATCCTTGTAAGTAAAACCGTCGACCCGGTCATAGCCGGAGATAGTAGATGGAGGAATGCGGAGAATGATATCCGGGTCTTGGGCCAGCGTCTGGAAATGCGGATTGCGCAGCGGATTGATATTGGATTGAAAGATACCTCTGCGTTCACTAATGCCTTTGCCGTATAGATTAATCAGGCTGATGTTCAGTACATTATCATATTTGTAGGTCTCCCGGTAAAGGGTGAAGGTCTGAAGAATATTCTTAGCTTCCTGATAGGTTTCAGATTGTGAGAAGAGAAAGTGGATGACCTGGGGATTATTGCTGAGTTCCAGAAGCCGCTCGGTGTCTTTGAACAGGTTATCAATGTTCGTCCCCAGCATGTCTGCCTGGAGCATACTTGAAGCTTTGCTGTGACTGGAAATCGAATGATAGGATTTCTGATATGAAATGAGGCCAACAGCCATCAGCGGTGTCGTGGACAGCACAATAAACAAAGCCAGCAATTTTGCCCTCAGGCTGGAGGAGATCCATCGTATGATCCGCATCATCGGTAGTACCCTTTCACAAATAGCATATATTTGGCTTCAATTTATAGTTTATAACAAAAAAGGTATGCAAGATACAAAAAAGAAAACACAATCAAAATTCACACTTTTTAAATAAAAAATTACACAAAATCATCCCGGATACTGAAAAAACAAAAAAATAGAAAACAAACGCCAAAGGCTGCCCGTATATAAGAAATTTGGAAGCGTTCTATAATCATTCCAACACCAAACGATGGTGAATGAAAAAGGGGAGGAAGATTGTAATGAAAAAATCCAGAAAAATAGGAGCTGTGCTTGCACTCACCTTATCCATGGTCATGCTTGGAGCATGCGGCAGTAATAATGGGGGGAATACGGCGGCAAATGGGGGGAACAGCGGAAAGACGGCTACGGAAGCGCCAGCCGCAAGCAGCGGAAGCAAGACGGAGGCAAAGGATATTACGCTGGGCTTCTCACAGGTCGGCGCGGAGAGCGGCTGGCGCAGTGCGAATACCAAATCTATTCAGGATTCTGCAAAAGAAGCCGGCTATACGCTGAAATTCTCAGATGCGCAGCAGAAGCAGGAAAATCAGATCAAGGCACTCCGGTCCTTTATCCAGCAAAAGGTTGATGTTATTGCATTCTCTCCAGTTGTGGAATCCGGCTGGGATACCGTACTCAAGGAGGCCAAGGACGCGGGAATTCCGGTGGTTCTGACCGACCGTGCTGTGGATTCCAAGGACACGTCGCTGTACGTCACCTTCCTCGGCTCTGATTTCGTAGAAGAAGGCCGGAAGGCTGGGCAGTGGCTGTCGGAGCAGTACAAAGATGCCACAGAGGACGTCAATATTGTGGAGCTGCAGGGAACTACTGGCTCAGCACCGGCCAATGACCGTATGGCGGGGTTTGCCGAAGTAATCAAGGGCAATCCGCATCTCAAAGTGATCGCCTCGCAGACAGGTGACTTCACCCGGGCCAAAGGCAAAGAAGTTATGCAGGCGTTCCTGAAAGCGAATAAAGATATCGATGTCCTGTATGCCCATAACGATGATATGGCGCTTGGTGCGATTCAGGCGATTGAAGCCGCAGGACTTAAACCCGGCCAGGATATTAAAATTATCTCCGTCGATGCCGTCAAAGACGGAATGCAGGCGGCCAGTGAAGGCAAAATCAACTTTATCGTGGAGTGCAATCCGCTGCTTGGGCCACAGTTGATGCAGGTCGTGCAGAATGTCGTGGACGGCAAGTCCGTAGAGGCCCGGATTGTGACCGAAGAAACAACCTTCACGTCCGAGCAGGCGAAGGAGGCCCTGCCTAACCGCCAGTATTAATTGCCAGGAAATCCACAACGCCACTCTGCCGAAGGCAACTTGCCGGGGGGGTGGCTTCTGAACAATGAGGAGTGAATGCGATAATGAGCACGCAGAGCCCCATACTGCAAATGACGAAGATTCATAAACGGTTTCCGGGCGTCAAGGCGCTGAGCGATGTGGACCTTAGGCTGTTCCCGGGCGAGGTGCATGCCTTGATGGGGGAGAATGGCGCCGGGAAGTCAACGCTAATCAAAGTGCTGACCGGTGTGTATTCGATTGATGAGGGCAGCGTGGAAATGGAGGGAACTCCAATCTCGGTACACAGCCCGCTGGAATCGCAGAATGCGGGAATCAGTACAGTGTATCAGGAGGTCAATCTATGCTCTAACCTGACGGTGGCCGAGAATATCTTCATTGGAAGAGAGCCGCGGCGCTTCGGTCGGATTCTATGGAAGGAGATGAACCGGCTTGCGGCCGAGCTGCTTTCGGAGCGGATGAATTTGCAGATCGACGTTACCCAGCCGCTGCATATGTATTCGGTAGCGGTGCAGCAGCTAATCGCAATCGCCAGAGCGCTGAATATTTCAGCCAAGGTACTGATTCTGGATGAGCCGACCTCAAGTCTGGATCAGAATGAAGTCGGGCAGCTGTTCCGGATTATGAGGAAGCTGAGAAGCGATGGCTTGTCGATATTGTTCGTTACACATTTCCTCGATCAGATGTACGAGATCTCCGACCGGGTGACTATCCTCCGCAACGGTGAATGTGCCGGTGAATATTTGACCAAGGAGCTGACCCGGCTGGATCTGGTGCTGAAAATGATCGGCAAGGATCTTAATCTGCTGGAGGAACTGCCCAGTCTGGCGGAAGAATACAAGGTGCTTATAGGCGATGAGCTGATTAGGGCTGAAGGTCTTGGACGCAAAGGCGGAATCGAGCCGTTTGATCTTTCCATCCGCAAAGGCGAGGTAGTGGGCCTGGCCGGGCTGCTAGGCTCAGGGCGGACGGAGGCAGCGCGGTTGTTCTTCGGAGCCGACAAAGCGGATTCGGGGAAACTGATTCTCCCTGAATCGCATGGAGCGGTGCATTCTCCCCGGGAAGCCATCAGCCAGCGAATCGCCTTCTGCTCGGAGAACCGCAAGACGGAAGGCATCATTGGCGATCTGACGGTAAGGGAGAATATTATACTTGCCCTGCAGGCGAAGTACGGGACATTTAGGTCCATTTCCCGTAAGCGGCAGGAGGAGATGGCCGAGACATACATCCGCATGCTGAACATCAATCCTCCAAGCCCTGACCATCTGATCAAGAATCTAAGCGGCGGCAACCAGCAAAAGGTGCTGCTCGCCCGCTGGCTCCTGACTGAGCCGCAGCTATTCATTCTCGATGAGCCGACACGGGGCATCGACATTGGCGCAAAGGCGGAAATTCAAAAGCTGGTGCTGTCGCTCTCGCGGCAGGGGATGTCCTTCCTCTTCATCTCCTCCGAGCTTGAGGAAGTGCTCCGGGTGAGTGACCGGATTGCCATTTTGCGCGACCGCCGCAAGGTGAAGGAAATTTCGGATCAGGACATGGGTCAGCAGCAAATTATGCAGGCCATTGCGGGAGGCTGAAACGATTATGAGAAAAATAGCACAACACCATTTATTCTGGCCGCTGTGCGTGCTGGCCGCATTGCTGCTGTTCAATTTGTTCTACTCCCCGGATTTCTTCTCGATCACGATGCATGACGGGCATTTGTACGGCAGCCTGATTGATATTCTCAACTTCGGCGCGCCGCTTATTCTGGTGGCCATCGGGATGACACTGGTGGTAGCTACCAAGGGCATTGACTTGTCCGTCGGCTCCATTGTCGCGATCTCAGGAGCCATTGCCTGCCTTAGCATCAGCAAAGGCTCAGATCAAAATGCGCTGGGACTAATCTTGACCTCCGTGCTGCTTGCGGCCGGTGTATCGCTCGTACTGGGCGCATGGAACGGCATGCTGGTCTCCAGAGCCGGTATACAGCCGATTATCGCCACACTGATCCTGATGGTCGCCGGACGGGGAATCGCCCAACTGATTACCGGCGGTCAGATTATTACCGTAACCAGCGCCAAATATGCCTATATCGGCTCCGGTTCGCTTGCTACGCTGCCGTTTTCGATTTTTGTTGTAGCCCTGGTTCTGGGCATTGCTCTGCTGCTAACCCGAAAAACAGCCTTGGGCCTCTTTATTGAGGCAGTCGGCTGCAATCCGACAGCCAGCCGGATGACAGGCATCCGCTCAAATGGGGTCATTCTGGCGGTCTATTTATTCTGCGGCTTATGCGCGGGCATCGCCGGACTGCTGCTTAGCTCCAACGTGTCCAGCGCAGATGGCAATAACGCTGGCCTGTGGTATGAACTTGACGCTATCCTGGCGGTTGTCATCGGCGGAACCTCTTTGAATGGCGGACGTTTTTATCTTACGGGTACGGTGATCGGAGCCCTGATTATCCAGACGCTGACCACAACCATCTACATGATTGGTGTTCCACCGGAAATTACACTGGTCGTCAAAGCCTTCGTTGTCCTGGCGGTCTGCCTGATTCAATCGGATACCTTCCGTGCCGCCATTGCCTCGCGCTGGAGAACGCGGCATTACCCTGCAGAGAAGGAGAGCGCCCGTCATGTCTCTTAACCGCAAGTACATTCCGATTGTCGTCACGATTCTGTTGTTCCTCGTTATGTTCGCTGCCGGTTCCTTCCGGTATACCGGATTTTTCTCGCTCCAGGTGCTGATGAATCTGCTGGTCGATAATGCCTTCCTGCTGATAACGGCTGTAGGCATGTCGTTTGTGATTTTGTCGGGCGGGATTGATTTGTCTGTCGGCTCCATCATTGCCTTGTCCACGATGATCTCCGCCAGTCTGGTGCAGCAGCATGGCTGGCCGCCTGCGGTGGTAATCCCGCTGGTGCTCCTGATGGGCGCCGCTTTCGGGAGTGCGATGGGGGCCATTATTCATTATTTCAAAATTCAGCCGTTCATTGTGACGCTGGCAGGAATGTTCCTGGCCCGGGGTCTGTGTTATGTGATCAGCATTGATACCATTACAATTGATAATTCTTTCTATACGGCCGTTGCCCAGACCAAGCTCGCGCTGCCGGGCGGAAGCTTCTTGTCCATCAGCGCCGTTATTGCTCTGATCGTCGTCGCTGGCGCTATTTTCACTGCCCATTACACCCGGTTCGGGCGCAATGTGTATGCGCTTGGGGGCAGCGAGCACTCCGCTCTGCTCATGGGGCTCCCGGTGGCGCGGACCAAAGTGCTGGTCTATACGCTAAGCGGATTTTGCTCGGCGCTCGCGGGTGTGGTCTTCACCTTTTACATGCTGTCGGGGTACGGGCTTCATGCCGTCGGCTTTGAACTCGATACCATCGCGGCGGTCGTTATCGGCGGCACACTGCTGACCGGGGGTGTAGGTTATGTACTGGGTACTTTCTTTGGGGTACTCATTCAGGGAGTGATTCAGACGATTATCAGTTTCGAGGGCACGCTGAGTTCATGGTGGACCAAGATTGTCATCGGCCTGCTGCTGTTCGTATTTATTCTGCTGCAGCGGGTGTTAAGCTCGGGGCGCCCGACGCTAAAACAATAACTGCAACAGCCTGCATTGGGAGACAAAATTTTCTTGTTTCCCAATGCTTTTGTTATATAATTGTAAACGTTATCATTGCGGGGAGGGATAGGGATGAGTATGGTCAAATGGTGTCTGGTGCTGCTGGTGGTGCTGCTGCTGATCAGCGGCTGCTCAGGCGGCGGAAACGACAATACGCAGGCTCCGATCATGCAGCAGGAGGGTCCTGTGGTGACCGGTTTGCTGCCCCCTGCAGATCCCGATGCGGTAAAGCCGGTGGTGCTGGGCTTCTCCCAGCTTGGTTCGGAGAGTACCTGGCGGGAGGCGAATACCGCTTCGATCCGGGAAGCCGCTATTGAGGCCGGGATCACCCTCATAATGAAGAACGCCGAGCAAGACCAGCAGAAGCAGTTCGAGGCCATTCGCTCCTTTATCCGCAGTAAGGTTGATATTATTGCGATTGCTCCCGTGGTAGAGACCGGATGGGAATCCATCCTTCGGGAAATCAAGCAGGCGGGTATTCCGGTTATTATATTGGACCGTTCCGTTAACATAGAGGACAGCTCGCTTTACGTTACTTTTATCGGCTCTGACTTTTATGAAGAAGGCGTGAAGGCGGCCAAATACGTGATTGATAAAATGCGCCACCAGTCCGAAGTCATTACCATTGCTGAGCTGCAGGGTACAGTGGGCTCGACGCCGTCGATTGACCGGGGGCGGGGATTCCGGAAGATGCTCCAGGGTAAACCGAATCTCCAGATTACACAGAGCAAGCCTGCAAATTTCACACAAATCGGCGGGCGTGAGGTTATGAAGGAATTTTTACAGCAGCCCAAGGAAAAGTGGCCCGAGGTGCTGTTTTCCCACAATGACGATATGGCAATCGGTGCGGTGGAGGCGATCAAGGAGGCGGGCCTCAAGCCGGGCAGCGATATTATTATTGTCTCAGTGGACGGTACACGGCGGGCGTTCGAGCAAATGGAGGCGGGTAATATTAATGCCGTAGTTGAATGCAACCCGCTGCTTGGGCCACTGCTGATGCAGGCGGTAAAAGAAATCATGGCCGGCCGGACACTGCCGAAGCGAATGGTGACGCCTGAAGACATTTTCACTCAGGAGCTGGCAGGCATGGAAGTGGAGAATCGCAAATACTAAATGAAAATACGAAAAAAATTAAACCTTTCGAATAAAAAACTACATTGTACTAGGGGTGTTAGTATAATAAAATGGGCCATGTTAGCAGATAATATCAAATTTTGGAAACTGATATAAAACGGGGGAGGGGAAGGTTAATTTCATTATGCTGGCAATCTCATGAATTGAAAGCGGTATCACAACTCGGAATACAATCAAATCAAAATGGGAGGTAATCTGTACATGCTCAAAAAGTTCGCGGTGTTTGCATTAGCTTTTACATTATTGCTGAGCTGTTTACCCATGCGGTCTGCTCTTGCGGCCAACAGTCCGCTTGCCAAGCTTCCAGGCAACTCTAATCCTCTGATGGACCACAAGCTGGGAGCCGATCCCTTTGCGCTGGTCTATAATGGCAGAGTCTACGTGTATATGTCGAGCGATGCGTATGTATACAACAGTGACGGATCAATTAAAGACAATGATTTCAGTGCGCTTAATAAAATAAACGTCATCTCGTCTGCGGATATGGTGAACTGGACAGACCACGGTGCCATTCCGGTCGCAGGGGCGAATAATGCCAATAATGGAGCGGGGATTGCCAAATGGGCCTCACTCTCATGGGCTCCTTCAGTGGCAACCAAAAAAATTAACGGCAAGGATAAATTTTTCCTGTATTTCGCGAATGGAGCCTCTGGAATCGGTGTGCTAACGGCGGATTCTCCGATTGGTCCGTGGACAGATCCGCTAGGAAAAGCTCTCGTCACTCTCAGCACCCCTGGAATGTCCGGAGTTACATGGCTGTTTGACCCGGCAGTACTGGTGGATGATGATGGTACCGGATATCTGTATTCCGGCGGGGGGATACCCAATACCTCAGATCCGGCGTCTGTCGCCAATCCCAAAACAGCCAGAGTGTTAAAGCTGGGCGCAGATATGACCAGTATTATTGGAAGCGCTTCAACGATTGATGCCCCTTATATGTTCGAAGATTCCGGAATTCATAAGTACAACGGCAAATACTATTACTCCTATTGCATCAATTTCTCCGGTACACACCCGTCAGCTTATCCGGCAGGTGAAATCGGGTACATGGTGAGCAGCAGCCCTATGGGACCTTTTACTTACACAGGGCATTTCCTGAAAAATCCATATACCTTCTTCGGAGTGGGCGGAAACAACCATCATGCGGTGTTTAACTTCAATAACCAGTGGTATGTAGTGTACCATGCCCAGACTGTCAGCAAAGCCCTGTTAGGAGATGGAAAAGGCTACCGTTCCCCGCATATCAACAAGCTTGTGTATAATGCTGATGGAACCATACAAGAGGTTCAGGGAAATATGGCGGGGATCGCCCAGATTGCCAATCTCAATCCATATATTAGAACAGAGGCGGAAACCATCGGATGGAATGCAGGTATTGCAACCGAGGCTACGCAAGCAACAGGCGGACCGGCCAGTAATATGAATGTGACCAATATCAATAATGGTGACTGGATCGCTGTAGGCAATGCTGACTTTGGTTCCGGCGGAGCCAAGACGTTCAAGGCGAATGTAGCCTCAACGGTAGGCGGCAAAATAGAAATACGGCTCGACAGCGCAACAGGTCCTCTTGTTGGAACGCTTAATGTCAGCTCTACTGGAGGCGCGCAAACCTGGAAGGAAATTGAAACGGCTGTAAGCAATGCTACAGGGGTTCATAATGTATTCTTGGTGTTTACCGGAACAGGAAGCAGCAACTTGTTCAATTTAGATTACTGGCAGTTCAGCTCTAATTCGGCTTCCACTGGAACCAGGGTTGAAGCTGAGAGCATGACGCTTGGCGGTTCATACGCCGGGAAGATCAGTTCTCCTTTCAGTGGAGTCGCTTTATACGCGAACAATGACTATGCGGCATACAATCAATATTTTGCCAACGCTACCCATAATATTTCTGTCCGGGGCGCCTCGAACAATTCCGGCACTGCCAGAGTAGATTTGCAGATTGGCGGGACGACAGTCGGTTCCTTTAATTTCACCGGAACGACGCCGACTGTCCAGACCTTGTCAGGCATTACTCATGCAACCGGAGATCAGGAGGTCAAATTGCTCGTAACCACAGATAACGGGAGTTGGGATGCTTATGTGGATTATATCGAATACAATTAATGCTCGTGATTTGAAGCTTAAGGAATAGGAGCGATCTGAATATGTATCGGAAAATAGGTACGCTATTGCTGGTTTTTCCATTATTACTAAGTTTGATCACCAGTTCATCTGCATCTGCAGGTACTACGTTTACTAATCCGTTTATATACGCGGATGTTCCAGACAACGATGTAATCCGGGTAGGCAATGCTTATTATATGACCAGTACAACCATGCACATGAACCCCGGAGTGCCGATTATGAAATCTTATGATCTCGTCAACTGGGAAATCGTAAATTATGTTTATGATATCTATGCCAATAATGATGCCCAGAATCTGAACAACGGACAGAGTGAATATGGGAGGGGATCATGGGCAAGCAGCCTCAGATACAACAACGGCATCTATTATGTCTCCTTCGGTTCCAATTCGACTGGCAAAACCTATATCTATCAAACGAGTAATATCGAAACAGGTCCATGGACGTACTCAGTGCTTGGAAGCTACTATCATGACGCTTCGCTGCTGTTCGACAATGGACGTGTATTCCTGGTCTATGGCAGTGATAACATCAGCATTATCGAGCTTACGGCCGATGCAAAAGCGATCAAATCCGGCGGACTGAGTCAGGTGATTATCCCGAATTCCAGCAATATCGCCGGCACAAGCTTCATCGTCAAGGCCGAAGGCGCGCACATCCAGAAGATCAACGGCTACTACTATGTGTTCCTCATCGTCTGGCCATCGGGAAGCGGACGCACACAATTGACTTACCGTGCCAGCAGCTTGACAGGGCCGTATACAGGACAGGTTGCACTTAAAGATTCAGGTATTGCCCAGGGAGGAATTGTCGATACGGCCTCGGGCTCCTGGTATGGCATGCTGTTCAAGGACAGTGGGGCCATTGGGCGTCTGCCGTATCTGGTTCCGGTGACATGGTCCAACAATTGGCCGGTATTCGGCGTGAGTGGTAAAGCCCCGCTCACTATGAATGTTCCTGTTGAAGGCTATCCGGTTAAGAAGGTATATGCGTCCGATGAATTCTCATCTCCCCAGGCCACTAGCGAGCTTATTATAAACGGGGGAATGGAGGATTCCACTACAAGCCCCGGGACGAACGATGAATCGTTTGTAGGAGCTTCATCGTCAGGAGTGACGCTTGCTAAGGTGTGGCAATGGAACCACAATCCGGATAATGCGAATTGGTCTCTGACACAGCGTCCCGGATTTATGAGACTGACTACAGGCAAAGTAAGCACAAGTATTCTGGATGCTAGAAATACACTGACCCAACGGACCTTCGGACCGAAAAGCACCGGAACCATTGCTATGGAAACAAGCGGAATGAAGGACGGCGATTATGCAGGTCTGGCTGCCTTCCAGGCGAAATATGGATTTGTAGGCGTAAAAATGTCCGGCACCTCCAAATCCATCGTGATGGTGAATGCCAGCTCAGGCACAATGACGGAAGCGGCCAGCGTTCCTGTCACCCAGAACAGAGTATACCTTAAGCTTCTCTGTGACTTCACCAATCAGACGGATAAAGCTTACTTCTCCTACAGTCTTGACGGCAACAGCTGGAAGGCTATAGGCAATACGCTTCAGATGTCCTACACATTGCCTCACTTTATGGGCTACCGTTTTGCTTTGTTCAATTATGCTACCAAATCAACGGGTGGATTTGTTGATTTTGATTATTTACGCTTGGAGTAATAGTTCTCTCACAGCGATCCCCTTCTTGGGGATCGTTTTGACTATCCGGCCCATGAAGATATGAGCTGTAATCTCGTTAAGAAAGGTGGCGTCTGGATAATAAATGTGAAGCAGTATACACTAAAAAGAAAAACCAAGCTGCCCCAAAAAGGAGACCTTATGACCGAGCATAAAGGAATACATACAGGCTGGAACTTCGATAATAGTTATGCTAATTTGCCGGAAGCATTGTTTTCACGGCTCAAGCCAGCTCCTGTCCGCTTGCCGAAGCTGGTCTTTTTTAATGATCAATTGGCAGCTTCATTAGGGTTGAATAGCCCAGCACTGCAAAGCGATGAGGGCGTAGCGGTTCTTGCCGGCAACGCGGTGCCCGAAGGTGCGGAGCCGCTTGCTCAAGCATACGCAGGTCATCAATTCGGGAATTTTACCATGTTGGGTGACGGCCGGGCCGTGCTGATTGGCGAGCAGATCACTCCGCAGGGTGAGCGGTTTGATATTCAGCTTAAGGGATCAGGCAGAACGCCATATTCGCGCGGTGGCGATGGCCGGGCTGCGCTTGGACCGATGCTCCGTGAATACATCATCAGCGAAGCTATGCATGGGCTGGGTATTGCTACTACCCGCAGTTTGGCGGTAGTCTCAACCGGAGAGTCGATCATTCGCGAAACTGAGCAACCGGGCGCTATCTTGACTCGTGTGGCTGCCAGTCATCTGCGCGTCGGTACCTTTCAATATGTCGCAGCAAGGGGGATAAAAGAGGATCTCCGGGCTTTGGCAGATTACACCTTGCAAAGACATTATCCAGGAGCTGATGATGAGGATAACCGTTATCTTTTCTTGCTTAAGGAAGTGGTGAAACGTCAGGCGGAATTGATCGCTGGGTGGCAGCTTGTCGGCTTTATTCACGGGGTAATGAACACCGATAATATGTCCCTTAGCGGAGAAACCATTGATTATGGCCCGTGCGCTTTCATGGACACTTATGATCTTGGAACGGTATTTAGCTCGATTGACCGTCAGGGCCGTTATGCCTTTGGCAACCAGCCGCGTATTGCCGCATGGAATCTCGCGAGGTTTGCTGAGGCTTTACTGCCGCTGTTGCATGACAATGAGCCGCAGGCTATCGAGCTTGCTGAGGAAGCCATTTCAGAATTTGGCGTGATATTTAACCAGAATTGGCTCACGGGAATGAGGGCGAAGCTCGGAATCTTTAACGAAGAACCAGACGATGAATCGCTTGTTGAAGAGCTTCTCGGCATGATGAATAAGCATCGTGCGGACTACACCAATACCTTCCGTGCCTTAACTTTGGGCAAGCCGGAAGATACGGCCATGTTCGGAACTGAGGAATTTACCCAGTGGCATGAGCTATGGCAGGCGAGACTGGGCAGACAAGAGGAATCACAAGACTCTTCACAGCAACTGATGCGCAGCAGCAATCCTGCGGTCATTCCGCGCAACCACAGAGTGGAAGAAGCACTGGAAGCCGCGGTGAATCAAGGAGACAACAGCGTGATGGAGCGGCTGCTTGGAGTTCTTTCGAATCCTTACGCGTACTCTCCCGAACAAGCGGAGTATTCGACACTGCCTGAGGCATGCGCAGGTCCGTATCGAACCTTTTGCGGTACGTGATTTGTTTAAGTAATTGGTTAACGTGCTGTGTTATATTCGTAATTACTAATGAACATCTTTCGGGGATTTTTCCTTAAGATGTTTTTTTATTATGAAGACCATCTTAAGGTAATCGTAAGATTCAGTTAAGAAAAAAGAAAATTCAGAGCTGTACAATAAGAATCGCTGAAGACAATAGCTGTTCCAAGGGAAGGTGAAACACATGGGTATGAAATTAAGGGGAAGAGAAAAGATATTGATTCTGTCCGGCACTTTGGGAGACGGGCATATGCAGGCAGCAAAAGCAATTGTGGAGGCGTCCGCTCTGTATAGACCGGGTGTTACCGTGGAGGTAATCGACTTAATGGCCTGGGTGCATCCCCGCCTGCATACCTTTGAGCGGTACTGTTTTTTGCAATGGGTGAAGCATTTTCCTTCATTCTACGGATATATGTTTCAAAAGACCCGTGTAGACAACACCATGTCCCAATTATTAAAACAACTCCGTTTGTTCAGCATTCAGCGAATGGTCACATTGCTGCAGGAATCCAGGCCTACAGTAGTGGTCTGCACTTTTCCTCCTGCGGCCGCGGCAATATCCCTGCTGAAGGGGAGAGGTCTGATTGATCTGCCGGCGGTCACGGTTATTACCGATCATACCGATCACAGCTACTGGATTCATCCGCATACGGATCTCTATTTGGTGGGGTCCGGCCTGGTGCGTTCGGCTTTGCAGCGTAGGGGAGTTCCCAAGACGAGAATTACCGTGACAGGTATCCCGGTTCGTCCTTCCTATAGCCAGACCTTGGACCGAAGGGAGCTGCGGGCCAAACATGCCATGAATCAGGGAGCCTTCATTGTACTCGTCATGGGTGGAGGAGAAGGAATGATTGACAAGGCTTTTATCGACCAAATGAAATTGGGGAGCCTGCTGCCTAATGTTCAGTTCGTGATGATTTGCGGGCGTAATAGAAAGTTAAGGGAATATCTGCAAGTGGAGTTGGAAGGCAACCCTAATGTACTGCTAAAAGGATATGTAGAGGGCATTCATGAGTGGATGGCGATGGCGGATGTATTAATGACCAAGCCGGGAGGACTTACCACCTCTGAAGCGCTGGCAAGCCGGTTGCCCATGCTGCTTTTTGAGGCCCGGCTTGGACAGGAACGGGATAACGCCGATTATTTGGTCTGTGCCGGAGCAGCATGGGAATGCGGCGTCTGTGAGCTTCAGCAGCAGCTGCAGCGGTTAATGGATAACCGGAGGATTTTGAGCGAGATGAAAAAAAGGGCCGGGGAATTCATGCATAGTGACTCCGCCCGGCTGGCCTTAACTGAGATAATGAACATACAGCAATATGCTCCAAGGGCAGCATGGAACTCTCCTGATCAGCAATACGCATATATTTAGAAAAAGTTAAAAAGATGGAAAAAAGTGATTTCAAAACAATTGAATATTCCTGCTCGAGCGATGGTGAAAGTCATCCGTAGCTTGAACAATGCCAAACTTACAGAAGTAAGGTTGACCGATTTTTAAATAAAAGGAGACGACAGCATGAGCTGCTCCATTTTTGCGATGGTGCCATCTGGATGCGGAACATGAATGGATACGGTCAGATTTGGATTCTCCAAGGATTGAAAGGAGACCAGGTTGAAATTCAGCAACCCTAAGTTCGGGCAGCGCAACGCTTTATGGCTGTCGATGGCTTCCCTTACGTCGTGCGTTTCCCAGAATTCTTGAAACTCGGGGCTGGCCTTGGATAAAGCTTCGAACTGCTCTGACCACCAGGGATCATCTGCATGGCGGGCGTAACCGGCATGAAATTGAGCGGCGATGCGGCGGGCGTGAAGCTCCCATTGATCTCCTTTCAGATATCGGAATCGCGGAGAGGTAAAGGTCATCCACACAAAATTCCGCTCGCGTTCGGTCATGGCGGATAAGTCGCCGTTTATGGCGCAGTACGCAGAATTCCATGCGACGATGTTCATTCGGGTGTCCATGATGCTGGCAGGAGAAGTGCCGAGACTATCCAGAAAACCTTGCAGCGACGGACTGATGATGGAAGGTTCCTGAGATTGCGCCAGTGGCAGCTCTTTGCGGGCCAGGGAAAATAGATGCTTGCGTTCGGCGGCATCCAGCATGAACACATTGGACAATCGTTCGAGTACTTCGGGAGAGACATTAATGTGCCGTCCCTGCTCCAAATAGGTGTACCAATCCAATCCTACCTCTGCGAGCATAGCAACTTCTCCCCGGCGAAGCCCGGGAGTACGCCTGCGTCCGCTATATGGCAAGCCGACCTGCTCGGGCCGAATCCGTTCCCTTCGAATCCGCAAGAATCGGGCCAGTTCCTGATATCGATCTAATTGGGGGGTAGACATATTGTTCTTCCCTTTCAAATGAAATTCATAGGGAGAGTGGGACCGGCAATCCCAGGATAACCAAATCTCTTCCTTACGAGTGGAGTTCTGTGTACAATAGCTTATGTCATCCCATGATTAGAATCAATGAGGACAAAGACTGTAGTAAATAATCGAATGGAGGATTCATCATGTACGAGCATATCGTTCTTTTTAAATTTAACAGCAGCGGCACGGAGGAACAACAGAATGAAGTCATCCAGACCGTGAAATCCTTCAAAGCTTCTATTCCCGGTATTATTGAGTTAAGCGCAGGCATCAATGTCACAGAAGAAGTTGAGAATAGAAATGGATATACCGTTGGAATTCGGATTACCTTCGAAGACAAACAGGCGAGTCAGAACTATTTCCATCATCCGCTGCATCAGCAATTTATGCAGCACGTAGGCAGCTTGATCGAAAGTGTCATTGTTGTGGATTATCCGTTCAATAAACCCATGTCTCCGTGACATGGGTTTAATTTTTTGATCATACGCTGCCTATATATCCTTTATACAATTCTTCAAAAGAATCATAGCGGACAACCTCTCTGCCAACCTTCGTATATTCATCAAGATATTCATCCATAATCTGCATAAAGCTTTCTCTGAATGCATCCAAAGCGTCAGAAGCGAAATATTTCATGACATCGAATTTCTTTGTTCCTCTGCCTGCCGTCATCTCATCCAGAAAATCTTGAGCGCTTACAGCGGTAAGAAAGGCATATGACTTATCCTTTGCTTGTGTACTGTTAATTACCTTGTTTCTCAGATTGCACCACAGTTCTTCATATGTACCTTTAAGGTTATCATAGGTTGGAAACGGATGTTCGATCAGTTCGGCATCCATTTTGTCATAAAGCCTTATAATCTCTTTCAATAAAATGAAAGCCGCACTTCTGATTTCATCAACCGACTTGGCATCTATAATGTCCATATATGACTTTTCAAAGTTCCTCGGTAAATATTTCAATGGGCGCAGCTCATCAAGATATCTCTTAATACCATGCTGAAAGCATGTGTTATTCAGGCAGTTTATCGCATTCATAATTTCAATAGCCAGCCAGCCTGATGCATTTCTTACAGCCCCAATTTCATCTGACAACAAAGCTTCGGAGTAGTACTGCTTTGCACTATTAATATACTTCTGTGCCCTTGCAAGAGATGCTGCACCAATTGGTTTTGCGAGTTCATCGAGTGCTTTGTTCTGATATGCCTTCAATCTATCCAAATACTCGAGTTTGGCGCAGTAGAGCACCTTCATATTGGTAAGGCAGGATACCATTGGGCTGTCAAGGTTTGCTTGCGCTTCTATGCGGGTATCCCAGGGAGTACAGTAAATATCATATCCAACATCACCCAGGATAAAGCAGGACGATATCTCCCAACCTCTGTCTGTATTATTGATAATAATCAGATCAAGGTCACTTTTTTCATGGAAATCCCCCGTTGAGAATGAACCTGAGAGCCCGATAATGGCGATATCTTCCGGAAAATCACGTTTGGCGCGCTTGGTGACCATGCTTATAAGCTGTTCATTTTTCTCAAGCAATTTGTTCTTCATACTTTCATCCATAGCTATCTTCTCCTCACGATGTTCACCAAAATTTGTAGCCCAAATATAACATTAGATTGATACACCATATAGATACTGAATGGTTATAGTTGTTTTTGGCATAGATGAATATTCTTCCAATTGATAGTATGATATCAGAAGGAGAGGGGCTGAATGATGGCAGAAAAATCTGTAATAGATCAAATGATTGAATTACTAGGTTGCCAGGCTTCACAGGTTCACTTAATTGGCGGGTACTATCAGAATGTGTATGAAATCTCCGCTGAAGAGCCGATAGTCGTCAAGATCTTTAATACAGCATTTAATGATGAACAACAGGTGTTATCAGAAATTGAATGGGTTGAACACCTGCATAACAATAACGTCAATACTGTGGTCCCTATCAAGATAAATAACAACGATTCATATATTAACCAGTTATCTGCAGATCATTTTTGCGTGGCTTATAGGAAGGCCCAAGGAAAGCATGTTGATATCAATGACGAACAAGTGTGGAACAGTAAGCTGTTTGCCCGTTGGGGAATGGGAATGGCCAGGATGCATGCACTGACGCAATCTTTTACAGGAAGCTGTGATTTCCCTGATTGGACGGAACAAAAAATATATACCATGAACACAGAGCATTTGGATTCAAGGATTAACGAGAAATGGGCGCAATACAATAGTGAACTAAGAAATATGCAGAAATCCCCGGCGAATTACGGGATCATTCATGGTGACCTCCATCATCATAATTTTTTGGTCCAGAATGGAGAGCTAACCTTTATTGATTTTGGGGATAGTGAATATAATTGGTTCGCTTACGATATTGCCATTGCAATCTATCATGCAGCGCAAACGGTGAAGGATGCCGCCAAGAGAAAAGAATTTGCCAAACGATTCTTCGATGCATTCATGGACGGTTATGTAGTTAATAACCCGGTGAAAGAGATATGGACACAGGTCGATTATTTTATCAATTACAGGCATTTATATTCCTATGTGTACCACATGCAATTCTCTGATAAAGATCAGTTAGATGAAAAGCAATTAAAGCACCTACAAGACATGAGCCTGTCGATAATCTGCCAGGATTCATATTTGTAAAAAAGGAGATGAACTCATGACAGTAAATACGACTGCGTCGCAAATCCGCATTATCAAATACGATCCTTCCTACGCTGGAGCGGTTGCTGAGATGTGGAACCGCAGCAGTGAAAGCTGGGGCGGAGGCACCAATCAGAGAACAGAGGACAGTGTGCGCCGGGAAATGGAGGTGTCGTCCAATCTTCATGTGTTCCTCGCCGTAGATGGCAAGGAGGTAGTCGGCTTCTGCAGCTTTGCCCACTACCGTCAAGACGAAGGGGCCTTGTACGTACCGCTCTTAAATGTGCGCCCTGATTATCACGGCTGTAAGGTAGGCCGCAATCTGATTTTGAACGCCGTCCGTCTAACCGTGGAAGCGGGCTGGCCGCGTCTCGATCTGTTCACCTGGGCAGGTAATACCAAGGCTGTGCCAATGTATAAGAAATGCGGGTTCTTCTGGGAAAAAAATGAAGATTCCGTCCATCTGATGAACTTCATTCCAACCGTTTTGCAGACGGAAGCGCTTGCTCCCTATTTCGAGAAGCTGGATTGGTACGCAGACAGCACCCGCGAGCTCCCTATCGAGCCGGATGGCCGCCGGGAGCGTGGCTTTGATTTCTTTGATTACACTTGGCAAAAGGGAGAGCTCATCTTGCGGGCGGAATTTGAGAAGACCGGTAGAGGGCTGACTGCTCTTGACACACCCGACTATGAAATCTCGACTGAAATTGAAGAACATGATCTCGTATTCGGCTCCGCCTACAAGATTCGTTATCATATCAAGAATCGCTCTGCGTCTGAGCTGGCGATTGAGATCAAGGGCCAGAATGACAAGAACATCCGGTTTGCCCTGTCCGCTGCGCGAACGCTCGCTCCGGGAGAAATGGTCATTGTGGAGGGGGAATTCGAGCTTGATCCTGTCCGGGAGGAGCAGAATGTTAAGAAGACCCATCCGGTTGTGATGAGCAAATGGATTATCGGCGGCAAGCGGGCTGAGTTCCGTATTGGCGTCGCTCCGAAATTTCCAGCCAAGATGAAGATAGCGTTGCCATCCAAGGAGCTGTATCCGGGCCTTCCCACTGAGCTGTACCTGAACGTGGAGAATAATTTTGCCTCGGAAGCGGAGTTCGCTTTTGAATTGCCGGAGGATGAATTCCTGGAATGGGGCGATCGTGCAGTACGCTTTACGGTTCCGGCCAAGAGCAAAACCTCAGTTCCGGTACCCTTCACCCTGCAGTCTTACGGGCTTTATTCACAGGATGTTGAGGTGACGGCTGTTCCGGCTGGAAAACAGGCGGTCTCCTTCACAAGCAAGCTGTCCGTGCTGATGAAAGGAACGCAAGGCCGTTACGGAGGGGAGAGCGGGGATCAGTGGGTTGCTGTGAACGGTGCATTCTCCCTTCATCTGAATAATAGCGATAATCTGATTTCGATTGAATACCCCGGCTTCATCAGCCCTAGCTGCTGGTGGACCTATCCGAAGCTGGGCAAGCCGTTCGCCGAAGAATTTTCCAAGAAGCAAGCCAAAGAAGTGAAGATTTATTCGGAAGGGGAGTGCCAGTTTCTCGAAGCCCTCTACGAGTCGGAGGAATTCCCTGGTCTGGAGATAAAGACGGTAGCCAAGCTGTTCCCGAACGGAATTGCTGAGTTTCATCATGAAATCTGCAATACCACCAGCACAGCGATGGATGAGAACGTATATATGCTGACGAATTTCGGCTTCTTTGGCAAACGGCTCATCCTGCCATATCAGGGCCAATATGTGGATATGGGCGATGTGTACTCCAGCGATCCGGATTATTGGGACAGTGCTCAGATCACGGAGAACTGGCTGTTCTCCCATGATAAGAACATCACATACGGCATTTGCTGGGACCCTTCTCTGAAGCTGCTCCGCCCGGAGTACCCGTTTGGGCTGGAGCATAATCTTGGCCGGATTTCTGCGGGAGAGGCCGTGCGGACAAAGGCGATTGTGTTTGCCCTTAACACCTTCACCGGGTGGAGCGAATTCCGCTCCTTCGCCCGGAAGAAGCGGGATTCAGTTGTGCCGGTGCTGAGCGGCCATCTTGAATTAACGCTCGGCGGCGGAAATCCGTTTGCGCCGGGAGCGCTTAAGGCAGAACTAATCGAACGAAAGCTGACTCCGCTTGCAGGGAGCCTCGAACTGTATGTACAAAACGATGGCGGACCGGAGCGGAGAGCGGCTGCCATGGAGCTGCAAAGAGAGCAGGATTTACGCTCCGCAAGCTTTGAGGTACCGCTTGAGAAGGCAGAATCGCCGGGGCACAGCGAATCCGGCCGGAAGGTCCGGGTCGTCTACCGCGGGGAGGACCGTGTTCAGGAGCGGTCCGGTCTCTGGTTCCCTCAGACGGATGCAGCCGTTGTGTGTGAGCTAGAGGAAGGTCCGGCAGGCTCCATTTACACGGTGAGCAACGGAGTGCTCTCGATATCGGCTGCCCCTGGATTCGGTAGCGTTGTGCATTCCCTGAAGTACCAAGGTGAAGAATGGCTGAATAGCTCCTATCCGGAAGCGGTCCCGCTTTCCTGGTGGAATCCCTGGCACGGTGGACTTGGTGTGGAGATTTCCGGCATGGGCGGATTCAGCCAGCAGGAGGAGCCGAGAAGCGCGGCATGGGTGAAGCAGGTTGATGATTACGGCAACGTCTGGAAGGGACTGCGGTTAACTACTTCTATCGAGAAGCAGGAAGCAAACCGGGGGATTACAATCAACCAGCATTACCTTATGCTGCCCGGCGTCCCGGTACTCTGCGTGATGTATTCGGTAACCAACAGAAGTGGAATGGTTCTCCCGGGGTATTCGTTAGCGGGGGATAGCTACTTCCAGCCTTCGCCTGTCTTTTCTGAAGGCTGGATGGAGTTCCCCGAGGAAGGCAAGTTCCTTCTTGGGAAGGCGGACGCTCAAATTGATTTCAAAGTGATCATGCGCATTGGCGCGGCTTCACGTAAGGATATGCTGCATATTGTGAAGAGTTATCCTGATCAGAAGGATTTGGTGTATGTGAACAATAAGTTGTTCGTTCATAGTGTGAATCACGATTTTACACTTCTGAATGGAGCAACCGCTTGGACACAGCCGACCTTCCTGATCTTGGGGGAGACTGCTCTGAATCAAGAGGATGTACGTGATCTTATGAAGCTGACCTTTGCCAATCCTGCTGACGATAAGGAGACCTCAAATGCCGATCATTGACATTCATATCCATTTGTCGGATATCGACAGCTTTCATCAGACAGCGGCGGACCTGTCCAAGGTCGATTATACAGCCGCTGGCCTTAAGGCGGAGTTTGACAAGAATAACGTCGTCCTCGGCATTGGTATGGGGGTCACGGAGCAGACGAAGGGGGCCTTTCCCGACTCAGCTTCACCCAACCCGATGGGTCTTGACTTGGAAGACAGTGTTCCGCCATTCTTAATGGAATGCGTTGGCATCAATCCGAACAGGCTCACAGGGGACCACGCCCAAGAGGAGCTGGACCGGATCGAAGCGCGGCTGCAAGCTCCTGAAGTAGCGGGAATCAAGCTGTATGCCGGGTACTATCATCATTACGTCTATGACAAAATCTATACACCGGTCTATGAGCTGGCTGCCAAGTACGGCATGCCCGTGGTCATTCATACCGGCGACACGTATTCGATGAATGGCTTGCTCAAGTATTCGCATCCTCTTACCGTGGATGAATTAGCCTATCAGCAGCGCGGCGTGAACTTTATGATCTGTCATCTGGGCGATCCCTGGGTGATGGATGCTGCCGAAGTAGTCGCCAAGAATCCGAATGTCTATGCCGATCTATCCGGCCTTGTTGTCGGCGATCGGCCCCATTTCGAACGGTTCATGAACGAACCCTTGTTCATGGACCATTTTCGCCGGGCGCTGGTGTACTCCGATCATTATGAGAAAATGCTGTTCGGCACCGATTGGCCGCTTGCGCCAATTGACCTGTATGCAGAATTCGTCCGCCGGCTCATCCCTGAACAGCATCACGAGAAGGTATTTTACGAGAATGCTTTTGGGCTGTTCCCGCGTATACAGCAGCGGATTACAGCTGTTAGAAGAAAATAAACTAATAGACGAGACGAAGAGGGGGAAACCGAAATGAAGACGATCAAGTGCATGATGGACCACCTGTACTGGGCGGACGGACGCATCTTGGACGCGCTCGAGGAGAGTGGGACGAAGAACAAGGACCTTCTGAAGCTGGTTCGGCATGTCGCGGTCGCGGAACAAGTCTGGCTGTCCCGATTGCAGGGCAAGGGCAGTGCGCAATATTCGTTGTGGGAGGAAGCGGAGGACCTGACGGCGTTCCGGACGATGTTCGAAGAAAACGCCGGGCAATATCGCGTCTATATCGAGGGGCTCGAGGAATCCGATTTGGACGAGATGATCGACTATTCGAGCCAGAGCGGACTTTCGTTCCGAACGTCCGTCCGGGACATCCTGTTGCAGGTCCTCTTACATGGGCAATATCACCGGGGACAGATCAACCGGGCACTTCGGATCGAATCGGCAGAGCCTGTCCAAGTCGATTACATCACGTTTGCGAGACTCTAACATGTAAAAACTCCCCTCACAGTAACAGGGTTTATTATTTCACCTGTCTACCGTATGGGGAGCATATCACTTTTAGGAACACGGTCTTAATGTTGTAATAATCACTTGGCTCCCTGCGACAGAGGAAGTTATCACTATTATTAAGCTGGATATATTTGAGTATTAGGCTTTACTGTGAAGGGTAACTAGGTAACCGTCTGGGTCGGCAAAGGTAAAGGTTCGCCCGAATGGTCCATCTATTGGTGCAGATGTAATCTTTACACCTGCTGCAACAAGCTTGTCGTGGATTTCTTGCGTATCAGGGGCATGAAGCCACAGAGCGACACCAAGTCCAGGCTGAGTACCTGAACCGAGTTCTGTTCCTGGCATTAGGTCACGAAGAGCAAATGCAATAGGCTTTGTTTCAAAGACCACAGCATGAGGTGGTCCCGCCTGTGAACGGACTAGTCCGAGATAGTTTTGATAGAATTCTGCAGAGCCTTCAAGATTGCTCACTTGAAGTGAAATGAAGTCGGGTCCAATTGCTGACATAATGTAATGTCCTCCTTTGTATGTGGGGTTGTTTATGTTATTAGTATAACCATTCGTTTCATTATAAAGTCATGTAAATAACCTCGCTTTCATTTTGTATATCTTGATTATACTAGCCCCCTATTGCCAACAGTATGTCAGTAGCGTTCTTTCATTTTCTCGATTTCTTCTCTTACCCGGTTTTTGAAGGATTCAGGTTCAGTGACTACCACATCTGCCCCCCATCCAAGAATCCAACTCAGCAATTCTTCCGGCTCGCGGACACGAAAAGTGACATGGTAACCGTCCTCTTTAGATTCTGCAGTCTCCATATAATAATTGTTTGCTTCTTCAACTTTATCGGTGATTTCTGGATTGAAAAGTGCGCAGACCCGTATGCTACGGGTATCCTTCGGCCGATAGGATTGAAGGTTGAAGTTATCGGGAGGCTGAAACGATTCATCAGTCAAGGTAGGGTCACTGATTCGGGAGACTCGGAAATGGCGAATATCCTCCCGCAGGTCACAGGAAGCAAGTAACAGCCAGCCATTCTGCTCATCATGCGCCAATCCGAATGGCGATACAGTTCGCACAGTTACCCTGCTCCCATCAGCTCCAGCAACCCGCTTATGATAGGTGAAACGAAGTTTCCTGCCCTCCAGCATGGCTTCACGAATGATTCCCAAGTTTACTTTTTCCCGCGCCATCATGACCATTTCATCTTTTTGGAGCAGACGGATGCTCCCTTGTATTCGGTTTGTCTCCTCACGGATAGGCCCTGAAAGAATTGCTTCTATTTTTCTGCGGGAAGAACGGGCACTATTGCGAAAAGCAGGATCAAAACGTTTTTCTATGAATTCAGCGCCAAGAAGAAGTGATACTGCCTCTTTTACAGTAAAACTAATTGGTGGAAGAAAATAGCCTTCCATTAAAGAATATCCTAATCCTGTCTCACCAATTATGGGAACACCAGCTTCACTCAAAGCCTGCATATCACGATAGATCGTTCTTACACTGACCCCTAAGACCTCTGCTAATTCATCAGCTGTCAGCAGTTTGCTTCGCTGTAATTCCACCACAATCGCTAAAAGACGCTCTGTTTTATTCAATTAAAGCTGCACTCCCTTGCTTAGAATTCAACCATTTATAATATCTTTCGTTGTTTCAAAATAACGTATGAGGTTTACTTCTGTAGGGGTTATTTTAAAATTAACCTGCCACACTTCAACCCCTTGGTTTATTGATGATTGCACAGAATTCCGGATATAGCTGCTATATTTCCCACCCGATGAGCCAATATATTTAGAACTATCATAGATGAAACATACTAACAGGATTGCTTTGTCATTTTCATTCAAACTATGTGCCAATTCCCCAATGTGTTTTATGAATCGTTCAAATGAGGTGAAGCTGCTTCCTTCCTTAGTTTCGATATGTTCCTTGACCTCGACCTGCAATCGCGTAAGGGGTGTTTTGACCTCAATGTAAGTATTACCTACAAGAAAATCAAGTTTGGAGTTGCCTACTTTTTGTTCTCTTTTTATTGTTTCACCATTAATCACCATACTAGAAAGCTGGCCGCTTTTTATAAAATGTTCTACATATCTGTTTGCTGCATTCTGATTGATTCCTATCCATGATTTATTTACATTGGATGGTAAATCAACTGAAATTGCCTCCACTGTATAAAGGGTCTTTCTTGATAAATTATTGCTTTTTGAAAGCAAGCATGGGATATCACGAAAAACGATCTCACCAATACGACCTGTAGTGGGACAATGGCAATCAATAATTACTCCGTCAACCTCAACTTCCATAATGAATCGATTTCGTCGTCTGCAAATTACACCTTCAATGAGGGGTGTTTCAAAAATAAATGGATTATTATTAGTTTCCATAGTAAGTTCTCCTCAGTAATCTCTTTAGGCAAAGTTCAGTTAATATCATCTTTGGCTTTCTAATACCTAGATTATACAAAAACGCTACTGACAACTGAATGTCAGTAGCGCATGGATAAGCTAGAAGATAAAATTAAGTTTCTTGTTGAATCTTTGAACTAATGGGGAACAATAATTTATTTTCACTGCACAGCAGCGCTCTGATAATAGCGGGGGCAGCATAGCCAGAGCACAATGAAGCAAAGGCAAACAGTGTGAACGTAAACAAGCCATTCCCAGTAGTGTAGAGGAGATGGCCTGTTTTTAGATATGCTGTTCTACTGCTACGTCCAGCTTATCTCACAGCTCAGTTATCGCTCCAAGAACGGTATTGTTGAAGTAATCGGCATACATATTTTTGAACGGCTTCTGGTGATCAAGCTCTACCGAGAAATGCACCGTTACCGTTTCGTAGACCGGATCAACACAGATAAAAGGTCCCGCTGCGCCCCAGTGTGAATAGGCTACCGGCGAGAAGAGATCACCGCCATCCCGCTTGGTCCCGTTGACCGCCCACCCGTATCCCCAGTAAGCTTCCGGGAAGATTTCATCCCTGTACTCAGAGGAGACACCGGGAATTTGATTGCGGGTCATTTCTTTTACCGTTACCGGACTAAGCAGCCGTATGCCGTTATAAGTTCCGCCGTTCAGGAACATTTGGCCAAATACCGCCAGATCCATAGCAGTAGAGTAAGCGCCGCCGCCGGCAGACACTGAATTCAAATTGTATTCGCTGTCAACCCATTCCGCACATGCTGCATCCGGTGCGCGCCGGACCACCCGGCCCCTTGCTTCCTGCGGAACACAATAAAATGTATTTTCCATTCCAAGCGGCTTGAAGATGGAATCCTTAACGAATTCATCATAGGCTTGACCGCTGACGCGCCGGATAATGCGTCAGCAAATGATGCACGCAAACCATTGTTTTTCCTTCTCCTGTGAATTCGGGAATGAAATCGGATACAGGTCTGTTCAGTCCGAGCTTTCCTTGTTCAACCAGCATCATAATGGCTGTTGCTGTAAACAGCTTCGTTATAGAGCAGAGTGGAAACAACGCATCAACTGTTAATTCGGCCGCGTCCGGCTCAGGTCCGAATTTGCCATCGGCTTGATGGACGATTAATGTTCCCCTTCTTGCTGCAACAATGACTTGCGCCGGTGTGATGTTGTCCTTAACCATTTGTGCCGCCGCGCTCTGAATGCGCTGCACCCCGTAAGCAGAAACCCCCGCTTGCTCCAACGCATTGAATGATAGCTGTTTCATTAGCTAGCCCTCCAGTTAGTATTGATTAATATATTCATTAATTATTAAGTGAATATATTAACTTGTTAGCCTTCTTATTATAGAGCAAAATAATTAAAAAGGATATAATTGACAATGGGTGACTACTGGAGTAGTATAGGGTTATGACTACTGCAGTAGTCAAGAAGAGGGGTAAGGTGGATGGAGATCAAATTGTTTGATTCCGAGTTAAGAGTGATGGAAATTTTATGGAGAGAAGGGATGCTGGCGGCAGGAGATCTGGCGGCGATTTTGAACCGGGAAACGGGCTGGAACAGAAATACGACCTACACAGTAATCAAAAAGCTGATCGGCAAAGGGGCAATTCAGCGAACCGATCCGGGCTTTATATGCACAGCCCTTATTCCCAAAGAGCAGGTGCAGACGTATGAAACCAAGGAATTGATTAACAAAATGTTTGACGGTTCGGCAGAGATGTTCTTTTCGGCGTTTCTTAATGAGAAGAACCTGAGTAAGGAAGACATCGACAAACTGAAAAAAATCGTGGAAAACTTAAGCTGAGGCGGCGATGATGAATATCCTCCGGATGAGTATTTCGGCTAGTGTGCTGATCATTTTTGTCGTCCTGCTGAGGTCTGTGGCGATTCACAGATTACCCCGGTTGTTGTTCCTTATTCTTTGGGGGATCGCGATTGCCCGGCTGCTGGTTCCAGTTTCTATTCCCATTCTTCCGCAGCTATCCGCTCCGGCTGAAATCACAAGTTCTGCTAACAACGTGAGTACACATACAGCCGATACACCCGCCGCGTACACCGGAATGCTGACAAAAGAGATCAAAGTCCCGGAAGATTCAGGAGGCTGGCTGAAGCCGGAGCTTCTGACAACTGTCTGGCTTGCGGGCGCTGTGTTGTTGCTCTTGGCGTTATTGGTGATCTATTTCAGAAGCACAAGGGAGCTGCGAACAGCGCTGCCTTTGCAGGGGAGCCATCCCGTTATCGAAGATTGGCTAGAAAGGCATCCACTACGGCGGCCCCTCTTGATTTTGACCTATGACCGGATTGATACACCCATCACCTGCGGAGTATTGCGCCCGAAGATTATTTTGCCCAAATCACTGGATACAGCGAACGAGTCTGCGATGAATTATATTCTCACCCATGAATACATGCATATCAGTCACTTTGATGCGGTGTGGAAAATAGCTGCTGCCGCTGCTCTGTGCCTGCACTGGTTCAATCCGCTGGTGTGGCTGATGTATGCTTACCTGATCCGGGATATGGAAATGGTGTGCGATGCAAGGGTAATCAACAAAATCGGAGCCGGGCACAAGGCCGGCTATGCGTTATGTCTCTTGGCGGTAGCAGAGCACAAAGGGAGATTCACTCCCCTGTACAATGGGTTCAGCAAAAACGCAACCAAGGAAAGGATTGTGTCGATCATGAAATTGAACAAAGTGACGGTATTGACGGCAGCCATTTCGCTTGTTTTGGTTTTGGGAGCAGTGACTGCATTTGCAGAACAATCTAGCGGAGATGAGAGCAGTGTATCCGCGGAAAGCTCTGTTGAAATGAGCGCTGTGGAAAGCGGTGACAACACCGGGCCTGAAGCTGCGGCTGCGTCGGTCGCATCGGAGCAAAGTGGAGAAGTGGCCGATTTTAACTATGATGCGCTGAAGGACTACATGGTCTACGGACTGGCTTATGACAAGACCAAGGACAGATTTCTGTATAATGGCAAGCATGTCCGGCTGTTCCTGGATCAGGACCCTAAAAAAGTAGGGGAGTTCAGTGAATTTTATTATGACGGGAACGGTTCGGCCGATTTTAGAATCATCAGGGACAAAGATAACAAGGTAAGCCAAATTACAGAAGTGAACGAAAGTGAGCTGCAGACATTGGGCCAAACGTATGGATTTACACTTAAAGCCGACGGCCTGTATTTCGAGAATGCACAATGATGTATAAAAAACATTGCAATCGCTTTCTTGATTATGCTAAACTGAATTCGAAAATAGTGGCAGCGTTTTTTTAAGGCTATAAGCTAAATATTCAACTTCAGGGTTGTGACTGTAAAAAGGCAAAACCTGAGTTGAGAGCGGATTCTTACGAATGACGTAGGGGTGCGCTATCAATTCAGGTTTTTTTGTGTTCCTGAATTATGAAAGGGGGCTAGAATGGCGCTGTGTGCGCCGGGTTATACTAATTCAGGAAGCATATGTAAAATACTGGGGGGGACAACAAAGATGAGATCAGCATATATAACGAAAGCCTTAGGTGTGGCCTTACTCAGCGGTACAATGATCCTTGGTGGCTGTCAGAGCAATAATACGGGCGGCACCCCTAGCGCTAATAAAACCGGAGCCAATAACACCGGAACCAATACAGAGGCGAAGACTGAGGAGAGCGCTCCAACAGCTCAAGCAGTCAAGGCCAGAACAGTCATTACCACAGACGGTGAAGTCGATGATATGAACTCCGTAATCCGCTTCCTGCTCTACTCTAACGAGATGGATCTGGCCGGGATCGTCCTGACCAGCTCGGTCTACCATTATGCGGGGGATAAAGCGGCAGGAATTGCGCCTTACCGCTGGACGGGTACGCAGTGGGTCTACAATATGATTGATGCCTATGGAGAGAGCTATCCGAACCTGATCAAGCATGCTGAAGGTTATCCTAAGCCTGAGACGCTCAAGAGCATCACCAAGATCGGCAACATTACGAACAAAGGGGAGATGGACAAGGTAACAGAAGGCTCTGAATTTCTGAAGGAGCTGTTCCTCGATGAGGATTCCAGAGACCTGTATGTTCAGACCTGGGGCGGTACCAATACAACAGCCCGGGCCCTGAAGTCCATTGAGGAGAAATACAAGAATACAGCCGAGTGGAATGATATTTACAAAAAAGTCAGCGATAAGCTGGTGCTGTACATCATTCTGGACCAGGACGACACCTACAGTAATTATATCGCCAAGAACTGGCCGAATATCCGCATTATCAATGACCAGTCGAACTTCTGGCACTTCGCCTATGCCTGGAAATATCATACGGAAGAAGTGAACAGCAGATTGCAAGGCGACTGGAATTACAAGAACATCCAGAATGCGCACGGCAAGCTGCTGGGAATGTACGCATTGATGGGTGACGGGAAGAATATTGCCGGCGAGCTTCCTGAAGAACAGCGGGGCAGTGCCGACTACCTGAAGAAGAATCCGCAATATAAGAAGTATGATTTTATCTCGGAGGGAGACTCTCCATCCTTCTTCTACCTGATCGACAATGGCCTGCGAAGCTTGGAGAATCCAAGCTACGGCGGATGGGGCGGCCGCTTCGGAGCAGTAAACGACAAGCTGTTCCGCAACAATGTGCTGGACTATGATGTGTACACCAAGCGCTATGAAGCCGAATACTCGCTGATGCGCTGGTTCGATGATATCCAGGACGATTTTGCCGCTCGTGCCGATTGGGCAGTTGCCGCCAATTATAAGGATGCTAACCATAATCCGAAGCTGAGCATCAAGGAAGGGCTGGATCTGACGGCCAGTCCGGGCGAACAGGTTACGCTGCATGCGGAAGGTTCCGATCCGGATGGCGATGCGCTGACCTATAGCTGGTGGAGATATTATGAGGCGGACACGTATCAGGATTCCAAGGTCAAGGAGAATGCAGTGGAAAAAGAAATGGCCGGCGACCTGCAGCTCGGACTCCATCGCACGCTCGCAGCAGGCGAGAAGCTGGATACGATTAAGCTGCAAGGCAGCGATACTAACACCGTACAATTCACCATTCCGGCGGATGCCAAGTCCGGCGACACCATTCATATGGTTGCTGAGGTACAAGACAATGGTAAGCATCAATTGAAGCATTATCAGCGTGTGATCATCACCGTAAAGTAACACTATAGCACTGAAGCAAGCTCAGCGGGGCTATCCTTCTAAAGGCCAAATGTAGGCCGGGGATAGCCCTGTTTGCGTGTTACGGGTTTAAGGAATGGGCAGGTTCATAATTCGTCTTTCACAAGATATGTTCGTAACGCATCAATAGCTGGGGTAGCCAGCTTGCTCTTTTTGATCAGAATATCAAATTCTTCCTGTAGGCGGACCATCTCGGGTTTTGCTGCGGCCGTGTGCTTTGCCATCGCTGTTTCCGCAAACTTTGTACCCATAATTATTTTAAAAACTGGAGCAATCAGAAAAAAAGGCAGATGGAAATAATGAAGTTTTGCAGGAGTGATTGTTATGCCCAATTTAGTCAACACAGCAAAGCCTTCTTTTATTCCCCGAACTATCAATTTAATATCGGCATATGATTTTGCCAGACCAAATTTTCGATTACAGTATATAGCCGAGAAAGCCCAACGTCTTCAGGCATGGGATGAATCGGCTGAGGACAAGGGCTGTCTTTGGACAGCTTAATTGTCCTACATGGTTTGATCTGATATAATCAAAACAGGTGTTCGCTCTTTTGAAAACAGCATAGATATGCGGTTGCTCGGACATAAAGAAGACTTTCCGAGCGTAAAATCTA
>NZ_JBVYOK010000026.1:0-67388 GCF_056120445.1 Paenibacillus sp. sgz302115
TCCCAGAGAGTGCTTCTTTCACAATCTCGAGTCGGATTTCCTCATAGGCTTTTCTCTTCTTCATGAAACTCGCCTCCCTCTTCTTTCAGTGTAATAAATTGGGGGGCAACTCTCCAGTTTCATTAGGGGGCCTAGGAGGAAATGCCGTTGTTGGAGCAAGATGGGGTGGTAGGCCCAGAAATAACGGCAGAAATGCCGTTGTTGGAACGTGGAGGGTGAAGTGGAGAAATTCCAACTCAGTTACCTGGCAAATAGGGTGAACGCTTTCGAAGCCATTATTTCCTGAAACTTTGAGTACAGGGTTGAAAACAATCCGTAAGCAGTTGCCCCGGGGTTTTGCCGAAAAGCGCCAGATGCTGTGCCCGGATGATGGTATACTGATAAGATTGAAGGGGGATGAGTGCGTTGTACATATGTGGCGGGGTAATACCGGTCCTTACAGGACAGAGAGTGAAGCTGCGCGCGATGGCTGCTCAGGATGCAGCGGCGCTGTATGCGGTCTGGCGTCATCCCCTGGTTACCCCTTGGCTGGATGCACCGCCGCTCTCTTCACCGCAGGATGCAGAGGAGCTGATACGCCTCCTTGTGCAAATGGCGGCTGTGGAAGAGAGTCTGCGCTGGAGTATTGTCGGGCCGGAAGGTGAAGTGATCGGCAGTTGCGGTTATAACAGTTGGCAGCTCCAGGGAGCTTACCGGGGCGAGATCGGGTGCGAGCTGCTGCCGGCTTATTGGGGACAGGGCTATATGCGGGAGGCGCTTGCGCTTGCGCTGGCTTTTGGCTTCGGCACGATGGGCCTGAACCGGATTGAGGGGTTATGCCATCCTGACAATACCCGGGCCGAGGGGCTGTTCCGGGGACTCGGTTTTCAGCGGGAAGGCTTGCTGCGTGAGTACCGGCATACGGCGGCGGGTTTTCAGGACGTTGTTCTGTATGCCCTGCTGCGCAGCGGGCAGCTATGAAGTAAGGAAAGGATCAAGCAGAGAGAGGATATGGATTCATTGAACGCAATTGCAGGAACAGAACGCAAGCTTATATTGACAGGGGTGCTGCTGGCTACATTTCTAGCGGCGATTGAAGGGACCGTAACCGGACCGGCTGGACCTTCTATCGTCAGCGAGTTTCAAGGGATGCAGTGGCTGAGCTGGATATTTACGGCCTATCTGCTGGCGATGGCGGTTACAACGCCGATCTTCGGCAAGCTCAGCGACCTGATTGGCCGGAAGCCGGTGTTCATCGGCGGAACGGCTGTTTTTCTCATGGGCTCACTGCTGTGCGGTGTTTCGCAGAGTATGGAGCAGCTGATTATTTTTCGGGGCATTCAGGGAATTGGTGCTGGTGCGCTGATTCCGATGACCTTTACGATTATAGGAGATATTTACAGCATTAAGGAACGGGCCAAAACCCAGGGGCTGGTTAGCTCCGTATGGGGCATCTCCTCTCTGGTAGGCCCGCTGCTGGGCGGGTATGTGGTGGATTACCTGAGCTGGCGCTGGGTATTCGTATTTAATCTGCCTTTTGGGCTATTATCCATTGTCTTTATCACCCGCTTCCTGAAGGAAGAGAGAGTTAAGCGCAAGACAAAGATTGACGTGTTAGGGGGACTGCTGTTCGCGGCAGGCATGGGGGCACTGCTCTTCGGACTTACCGTAGGAGGCCAGAATCTGCCTTGGAACTCTCCGCTGCTGCTGCTCACACTCGCTGCCGCCGTCTGTCTGCTGGTCTTCTTCTGGTTTGTGGAGCGCCGCACTGAGGAGCCGATGCTTCCGCTTGGACTGTTCTCCATCCGCAATATCGCGGTGTCCACCGGGGCCAATCTGCTAGTGAGCACCCTGATTATTGGCTTAACCACATATGTGCCGCTTTGGGTACAAGGAGTGTTCGGAAAAAGCGCGGCCCTATCAGGACTGCTCTTGGCCCCGATGTCCGTAGGCTGGATGCTGGGCTCGATCGCCGGGGGAAGAATGATTTTGCGCTCCGGCTCACGGCGGACAACCATGCTTGGTCTGACTTTAATCGCAGTAGGGGCCATCGGCCTGACATTTATGACCGCGGAGTCTTCGCAACTACTGCTCCTGTGTCTGATGCTGTTCTGCGGCGTAGGCTTCGGTTATGCCTCCACCGTGTTCACGATTATCGCCCAGTCCTCGGTTGAGCACAACCAGCGCGGAGCTTCTACAGCACTTAATACCTTTACACGCTCGCTTGGACAGACAGTGGGGGTGGCGATTTTTGGCTCCTGGCTGAACCTGAGTATCGACAGGCAACTGGCCGAAGAGCCAGGTGCTGCTGCAGCCGGCACTGACATCAATCAACTGCTTCACCCGCATGAAGGTGCTGCATTGTCCGGCGAAGCCTGGAGCAGTCTGCGGGGCGCGCTGGAAGGCGGTCTGCATTCGCTTTTTATTGTGATGGCTGTGTTTGCTGTTCTATCGCTGGTGATATCCTCAGGGCTGCATAAAGGTCTGCCGTCGGTCATGGAGGAGAATAAGGCACTTAAGAAGGTTTAGCTCTCGTTGTTCGAATCATATTTCTGTGCAAAAAAAGCTGCACCACCCTGAACAGGATGTTGCAGCTTTTTGCAGCATATAGCCGATGATCTAATAAGTGAATAGATTCACAACCCCTGTTGACTTAAGCTACTTGCGGGGAAGAGGAGAGAGCTTCTCAGCCTGCAGGCCCATCTTCTTCAAAAGGGTAATCATTTGTTCCTTCTCTTCATCACTCAGTCCGCTGAACGCAAGATGCAGGCGCTCTGAATACTTCGGATACATTTCGTTCATCAGGCGTTCGCCCTCTGTAGTCAGCTCGGCAAAAATCACCCGCCGGTCGCTCGGACAAGGCTTGCGCTGCAGGTAGCCGCGTTCTTCCAGCTTGTCGATGACATAAGTAACGTTGCCGCTCTGCAGCAGCAGCTTGGCGCCGATCTGCTGGATAGGCTGTGGTCCTTTATAATAAAGAACCTCCATTACGGCAAAGGCTGTAGGATTGAAGCCTTCGATCTTGCTGCCGGTTACGGCGTGCTCATTAATGCTCTTGAAGGACTTGGCAAAAACCCGGTACAAATGCAGTGTCAGTTGAGTATCGCGTTCATAGGATTGTATCATGCTTCTCCACCTCTATTGTTAATCGTGAGGGTTGCCCCGCACGGTTTGGAATATAAACGTTATTGATATAATCTTACAATACGGCAAACAATGGACGAAGAACATGTGATTTGTCACAATGAGCACACTTTTAATTATTAAAAATCAAACAATTTTTCGACGGTGCATGAAAGTTGTGAAAATCCTTCTTTTTTTATCGTTATCCGCCTTGAGTTGGAGAGGATATTCAGCCTCTGGCGCAGCAGACAGTTACACCTGCGGGTCGATGAATATACCTTCAAATTTCCTTAAGATGGGTTACAGGAGATAACCAATCGAACGGGAGAGTGGACGAAGGATGAGTAAGTCTCAAGGTTATGAAGAAAAGACGGGTAAACTGACTGCGAACAAGCCGTTTATGCTGCTGATCTCAGCACAGCTTGTGTCGAACGTAGGGGATTGGCTGCATGTGCTGGCGCTGTTAACTATGGTTGGCTTGAAGTGGCAGGCTACACCTTGGGAGATTACGGCAGTATCGCTGTGTATGGCGGTGCCTATGCTGCTGGGCGGACCCTTTGCGGGGTATTTAAGCGATAAGATGGACCGCAAAGCAATCATGATCGGATCAGATCTTGTGCGTGCGGGAATCGTGGTTTGTCTGGTATTTGCCGGATCATTATGGCAGGTGTATATTCTGCTGCTGGCCAAGGGAGTTCTGGATGTGCTGTTCTCTCCGGCCAAAAGCGGCAAGCTCAAGGAGCTTGTACCTCCCGGACAAATGGATCAGGCTGTGGCGCTTAGCGCATCCATTGAGCAGCTTACGAAGATTGTCGGCCCGGCCCTTGGCGGCCTGCTCGTTGCGGCCTTCGGCATTTCCGCGTGTTATGTAATCGACTCGGCAAGTTATCTGGTGTCTGCGGTCATCCTGCTGGGACTGCCGCGAGTGGGGATGTTCAAGACAGAACGGGCAAGTGATAATGCAGAGAACCCGCAGGTGCGCAAATCATTCCGCAGTGAAGCGGGTGCCGGCTTGCGGCTGATTGCAAGTATGCCGGTAGTGCTCAGCGGAGTTGTGATGATTGTAGCGGTGCTTCTGGTGCTTCAAATTGCTGATTCCCAGACGATAACCCTGTTCCGGGAAATTCCTGGTGTGAGCGGCGATTTGCTGGGCTGGTGTGTAGCCGCCAGCGGCTTCGGCACACTGCTCGCGGCGGTGACATCAGGAAGGCTGGGGAGCAGTAAACGTCCGCTTGTCTTTATGGGTGCAGGCACTTTTCTTATGGGCTCGGTCTTTACCATTGCCGCACTGGTGACCGCTTACGGTCAGGCAGGCCTCTGGATGAACATCATTCTGTTCGGAACGTTTATTCTGGCAGGAATGGGCGGCGGCTTTGTTATCATTCCTTTTAATTCGCTGCTGCAGAACCGGACGCCGGAAGCCTACACAGGCCGGGTATTCGGAATCATTGGCAGCCTGACGAGCGCTGCGGTTATTCTTGGACCGGTAGCCGGGGGAGCCCTGGTTACAGCCTCAGGACCGGTTCCGGCTTTTATTGTCTCGGGGGTGCTTGCGGCCCTGCTCGGGGCCCTGCTGCTCTTCCTGCGGACCGGGATTGAGAACAGGGATGCGGCGGCTGCACGAACCTTGGCGGAACCGGCAGCAGATCTTTCCTAGCATAGGGCCGCTGAGGGTGATATGATCGGATTACTGGATTCTACTCAGTCCGGTAAGCGATATATACCAAAGCTATTAATGTAGGAGATGGAGCTGCATGGAAGAGACGGAAGCGCTGCAGGCACAGAAGCCTGAAGCAATCAAAGAAAGTGAAGAGGACAGCACAGAGCGTGACATCGTACTCGATGTCTTCATTGACCAGGCCGGTTACGAGGCTGGCGATGCAAGGATCTCCAACATCTCCTTTAAGGTGCGGCGGGGCCAGCTTCTGGGATTAATTGGACCGAACGGGGCCGGCAAAAGCACTACGATCAAGACGCTGCTCGGGCTGCTGAAGCATGCCAAAGCCAAGGTGAGCCTTGGCGGAGAGAACAAATCCTATGCTTACGTGCCGGAGCAGCCTGTCTTTTATGAGGATTTAACGCTGTGGGAGCATCTGGATCTGGCTGCCGCAGCTTATGGCTTGACTTATGAAGCCTTTGAGGCGACTGCCGGGAAGCTTCTGACCCAGTTCGGCATGGAGCATGTGCGCAACGATCTCCCGGCAGGCTTCTCCAAGGGCATGAAGCAAAAAATGATGCTAATGCTGGGCTTCCTGGTCCAGCCTGATGTCTACATCGTGGATGAGCCGTTCATCGGGCTTGACCCGCGCGCGACGAAGGACTTCCTGCGGCTGCTTGCGGCGGAGCGGGAGCGGGGAGCCGGGGTGCTGATGTCTACGCACGTACTGGATACGGCTGAGAAGATTTGCGACAGCTTCGTGCTGATCTCCGGCGGGAGAATGAGCGCCACGGGTACACTGGAAGAGATCCGCACTCAGGCGGGATTGCCGGAGGGGTCGTTGTTTGATTGCTTCGACGAGTTGACATGAGCAGGAATTCATTTGCTTTTCCTACGGCGCAAAGATTGTTTCGGCGGCGGCTGACCTCTCACTGGCGCGAGCAGTGGGCAATTATCCGCACTGCGGCAGACTGGACGGTGCTGCTGTATATTATTATTCCCGGGGGGCTGCTCGGCGGACGTTTTTATTACGGGTTATGGAATCATGATCTGCCCTCCTGGGTGACAGTTCTGCCCTTCATGATGCTTCCGGTCCTGCTGGCTATTATTGTGGCTACGGGAGGGATGGTTCTGCTTCTGCAAGAGGGCGATCTGCTGTTCCTCAGGCAGAGGGAGGGCTGGATCAGGACGATTATGCTGCGGGGGATGAGCTACAGTCTCATTGTTACAGCACTGAAAATGGCTGCTGTGTATGTTGTTTTGCTCCCCTTCACAATCCGGGGCTACGGAGTCAGCCCGGGAGCGGCCTGGGCCCTGCTCGCTATGACCATTGCGTGTAGCTGGTGCGTCAAGCTGCTGGGGCATATCGTCAAGGTCCAGCGTCAGGGGTTCCGCCGCTGGCTGTGGCTGATTCCGGCGGTGACCGTGCCCTGTGCCATCTATATCCGGGCTGCGCTGTACTGGAAGGACAGCCCGCTGCTTCTGCTGCTGACCACCGCCGTATTTGCGGCAGTGACGGCCTGGGCGATCCTCTACCGCTTGCGGCTGCGCGGCACGTTCATGAATGATGTGCGCGAGGACTACAAGCAGCGGATGAGGATCGCCGCGCTCATGCTGCGTAATGTTCTGGACAAGCCGCGCCCTACACGGCATAAGCCGTGGATCTTCCGCAAGTCGCAGCCGCTGCTGAAATCCAAGCTGCCGGAGAGCCGGTTCACGGCGGCGGCAATCAAAGCGCTGCTGCGGAATCCGGCGCATTTCAAGCTGTACCTGCAGTTTACGGGGGTGGGGCTGGTAGCGGTGCTCATCGTGCCTTCCGTGCTGAAGTGGCTCATCTTCGCGCTGCTGATCGCGTTAATGTCCTACTGGCTGTCTTCCTTCTGGCTGCTGTTCTCCGGGGATGATTATATCGGAATTCTGCCGTTTACCAAGCAGCAGAAGGCGGAGGCCGGCTCGAAGGCGCTGCCGATCATGCTGATGCCGTTTGCCCTGCTGTGCTCGGCGGCTGTCTGTCTGCCGCTGTATGGCTGGTGGGGGCTTGTGCTGTTTATCCCTATTGGCGGTGTGGCCGGATATTTAATCTCCTCCATGTTCAGTGCATTTCGTTTTGCCAAATAATTCTGAATTAAAAAAAGCCAGCCTCCGGTTGTATTGGAGGCTGGCTTCTTTACTATTATTATGAACCTGCACGAAGAACTGGCGGTTCCTTATTGATCCCGCTGCAATGCCGCATGTTTGCCTGCGGTATATCCTGTGGAGAAGGCGGCGGTAATATTGTAGCCTCCGGTATACCCATGAATATCGAGCACCTCGCCGCAAAAATAGAGCCCCTGCATCAGCTTCGATTCCATCGTTTTGGGATCAATCTCCTTCAGATTGACGCCCCCTCCGGTAACAAAAGCTTCTGCCAGGGAACGGGTGCCATGCACATGAACAGGCATCCGTTTCAGCAGAGCCGTTATCGCCTGTTGTCCACTTTTGGGCAGCTGATGGCCGGTGATGTCGCCGTTCAGCCCCGCTTTATCCAGCAGCAGCGGTATAAGGCGTTCCGGGAGCAGCCCCTTCAGCGAATTGCGGATCGCTTTCCTCTGCTCCAGCTCCAGCTTGTTCTGCAGCTCAGCCTCCACCTCCTGCAGATTGAGATCGGGGAACAGGTCGATAGACAGCTCCACGGTGTCTGTCCCGGATTTGCGCTGAACCTGGCGCAGAAATTGGCTGCAGCGCAGCGCAATTGGCCCGGACAGGCCAAAATGGGTGAAAATCATGTCGCCCCGGTGCGAGATCACCTTCTTGCCCTTGGGATTCCAGACCGTAAGCGTTACATCGCGCAGAGAGAGGCCTTGAAGCTCCCCCGACTTAATCCATTCCTCCCGTGAGACAATGGGGACTTCTGTTGGGAAAAGCTCGGTGATGGTGTGCCCTGCGGCAATGGCCCACGGGTATCCATCTCCTGTAGAGCCGGTCTGCGGCACAGATTTGCCGCCGGTGGCGATTACAACAGCGCCCGCGGTCAGCTTTTTCCCGGAGGATAAAAGAACGCCTTCCACCCGGCCGTCCCCGTACAGCACTTCCCGCACCGGACTATCCTTTATGATCTGCACACCAAGACTGCGAACCTTGCCTACGAGTGCGGAGACGACGCTTGAAGCTTTATCGGAGACGGGGAACATGCGGCCGTTGTCTTCTTCTTTTAGGGCAATGCCAAGCTCCTCGAAGAAATTGATAATATCAAGATTGTTGAAGTGATCAAACGCGCTGTACAAAAAACGGCCGTTGCCGGGAATATGGGCGATCAGCTCGGAGGTTTCCTTGACGTTGGTCACATTGCAGCGGCCGCCGCCGGATATCCCCAGCTTCCGTCCCAGCTTGGCCCCTTTATCCACCAGCAGAACGGCTGCTCCGCGCTCGGCTGCGGCGATACTGGCCATCAGGCCGGAGGGACCCCCTCCAATGATGATCACATCGTAATTGCTCATGAATATGCTCCTTTACATGTTAAGGCACTGTGAAAACCGGTGCTTCTCTAACCGCATCATACCATTCCGGCAGCGGATGGGCCAGGGCTGCGGGGGTGACGCTGTTTTACATTGTCAGGATAGCGCGGGTATGCTTTAATTTAAGAGAATAGGGTAATTTGTCCAATTTGAGGAGTGATTGCAATTATTTATGCTGTAAAGGATATTTTATTGCAAATCTCGGCTGCGTGCTCCTTTTTGTTCATGTTTCAGTGGTGGCTGGATCAGAGCCACATTGTCCGCAGGAAACACAGATTTCCGGACGACCAGTCATTTTTGATCATCTGCTGTGCGCTTAGCATTGTGTTCTGCATGGTTCTGTCCACTACTCTGTTTGGAGTCGTCTATCTGAATTTAGCGATTTTACCGGCCTATATCGGCATTCTATACGCAGGCTTCCGCTCGGGGATCAGCCTGGCTGGTTTTTTTCTGCTCTGTACGGCCTTATTCTCCGAGCCGCCCGGAATCACCAATCTGGTGCTGAATACAGGATTGCTCTTCTATCCGCTATTGTTCGCGATCGCCAAATCCTTTAAGAAGGGCACACTTATGGAGAAGATCGGCATGTTATGGAGTGTTCTGTTCCCGAGCATGCTGTTTATTGTGCTTGCGCCCAAAATGTACGACAGGAGGATATCAAATGCCTATACGAGTGAAATGCTTCTGTTAATCATATATTTCCTGGTCTCGGTTATCCTGGGAGGGGGCTTTGTATATTTTATAGAGACCGCCTGGGACAGGCTGCAAATCAAGGAACAATTGAAGGGAATCTCTGAGAAATTCGAACGTGAATCGGAAAAGCTGCAGCAGATCACCAATGCGGTGCCGCTTAATATTATGACACTTGATGATAACGGTTATGTGACAGACCTTAATGAATGTATGCTGAACCTGATCCGGTGCCACATTCCCCAGATCACCAGAGAAGCAATTATTGACCGGCCAGCCAGTCAGTTGATCGGCTATCAAATGGATGATACGATGCGGCGTTTCTCGGAGACCGCCAATAATAAACAACGGTGCAGTGAGAAGATTATTTATGATTCCAGGACCTATCATGTATTCTCTGCTCCTCTGCAGCATGGAATCGGGGGAGGACCAGGCGGAAGAGTGGTGATTGTCCAGGACCTGACGGATGAAGAGAAATTCCGCAGCGAGCTGGATAACGTGGAACGGCTAACCCTGGTCGGGCAGATGGCGGCTGGAATCACCCATGAAATCCGCAACCCGATGGCGGTTGTGCGCGGGTTTCTGCAGCTTATGCGGGAGAAAAGCCCCGGGGAGCTGGATTCGTATTATCAGATTGTAATGGAGGAGCTGGACCGGGCCAACGGAATCATCAATGATTTTCTATCATTGGCGCAGAGCCGGATTTCGGATAAAGAGACTGTGCAACTGCATCATATAATAGAAGAGCTTACTCCGCTTCTCTGGGCGGACGCCAATCTTCGCGGCCAAAGCGTGGAGCTGAGATTATGCCCGTCGCTGCCGCTGTTCCAGTTAAACAAAAGAGAAATTAAGCAGCTCATTCTCAATCTGGCCCGCAACGGCATGGAGGCGATGGAGGCCAAGGGGGTGCTGGTTCTGGAGACGCGGATAAGCGCTGACAGGGCAGAGCTGATTATACGGGATACAGGCAGCGGCATTCCCCAGAGTCAGCTTGAAAAGCTGTTTGTGCCTTTTTTTACAACAAAAAGCCAGGGGACGGGCCTCGGATTGCCGCTGTGCTTGAGCATCGCCGAACGGCATAATGGCACAATCACGGTGGACTCCAAGGAAGGGTCCGGCACGGCGTTTACCGTATCTTTGCCATACGGGCAGGAATACAGGATGGAAGCCGCAACTGCAAAGGAATAAAGACATGTGTACAGCCTTCACGTTATGCAGGACGGACGAGCCCTTTTTGTTTGCTTTCACAGAGTATGTATGTATAATAAAGTTAGTAAAATTTAATGGATTAAAGGAGAGTGCCAAGAATGTCCATGTCATTCAATCAATATATGAGAGACTCCATTCAGCCAATGCGTGATGATCTGACAAGCATCGGGTTTCAGGAGCTGTTGACTCCAGAAGAGGTGGAAGCCGCTCTTCCGAACGCCAAAGGAACTTCACTTGTTGTCATCAATTCCGTCTGCGGGTGTGCCGCCGGCCAATGCCGTCCCGGTGTAGCGCAGGCGCTGCAGAATGAAATCCTGCCGGATCACTTGTTCACCGTATTCGCCGGACAGGAGAAGGAAGCCACCGCGAAAGCGCGCGAGTACTTTGCTCCATATCCGCCTTCTTCGCCTTCCATCGCTCTAATGAAGGATGGGGAGCTCGTTCATTTCATTGAACGTCATGGGGTAGAAGACCGTTCGGCTGCTGAAATCGCCGCTGAGCTGAAGGATGTATTCAACCGTCTGTGCCAATAGAATAATACGGTATTATAGGTCTCGCAGGCAACCGGAAGTCCGGCGGTCTGCGGGATTTTTTGTTTTTGTTGAAGACGATGAAACGGGGTGTATCTGGTGAGTATGCAGGCAGAGATTATAGCCGCCCTTGGGGTAAAGCCGTCCATTACGGTGGAGGCGGAGGTGCGCAGACGTGTGGATTTCTTGAAAAAGTATGTGCTGGAAGCCGGGGCAAAAGGACTGCTGATCGCCATCAGCGGCGGGGTGGACAGCGCGGTGGCTGCAGGACTGTGCAAGCAGGCGACGGATGAGCTGACCGCCGGGGAAGGCAAGGAGTATATCACGCTTGGCGTCTTCCAGCCTTATGGCGTTCAGGAGGATATCGGGCACAGCTATGCGGTGGCTGAGGCTTTTAAGCTGGCCCATACGGTGGAGACCAATATTGAGGATACTGTTAACGAGATTGCGCTTGAGGTTGAGCACAGCCTGAAATCGCTGGGGCAATACCGTCATCTGACACATCAAGGCAAAGGCAATGTAAAAGCGAGAACCCGCATGGTGATGCAGTATGCGCTTGCCTTCGAGAACAATCTGCTGGTAGTAGGGACAGACCATGCTTCCGAAGCTATAACCGGATTCTATACCAAGTGGGGGGATGGTGCAGTGGATATTACGCCGTTAAGCTCCCTGAACAAACGTCAGGTGCGCCAGTTGGCTGAATTTCTTGGAGTGCCTGCGGATATTGTGACCAAAGCGCCGACGGCAGGCCTCTGGCCAGGACAGACGGATGAGACCGAGCTGGGCGTTACCTACGATGACAACAGTGATTATCTGGAGGGCAAGCCGGTAAACCCCAAAGTGGCGGAGAAGCTGGAAGGCTTCTACCGGAGAACCGCGCATAAGCGGAATGCGATTCCAGGCATCTAAGGGCTTGTGACAAAAGAACCGCCGGGGAAGCTATGATTCTTCGCAGACTTTGCGGCGGTTCTCTATGTGCCGGCTACCCGGCTAATGTGCGGCTGATGAACTCTTCGGTTGCGGATATCGCCTGCTCCAGTTGTGGAGTGGCTCCGGCAAAAGGATGGACGGTGCCGAAGGTGTGATTGCCGCCCGGTATTCTCACCCAGCCGATGTCCGGGCGGAGCTTGACTAGCTGCTCTGATCCGCGCTGCAGCTTCTCGCCGTCCTCGCTTCCCTGAACCAGAACAACCGGGAAGCTGGCATGCTTCATCCGCTCCAGTATATTGTACCGCTCTGCCTGCTGCTCCAGATCCTCCATGATCACGGCATCCAGTGGCATCTGCTGGCCTGTCCGTCCATTAAGCACATGCGTCCGGCCCTTTTCTCTCATTTCACGCTTCTGATCCTCCGTGAGCAAATCAAGATTGGTTACGCCGTTCCAGGAGATGACACCGAATATTTCATCCGGGTGGTCCAGGGCGTAAACCAGGCTGACGCCGCCCCCCAGACTGTGTCCCAGCAGGAATACTGGCAGACTTCCGAACTTGTGATGCTGGCTGAGATAGGAGAGCAGAATCTCCATATCCTTGATCTCGCGCTGGGCGGTATTGCGGGCGAACTTCTCCAGCTCGGTGAAATTCTGCAGGTCCTCGCCGATTCCGCCATGTGAGAAGTTGAAGCTGATCACCTCATGCTCACGGCTCAGCGCAGCGGCGATGTAAGGGAACATGCCCCAATCCTTAAAGCCCTTGTATCCGTGTGCAATAACAATAAGGCTTTTGGCTGCGCTTTGGGCAGGGAAATGGGAGCAGCGGAGAAACGCATCCTCGCCGGCAGGCAGTTCAAAATTACGGTTCATAGGGTAATCTCCCTTTTGTCAATTTTGAGAAGCGGGAACAGGCCCGCAATAGACTTTGGCGGTTTTTTCTTTTAAGATAGCAGAAAGAATGCGCTAAGACTATCATTTATAGCATTTACGAACCTTGTTTATTGGCTATCTTTGTAAAGAACAATCAGGAAGATCATACCATTACTATCCCCGTTAAGGATAGAAGGTATATTATAGCGGTTAACGACTGCACGTCCATGAGGAGCGTGGAATTTTTGATTTACGGAATCGGACATGATGTGCTGGAAATTCAGCGGATTGCAAATATAACGAGCCGGGGGCTCGGCTCCAAATTCATCTCCCGCATTCTTACGGAGCAGGAGCTTGTGCTGGCTGAGCGGCGGGGCGGTAACGCAGCGGAATTCATCGCCGGACGTTTCTCGGCCAAGGAAGCAGTGGTGAAGGCGCTTGGCTGCGGAATCGGAGCGGAGGTGGGGTTTCAGGATATCGAGATTCTGCCTGATGCGCACGGCAAGCCTGTAGCCGCACTCTCGGAACAGGCGTGGGCCCGGCTTCATTTGACGGAGCGGGAGTATACTATTCATCTTACAATTACACACAGCCGTGATCTGGCTTCGGCGTTTGCTGTGGTGGAACAAATAAATTAACGGCAAGGAGAAAAATGATGACAACGCATGAACAGCAGGAGCAAGCGCAGCAGGATGCCAAGTTGTTTTTCAGCCGCTATCTGCTGGAATGGTATCAGGGACAGAAACGGGATTTGCCATGGCGGCGCCACCGCAATCCATACTATATCTGGATTTCAGAAATCATGCTGCAGCAGACGAGAGTGGATACGGTTATTCCTTACTTCAACCGCTTTATTGAGCGTTTCCCTACGGTAGAGTCGCTTGCTGATGCGCCGGAGGAAGATGTACTGAAATGCTGGGAGGGGCTGGGCTACTATTCGCGCGCCCGGAACCTGCAGCATGCAGCAAGGCAGGTGAAGGAGCAATACGGCGGACAGGTCCCGGATGACCGCGATGCCGTATTTGGCCTCAAGGGGGTAGGCCCCTACACCGCAGGGGCCATTCTCAGCATTGCCTTCAACCGGCCTGAGCCTGCGGTGGACGGCAATGTCATGCGGGTGCTGTCCCGTTATTTCCTGATCGAGGACGATATCGCCAAGGGACCCACCCGCGTGAAAATGGAGCGCCTGGCGGCAGAGCTGATCCCGGAGGGAGAGGCTTCGCATTTCAACCAGGCGCTGATGGAGCTTGGCGCGCTGGTCTGCACGCCGAAATCACCGCGCTGCCTGCCCTGCCCGGTGATGAAGCACTGCGCCGCGCGGCTGGCGGGCTGCGAGACCTCGCTGCCCGTCAAGACCAAGGCCAAGCCGCCGCGCCCGGAGGAGCGGCTGGCGGCCCTGGTGGAGGGCCGCGGCGCACACGCGGGCCGGGTGCTCATCCGGCAGCGGCCATCCAGCGGGCTACTAGCCCGCATGTGGGAGCTGCCGCACTGGCCTGCGCCGCCTACGGAGGGCGGCGCGACCGGGGCGCTGCTGCCGGAGGCCGCAGCGCAGGACCGGCTGCGCCGGTCCTTGCGGCAGGCCGGGATTCTCGCCCGGCCTGAAGGGCACTGGATGGCTGCGGAGCATACATTCAGCCATATTGTGTGGACCCTGCAGGTCTACCGCTGCAGGGAAGAGGCCGCCAGCAGCCTGCCCCTGGCGGCGGAAGGGCGCGCGGCTTACAACGCGGAATCTGCCGATAACGGCAATATTCCGCCCGATTTGTTCGCCGCTGACAGCTCCATAGAGCTGTTCGCGGACGGAAGCGGGGACCCCGGGGACGGGGGAGCCATAAGGTGGATCAACCGTGAGGAAATGGCGAATTATGCGTTTCCGAACGTGTTTTTGAAGCTGCTGAACAGTTACTTTGACGAACAGGCTGCTACGTAGCTGGGATTTTCTTTTGTCGCAGATAAGGATGGAATCCGAAGGGCGACGGTGCGCTTCAACAACGGCAGAAATGCCGTTGTTGAAGCCCCGCTGGCCGATCCGCCCGGAAACAGCGGCAAAAATGCCGTTGTTGAAGCCCCGCTGGCCGATCCGCCCGGAAACAGCGGCAAAAATGCCGTTGTTGAAGCCCTGCTGGCCGATCCGCCCAGAAACAACGGTAAAAATGCCGTTGTTGAGTCCCCAGTGGCCGATCCGCCCGGATACAACGCCTAAATGCCATAAAAAAACAACCCCGACCTCCACTTACCGTGGATTTCGGGGTTGTTTTTGAACAGAGATTTATTTTGCGTTATCGTAGCGTTTGCCGACTTCTTCCCAGTTCACTACATTCCAGAAGGCTTTGATGTAGTCAGGGCGTTTGTTCTGATAGTTCAGGTAGTACGCATGCTCCCAAACATCCAGTCCAAGGATCGGAGTTGCGCCTTCGCTGATTGGGCTGTCCTGGTTCGGTGTGCTGGTAACCGCCAGCTTGCCGTCTTTAACCACGAGCCATGCCCAGCCGCTGCCGAAACGGGTAGTTGCCGCTGCAGCGAAATCTTCTTTGAATTTATCGAAGCCGCCGAGCTCGCTGTCAATTGCAGATGCCAGTGCGCCAGTTGGAGCGCCGCCGCCATTTGGTCCGATAACTTCCCAGAACAAAGTATGGTTGGCATGTCCGCCGCCATTGTTGCGAACGGCAGTGCGGATAGCTTCCGGTACAGCGTTCAGGTCTGTAAGTAGCTCGTCGATGCTCTTGTTTTGAAGTTCAGGTGCCTTTTCCAGAGCAGCGTTCAGGTTCGTCACGTATGTGTTGTGGTGTCTGTCATGGTGAATTTCCATCGTCAATGCGTCGATGTGCGGTTCAAGAGCGTTGTTCGGATAAGGAAGTGCCGGTAATTGAAATGCCATGGAAAAATCCCTCCTGAGTATATTGTATTTGTTTTGATATCCCTAATGGATCCTATAGGTTATTTACCCGATAAGATACTTTTATTAAACCGTATTTGGAACAATAATGCAACACTAAACAAACGAAAATGTTTAAAAACTGTGGATCAACCGGACCTGACTGTTAGTGTTAACGCTGTGTTAATGATATAGCACTCCGTCGCCGGACCGCGTTTACCTCTGGTTAATTTCCTGATTATGAAATTTGTGTAATCAAATCTAATGTAATCGCTTTATATTAAGCGCTTTCAAAAGAAAAATGATGATAACACAAGAAAAGTATGCTTTAATAGACTTAAAAGCAGGTATTCCTCGTTTTTTGGTGATTGAAGAAGCTGCTGACCTCCTTAACATTAGGTTAATACTTCTCTGATCATATGAAAAGCTTTTGGGAATGATGGATTCGCCGATTTCCTCGGGCTGGCGTCCATGTTGCTTTTCTTTGCTGTTTCCTCTACACACCGTCGTTACGGGAGCTTCCTTCTTTTTGTTAAATTCTAAGCCATAGAAAAGGGAGATTTTAAAGAATGCACGTTCGTTCCTTTCAATTAAGCGACGTTACCCCTGTAACTGAACTGCTGCAGACCGCATTATCGGAAGAATGTTTCGAGAGCACTATGGAACCTTTCTCCAGGCAGCTTTCATGGGATTCCGATCTCATTGTAGTTGCCGAAGATGAAGGAGAGATTGTTGGTGCGCTGATTGGTACGATTGAGAAGAATCACGGCTGTTATTTCCGCATTGCCGTCCATCCCGATTACCGCCGCAAAGGAGTCGGCAGAGGTCTTGTATCGGCGATGGAGCACAGATTCCAGGCGCGTAAGGTCAGCGGTATTTTTGTAGCCGTTGATGAGCATAATTCCTTTGCGCTGCCGCTGTATGAAGCAATGGGTTATGACGAGAACCACATCTTCAAATCCGTACGGAAGCTCAGCATTGTCGGATAACGATCTTCGATATCGGTACTGCGTAAGCGGAAACATTTACTAGAATAGAGAACTATAGCGACCTGTACGACTGCATGATTGCCCGAGTGATTGATGCCTAGGCGCGTACTTGCATAGTCTGTTTCATTATACTGAAGCATATCCACCGTCCATTGCAAATGGCTGGGAGATATGCTTTTCTATTGTTATGGATTAGAAATTCCAATTGAAGCTAGAGGGTGGCCTATGAACCGGGAGCTTGAAGGAAATTCCTTGCGGAGCCGCAAGCAAAGATACCGATCCGTTACACATCAGCGTCCCGGATTGCTGCCTGGAAAAGGCTGGATCGCGGAACTGCGGGATTGGATCATTACCGCCGCTATAGTATTTGCAATGATGTCGCTGCTTAACATTTATGTGTTCAATATCTCCACCGTTGTAGGCCGGTCCATGCAGCCGACGCTGCTGGAGGGCGAGAAGCTGATTATTAACAAAATAATTTTGGCGTTTGCCAGTCCCCATCGCGGGGATGTTGTTGTCCTGCACGACCCCAGCACCGGACCGGACCGCAAGGAATATCTGGTGAAACGGATCGTCGGGGTACCCGGAGACCGTGTCGAGGTGCGGGACCACAAGCTGTATGTGAACGGCAAGCTGGCTGACGAACCGTATGTGGATTCGGAAATAGAGGACTCGGATTTCTCTCCACTGACTGTGGAAGAGGGAACCTACTTTGTGATGGGCGACAACCGGCATGCCGGAGCCAGCAAGGACAGCAGGTATTTTGGCGCTGTTCCGCAGAACCGTATCGTCGGCAAGGCTGCTTATATCTGGTGGCCTTTTAACAAAATGAATGCATTATAAAGAGAAGGAGAAGGCGGAAATGAAAAATAACACCCAGGCACCTTACGCTCCCCCGCCTTCGAAGTGGGAAGATCTCAAAGCTGAAATTAAGGCGGCCGCACCGGCGCTCGGTATTGACGATATCGGATTTGCTACTGCGGAGCCGTTTTTATATTTGAAAAATATTCTTCAGGAGCACCGCGATAACGGCTATGAATCCGGTTTCGAGGAGCCTGATCTGGACAAGCGGACCATCCCCGCCTTGAAGTCTGGTGAGCAGCCGCAGTCTATCATCGCCATCGCCGTAGCTTATCCATCCAAAATGCAAGACCCGCCCAAGTCGGAGCCGGGTGCACGCCGGGGAATTCTGGCCCGGGCCTCCTGGGGCAAGGATTATCATCATGTGCTGCGGGAGGCACTGGCGAAGCTGGAAATGTTCATTCGGGAGCGGGTCCCGGGAGCGGAGCTGGACAGCATGGTTGATACTGGTGTGCTGGTAGACCGGGCGGTAGCTGAACGTGCGGGAATCGGCTTCAGCGGTAAAAATTGCAGCATCATCTCCCCGAAATGGGGCTCATGGATTTATCTGGGGGAGATGGTGACAAACATCCCGTTCCCGCCGGATGTCCCGGTGCAGGAGGGCTGCGGGGACTGCACGAAATGTATTGACGCTTGTCCGACCGGGGCGTTAGTAGGTCCTGGAGAGCTGAATGCCCAGGCCTGCATCTCCTACCTGACACAGACCAAAGGTTTCTTGAGCGAAGAGTATATGACCAAGATAGGCAACCGGCTGTACGGCTGCGATACCTGCCAGATCGTCTGCCCGCATAACCGCGGGAAGAATTGGAGCCACCGCCCGGAGCTGCTTCCTGATCCGGAGATTGTGAAGCCGCTGCTGCTGCCGATTCTTGAGCTCAGCAACCGCGAGTTCAAGGACCGGTTCGGCAGCAGCGCGGCAGCCTGGCGGGGCAAGAAGCCCATTCAGCGCAATGCGGTGATCGCGCTTGGCAATTTCAAGGAGGCCGGTGCTGTGCCGAAGCTGACTGAAATTGTGCTGCGGGAAACCCGGCCGGAAATGCGCGGAAGCGCAGCTTGGGCGCTTGGGCGCATCGGCGGAGCGGAGGCCCTGGAGGCGGTAGAGCAGGCGCTGCGGGGCGAAGAGGATGTCACGGTCCGGGAGATGCTGGAGCGGGCGCAGGATAAGCTGCGTAAGCAGGAGGAGGTATAGAGCGATGGGTAAGTCTACGGAAGACGCAGCGAATTCGGGGAGTACGGAAATTGCCGTCTATTATGACGAAATGGATTCTCCCATTGGCCCGCTGACGCTCTGCGCAACGGAGCTTGGCCTGTGCCTGATCAGGTTCGGGACATACGCGGAGACCGGGGCGGATATTAAGCAATGGCTCAAGCGGCAGATGGGACAGGCTGGGTTATATCAGGAGAAGGGAAAGCTGTCCGAGGCTGTGCGGCAGCTAACAGCCTATTTTGCCGGAGAACTGCGGGACTTCTCGCTGCCGCTTGATATGCGGGGGACCGAGTTTCAGCGGCAGGTGTGGGAGGCGCTACGTACAGTGGCCTACGGAGAGTCGGCCTCGTACAAGGATATCGCTGTGCTGATCGGCAATCCGCAGGCTGTGCGTGCAGTCGGCGGAGCCAATAACCGCAACCCTGTGGCTGTCATTGTACCGTGCCACAGGATCATCGGTGCGGGCGGCACACTCGTCGGGTATGCTGGCGGACTGGGGATCAAGAGCCGCTTGCTGGAGCTGGAGGCGGAACATGGCATGCCAGGCGGAGCCTACCTTTTTTAGTGTGGGAACACGCCCTCAAGATCGAAGGATTTGACAATTGCTGTCCAGTTCTTGAAATGCTATGATATATTCGCATGCCCACAGCGGTATTGCAGACAATAGAGCACAAAGGTGGACTTTAGATGAACATTGCATTGCCAATTATTACGCTTGTCGTAGGTCTGATCGGCGGATTCTTCATCGGTGTATATTATCTGCGCAGACAAATGACAACGATGCAGAATGATCCTGAAATGCTGCAAAAGGTCGCCAAGCAAATGGGTTATAACTTGAACGGAAAACAAATGCAGCGTGCCCAGCAGATGATGAAGAACAACAATCAGCCGGGCCGCGCTCCTGCGGCAAACAGAGGGCAGCGCCGTAAGGGAAAGTAACAGGCCCAAATAGATGAAATTAGATGCGGGTACGGAAGGGGGAGGCTTCATGGGGGGCGTCAATGAATACATCAACGGCAAGGTTGCTGCGAACCGTGAGCAAATCGAGTACCACGTTGAGAAAATATTGGAATTAATCGGTGAAGACACAGGCCGCGAAGGGCTGCTGGAAACACCGGCCAGAGTTACAAGAATGTACGAGGAGATCTTCGGCGGCTATTCGATAGATCCCCGTGAGGCGCTCGGCGTGACCTTTGATGAGTCTCATGAAGAGCTGGTCATTGTAAAAGATATCGTATATTACAGTCAATGCGAGCATCACATGGCTCCGTTCTTCGGTAAGGTGCACATCGGCTACGTTCCAAGCGGAAGAATTGCCGGACTCAGCAAGCTGGCCCGTCTCGTTGAGGCGGTGAGCCGGCGTCTGCAGGTGCAGGAACGCATCACGGCGCAAATCGCCGACATTATGACAGAGGTGCTGAACCCGCATGGTGTGATGGTCGTTGTGGAAGGGGAGCATCTGTGCATGTGCGCCCGCGGGGTGAAAAAGCCCGGCAGCAAGACCGTTACTATGGCAACGCGGGGGTCCTTCCGTGAGGACGCCGCTGCCCGGGCGGAGTTTCTGGCCTTAATCAAGGAATAGAAGATAGCATATACAAAAATCCCGTTCATCACGCAAAGTGACGGACGGGATTTTTATAAATATAAGGATTTATATGTTTCACACCATAAATCATCTTTCTATTTCTCGCTGAAACGGATACCTGAAGGCGATACAGAGCATTGCTGCTTCGGAAGCATAGGCTTCTTTTAAGGACGGCGAAGCCGTTTCTGCTTGCTGCCTGTGAGTTTCCTCTACTGGATGTCCAAAAAAATTTTACTAGAAATGAAACCTTTCTGCCCATATAATTTGTATTGTTATATGATTTACACATTCTGGGAGGGTTATTACATAATGAAGAAGTTTATAGCAGGGTTTGTTTCGGGGGCATTGATTTTTGGGGGGGCTTCCGCTTTTGCCGCATCGGGGCTGCTTGGACAGAAAGTGCAGGGAATATACACTGTCGTGAAGAACGGGGTTAAAGTAGCGGATGGAGCTGTCATTAATGGCGCTACCTACGTTCCGGTACGGGCGATCGCCGATGCGACCGGTACGAAATTAACCATTGAGGGAAAGAAAATAATTATCAACGGGTCCGGCGGTTCAACAACCACCGGACAGAATGCAGTCTCCCAGCAGCTCGCGGAGAACGAGGCGATTAAACAATTCACCGATGCCAACCCGTTAGAGGTTGTCCAGAAGAAGGGATTGGTCAAGGAGAATGGGACCACCGTCTTGTACGCCTATGACCGGGATGATACCTTTATTAAGGTATTTAACGATCAAGACAGCATGAAGGTGGCTCTAGCCCGGATGGAGGGTACCAGCTTACCGCCGCTTATTGCCGACGGTTGGCTTGATGCCAACTTCCTCGCAGAGATTTATGGGCGGGTGGAGCTGGACGATCAGGATTTGGTTGTAAAGACGGGACCGTTTAAAACAAAACAGGTAGAATATCACCGCTTCAGCTTGCCGGATGGATTTAATAATTCCAAGAACAGTGATATTGAAGTGGATGGTGTGAAAATAAAAACATGGGGAGGCGGCTTCTTCTTCAGTATTGCCGGTTTACAGAAGCTGGGTTTGCTAAAATAGAACGTTATACTACTGAAACCATGGGGAGACCTGCCCTTATGGCTTCAGTACATTATTTGGTCATTAATCCAAAAGGGCACTCTGAGCTAATCGGGGTGTCCTTTGCTTTTTCCGTTAATGTATTGATAGAGCGACTATCCGGCTTCAGATACAGCAATATTTAGCGAAACTGGATGCTGTGGAAACGGGGCTTAACGATCTGCAGAACCTAAAAGATGAAAGGACGACAGTGTCTATGACCAAGGCCGCGAATAAGGAGTATGAGCGCTGGGATCAGGAACTGAATGAGATTTATGCCGGGCTTAAGCAACAGCTCTCTGAGAGTGATATGGCTGAGCTCAAAGAGAAGCAGCTGGACTGGATAGCTACGTTGTGGTGAATCATGAAGGAGCCAGGGTATTTCGGGAAAAGTACGGCGAGGAAGCTGTACGTGTGTTTATATACGTGAATAAGAGTGATATCCAGCTAAGGCTGGAGCGAGAAGGCGCACCATTCGCCATCATAGATGAATACCTCGGAAATTATACGGAGTAAGTGGCCTACAAAAGAGAATCGGAGTTTTTACTGCAGAATATGGACCCTGAAGTCACGTTCCAGAAAATTAAGGAGTTAGTGCAGACGCAAATATAGGCCGCAGACTGGCGGAACAATAATCAGCGCATACAAAAAGACACCTTGAGGGGTGTCTTTCCTAGAGTGATGCGCCAGGCATATGCAATAAATCGGCGGTGGGAGCTTCTTTTTACGGCGTGCTTCACAGCTTGGGCAAGAAGATTAATGCCTATTCGCTGACGCTCAATAAGGCTGCCAGACAAGCTTGCGGGCGGAGGCATACCGTTCGGAGACATAAGGCCAGTTGACAACCTTCCACCAGTCCTTAATATAATCTGCGCGGTTATTCTGATGCTTGAGGTAATAGGCATGCTCCCATACATCCAGAGCGAGCAGCGGAACCACATCCCATTGCGACAGGTTCTGGTGCTTCTCTGCGGTCAGAATTTCCAGCCTGCGGCTGCGCGGACTCCAGACAAGAATGGCCCAGCCTCCGCCCTCGACCTTATTCGCCGCTTCGGTGAACTGCTCTTTGAAGGCATCATAGCTGCCGAAGCTGCGTTCAATGGCATCCATCAGCGCACCGGTCGGACGGCCTCCGCCCTGCGGGGACATGACGTTCCAGAAGATCGTATGCAGATAATGTCCGGCCCCGTTAAAAGCAAGCTCACGCTCCCAATGCTTCACAAGATCAAAATCCTTGGCTTTGCGGGCCTCGGCCAGCTTGGTCTCCGCCTTGTTCAGCCCGTCTACGTAGCTTTGATGATGCTTGTCATGATGAATGATCATCGTCTTCTCGTCGATGTACGGCTCCAGCGCATTGTAAGCGTAGGGAAGCGGCGGCAGAGTATGGCCCCCTATGGGTACAGAACCTTGTTCCCGTCTTTCCGCATCCGGGTCTGAACGCTCTCCGGTATCCTCGCGCATCCATCCGGTGGTGTGGCTGGCTATGGTCAAGCCGTTTAGCTTAACCAGGAAATATTCCGACTCCCGGATGATATGCAGCAGGACGGTCCCGGCCAGCGGTTGGGCCTTTACGGCTGCGCTTCCTTCCATCAGAGCATATAGCTGCCGGACGAACTCCTGGGACTGGGCGCAGGCGACATGCAGCAGCTGCTCTGTTTCGGCTGCCAGCGCCGGCTGGCCGGAGGTTGCCGGAGCCAGCCAAGCCGCCAGAAGCTGCTGTGCTGCCTGCTCCGTAGCCCCAAAGACGACGGCCCATTCATCCAGCAGTTTAACGTACGGCTCCTCCAACTGAGGAACAATGGCTTTGATTACAGCCGTATGCTCTTGCTCTTGTTTTTTCCAGAATACGATCTCTTCCAGAATACGTACTGGCATCAGCGGTCCGTATATATCCAGCATTGCATGCAGTCCTCCCGTCATAGATCTTTAACAGTTCATTCTATGTACGGGAACAGCAGTTTATGTTTTCGCATCGAATTCTTAGCGCTTCATAACAGGGTGATTCTCCAAATCCATCGGTTCTGCAAACTTAACATTCTTAAATACTTGATTTACATTCAATTGTTGTTCTACACGCAGCGGTAATGGGGACGCTGTAATCTCTTTGACAGTTGTGCCGGTTGCATCGCTTAGGGTAGCCGTCAATTCAAGTTCTGTCCGGGTAATTTTCAGCTCACAATCATTGTCCACTTCAATTTGCAGGAGCTTAAAAGGAGCTATATCAATAACTGCCGTGAGTCCGATTCCCTTAAACCCGTAAAGATACGTTTGTTCAGTTGCAGATGTAGCTTTACAGGTTATGTCAATGGTTCCATTTCCAATCTTTACGCGGGCCTGTAAATCTCCGATCTCCCCGGGAATCCGGGGCGCAAGCGTAAGCGCCTGATTAATCATATCCGGCCGGAACCCTAGAAAATACTGATACCACACACGTAACTGCTCAGCATTGGACCAGGCTTGCAGGTATGCTCCCGTAAGTTTGGCCCAGCTCTGGCCTTCCTGCGGATAAGCATCCATATTCTCGCTCAGTCCCCCGACTACTCCCAGGTTCAGCGCCTGCCGGTTCATATTCTTGAAAAGCTGATAAGCAGTTTCTGTCTGCCCGGCCTCGATCATACGCTGCATGGCTATGCCGTTTAACCAGAGCCACACCGTACCATTGTGGTAAGCTTCATCCTTATGGTAAAGGCTGGTTAAGTGAAATGGATGGAAAAACGGATGTTTTTGCTCTAGTGAAGCAACCCCCCATGGATACACGAGCTTTTCCCATGCTGTACGAATCACTTCACATTTGAAGGCATCGTCTTCAATCATGTCCAAGGCAAACAATTGGTTGGGCCGCAGTGAGAATTCCGGCTCATCCTCGGAGTTCAGCCGGTCAGCCAGATAGGGATGTGCCTGATCCCTGAAATCCTCGGCAAAGTTTCTTTTGAGTTTGTCAGCAATATTGCTCCATTTCTTCGCGCTGCCGCTGTCGCCCATGTACTCGGCAAAGTATACCCCGGCTCGGAGCTGGCCAAACCAAAGCGCTTGAATGTCATTGGCCCGGGTGTCTCTGGGAGAGTAGGACACCAGATTGGCATCCCGGGCATCCATCCAGGTTTCGTTATCATCGTGCATAAGGTAGCCTTTATCGTCCACCCAATGCTTAATAGAGCCTTCTATACTGTTTTGTACCGCCGGGTAAAGCTCTGTGATGATCGCCGTGTCACCCGAATATTTAACATAATCCTGTAATTGGATGATAAACCGCGGTGTCCCGTCAGTTGTATGATAGTCTACATTTTGTAAGGCAAGAATATTGGGCACCCTGCCGAAGTATTTGGAAGTAGCATCGGTGTTCTGAAATTTCGCAAAGGATAGCAGTATATTCTTGGCAGTTTCAAATTGCCCGGTCACCAGTACGGCTCCCGGAAGCGCAATAAATTGGTCTCTTCCCCAATATTCATTAAACCAGGGGAGGCCGGCATAGATCCCGTCGCCCTGCTGTCTGGTCACCAGTTGGTCCATCGTTATATTTAACCAATTCAATGACAAGGCGAGCGAATCACTGCTGCTGGCAATATACACCTTCTTCTGCAAAAAATCCTCCATACGTTTCATTCGCTCGTGCTTCATAGGGATGATGTCCCGTCTCGTCTCATGAATCATCTCTGCTGCTTCGGCAGCCGTTTTGCCTACGGCTATATAGAAGCCTCCGGCGTTGGCGTCGGAATAAACGATAGGGTTCTTAGCTTCCACCGGCTGGTTGCTTACTGCGCCTACAGCAATAACCCATCCGCCTTCTATTGACTTGAAAAAAGCGATGCCGTCACGCGGGTTCAGCGGGCTGAGCTGATCTCCCAATAATTCAATCCCAATGGTTGTTTGAGCACCGGAGAGAGTAATCTCCAGCACATTTTTGTAGTCAAACATCCACAGCTCTTCTGTCAGACTTCCATGCCTGCGCACCATTTTATAGGGGTACACATAGACTTCAGCTTCTTGATTATCCAGCTTCTGTTGATCTGCAATTAAAGTGTAACCGCTGAAAATTCTGCTTTTCGCGATGTTCAAGCCCGCAAAATAAGCATGCTCCACATGATTGTTGAGATGGGATTGAGTATAGTAATAAGCAGCCTCCTTATTCGTAAAGGAAACTCCACGATTCTCTTCGCGGGAAACGTTTATTTTCATTTCATCCAATTTCACTATTGCTTACCTCCTGAAATAAAATTTTATACGTTACTCCTTAACAGAACCCACCACGATTCCTGTAACAAAGTATTTTTGCATAAAAGGATAAATCAGGAGTAATGGCAATGTGGAAATAACAATTTTGGCAGCATTCAGCGTCCGGTTCGAAATCTTGGAATATTCTATGAGCTTTTGAGGATCAGTTATATTCTGAATGTCCACGCTAAGCTGCTGGATATAAGTCTGCAAAGGGTAATTCGATGTTTTATTGATATACACCAAAGCACTGAAGTAGTCATTCCAATGTCCGACAATCGTAAACAGCAATACAGTGGCAAGTGTAGGCAGCACCACAGGCACATATATCGTTGAGAGAATTCTCCACTGTGAAGCCCCGTCAATGGTTGCGGCCTCTTCCAGAGATTTCGGTACGGCGCGGAACGCATTCATCAGCAGAATGACATTGGCAATCGGCACTGCTCCCGGCAGAATCAAAGCCCAGATGGAATCCAGAAGATGAAGCCCTTTGACAACCATAAAGGTTGGAATGAGACCGCCGGAGAACAGCATGGCGAAAATTACAATATTCATATACACCTTCTGTGCCCGGAATTGCTTTGAGCTTTTGGATAACGGATAAGCAGCAAGAATCATCAGCACCATATTGACGATCAAACCAAGAACAACCCGTTCCACCGAGATCATAAAGGAGCGCCAGAACTGGGAGTCCGACAACAGCTTCTCATAGGAGCTTAACGTAAAATTAACCGGGAAAATACTTACCATGTTTGCGGAAGCCGCTGCGTTGTCACTGAACGAAATGGCAACCAGATTAATTAAAGGTATGAGGCAGGATAAAGTGAAGGTTAATACCAATATCCAGATTATAGCATCTGCAATTCGGCTTTTAATAGAATGAGTGAAAATGAATAACACCCCCTTATTCAGAAGATTCTGTAATCTGTAAGTTTTTGCGCCAGCTTATTGGCGGAAAGTATGAGGACAATTCCGACAACCGACCGCAGGAGCCCTACCGCTGTTCCCAGGCTGTATTGTCTCTCTACCAGGCCCACCCGGTATACATAGGTGTCGATAATATCGGACGTTGCGTAAACCAAAGGATTATAAAGATTGAAAATCTGGTCAAACCCGGCATTGAGCACGTTGGGCAGATTTAAAGTTGTAACCAGCAGGATGGTAGGCATCAAGCCGGGCAGCGTCACATACCACAGTTGTTTGAATCTATTGGCGCCGTCAATGGATGACGCTTCATACAGTCCCGGATCAATTGCTGTCAGGGAGGCCAAATAGATGATAGAGCCATATCCAAACCCTTTCCAGACATCGGTTAATACCAGCATAGGTCTGAACCAGTCATTACTGGCCATGAACAAAACCGGATCAATGCCAAACCATCCCAAAAATGCGTTAACCGGACCTTCGTAAGAAAAAATATTCATAACGACAGTAGCCAGCACGGCCCAGGACAGAAAATTCGGCAGATAAACAACGGTCTGCATGAACTTTTTGACAAACCGTACACGGATTTCGTTTAACAGCAGGGCGAACACAATTGAAACAAAAGTGCCTACAATAATTTTCCATAAGGCTATGACTACAGTATTGATTAATATTTGCTTACTGTCAGGAATTTGAAACATAAACTTGAAATTATCAAGTCCCACCCACGCCGATTCGCTGATACCTTTAGCAGGAATGTAATTTTGGAAAGCCATCACGATACCGAACATTGGAATAAACGAGAAGATAATCAAGAACACTATACTTGGTGCGAGCATAAGGTGGAACGCAGCCTGATCTTTTTTATTGTTCATTTAGAATCATCTCTTTCAGCATCATTTGGAAGCAATCGCTTCATTAACTTCGCCCGTAATCGTATCGCCGCCTGTTTTTTTCCAGCTGCTTACAAAGCTATCAAAAGCATCAGGAGATTGCTCACCGGTAATGATCTTCAGAAACATTTCCAGCTCCATTTTCGTCAGCGTCGGCCACTTCAGTGCCATGGAAGGCGTCGTTCCAAAAAATACAGGGTTCACTTCCTTGATCTTTGAATTTTTGACCAGGTTGGCAGTCGTGATGCTCGATGTATACCCGGCCCATCCACCTGAATCCAGTGTCTCCCCGTTTTTCACGTTATCCAGATACTTCTTGTAGGAGCGGTAGGCGTTTCTATCGTTGCTGGTGAGCAGTTTGCTGCTGTCCCCTGTATTCAGCGCATCTTCCATAATCCCGACATTACGGTAAAAGGCATCATAGTAATCAATATTTATTGCAAGCGGAGATTCCCCGACGTTATAGCTGCTGTAGTCCTCAAATTCCTTCAAGACTGCTGCATCCTTTTCTTGATAACGCAGATAATCAAACTGAAGGCTGGCGATTTTTACAGCGGCTTCGGGATGCTCGAACCCTTTCCGGACCACAAGGTAACTGCTTGAAGGGTTGCCGGTGAACATCGTAACTGAACCATCCTCCGACTGCGGAGCCACATAAGACACCCACTTGGCATTTGGATTTAATTTAAGCGTATCCGCTACCGTCCAGCTTCCCCACCAGTTGTCCATGAACGAGCCGCTTTTTCCGCTGGTAAGCAGCGCCTTTCGGTCATCGGCTGTGCGTACGGCAAACTGCCGGTCGATCAATCCCTTCTTGTACATATCCGCCAGCTTTGCCAGGGCCGGCTTCATTTCGGGCTGCACGGAACCATACACCGCCTTGCCGCTTCCATCATCAATCCATTGTTTCGGGAATGCGCCATACAGCGTAAAGATGTTGTTCACTTCATACTGGCCGCCGGATACACCAGCGGTATTTTCATTGTCGACCACAAGACCGACCGTGTTTCCTGCTCCATTGCCGCCAGGGTCCTTTTCAACGAACTGGGTGATGATGTTCTCTACATCTTCCATCGTTTTGGGATCTTTGAGTCCCAATTTATCCATCCAGTCTTTGCGCAACCAAAGTACCCCTGGGCCATGTGAAATTTCCGTAGTCGGCAGCGCCATCAGTTTTCCGTCAAACTTTGCAGTATCCAGAACACGGCCCTTATAGGAGTCGTAAATCTCCTTAATCTGGTCGCTGGCACATTGATTATAAGCATCTGTCATATCCGCAATAAGATCGTTTTCATAAAGCTGCTGCAGCGTAGCGAGGTCAGGGACAACCATGATATCAGGAATCGTACCGCCTACAATGGCCATTGACACCTTTTGGGTATAGTCTGTGCCGTCATTCGCTTCAAATGCAGCTTTGTTTTGCACGTTGAGTTTACTTTTGAAATATCTGGTCCAGACATTATCGGTCGCATTATCCTTTTCATATTGCGTTCCCGCAAGCGCGGAGTAGTTGGAGGCTACCTGCCCAATCGTATAGGTAACGGTTTCAGGATACGGGGCAAAAGGAGACGTTTGGGCTTCTTTCCACGCTGGATCATTTGAATTTGTAGTGGGACTTTTACCCGAATCATTAGAATTGGAATTGGAGCTTTGACAGCCTGCGACTGAAGCGGCTAAAAGCGCTGTCAATAAAATAGCGCAAGTCTTTGTAATCTTGGATGACATATAAGAACCCCCCTTAATAAATATCTGCTTCTTTATTGTAGGGTCCGTTACTTTTGAGCGTAAATACAAATAAATTACGTTTTACACAAATAAATAACCTACTTGAAGCAGAGCGTTCTGCTTGTCTGAACAGCTCAATTAAAACATGGTACAATACACATCATTAGGGACAAATGGATTACTGCGCATTGAGAGGGCGGCCGGGATGTTAACTATACTAATAGCAGATGACCAAAGGGAAGAACGGGAGGGCATTGAATTTCTCATTCATGAACTGGGGTTTTCCTTACATATCGAAACAGCGGAAAATGGCCGAAAGGCGCTTGAGTATTTGAAGCAGAATCCTGTCGATATTCTCTTTACTGATGTCCGGATGCCCATAATGGATGGCTTGCAGCTTACAACAGAAGCTTTAAAGCTTCAACCCAAATTAAAGGTTATTCTTTTCAGCGGGTACGCTGAATTTGAATATGCGCAAACCGCCATCTCCCTTGGTGTTTCAGAATATCTTCTCAAGCCGATCAATGTTGAAGCTTTTCAAATCACGATGCAAAAGGTAATTGCTCAGCTCACCGATCAGGAACAGGAACACATTGCTTCGCAAATTAAACTTGAGTATGTCAAAAAGCATGTGCTTTTTAACCTTGTAAATGGCCTCGGAATACCTCCTTCCATGAAGGAGATTTCGTTCGGGCTTCCAGAGCATTATCATGGAATGTTTTTGCTGGAATTTGACAAGAATTTTTTTGAAAATGCCGGACCGGAGTTTGAGGAGTTTATCCTGTCTTTACTACAGGACCCTGTTGATTATGTAAATTTGAATAGCTGTCAAAGCTTGCTGTTATTTCCCGATCTGCAAGCAGGGGCCTGCTCTTTCCGTGAATTAGGCTCGTTTTTGCATGATCGTATACTAGAAAAGTATAAAGTACATTGCTATCTCGCGATCAATGATGAATTCACGGTGCTGCAGGAGCTTTCCGCTGCTTTGATTCAATTAGATCAACTGATGGAATACCGGTTCTTCTCACCGGATTATTTTGTATTTGAAGTGAAGAAGGATTTTTATTTTTCTAATGACATGCTCCCTGAGCTATCAGATCACGATCTTTTAAATCACATCAGAAATAATCTGAAGGAAAGGGACATTTTCAGTCTTAGAGCAAATACAGATCTTTTGTATCAGAAATATGCGAATCAGGCCCAATTTTCACAATTATATGTGAAGTATATGTTCTCTTCGTTGTATCAGGAAATTATGACATATTCTGCACCTGTATCTGAAATTGAATTGAGCCATGGAATCGAAAAAATATATAAGTCCGAAGAATTAAAGGAAATAAAAGAGATTATCATTGCCGGGATTGCTCTCCTTGACCAGGAGTATGGCAGTTCAGAGTTTTTAAACCGGGATATTGCCGCCGTAAGGCAGTACATCGAGGAGCATTATGGCGAGGATTTGAGCTTGGACCTTCTTGCCGCAAAGATCCATTTATCGCCCCATTATTTAAGTTCTATTTTCAAAAAAAATACGGGCTGCGGATTGAACAAGTACATTAAAAATGTCCGTATGAATATAGCCAAAGACATGCTGCAGCAAACACATCTTAAGGTTTCGGATATTTGTTATGCAGTGGGGTTTCAAAACGTTTCTTATTTTTGTCAGAATTTCAGAGATTTTTTTGGGCAGACTCCTGAGAAATTCCGGCAGTACAATCAGAAATAATCCCAGCCCGGGAGGAACAGCATGCAAACGTGGAAGGCTTTTAAACAGAAAATTGGAGACTTCAGATTTCAAACTAAAATAAAGCTTTCATTTTTGCTGGTTAGCATGATTCCTGTGATTGTTCTCGGAAGCTTTTGCTTCTCAGAAACCAGATCGCTCTTAGTGCAGCAGTCAAAAGCCGACCTGAATGCCACATTAAAACAAAGCGTCCTGGCTGTAAACAATCAACTGGATGTCTACAATAAAATAATGAACTTTCTGAGCTTCAACCAGGAAATTGTTAATGCCGCCAACACCACTTATACCAGTGCGTATGAAATGTATGACCAGTTAAATAACGTCATTGATCAAAATTTCTTTACAGCGCGTTACTTAAATACCGGGGTAGAACAAATCACCCTGTATACCGGAACTAATCTGCCTCAGCATGGAAACACCGTAATGCCTATTGATGAAGTAAAAGAGACCTCATGGTATCCGCACGTAATGAAATCGGTTGATGTTCTTTGGTTTTCCAGCAACAAGAGTGTGTATAGTGTCCGGCGTATCCTCAGCACGAAACAAGAAAATCCCAAAGATAACATTCTGTTTGCACTTGTAGATTATGATGCACTATTTAAAACGTTTGAACCCCTCCAATCTCATGGAGCGGAAATACTTATATTGGACTCGAGTGGAGCTTCTATCTATTCCTCGGGAGCTGACCGTAAAAATTCAGATATTCCCATTTCCGATAAGACAACTGATGAGCTTCATTGGAGCGGGAAGAACTACACTGTCCTGCAATCTTCGATCCCGATTACAGGCTGGAAAGTATATTTGTATAAGCCGACAAGTCTGATCACTAAATCCGCATGGTGGATTGCTTTGACTGTCCTGTTGATGATTGCCGCCTGCATCGCTGCAGTCGTTGTGGCCGGCACACTCTTTTCCCGGAAAATTATGCTGCCTATTCACCGCCTGCACAAAAATATGAAACTTATAGGAGAAGGGAATTTAGAGATCAAAGTTTTTAGCGATTCTAAAGATGAGATTGGAGATTTGATCCGGGGGTTTGGAAGTATGTTAGGAAGAACCAAGACTCTCATAGATACTGTGTATGTGGGAGAAATCACACGCAAGGAATACGAAATGAAAGCTCTGCAGGCACAGATCAATCCTCATTTTCTGTACAATTCCCTGTCATTAATAAATTGGCGAGCGCTGCGGATACATGCGACGGATATTAGTGAAATGGCACAGCTTTTATCTACCTTTTATCGTACTACGCTCAATAAGGGTGAGAATCTTATTTTGGTTTCGGACGAAATTCTTAATGTTCAGTCCTATATTAATATCCAGTTGATTATGCACAGCAACAGCTTCAAGATAGACTATCAGATTGATGAGTCCATTCTTTCCTGCCGTATGCCCAATTTAATGCTCCAGCCTTTAATTGAAAATGCGATCATTCATGGAATTGAAAACCGGGAAGACGGCGGTGGAGTCATACAGCTCTCAGGCCAGAAAGAAGATCAAAGTATAGTTTTTCTGATAACAGACAATGGAATTGGAGTAGAGCAAGAGCGGCTTGCTCTACTGCTTAAATCCCAGTCTAAAGGATACGGGCTTAAAAATGTGAATGATCGGGCAGTTTTGATGTACGGCGAACAGTATGGACTGACGATTAACAGTGTTCCCGGAGAAGGGACGCAAGTCTTGCTCAAAATTCCTTTTAATGACCACAATTAAGATTTGCCGCCACATGGGCTTGAAACTTACGTGTCTGTTCTACTGGGCTTTTGCCAACTGCACGTTGCCCAGAAAAGCGGAGACACGCCGCAGATATTCGCGCGGATGCTCCCGGAACAGCAGTTCATGGTGACTGTCCTTTACGATCCAGGAACCGGAATACGGGTTGGTCTGGTTGGCTGCCAGCTCCTCGGCAATCGGATAAGGCGCTTTATCATCCTTGGTGCCGTGCATGAACAGTATCGGGAACGGATAATCCTCTGATTTTACCTTGGTATAAGGGATCTGGTTCAGACCTGTGCCGTTCAGCACCGGGAAGAGCAGCTTCATAATCTCCAGGGATGGCTGCCGGGGCAGGTCGATATTCTGCTTGATGTTATGATACAGCGTATCCGGCTCGAGCAGGAAGGTGCTGTCCAGAATCATGGCATCCACATCCTTGGTAACCAGTCCCGCCTGCAGCGCAGTGCCTGCACCCATGGAAAAACCCCAGACGACGATTTCTTTGGCTCCGCGTTCCTTGGCGTATTTTATGGCCCCGAGGAGCTGCTGGGATTCCTTTTTGCCGCCGGTGGCGATATCCCTGTTGGTCTTGGAGGCAAAGCCGTAATCGAACATGATGACATTAAAATGAAGGCTGTGCGCATAATGGGCGAGATCGTACATCGGCACCCAGGCTTCTTCGCGATTGGCGCCGTAGCCGTGGCTGAATACGATGGTTTTGGTCGCGCCTTTGGATGGGATATACCAGCCCTGCATCGTACGGCTGCCGTCCAGTGCCGGAAAGGTGATATCCTCATAATCCAGTCCCTTAGCCAGTGACGGGTTGGAGTAGAGCGGGGCCACTGTGGGATTGGACAGCACCCAGGCGATATAGCCGTGCAGTGCAATGAAGCAGAAGGCAAAGAAGAAAAAAACGGACAGCAGCAAAGCGACGATAATATGCTTGAAGCGGATCATCCGCAGTGAGAGCTTGAGTGCGGAGCTTGGCGTAGGCTCATCGGGTTTACGGGAGACCGGCCTGCCGGCACGCGTGGTTGCTAAATCCATAAGGTCCCCTCCAATACATGGTCCATAATTACGTTATTAATTCATATATTTAATCGTATGATTCTCCCCTTACAAAGTCAATGAAATCGCCGCTTTTGTAATCTAACTGTAAAGTGCGGCCCAGTCTTTTCCGCCCTCTGAATATGCTGGACTTTTCTTGGGTTTTTGCTCTAAGATAGAGTTGATCACAATAAAATATGTAACCGGGTTTCATTTAGTGAAACAGCCAAAGGGGAGATCGCTGTGGAGGACCGTAAACTGACCGTACGTGCCGTGGAACGTGCGCTGGATATATTGCTTTGCTTCACACAGGAAAGTGAAAGTGATTTGAGCTTGACGGAGATTGCTTCCAAAATCAATTTACATAAAAGCACCGTACACCGGCTGCTGACGACTCTGGAGGAGAAGGGCTTCCTGATCCGCAATGAAGCTACGGAGAAGTACCGTCTGGGCATCCGCATCTGGGAGCTGTCCACGCATTTGCCGACACTGGATGAACCGGCTGTGCTGCTGCTTCCGGCGATGGAGCGGCTGCGCGACCGGCTAGGGGAGACCGTCAGCCTGTATTTGCGCGACGATCTGGAGCGCGTGCGCATTCAGGCGGTGCAGAGCCAGCAGGCCATCCGCCGGGTTGCGCAGATTGGCGCCAGGCTACCGTTGTCTGTGGGCGCGTCAAGCAAGGTGCTGGCCGCATACGCGCCGCATGAGGTGCAGGCACGGCTGCTGGCTGACCCGGGCTGGCCGGAGTCTGTTGACAGAAGCGTGTACATGGAGCAGCTGCGGGAGATTACCCGCCTGGGTTATGCGACAAGCTTCGAGGAGCGGGAGCCGGGTGCGGCTGCGGTAGCGGTGCCCATCGTCGGGCGCAGAGGTACGGTGGTGGCTGCGCTCTCCCTGTCGGGGCCTGTCAGCCGCCTGTCCCGGGAGACACTGGAGGAGTATGCGGTGATTTTGAAGGAAAATGCTGCAGAAATGGGACTTATGATGGGATAATATAAAAAGCCTCCGACAATCCCTTAGGGAGATGGCGGAGGCTTTGTTGTGTTTTGAGAAGAGGGTAAGCGGGCGATGAAGTCCGCTTACCCTCTTTGTCTGATTTATTCTACAGTCAGTGCAGAGTCCGAAGTGGTGGCATCGGCCAGCATCTGGCGGAGCACGGTCTGCAGGATGCCGCCATTGCGGTAGTAGTCGATATCAACGGTGCTGTCTAGGCGGGCGATAACCGGGAACTCGAACTGTGTGCCGTCTTCGCGGGTAGCGGTAACGGTCAGCTCCTGACCCGGGAGGACATCGTTGCCAAGTCCGGTGATATTGAAGGTCTCGCGTCCGGTCAGCCCCATGCTGCTCCAGCTATGGCCTTCCTGGAATTGCAGCGGCAGTACGCCCATGCCGACAAGATTACTGCGGTGAATCCGCTCGAAGCTCTCGGCGATGACGGCTTTGACGCCCAGCAGAAGCGTGCCCTTGGCTGCCCAGTCGCGCGAGCTGCCTGTGCCGTATTCCTTGCCCGCGATAACGATCAGATTCTGTCCGGCTGATTGATACAGCATAGACGCATCATAGATCGACATGACCTCTTCGCTTGGCAGGAAGGTGGTGACGCCGCCTTCCGTTCCTGGAGCGACTGCGTTGCGGATACGGATGTTGGCAAAGGTACCGCGCATCATCACTTCATGGTTCCCGCGGCGTGAGCCGTAGGAGTTGAAGTCGGCGCGTTCCACGCCATGACTCCGCAGATATTCACCGGCCGGACCGGAGGTGGAGATATTGCCCGCCGGCGAGATATGGTCGGTGGTCACGGAATCGCCCAGCAGCGCAAGCACGCGGGCATTGCGGATGTCCTCGATATCGCCAACACCGTCTGCCAGATCCTCGAAGAATGGCGGGTTCTGGATGTACGTAGAGTTGTCATCCCATTCGTACAGCTCGCCTTCCGGTACCGGAATCGAATTCCAGCGTTCATTGGCGGTGAATACATTCTCATATTTGCGGCGGAACATCTCCGGACTAAGGGAGAGTCCGATTGCTTCACTGATCTCAGCGGAGGTCGGCCAGATGTCGGCAAGGTATACTGGTTCACCTTGCGGATCATAGCCGAGCGGCTCGGTCTTCAGATCAATGTTGACCGTACCTGCCAGCGCGTACGCTACGACAAGCGGCGGAGATGCCAGGTAGTTCGCTTTGACCTGGGCATGCACACGGCCCTCAAAGTTCCGGTTCCCGGAGATTACGGCAGCTACCGTCATATCATTGTCCGCAATCGCCTGGCTGACTTCATCCGGCAGCGGGCCGGAGTTGCCGATACAGGTGGCGCAGCCGTAACCGGCCAGATAGAAGCCGAGCGCTTCCAACGGCTTCAGCAGGTCTGCTTTTTCCAGATATTCAGTCACGACCAGTGATCCCGGTGTAAGACTGCTTTTTACATAGCCGGGTTTGGTCAGTCCGCGCTCTACTGCCTTCTTAGCAAGCAAACCGGCTCCGAGCATTACGCTTGGGTTGGAGGTATTGGTGCAGCTCGTAATGGCTGCGATTACGACCGCGCCTGTGCTGAGCTTGCTGGTGGTGCCGTTCTTGTGCTGCACTTCGATGGTCTCGCTGATTTTCTCGTCACTGAGGCCATAGCCGCCTTTGTCCACCGGGGTGCGGATGATGCCTTCGAAGTTCTCTTTCATCTGTGTCAGCTCAACACGGTCCTGAGGACGCTTAGGTCCGGCAAGGCTTGGAACAACAGAAGCAAGATCAAGCTCAATCACGTCGCTGAACTGCGGGTCCGGCGTATCCGAGGTGCGGAACATGCCTTGCGCCTTGTAATAGTCGCCGACCAGTTGCACTAGCTCTTCAGGACGGCCGGTGCTGCGCAGATAGGCCAGTGTCTCGTCATCAACCGGGAAGAAGCCGATGGTTGCCCCGTATTCAGGAGCCATGTTGGCTACGGTCGCGCGGTCAGCCAGACTGATGTTGGCCAGGCCCGGTCCGTAGAATTCGACGAATTTGCCGACTACGCCTTTTTTGCGCAGCATTTGGGTGACGGTCAGCGCCAGATCGGTTGCCGTAGCGCCTTCCATCAGGCTGCCGGTAAGCTTGAAGCCGACAACATCCGGGGTTACAAAATAAAGCGGCTGCCCAAGCATCCCGGCTTCCGCCTCGATTCCGCCTACGCCCCAGCCAACAACGCCGAGGCCGTTGATCATCGTCGTATGCGAGTCGGTGCCGACCAGGGAATCCGGGTACACGACGGTTTCGCCGTGGGTGGTCTTGGTAGCTGCCACAGAGGCCAGATACTCCAGATTGACCTGATGGACAATACCGGTTGCCGGAGGAACGGCGCGGAAATTGTTGAAGGCCGTCTGCGCCCAGCGCAGGAACCGGTAGCGCTCCTCGTTGCGCTCGAACTCCACATTCATGTTGTATTCCAGCGCATCGGCTGTACCAAAAGCGTCAACCATAACCGAGTGGTCGATAACTAAATCAACCGGGACTAGCGGGTTGATCTTCTTGGGATCGCCGCCGGCTTTTTTGACAGTATCGCGCATAGCTGCCAGATCGACAACCACCGGTACGCCGGTGAAGTCCTGCAGCACGATCCGGGCCGGGATGAAGGGGATTTCTTTATTGCGGTCGATGCCGCCTGACCAGCCGGCCAGCTGCTTCACATGTTCTTCTGTAATCGCCCGTCCGTCATATTGGCGGACAGCCGCCTCAAGCAATACTTTGATCGAAAACGGCAGGGAGGAAATGTTGCCTGCGCCCTGCTCTTCCAGAGAATTAAGATGGTAGTAGCGATAGCTTTTGCCGCCTGACTCCAGGGTACGGGCCAGCGAAAAATGGTCCTTGCTTGGCATATATGCGCCTCCTTGTTTCATCTGGTGAAACTATATTTCATATTGAGTATATTTCAAGTATAACGGTTACAAAGGGGGGAGTAAAGTTTTTTTTGCTGTTAAAAAGCCTGGATTTCCCCCGCCGCATGCGGTTTTTTTGGCTTGGGAAAATGAGGAAGGGACCGCTGGCGGGAAGTGGGCGAAACAACGGCAGAAATGCCGTTGTTGGAGGGCCGCCGGCGGGAAAGGGGGGGAACAACTGCAGAAATGCCGTTGTTGGCGCACCACCAGCGGGAAGTGGACGAAACAACGGCAGAAGTGCCGTTGTTGGAGGGCCATCGGCGGGAAGTGGGCGAAACAACGGCAGAAATGCCGTTGTTGGAAGGCCGTCGGCGGGAAGTGGGCGGAACAACGGCAGAAGTGCCGTTGTTGGGGCGCTACCGCCGGAACCCGGGCCAAACAACGGCAAAACTGCCGTTGTTAGAGCTCCGCCGCCGGAATGCCCCTCCATAGGCCGCCCCCAACTGCTTCTTACTTCTAGCTGTATAGCTGCGAGGCTTTCTTCATATACATAGAACAGCAGCCAAAATGGGATGAAGGGGCGGGGATGGAATGGAGCAGCAGTGGAAGCAAAGTCTCTATGTGTACGTGGATCAAGTGAATAAGGGGAGAGTTGCGCCGGGGACTGACCTGCAGCGCAGCAGTGTCAGGGACCCGCGGTTTCTGCTGGAGCACGGAGAGCGCTCCCGGCGGCTGGCGCAGTGGTATAAACGGCGCGAAATTACTCCGCTGCGCGGGGAGACCGGTGTGCGTACGCTGCGGACTGTGCGGCAGAATCCCGCTGAGGTGGTGGCGGATGTGGCGCTGCACAGTGCGCTGTATTATGAGAAGGGCGGGATCACGCACCGCGAGGATGTCATTGAGTCTGAACGCCTGACCTTTGTGCGGGAGGGGGGCGCATGGGAGATTGCGACTGTGGAGCGCAGCGTGCCGGAACGGAATTCCGTGCGCAAAGTGGTGGACGCAGAGCCGGCGCTGCGGCTGTCCAAATGGGGCGGGGTTCTCCCTGCCCCGCAGCCGTCCCAGCCGCTGCTCAACCGGAATATTCTCGGGGGGATTACAAGCAGCAGGGAGGTGCACTACAACAGGGAAGAAGCGGCGGACTACGCCGACCGCTGGTGGAAGGACGGCAACCCGGAGTTCGAGGTTTTTGACGTGGACTGCACCAATTATGTCTCCCAATGTCTCTTTGCAGGGGGAGCGCCTATCAACTATACTGGTAAAAGAGAAACGGGCTGGTGGTACAAAGGCTACAACGGCGCGCAGGAATGGTGGAGCTTCAGTTGGGCTGTATCGGATAGTCTGAAGCGTTATTTGAGTGCAGGCCGCAGCAGCGGGCTTCGTGCCGAAGCGGTGGAACGGGCCGATCAGCTAATGCTTGGCGACGTCATCCAGTACGATTGGGACGGCAACGGCCATTTTCAGCACAGTACGATTGTTACCGCTTTTGACGCGGGGGGCATGCCGCTGGTGAATGCGCGGACGGTCAGCAGCCGTCACCGTTATTGGGATTACCGTGATTCCTATGCGTGGACCGACAGAACGGCCTACCGTTTTTTTCATATTAATGACTATTTATAAATCAGAAAGAGGTTAGGGTATGAGTAACACAAAATTAACCGTAGGACTGGTGTACGGCGGCAAATCCGGAGAGCACGAGGTATCGCTGCAGACGGCGTTTGCGGTCATGAACGCTTTTGACTACGCTAAATATGAGATTGTACCTTTTTATATTTCCAAGCAGGGGCTGTGGAAGGTTGGAGCAACGCTTAATGCTCCTTTTAGCGGGATTGAGCAGCTCAAGCTGGGCGGTGAATCCGGGGATATGGGCGCGGCCTTAAATGCTGTATTCAGCAGACTGACCGGCGGAGAAGCAGCCATTGATGTGATGTTCCCGCTCCTGCACGGCACCAATGGGGAGGACGGAACGATTCAAGGCTTGTTCGAAATGGCTAATATTCCTTATATCGGTGCGGGTGTGCTGGCTTCATCGGCAGGCATGGATAAGGTAGTCATGAAGAAGCTTTTTGGGGAAGCAGGTCTGGATCAGTGTGAATATTGTTATTTTAATGTCGGGGCATGGAAAAGCAAAAGCCACGAGCTGATCGTTGCTGTGGAGGATAAGCTGGGCTATCCCGTCTTCGTCAAGCCGGCCAATCTGGGCTCCAGTGTGGGCATCTCCAAAGCCGTTGACAAGGACAGCCTGACCAAAGCTATTGACTTTGCTTTCCGCTATGACACCAAGGTCATTATTGAAGAGTTCGTTGATGCGCGTGAGGTGGAAGTCAGTGTGCTGGGAAATGAAGAGCCGGAGGCTTCGGTTCCGGGTGAAATCGTCTCTTCCGGTGAATATTATGATTACGCGGCAAAATACACCGACGGCAAATCACAGATGCTGATCCCGGCGCCTGTAGACCCTGAGGTTGCCGACCGCCTGCGTGAATCAGCCATTCAGGCCTTCAAGGCAATTGAGGGCAGCGGGATTACCCGTGCTGACTTCTTCCTGCGCAAATCCGACGGCAAAATCCTTATTAATGAAGTGAATACGATGCCGGGCTTCACGCCATACAGCATGTATCCGCTGCTGTGGCGCGAGACCGGTGTATCTTATCAGGCGCTGTTGGACCGGATGATTGAGCTGGCACTGGAGCGCTATAATTTCAAGCAGAATCTGAAATACGACAACGAATAACATTAGGCAGCGGCGGGAGCATTCCGGCCGGGAAGGAGCGGGAAAACGATGGGGTTTCAATCGGAATTCAATTCAGTCTGCAAGTTCAAGAATGAGCAGGAACTGTACGAACTGCTCGAATACGGCCGCACCAAAATGGTGAAGATGGGCTTCCGGGTGTATCCGACCGGCCAGAAGGTTATCGCCTACACGCCGGAGAATGTCGCCGTAGCGATTGTCAAAATTTCCGCCTCTATTGCAGAAATCAACTTTCAGGGCAATGAGGTTACGGCGGTTGAGATGGACCTGGTGCGCAAACTGAATGAGGAAGAATCCCGGGTGCAGACGGCGCTGGCTTATGAGATGTTTTTTGGGGAAGAGGGATGATTGTCCGCTTTGGTTATGTGGCCATGTCCACGGTGATCCAGGACTGCTCGCCTTCCAAGACCATGACGCTGGCAAGCTTCAAGAAGCTTGACGACCGTGAGGCCGGACTGCGGCGGCTTGCAGCCATCGCCCGTACGAACCTTCATAACACGCTGCGCCTGCTTAAGCACAATGTTGGCTCGGATATCAAGGTTTACCGCCTGACCTCCAAACTGATTCCGCTGGCGACCCATCCTGATTTGCAGGACTGGAATCCTTTCGCTGAATTAGCCGGGGATTTTGCCGAAGTGGGCGGCTATGTGAAAAAGCACGGGCTGAGAGTGTCCTTTCATCCCGACCATTTTACCGTGCTGAGCACGCCCCGGCCGGAGGTGCTGGCCAGCTCTGTCCGTGATCTGCAGCATCATGTGGATATGCTGAAGGCTATGGGCCTGCCGGCAACCGCCAAGAACAACATCCATATCGGCGGGGCTTACGGGGACAAGCCGGTTGCTGCGGCGCGTTTCATTGAGCATTTTGCCCTCCTGCCGCCGGAGCTGCAGGAACGGTTGACGCTGGAGAACGATGACAAAACCTTTAATGCGCCGGAGACGCTTGAGGTCAGCCGGAGGCTGGGCCTGCCCATGGTGTTGGATATTCATCATCAATGGGTCAACAATGAAGGGGAGCTTCCCTGGGAGCTGTGGCCGGAGATTCAGAAGACTTGGCAGAGCCCGCTGGCGGTGAAGGACATCCTTCCCGGTGAATCACTGCCGCCGAAGATTCATGTCTCAAGCCCCCGCAGCCCTTCTGACCCGCGCAGTCATGCGGATGGTGTGGAACCTGCGCCGCTGCTGGCTTTTCTTAAGCGGATTGCTGCAGATACCCCTGCTGTCGATGTCATGATTGAGGCGAAGGCGAAGGACGGGGCGCTGTTTGGTCTAATGGAGGCACTGGGGGAGCTGGCGGAAGCCGGAAGCGGAATTACGGTATTAGATGGTGCAAGCGTCAATATTGAACCATAAACGGCAGGTAACCTGGTGCTAGAGGCCGGAAACGGGCCAAGGTTTGACTTGATAAGTAGCCTGAAATAAGGTACGTTGAATGAAACTTTAGCAAAAACAAGGCCGGCGCTCTCAAGGCTCATTGCCTGGCCTATCGCCGGATGTCTGACTGAAGCAAGAGCGCACCTTGTCTTTACATAAGAGAACGATCATGTTCAAGAAAGCGGAGTGAAGAGATGAATCCTACAAATTCTGATAACCGGAATGAACGTGAGCCTTACGTCGTGACAAGTAAGGGGCATACAGCGGTAGCGATCAATGCGGCTGCCAAAGCGGGCGAATGGATCAAGAGCAGACAAGGCCAAGTGAAGGAGCTGGGCAGCAAGACCTCGGCTCAGGATCTGGTGACTGAAGTGGATAAAGGCGTTGAGCAGATGATCCGCCGGCTGATCCTGACCCATTTTCCCGACCATGCCATTCTTGGGGAAGAAAGTGTTCAGCCAGGGGCGGATGCTTTGACCACTGCCCTGGAAGAAGGACGTAAGCATGAATACTTGTGGATTGTGGATCCGATAGACGGGACTACTAATTTTGTACACGGATTTCCCTTTTACTGTGTCTCCATTGCACTGGTTATCAAGGGAGAGCTGACGGTTGGGGTGATCTATGACCCAATCCGCGATGAGATGTTTGTTGCCGAGAAGGGCAAAGGAGCCTATATGCACGGTATCCCTACCGCTGTGTCTGCTGAAGTTGACCCGGGAAGCAGTCTGATCGCGATGGGCTTTCCGCCGGACCGCACCTTCGCCCAGCCGGCGAATATGGCGGGGCTGCAGCATATTCTTCCGCAGATCCGCGGTGTCCGCGCCGGCGGCTCGGCGGCACTTCATCTGGCTTATGTTGCGGCAGGCCGGGTGGACGGTTACTGGGAGGTCGGCCTCAGTCCGTGGGACTGTGCGGCAGGCGTGCTGCTGGTGCTGGAATCCGGCGGCAAGGTTACGGATACGCTGGGCAACCCCTACGACATCGGCACCCGTCATGTAGTGGCGAGCAACGGGCGAATTCATGATTTTCTGATTGCATCGCTGAAGGAAGCGGCAGCAACGGGGTACAAGGGCTAAGGAGGCAGCCGGGAGCATGAGCGATAAAGATGATCTGGAGCGCAAGCTGAGCGAACTGCTGGAGGACGGAGAGATGGAAGCGGGCGAACGGACAGCCAAGGAAATCCGTCAGATTTCTCCCAAGTATGAGATCCGTATTCAGACCACGCTCGATCCGATTGTAGAAGAAACGCTGCGTTATCGTAAAATTGGCCATGAGCTTGATGACAGATACGATAAGTATCTGGAGCGGGCGGGGAAGAAACCCGGACCGGAAGACACAGATGGTCCGAGCAAATGACCGGATGCATACCTGGAGCGGTTTCCCGATAATGGGAGACCGCTCTTTTGCATAGGCAGGCTGGATGATAGAATGGAATTATATTAATTTGGGAGGGATACGATGCTTAACGCATGGAAAAGGATTTTCGCTGCCGCCTCAAGCAGCCTGCTGCTGTTCACCTTATTGATCAGCGCAGGAGCTGGTTCGGCTAGTGCAGCAGAGGCCGCCGCAGTAACGCAAGCTTCGGAGCCGGATGTTTTTCGCATCGTAGCGCTGGGGGATTCCATCACCGCCGGCTATGAGCCGGGAATGACCGATCCGAATGTGAAGCCTTACGGATATGCAGAGAGACTGCTGGAGCAGGGCTGGTATCACGGCCGAAGCGCTCTCTTTAACTATGGCATTCTGGGACTGACTTCAACGGGACTGCTGAATTATACAGCAGCGATTAAGGATGGGGCTGCCACTACTCCGGGAGGGATACAGGCTGATCTCCCTGATCCACGGATTTCCCATTTTGCCGAACTTACTCCGCAGATCAAAACCGAGCTTGCCGAAGCGGATCTGATCACCCTGACAATTGGCGGAAACGATGTCAGCAGCCTGCTGCTTACAGCCAAGGATCTGACAGAGGATGAGTTCAAGGCTAAGCTGGACCAGCTTATGGCAAGCTACAGCAGCAATGTAAAGGCGGCACTGGAGAATATTCGCACGGTCAATCCGCAGGCAACCATACTGCTTGCCGATCAATATCAGCCAGCACCCAAAATCGCCGTAAGCAGCTCGTATGACAAGCTTATGAGCGCAGCCCAGCAGTTCACTGCGACGGCGGAAAGCGTAGCTGCCAGCGTCAATCAGGCGAATGCACCAGTGAAAGTGGCGCATGTAGCAGAGAAGTTCGCAGGTGTGGAAGGCTCCTTGACTCATATCATTGGCGCGGGAAAAGCGGATTTTCATCCGACTCAGCTAGGGTATGAAACGATTGCCCGGGTGTTTGCCGAAACGTATTGGGGAGAGTATCGTACTCCGTCCGTCTCCGCTTGGACTGCCGCATCGGCGCCTATGTCGATTGTGGTGAAGGGAGTGGAGCTGAATACGCCGAACAAGCCGATTCTTAAGAATGGCCAGAACTTCCTGGCGCTGAAGGATATTCTTAACGCTGTGGGAGCAGCAGGGAAATGGGATAATAAAACCTCCAGCGCAACCATCGTGTACGGCGGGAGAACAGTAGTTATTACTATCGGCTCGAAGACAATCAAGGTAGATGGAAAGGCTGTGGCGATTGATACACCGGCTTTCCTGCAAAAGGTTGGCAAAGAGGAGAAGACCTATTTGCCGCTTGGCGCGCTCGCTACCGGACTTGGATTTGATGTGAATTACAGCAGCAAGCTGCGGACGGCTTTCATAAATCCATAAACGCACATAAGCTATATAAGTTGAACTAAAGAAAATATAAAGGGCGGAAGTGACGGAGGGGAAGTTTGGATACTTACGGAGCGAACGCGTCCACCTTTATGATTGAATTTCTACTGCGATCAGCGGTTTAAATCAGGAAATTCAATCATAACAGCGGCCGGAAGTCCAAACATTCCCCGCAGTTACGACCAGACCCCAATATGAAATCTATAGTTCAACTTATATATATTTAGATAAAATTAAATTCAGCCCGTACGGCATAAAGGTGGATGAAGGTTGTTGTCTAGCGCAAAATATAATACAGAATATATCATCACAATGGATGACATTGTACGGGAGGGCGATCCTGTGCTGCGCACTGTAACGGAGCCGGTACAGCTTCCGCTACAGGCGGAGGATCAAGAGGCCCTGCAGTGTATGATGCAGTTTTTGAAGAATAGCCAGGACGTGGAGCTTTCTGCCAAATACAAGCTGCGCTCCGGCGTGGGTTTGTCGGCGAATCAGGTCGGGCTTCAGCAGCGGATGTTTGTGATGTACCTGAAGGATGAGAAGGGAAGAACGGTGGAGCATGCCTGGGTTAATCCCAAGATCATCAGCCATTCACTCGCAATGGTATATCTGCCGGAGAGCGAGGGCTGCCTGTCCGTTGACCGTCCGGTGCATGGCTTTGTGCCAAGGTATGAATCGGTAAAGGTGAAGGGCTATGATATAAGCGGCAAGGAGGTCGTCATGAAATTCAAGGGCTATCAGGCCATTGTGATCCAGCATGAAATGGACCATTTGGACGGAATCATGTTCTACGACCGGATTAATCAGGAGAACCCGTTCAAGCTTCCCCAGGGTGTGGAGATCCGCAGCCTCTACGATAAGAAGAGCGATTAAAGTTAATGTTGTATTGCATAAGCCGTGTCTCCAATAGGGGATGACGGCTTTTTTCTGTCTTGGACAGGTTTTTCTTGTATATGGAAAATAATGCTATACTATTAGTGCTGGTGCGAATGATATGGATAAAGGGAGGGAGTAGCACAATGAATTGGGCAAGAATGCCGATTAGGGGTATAACCAATGAGTATAATGATGAAGCGAAACAGATTGATGCACAAATTCTGGAACTGTTCCGGCAGCGCAAGGCCGTTGCGGGAGGAAAAGGGCTTTTTCCGGAAATGGAAACCATAGAGCAGTGGGCTGCTGAATTTGGGCTTGAGGTTGCTGAGATCACGTTTATTCTGAGCAATCTGAATGAGGCACGGCCAAGACGGCGCTTCTGGGATGAGCTTGGCGCTGTGATCGGCGTGCTGCCGATTATGAAAACTACGCTGGAAGGGGATGCCGAATACACCCTGACCCATGCCATACAGCATGAGAAGCTTAGTATCGTCACGCTGGAAATTAAGTATATGAAAGAGACAGTGCTTGCTGTAAACATTCAGCCAGAGCTTACCCTTGCGGTTCAGGGTGATACCGATTACGAGATTGCTGAACATGGTGCGCGAGGCGGAGGCGCGCATCTTCAACTGCAGTTTATGGTCTCCCCGCCACTTCCGGAAGACCTGAGCAACGTTAGCTTCTCACTGGTGCCCGGCAGCAGCAGCTTCATACGGCCCCGGTTAGAAGAAGTTATATTGGACAAGCCGGTTGATTTTCAATAACGGATTGGGGCTGTAGATAAGTTGAACTTGAAAAAAGAATAAAAAGGGCAGAAGTGACGGAGGGAAGGTCCAAACATTCCCCGCAGTTACGACTAAGCACAAATATGAAAAACTTGTACAGCATCAGTTTACACCTTTTGCAGCAATAAAAATAACCCACTGCGCAAACAACGCAGTGGGTTTGATTTTCTATAGGCAGCAATATTATCTCTCTGCCGCCATAGCCTCGAACGAAGCCTCTGCCGCTGCCAGCGTGGCGTCGATATCGGCATCGGTATGCGCCGTGGTCAGGAACCAGGCTTCATACTTGGACGGGGCCAGGTTAATGCCGCGGTTCAGCATATGGCGGAAGAAGCTGGCGAACAGCTCGCCGTCTGTATCCTGCGCTTCATCGTAATTGGTCACCGGATGCTTGCAGAAATGGGTGGAGAACGCGCCGCGGATACGGTTGATCGTCATTGGGATGCCATGACGGTCAGCGGATGCCTGCAGCCCTTCGGTCAGACGGATGGCCAGCCGTTCCATCTCGTCGTAGACGCCTTCGGCGGCAAGCACCTCCAGGCAGGCGATGCCCGCGGAGATGGAAGCGGGATTGCCCGCCATTGTACCGGCCTGATAAGCAGGGCCGAGCGGAGCAACCTGCTCCATGATATGCTTGCGGCCGCCGTAAGCGCCAATCGGCAGGCCGCCGCCGATGATTTTGCCAAGCGCCGTCAGGTCAGGGATAATCTCTTCATGATTTTGCAGCAAGGCATAGGTTTGCGTAGAGCCGTAATGGAAGCGGAATGCGGTAATGACTTCGTCGTAAATAACCAGTGAACCATTGTCATGTGCCTGCTTGCACAGCCCTTCCAGGAAGCCGGCTTTTGGCATAACCATGCCGAAGTTGCCGACAATCGGCTCCACCATCACCGCAGCCACATCGTCGCCCCATTTGCTGAGTGCTTCACGCAGCGCGTCCAGATCATTGAAGGGAACTGTAATAACCTCTTGGGCGATGCTGGCCGGTACACCGGCGCTGTCCGGTATGCCAAGGGTGGACGGGCCAGAGCCTGCAGCCACCAACACAAGGTCGGAATGGCCGTGGTAGCAGCCGGCAAATTTTACGATCTTGCTGCGCTTCGTGTACGCACGGGCTACACGGATCGTGGTCATGACGGCCTCTGTGCCGGAATTGACGAAGCGTACTTTATCCATTGACGGGATAGCCTCTTTCAGCATCTTCGCCAGCTTAATCTCAAGCTGGGTGGGAGTACCGTACAGCAGGCCCTTCTCTGCCGCCTTGGTAATCGCGGCTGTAATATGAGGATGGGCATGGCCGGTAATGATCGGTCCATAGGCGGCCAAATAATCTATGTATTCATTGCCGTCTTCGTCCCAGAAGCGGGAGCCGCCGGCGCGTTTCATGAAGACCGGAGCGCCGCCGCCAACGGCTTTGAAAGAACGGGAGGGACTGTTGACGCCTCCGACGATATGCTGCAGGGCTTCTTCATACAGATGTTCAGATGTGGTACGGTTCATAATTAATCATCCTTTCTTTCTATTATGCCGGCGCAAGGGAAAGGGCGAACCGCGGAAAGTTCCGCTGTTCGCCCGCCCTTATGCCTAGCATGGGTAGATTGTTGTTTTATTGCCCTATTTGCTGCCGGCGCTTGCGGAAGGGCTGTTGCCTGGAGAAGCCTCCGGTGAAGGCGAGGGCTCAGGGGCAGTCATTGTGTCTTGCACAAATTGCTTCAGCTTATCTTCGCTGCTGATGCCGATGACAGCGGAGCCGCCTTTTGTCTTCTCTTCGGTGAGCAGATCCATCGGCGGAATCTGTTCACTGCCGCCCATAGAGCTGTCGTAGCCGACGGTAGCCAGCTTCCACATATCATCGACCTTCAGGTTGGTATCAATAAAAGGAGTAACCTGGGACAGGATGCTTGGCAGCTTGATGATAGAGGTTGTGCTGATCACTTTGTCCGCTACAGCCTTGAGGAAGCCGCGCTGGCGTTCCGTCCGGGTGAAGTCGGAAGTGGCATCGTGACGGAAACGCACATATTGCAGCGCCTTATTGCCGTCGAGATGCTGGAAGCCTTTTTTCAGATCAATGTCATATTCCGGTCCATCAGCCTTCGTCTTGTAGACCATGTCCTTCTCGACATCGTAATCGACGCCGCCGACCGCATCTACAAGCTTGATGAAGCCCTGGAAATCGGTATAGACATAATATTGAATCGGAATGCCGAGCAGGTCGCTGACCGTCTGCATCGCCGTCTCGGGTCCGTGGGTAATCGCCGTATTGATACGTTCCTTGCCATGCTGAGGAATATCTACATAGGTATCACGGAGAATAGAGAAAACAAAGAATTTCTTTTTAACAGGATCAAGGGAGGCGACCAGCATCGTATCGGAGCGTGGCACTTCGCCCTTCTTCACCCCGCGCGCATCTACACCCATAAGCAGGATGTTCACTGGCTCCGTGCCTTCCCATTTAGGTGGCTGAACCACTTCGGCAGAAGGAGAGGGGACTGCTGCAAACGGCGAGTCTTCGCCGGTCTTATGCAGGTTGTCGAGCTGATTGTAGATGGAGGTAAAATAATAAACAGCCCCGCCGATAATCAGGAGAAGTATGATTGCAAGAGTCCAGAGCAGCGGCTTCTTCTTTGACTTGCCGGCTTTTGCGTGCCGTTTCTTTCTTGGTGGCATTTCGTTCTTCCTTTCCGATTCACATTCTCTACATTATAATTTCTTTTAGGTATACAAGCAATTTCGGAATATTTAACCATAAATTTTAGGAGTGGACCTGAACATGAATGAACTAACAATCGGACAAAAGGTGCCGGATTTCACCCTTCCCGCTTCAACCGGGCAGAATATCAGCTTAAGTGATTACCGGGGCCGCAAAGTGCTGCTATATTTCTATCCCAAAAATATGACCCCTGCCTGCACGCAGGAGGCTTGTGAATTCCGTGACGCCGAGGACCCGATTGCCCGGGGAAATGCGGTTCTGCTGGGAATCAGCCCCGATAGTCTGGCTTCTCATAAGAAGTTCATTGCCAAGAACAGTCTGCCGTTTCCGCTGCTATCGGATGAAGAGCATACCATAAGTGAGTTATTTGGAGTCTGGCAGCTCAAGAAGCTGTACGGCAGAGAATTTATGGGCATTGTGCGCTCCACCTTTCTCATTGATGAACAGGGCATCCTGGTCAAAGAATGGCGGAAGGTACGGGTCAAGGGACATGTCGAAGCGGTATTAGAAGAAATCATGAAATAATTAAGTATGCTAGTAAATAATTGTAAATGTCTGTTACATTTTTAACAGCCTTCATAAGGCGCTCTCATGATATAGTTGCCTCATATTACTTCAAATTTGGAGCAAGGCATGGTGATAAATACATGATGATGCTGCGCATTGGGCTGGATGTCGGATCAACTACGGCCAAATTGGTTGTTATGGAACGCGATACGATTGTATATCAGGATTATGTGAGACATTATAGCGATATAAAAAAAGCAGCGCTATCCCTCCTGTCGGATGTACGTGACAGGTTCCCGGATAGCGAAGCAGCACTGACTGTAAGCGGTTCCTCGGGTTTGTCGCTCTCAAAGCTGGGCGAAGTGCCCTTCGTTCAGGAGGTGATTGCCTGCACCAAAGCGATCAGCTCGCTGATCCCGCAGTGTGATACAGCCATTGAGCTGGGGGGCGAGGATGCTAAGATTATTTATCTCAGCGGCGGCATCGAGCAGCGGATGAATACAGCCTGTGCCGGGGGCACGGGAGCGTTCATCGACCAGATGGCTTCCCTGCTGCAGACGGACCCGGCGGGGCTGAACGCCCTGGCGGAGCAGCATGAACGAATATACCCTATCGCATCGCGCTGTGGCGTATTTGCCAAGAGCGATGTGCAGCCGCTGCTCAACGAAGGCGCCCGCCGCGAAGATGTGGCGGCTTCGATTTTTCAGAGCATCGTCAACCAGACAATCAGCGGACTGGCCTGCGGCCGCCCGATCCGGGGGCGCGTAGCCTTCCTTGGCGGGCCGCTCACCTTCCTGCCTGCGCTGCGGGAGCGTTTTGCCGAGACGCTTGGGCTTAAGGAAGGCGAGATTCTGTTCCCTGAGCGCTCACAGTATTTCGTGGCGATTGGGTCGGCGCTGTCGCAGAAGGACCCGCTGGTGCTGCCGTTGTCCGGCTGGCTGGCGCGGATTGCCGCCGTGGATTTCAGAGCCGACCGCGCCGAGGATGCCGAGCTGAAGCCGCTGTTCGCATCGCCGGAGGAGCTTGCGCAGTTCCGTCAGCGCCATGCCCAGGCTTCAGCTCCCCGGTCAGAACTTTCTACATACAAAGGACCTTGCTATCTGGGCATTGATGCCGGGTCCACAACGACGAAGCTGGTCATTACCGGATCAGCGGATGAAATTCTCTATACCTTTTATGGAAGCAACAAAGGCAATCCGCTGCAGTCGGTCAGCGATGCCCTGAAGGAGATTTACCGCATACTGCCGGAGGGCTGCCACATCGCCGGAGCTTACGCAACCGGTTACGGTGAAGGCTTGGTGAAGGCGGCGCTGCGTACAGACGGCGGTGAAGTGGAGACGGTGGCCCACTACAAGGCAGCCTCTAAATTCATGCCGGAGGTTGATTTCATCCTCGATATCGGCGGCCAGGACATGAAGTGCATCAAAATCCGGGGCGGAGCCATCGACAGCCTGATGCTGAATGAGGCCTGCTCGGCGGGCTGCGGCTCCTTTCTGGAGAGCTTTGCCTCCGCGCTGGAGCTCGGGATCGGGGAATTTGCCGCAGCAGCACTGGAATCCACGGGACCTGTCAATCTGGGCTCGCGCTGTACGGTGTTCATGAATTCCAAGGTGAAGCAGGTGCAGAAGGAAGGGGCTTCTCTGGCTGACCTCTCGGCTGGGCTGGCCTATTCCGTCATCAAGAATGCGCTGCAAAAGGTGATCAAAATCCGCAATCCCGAGGATCTGGGGCGCAACATTATTGTGCAGGGCGGGACGTTCTATAACGAAGCGGTACTCCGGGCCTTCGAGCTGTTGACTGGCAGAACCGTGGTCAGACCGGATATTGCCGGCGTGATGGGAGCTTACGGCTGCGCGCTGATCGCCAGAGAGCATGCAGGACTTGACGGCCGCAGCACCCTCCTCAGTCCTGAAGAGCTGGAAGCCTTCAAATATGAGGTATCACCGGGCCGCTGCGGCCGCTGCGGCAACAACTGCGCACTGACGATCAGCCGGTTCCCGGACAAGAGCTTTCACGTTACCGGCAACCGTTGTGAGCGCGGGGCGGGAGGCAAGAAAGAGAAGAACAGTCTGCCGAACCTGATGCAGTATAAATATGAGCGGTTCTTTGATTATGAGGGACTGCCTGAGGAGCAGGCGGAGCGGGGAACGGTCGGCATTCCGCGGACTATGAACATGTTCGAGAACTATCCGTTCTGGCATACCTTCTTTACCGCACTGCGTTTCCGGACCGTGCTGTCCCCGAAGTCGAGCAAGAAGCTCTTCGAGAGCGGAATGGATACCATTCCTTCGGAATCCATCTGCTATCCGGCGAAGATGGCCCACGGGCATGTGCAGAATCTGCTCGGCAAAAACGTCGATTTTATCTTTTATCCGGCGGTCGTATATGAGAAAAAGGAAGATGACGCGGCACAGAATCATTTCAACTGTCCGGTCGTGGCTTCTTATCCCGAAGTAATCCGCAACAATATGGACGGACTGAAGGAAAAGGGTATTCCGCTGGTCAGCCCGTTTCTGACCTTCGACGATATTCCGGCGCTGACCCGGGTTCTGGTGAAGACCTTCGCGGATATCCCCAAGGAAGAGATCGCTGCTGCAGTGCAGGCAGGACTTGTGGAAGCCGAGAACGCTAAATATGATCTGCGGACCAAGGGCGAAGAGACGCTAGAGTTCCTTACACACAGTGATACCAAGGGCATTCTGCTCTGCGGACATCCCTATCATGCCGACCCGGAGATCAACCACGGCATCGCAGAGATGATTACCGGCATGGGGCTGGCTGTGCTGACGGAGGATGCAGTCTGCCATCTGGACCGCAGTGAAGGTGACGTGGCGGTGGTCAATCAGTGGACCTACCATGCCCGGATGTACCGCGCGGCGCGTCTGGCCGCCAGCAGAAACGATCTGGAGCTGGTGCAGCTTACCTCCTTCGGATGCGGCATTGATGCGATTACGTGCGATGCGGTTCAGGAGATCATGGAGCGCAACAACAAGGTGTATACCCTGATCAAGATTGATGAGATCAGCAACCTCGGTGCGGCACGCATCCGCCTGCGCTCGCTGCTCGCCGCAATGCGCGAGCGGGAGAAAGGCAACGTTCAGCCTCAGCTCCTGTATAAGACCCAGGCCAATGTGCCGTTCACGAAGGAAATGAAGGATACGTACACGATTCTTGCGCCGCAGATGTCGCCGATCCATTTTGAGTTGTTCGAGCGGGTCTTCCGTGATGCCGGATACCGCCTCAAGATTCTGGAAAGCACCGGACCGCAGGAGACGGAGGAAGGTCTCAGATATGTGAATAATGATGCCTGCTATCCGGCGATTGTCACCATCGGGCAGATGCTGTCAGCGCTGAAGAGCGGCGATTATGATCCGGACCGCACCGCTGTAATCATGTCGCAGACGGGCGGAGGCTGCCGTGCGACCAACTATATTTCACTGCTGCGCAAAGCGCTGAAGGATTCCGGTCTGGGGCAGATTCCGGTGATTTCGCTGAATGCCTCCGGTATGGAGAACCAGCCGGGTTTCCGCATTAGCCTTAAGCTGGCTAACCGGCTGATTGCCGCTGTGTGCTACGGCGACCTGATGATGCGTCTGTTGCACCGCTTCAGACCGTACGAGGTCATTCCGGGAAGCACAGAGGCCCTGTTCCGTAAAGGCATGGAGCGCTGCAAATCGAGTCTGTCGACCTTTTCATTCCGGGAATACAAGCGGCTGACCCGCGAGATCGTCGCTGAATTCAGTCAACTGCCGGTGACGAAGCCCACTAAGCCGCGAGTGGGGATAGTAGGGGAAATTCTGATCAAATTCCATCCGGACGCCAACAACCGCATCATCGAGATGATTGAGGCGGAGGGCGGCGAAGCGGTGATGCCGGATTTCTTGGATTTCATCTTTTATTGCGTCTACAACCCAATCTACAAAGCCGAGCAATTCGGCAAAAGCAAAAAGCTGGGCTACCTTAATCCGATGCTGATCTCCTATCTGGAAATCTACCGCAGACCGGTTAAGACGGCGCTTGTGGAAGCCGGGCTGGCCAAAGGCCGTGAGAATATTTACGGATTGGCCGAGAAGGCCAGCCGTCTTGTGTCCGTGGGGAATCAGATGGGGGAAGGCTGGTTCCTGACGGCGGAAATGATGGACCTGCTGGATAACGGGGTCAATAATATTGCTTGTATTCAGCCATTCGCCTGTCTGCCGAACCATATTACCGGCCGGGGAATGATAAAAGGGCTGAAGGAGCTGTATCCCGGCGCCAATATTGCCGCCATAGATTACGATGCCGGAGTCAGCGTAGTGAACCAGGCGAACCGGATCAAGCTGATGATGTCGATTGCCAGCGGACTGGAGAGTAAAGAGCAGCCTGCTCCCGTAAAAGCAAAAACGGGCAGCAAACTAAAGCCTGTTGTGGCGGGAAGCATCGAAAACGGGCTGTAGCATTTATTTTGTATAGGAAGAGCGTACCCTAAGCTGTTAAGGGGTACGCTCTTTTTTGGGAGCAGGTTATTTCTGCAGCTTTTGCTTGATGCGCATCGCTTTGTTCAAGTGGACAAAATTATGCCTGGTGGCCGGCATCAGGACCAGACCTGCGATGGTTTTCCCTCCCCAGTAATCTATGAGCCATTGCTCCGAGGCTTTGACTGCGCCTTCTTCGGTGATTCTGCGGATCTGTGCAGGACCGGGCTTGATCCGGAATTGTCCGGGAAGCAGTGCAGCGATGATAGAGCGTGTTCTGGCTGCAACATCCTTCCGGTAGGCGAGCAGTGCATCAATTTGGATGCCAGAGCTGAGCTCGGCGATTTCCTGCTCCTCCATGCCGTTTCCCGAGTGGTGAAAAGGGATGTGCAGCTTGTCTGCATATTGCTCTGACAGCAGAACCTGCTCTCCATCAGCGACGAGGAGGTTCATCGTGATGTCCTCAATACGTGCGCTGTGCCAAAGATGCCACACAACCGAATTGCGGCTGTCAGGCGTATGTACCGGATAACTGCGCATGGTTTGCTCGCTCAGCTCCCGCAGCAATTCGTCCTCATAGGTCGGCTGCTGCACATCGCTTCCGTCTGAAGCGTACAGGCGGGCATGCTGCTCCAGGAACAGCGCCACTGCATTAGCGTGCTCTTCCGGTTTTGTAATTATTCCTGTTAATTGCTTATGTTTCGCATTCCAGGTCTTGCGTGCTTCTTGATCCATGCTTTTCACCGCTTTCGCTATAATAATTTGATTATATAAAAAATTCCCCAAAGCTGGATGATTTTTAGAAGAGTCTGTCACAAGGAGGAAGTCCACACTAAGATGATGGGCCAAATCCCATGTTTCAGAAAATTTCTGCAAACTCCTTGACGCATAAATACGTAAATAGTAAAATAGTTCGCATACGAAATATTAATCAGTATACGGAGATGATGAATGTTGGAGGATAAAGAGCGGCAATTGGATGATATCTTTTCTTCATTCCGCTGCATCATTCATAATTTTCAACAGCTTATGTGGAAGGATGCAGAAGAGCTGGGCGTTACATCGACCCAGTTAATGGTCTTGCGCAAATTGGAGGCACACCCCGATGTGGGAATCACGGAGCTTGCGGACCTGCTGCACTTAGGGAACAGCGCCGCGAGCGGTGTAGTTGACCGGATGGTGAAGGCCGGACTGATTACCAGACAACGCTCAGAGAGCGACAAACGTATATTTAAGCTGGCCATGACCGACAAAGGCAGGGACATCAGGGTGCGAAGCAAACAGGCGCTCAGAAGCCATCTGGAGCCATTATCGAATTTATCTGCAGAGGATGCCCAAGAGCTGCTGCGACTGCATGGGGACATCATTAAAATTTTGGAGCAAGGGAGAGACAATAAAAAGCTATGAGTACAATTAACGCAAATGCCGCCGCGCCGGCCAAGACGATACGCAGGGGTCCAATCATTGCGGCGCTCTTGATCGGGGCATTCGTGGCGCTGCTCAATCAGACGCTGATGAACGTGGCGCTGCCGAAAATGATGGAGGACCTGAGCATCGCCGCCAATACGGCGCAATGGCTGACAACGGGATTCATGCTGGTCAACGGCGTGCTCATTCCACTCAGCGCCTATCTGGTGGAGAAATTTACAACCCGCCAACTGTTTACAACTGCAATGATCCTTTTTTCTATCGGGACCTTGGTCTGTGCCATAGGTACCGGGTTTGAAATGATTATGGTCGGCAGAGTCATTCAGGCTGTCGGCGCCGGCATTCTGATGCCGCTGATGAACATTGTGTTCCTGCGTATCTTCCCGATTGAAGAGCGCGGCAAAGCCATGGGGCTTATGGCGGTAGCGATGATTTTTGCCCCGGCTGTCGGCCCTACGCTGTCCGGTTGGGTTGTTCAGCATTATTCCTGGCGGGTACTGTTCTATATCGTGCTTCCGCTGGCGGTTCTCTCTACACTGCTTGGCATGAAGACGATGCAGAATGTCGGCAAGTTAACCTCACCCAAGCTGGATAAGATGGGGATTGTCCTATCAACCCTCGGCTTTGGCGGTCTGCTGTATGGCTTCAGTGACGCCGGTACGGACGGCTGGAACAGCGCGACTGTGTATAGCTGTCTGATCTTGGGGGTTGTAGCTTTGGCCTTGTTTGTATGGCGTGAGCTTACTCATGACAATCCGCTGCTGGAATTCCGTATTTTCCGGTATAACATGTATTCACTCACCACAGTGATCAACATTATTGTTACGATGGCGCTGTATTCCGGCATGATTCTGCTTCCGATCTATTTGCAGACCATCCGCGGATTCACACCGGTGGAATCTGGACTTATGCTGCTGCCGGGTGCGATTCTGATGGGCGTAATGTCTCCGATCACAGGGATTATTTTTGATAAAATCGGAGCAAGATGGCTGTCCGTCATCGGCCTGATCATCACTACCGTTACCACCTGGGAGTTCAGCCAAATTACCGACTCCACCACGTATACTCATCTGATCCTGACATATACAGCGCGGATGTTCGGGATGTCCATGCTGATGATGCCGATTGTAACCGCCGGTCTGAACCAACTTCCGCAGCGTTTGGCATCGCATGGTACGGCAATGTCCAACACACTGCGGACGGTAGGTGGAGCACTCGGGATGGCGCTGTTCGTCAGCCTGATGACCAACCGGACGAAGAGCGTAATTACAGATGCCGTGATGAGCGGCGCTGTATCGCAGACTGACAAGGCAGGCATGCTGAAGCTAACACAGGAAGCGACAATTAACGGGATTACCCATTCGTTTACCGTAGCCACCTGGGTTACAGTTGTAGCCTTGGTGCTGGCTTTGTTCATCAAGAAGACCTCGCCGCAGGCGGACTTTCTGAAGACAGAGGAGGCTGAGCCTGTGAAGCCCGAACAGCCGCAACTAGTCAAATCGCAGCAAGCTTAAGCATTGAATTGATTTAAGAACGGATTCTGTTAAAAAAGGACTATCCTGCCGCCTTCTCATTCAGCGCGCATGGTTAGTCCTTTTTGTTGATAGCTGCTGCAAAACCAGTTGAACTGTAGATTTTTTCATAATGGGGCTGGTCGTAACTGCGGGGAATGTTTGGACTTCCGGCCGCTGTTGTCTGCAGATTTCTTGATTGTTACCGCCCTTCGCGGTGGAAATCAGCAGACAGCCTAATCATACGGCCAGCTTTCCTACGGAAAGCTCTCAGGCGGTCGCGTTCGCTCCTTCAGTTCCAAACTTCCCCTCCGTCACTTCTGCCCTTGTTATACTTTCTTTAGTTCAACTGATACAGATCTGCCCCGCTTCTTATTGAGCTTCGGTTACTGTGCTCCAGCGTTTCAGCCGCGGCAGGGAGTCCGCCAGCATTTTACGCGCGGCGGCTTCGTCCATGCCTTCTTCGACCATGAATCCGGCGCATAGATCGGTCATTCCCTCCAGAGTAATATCCGGCTGCTTGAATTCCCCGCCTTCGTAACAGTACACGCAATATTCTGTTGTTTTATTACCTTCCCGGTCACTGCCCTGCATCCCCGCTTCAGGCATAGGCATTCCACAGCTTTGACAGTAATGAATCTCGTTCTGATGCGATGCTGCTGTTTCCATTTGCACACACGCTCCTTTATTTTTTGGAGGAGGCTTCGTCCCCCGCACACTCCTGTCCATTATAAAATAGTAAACCTGACAGCATTCGTTCAGGTTATTATGTATGGCTGTTATATTTTGCAGCAATCCCCGCCGCTATTTCTCCAAGCCTGCAGCGGATATGCTCCGGCTCCAGCACCTCAACCATTGTCCCGAAGCTCAGCAAAAATCCATACAGCCAGCCGTTTTCCGGATAATTCAGCTTAACGGTGTAACCGCCGCAGCCATCGGGCTGAAGCTCCTCAGAATCAAAGTGATCCTCCGCAAGATGCCTGCCCTCTGCTGAAAAATGCAGGACAACCGGCAGCAGGTTCACGGCATCCTTCCATCCTTCACCCCAAGGCAGGTCCTTCACCGGAATCTCCCGCCTGTTATATTTCTGCATCTCCTTGACCAGCGTTCGCATGCGGAGCAGCTTAAAGAGCCGGAAATCCTGGCGCTGTGTGCAGTAGCCGTATAAATACCATGCCGCTCCTTTATGCACGAGAGTGTAGGGCTCAACCAGCCGATGGCTTATATTGCCGTCTGCGTTGACATAATCAAAGCTGACAGCAGCTGTTTCCTCCAGCGCCTCCTTCAGGAGGGACAGACGTTCCTCCAGCGGCCCCTGCAGCCCCCAGGGGGAGAAATCTACAATCAAATGGCTGGTTTTGCTGCGGAAGGCATCGGTCTGGGAGGGAGGGATCACACTGCTGATTTTTTCCATGAGCAGGTTGTTCCCGCTGCCTCCGTAAGAGGAGACGCTCTGCAAAGCGGTGAAAATCTCAGCCAGCTCGCGCTCCGTAAGCAGATTGCGGTCCAGACGGTATCCCTCCATAAGGCCAATGCCGCCATTTGCCCCCTGATAGGTGACGACAGGAATGCCTGCCCCATTGATGCTGTCGATATCGCGGTAGATGGTGCGGACAGAGACTTCGAACATATCAGCCAGCTCCTTGGCTTGAACAAGGGGCCGGTTCATCAGCAGAATGACGATGGAGAGCAAACGGTCTATTTTCAAAGTGGCTTCCTTCTTTCCCGGGAATTATACGCTTATCCATTATCCTAATATTGCACGTGGAGTCAAAAAAATAAAGTCTTGCGATATACCTATTATTCGATTAATATCTAATTAGATAATTATTTAATAAGAATGTGAGGATTAATGCTGTGAACAAAAGTTCATGTACAGTTGTTAAGCGAGATTATAGGGGGTATTCAAGGCTGTTCGCGGCCGGGCTCGTCAATGGGATTGGCGACCGGTTCAGCAGTATTGCCATGCTGGCGCTGGTGCTGAAGGTGACCGGATCGGGGATGGCGGTCGGAATATCACTGGGTGTGAGAGTGCTGCCATATCTGTTCATGGCCCCGCTGGGCGGAATGCTGGCAAGCAGGCTGCCGCGCAAAGCCATTATGATGACCGTCGATCTGCTGCGTGTTCCGGTGGCACTGTCTTTTCTGTGGGTGGATGGGGAGAACAAATTGTGGTTGCTTTATGCAGGAAGCTTGATCATGGCGGCGGGTGAGGCAATTTATAGTCCGGTGCGCAAATCTGCCATCCCGCTGCTGGCCGCTCCGGATTCCTTGCTCAGAATTAACAGTCTGGAGCAGCTGATGACTGGCTGTGTGCTTATACTTGGGGCCTTTACCGGCGGTGTCGTGTCGTTGTGGTGGGGGCCGGATATGGCTTTTATCATGAATGCGGCCTCTTTCCTGGTTGCGGCTCTGCTGATTTGGGGCATTCACTTTCCTCAGAATGTAGAGAGCACAGACGGGCAAGATGTACCCCTGACTGACGGAGAGGAGGAATTAAAGGGGAGCAAGATCAAAAAAACAGGGCGCTGGCGGACGCTGAAGCTCCTGGTGGGCGGAAGTCTGGCGCTGCAGATCGTTATTGCCTATGAGCTGCTGGTGCCGATTATCAATGGCTGGGACAATGTGCTGATCAGTGTGTACGCCGTGCAGGTGTTTCATGCCGGAGATATTGGGGTGGGAGCCTTCTATGCCGCACTAGGCATTGGGCTTAGCCTCAGCTTTTTTGCCGGACGGCTGGTGAAGCGGAGACTTCTTGCGGCAGCGCTGGCCGGGTTGCTGTGTGAAGGGATTATGCTTATGAGTATCAGTGCAAGCAGCTATTTTGGGGTGGCTTTTGTACTCTATATTCTGCTGTCGCTATGCGGGGGGATCGGCAATACCTGCCTAGACACGCTTGTGATGCGGGAGACACCGCCTGAGCAGCAGCCGGTTGTGTTCGGAATGCTGTCGGCGGTGAGCGGTTCGCTGATCGGCTTATCTATGTTCGGTGCAGGCTGGCTGCTAGATCTGGTGGAACCCAGAACGCTGGGGTTTGCGGGCGGTGCCGGTTTCGCCGGAGTATCTCTGCTGCTTGCGGGATATGTTTTTGCGCGCAGCAGATGGAAGAAGGTCCGGCGCCTATAGTTCGGGTATATTCGGAATAACTTCAGTGTTACTTGGAGGTTTCTTTTACCTTAGCCTTCATGCCTGCTTTGCGCCGGAGCAGCCGGGAGCGGATGGGATGACGGTAACGGTACAGGAGGATCAGCAGAGCAATGGCTGCGATGCCTGAGATGATCCAGAGGGCGTAAAGCTCGAACAGGTGGAAGATGCCCATCCACTGCGGGCCGAATACTTTTCCGATGCCGAGAAAGAGCACTACCCAGAGCAAAGCGCCGCTGTAGGCGTACATAGCGAACTTGCGAAACGGCAGGGCGATGATGCCTGAGAAGTAACCGGTAAAATGGCGCACGCCCGGGATGAAGTAGCCGATGGAAACGAGGATGCTGCCGTACCGCTCGAACCAGCGCTGTGTTTTCTCCAGTTTGGCCGGGGAGAACAGAAACCATTTGCCATAACGCTGAATAAAAGGCAATCCGGCCTTGAGGCCGATGAAATAGGTGACGGTCATTCCGATTGTAGTTCCGGCAAAAGCTACGGCAATCAGCGGGATAAAATCAAGTCTGCCGGTATAGGAAAGAAACCCCGCAAAAGCCATTGTAGTCTCGCCGGGAAAAGGCAGAGCAACGAACTCCAGCAGGAGTCCAAAAAACAGCACACTATAGCCATAGCTGGCGAACAATTCCTCGATCCATTTCAGCATTTCCATATGTTGTTCACTCTCCAAAGGCAAAAATGCCTAATTCTATTTCGGGGCTTGTCTTCATACAATCTACCAAAAGGCGCATAAAGCGCGAGTAGAATGCTGGAGGTAGAGAAGATGAAGAGTAGCCAAAAAATTCATATCCGCCGGATGTTCATCTGCGGGTTGCTTGCTATGGCAGTTATATGGTTTGTAATACCCGCACTCTCTAAGAATAATCGCCCTGCTGCTGTGAAGCAAGATTTGCCCGCGGCCTCCCCGGCTTTCGGTAAGCTGCAGTCTCCGCAAGACTCCGCTTCAGCTTCCGTAATGCTCAGCATGGACCGCAGTCCGCAGACAGTGGCAAAGTCTACTGCGGTATCATCTTCCAAGGCTCCAGCGGGTTTGGCCCTTCCGGCTAAAAAGAAGCAAAAAACGGTCTACTTAACATTTGACGACGGCCCGAGCAGTATCACTTCAAAGGTTCTGGAAATTCTGCGCCAGCAGGGGGTCAAGGCGACCTTTTTCGTGCTTGGGGAGCAGGCCAAAAGCCGCCCGGAGCTGATTAATGCCATATGGGAGCAGGGCCACGCTATCGGCAATCATTCCTATAATCACAATTACCATGATTTATATAGCAGGTTTACGGAGTTTTGGACTCAAATCAAGCAAACCGAAGAGATCGTCCGGGGAATTACCGGCGTCCGCCCGCAGCTTGTGCGTGCCCCGGGTGGGACGTTCGGGCACTTTGACGGTACATATTTCTATCTGCTTAAGCAGGCGGGCTATTCGGTGGTGGATTGGACGGCGGACAGCGGTGATTCCAGACGCCGGGGAGTACCTGCCGCAGATATTTTAAGGGATTCCACCGCAAACTTAAGCGCCTCAGAGGTGATTCTGCTGCTACATGACGGAGGAGGCCATGAGCAAAGCGCCAAGGCGCTGCCGGAGATTATCGGGCGATACAAGGCAGCCGGGTATGCTTTTGGTGTACTGAATGAGGAGGTGCAGCCGGTACAGTTCAGAGTTTCTGCCAAAGCAGCAGCGGCTGGCCGGATCAAGCCGTCCAAAGCCTGGATTGCTGCGAATATTATTCCGAACAGCAGGCTTTTTGCACCCGGCAAGCCGCTCGCGCTGGAGGTCGGTATGCTGGAAACAAAGCTGCAGCCGGGAGAATACCAGATCAGCGGGGGGCAATATAAGGTTCCGCTGCGTGCGGCGGTCGAACGGCTGGGAGGGCAGGTAAGCTGGGATACAGCCACACGCAGCGGCAAAATTGTCTGGAACGGCCGGACGGTGATGGCGGATGCGGAGCATAAGCGGCTGACTGTAACCTTCGCGGACGGCAGGCAGCAGCAGCGGAATACCGGGGTGCAGATGATCGGCTCCTCGCTGTGGGTGCCGCTGCGGAGTCTGCTGGAGGCTGTAGGACATCCGGTGCTGACGGCCGGTGTGACCGGGGAGGAACGCAGAGTCAAGGCGCTCTGATAAAATCGGTTATCAACTAATTTTAAGGTTTTTAAATGTCTGGGTATCCCTTTCGGTGGGAAGAATAGACAGTAACAGGCTCCAGGCCGCCGCTTAAATATGGTGGTTAAGGGGAGCTAGTCTATGACCAAAGGAAGGGTATCCCATTGTCCTCATCATCACTAATGGAGCAACAGCCGTGTGAACGGGAGCATCATAATAGCACGGAAAATGTTAAAAGCTTGCCTATCCCCGGCGGCCGGACGGCACTGGGAGAATGGCTGAGAATGCTTCTGACAGCGGGGGTTATCGCCTCCTTGTATGTCTGGCGGGGAGGAGCATCGCTGCTGTTCCTTTTAACGGCCTGCGGAGTTCTTATGCTGGGCGGACTGCTGCTGCAGCTTCTGGGGCCGCGGCAGGTGAAGGTTACCCGCAGTATTTCTCCTCTCCGCCCGGTGGCGGGAGATACCTTGACCGTAGAAGTACAGATCAGCTTCTCGGCAGGGATTCCGCTGCCGTGGATGATTGTCGCCGACCACTATGGCGGCGAGGTGCATCAGCAATTGCTTTTTCCGGGATTCCGGCGTTCACTTGTCTACTCATATAAGCTGCAGGAGGTGCCCAGAGGCATTCATACGCTTCACGGGTGCAGTGTAAGCTGGGGAGAGCTGACCGGCCTGTTCACAGGCGGCTGTCAGCCGGAGGGCAAAGACAGCTTCAAGGTTTTGCCCAGACCGCTGTACCTGGGCGGGGCAGTGCCTGACAGCGGTATGATCGTTGGAGACATTATGATCAGCAGTCGTAACCGGAATTACAATGCTGAAGCGGCAGATATCCGCGAGTATTCACCGGGTGATCCGCTCAGCCGGATTCACTGGAAGAGCAGCGCCCGCAAGGGGGCGCTGCAGAGCAGAGTGCCGGAGCGGGAAGAAGGGCATATGTCCTGCATTGTTCTTGCCAATAGTCCCGGGGATTATGAAATCCCTTTCGGTGCGCTGGCGCCGCGCAGCCAGCGTGGCATGGCGCCTCCGGCGTTCGAACGGGCTGTTTCTGCAGCTATGGGTCTTATGCTGTCAGCCGAGCGTTCTGGTTCCTATGTGCAGCTCTTCAGCGGCGGATGGCCGGAAGGCATGGCCAGACATGAGGGACTTGGGCAAATCCCCGGCAGGGTGCAGGATATGCTCACGGAAATTGCACCGGACGGCGACCGCAGTCTAAGCAGGCTGCTGGAAGACGCTTCACGGGGCTGGATTCCGGGAATGACCGTTGCCGTCATTACAGGCCGGCTGACGGAAGAGTCTGCCCGGACACTTGCCCGGTTCCTCGTGCAGGGGGTCAAGGTCGAGCTGTATTATGTCTGGGATGGGCCCGCTCCAGCATCATCCGAACCTAAAAAGCGTGCAGCAGATACAATCAGCGGCAGTCTGGCAAGACTGGGTGCGCGGGTGTATTGCCTGAGCGATATTTCTTCGGCATATAGCTACAAGGGGGCGGATATCCGTGAATGTCCTGAGAAATCAACGCTGCGGTAGAGCACTGCCGGAAACGGCAGGAAGCCCGATTCAATCACCAGGTGTGCGGGAGGAGTATAAGAACGGGCAGGAAGGGCTATTTGCAGCAGGGAAAAATGGGAGCGACACAGAGGACAGCCATGCCGATATCAGGGACAGTATCCCCCTGCACTATCGTTTGCTGTTCTCTTTGGCAATTTTTGGCCTGTTCGTAGAATGGCTGCTGCCACTGCACAGGTCTGCCAAAGTGCCGGATACGGCCAATCTGCTGGAAATCCTGATGTTCTCCGCGGCAGTGCTGCTGCTGTGGGGGAGCTGCCGGCTTCCGGGTGTTCTGCAGCTTACCGGCCAGTTCCTGCTGATTGCTCTGACCTGGCTCTATACATGCACTGCCAATGAAGGTACGGGGTGGCTGGGAGCGTATATTGCACAAATCCCGGAGGATGCCGCTCTGCTCTTTTCAGGACGGATATCCTCCCTGAGCGGTGACAGCAGACTGCTCATCCTTGTACTCGGTTGGGGATTGCTGGTTACCTCTGTACAGCAGCTTGCGCTGTACAGAGGCAGCACGGCGCTGTTTACTCTTGTAACACTGGTCTATCTTATGGCTCTGGATATGGGCTTTGCTGTAAATACGACCGGTGATGTGGTTGTCTCCGTGGGGCTGATTCTATGGATGCAGGCCATGAGCAGGCTGCTGCACTTGAAGGATCGAACCGGAGCCGCTTCTCTCCCGTATGGACTCTGGGGAGGTCTTGCCCTGGCTACCGCATTCATTATTGCGGCAGTAGCCTGGACTATCGGCCAACTGCAAGGCTCCCGGCCGGAAGTTCCAATCACACTGCAGCCGGTTTATGACAAAATCCAGGTCTGGGCGGCAGGAGAACTGTCGAAGTCCTCTGAGGAGCTTCAGCTTCAGTCCGGCAGATCAGGCTACGGTTCAGGAGACGCTGAGCTTGGTGCTCCGCTGTCCCCCAGCACTGAGGCTGTTTTTAGCGTCTTCACCAATCAGCCGTCCTACTGGCGGGGGGAGAGCATTGCCTATTATGACGGACGCCGCTGGATCAGGGAGGGCGAGGAGCTTATGCCGTTTAGTCTGACCGGCTTGCCTGTTTCCGGTCAGGATTTAATTGAGTCCGGTGCCGGGGAGGGCCGCAGGGTGGTTCAGAGGGTTCAATTCGCTGTTCCCTCCTCCGGCGGCCTGCCGCTTTTCAGCGCGGGAGCTGTGGTTGATGTGGAGTCCATTAAGCTGACAGACGGGGGCCGTCTTGGCTATGTAATGACCAATCCGGAGATGAACAGCTTCCGGCTCCCGGAGACTTCAGGCCCCGCCAAAGTGGCGGAATATACCGTTGACTCTCTGCTCCCGGAGAGTGATCCGGCTGATCTGCGCGCGGCTTCTGGCGGTGATCCTTCCGCGGTCACGAGCCAGTATTTGCAGTTGCCTGCTGAGCTGCCCGCAAGAGTGTCCGGCCTGGCCGAGCAGCTTACAGCTTCAGCAGGCAACCGTTATGATGCCGCCACCGCTGTAAGGGATTATCTGCAGCGCGGCTACACCTACACCTTGAAGACGCGGGTGCCGCCGTCAGGAGCGGATTTTGTGGATGACTTCTTATTCACAACAAAGCAAGGCTACTGCGTGCATTTCGCCACCTCAATGACCGTGCTGCTGCGAAGCGCGGGCATTCCGGCCCGTTATGTCCAGGGCTACGGGCCCGGAACGCTGGCGGCAGATCCCCTGCCGCAGCGCTATAATGTCACCCAGGGCGATGCCCACGCCTGGGTGGAGGTTTACTTTCCCGGCGCGGGCTGGGTCCCCTTCGACCCCACGCCCACCGCCGCTCTCGCCGCTGCCGCAGGCCCGGCGGCGGCCCCCGTGTCCGCCGCTGCGCAGCGCGCGGACGTTCTGCCCGCCCTGCCGCAGGCGGGCGGGCACTTGCCAGCGCCGGCCGCAGCTGCGGCGCTGGGGCTCGCCGCCGCCTGGCGCTGGCGGCGTTGCCTTGCTCTGCTGCCGGCGGTGCGCCGCACCGGCAGCGTGAGCCGCGAGCGGCAGCTGCGCGCAGCCGCGCTGGCTTGGCGCGGGCTGGCGGCGCGGTACGGCCCGCCGCCGCCCGGCGTGACAGCCAGGGAGTACGCAGCCTCCCTGGCGATTGAGGACGCGGGGCTGCGCACCGCGGTCCGGCAGTTCGTACGCCAGTGGGAAGACCTGGCGTACAACAGCCCCGCCGCACCCGCACCGTCCCGTCCGGCATCCGCCGCACTCGCCGTGCCCGCGCCATCCCGTCCGGCGTCCGCCGCACCCGCCGCGCCCGCGCCGCCGCGCTCAGCGTCTGCTGCACCCGCCGTGCCCGCGCCGCCCTGCCCGGCATCCTTCATCAGCAACTGTCTAACCATTGCTTTTCGCTTAACTTGAACAGAGGGTATTCGCCGCCAAGTGCGGTGAATGTCCTGCTGTTCAAATTCCATTTTTAACTACATGAGCAGGTCATGCTCCTTCAGAAAAACGCGAGAATGAATTTATCAGTATTCCGCTGAGTTAAGCGTAAAATCCTTTGCTTTTCCAACTGAAAAAAGGCTGCGCCTTCCTATTCGAAACGCATACAATTCCAAAAGCTGGTGAACCTCCTTTTCGCCCCTCTTGAAATCGTCCCATCCCCCGCCCGGCAAGGACCAAAAGCATCTCCTTGAGCTGCCCTCCTTTCCTTGACGGTAAGAATTAACCATGAGTATAATGAATCCAATAATCAAGGGAGGCACGTAATGAACAAGCCAAATGAAATTATCGTCGTTCTCGATTTCGGGGGACAGTACAACCAGCTTATCGCGCGCAGAATTCGGGATCTGGGGGTTTACAGTGAGCTTCTGCCGTACAATACGCCGATTGAGAAGATCAAGGCACTTTCGCCAAAAGGGATTGTTTTCTCCGGAGGACCAAGTAGTGTTTATGCCGAGGATGCACCACATGTAGACCCGGCTATTTATGATTTGGGACTGCCGATTTTCGGCATCTGCTACGGTATGCAGCTCATGGCCCATCAGCAGGGCGGGAAGGTTGAACGTGCGGACAAGCGGGAATACGGCAAGGCCAATGTTGATTTTGAGCAGGGCGCTGTGCTTGCAGCCGGACTTGAGAGCAGTCAGAACGTATGGATGAGCCACGGCGACCATGTAGTGGAGCTTCCTTCCGGGTTCAAGCTGGATGCCAGTACCGAGAGTGCTCCAATTGCGGCAATGAGCCACGCGGACCGCAATTTCTTCGCTGTGCAGTTCCATCCTGAGGTACGCCACTCTTTGAAAGGCAACGAGATGATCTCGAACTTTCTGTATGAGGTTTGCGGCTGCGAGGGCAAATGGACGATGGAATCATTTATCGAGGATGCCGTTAAGGATATTCGCGATAAAGTCGGAGATAAAAAAGTGCTGTGCGCACTCAGCGGCGGTGTAGACTCCTCCGTTGTGGCGATGCTGATTCACCGGGCCATCGGCGACCAGTTGACCTGTATGTTTATCGACCACGGCCTGCTGCGTAAAGGTGAAGCAGAGAGTGTAATGGAAACCTTCGTGGGCAAATTTGATATTCATGTGGTGAAAATCGACGCGCGCGCCCGTTTCCTGGACAAGCTGGCGGGTGTATCCGATCCCGAACAAAAGCGCAAAATCATTGGCAACGAGTTCATCTACTGCTTCGACGAAGAATCGGCTAAGCTGGGCGAATTCGCTTTCCTGGCCCAAGGCACGCTATACACCGACATTGTAGAGAGTGGAACGGCAACAGCGCAAACGATCAAATCGCATCACAATGTCGGCGGACTGCCGGAAGATATGAAGTTCAGCCTGATCGAGCCTTTGAACACGTTGTTCAAGGATGAGGTCCGCAAGCTCGGCGAAGAGCTGGGTATGCCGCATGCCATCGTCTGGCGTCAGCCTTTCCCGGGTCCGGGACTTGCCATTCGTGTACTTGGCGAGGTTACCGAGGAGAAGCTGGCCATTGTGCGTGACTCCGACTATATCCTGCGGGAGGAAATCGCCAAAGCTGGTCTCGACCGCGAGATTTGGCAATACTTCACAGCCCTGCCGAACATGAAGAGCGTGGGCGTTATGGGTGACGAACGTACGTATTCCTACACCGTAGGCATTCGCGCTGTAACCTCTATCGATGGCATGACCGCCGACTGGGCACGTATCCCTTGGGATGTGCTGGAGAAAATCTCCGTCCGCATCGTCAACGAAGTGGAAAACGTCAACCGCATCGTGTACGACGTAACCTCGAAACCACCAGCTACGATTGAGTGGGAGTAG
>NZ_JBVYOK010000027.1:0-66464 GCF_056120445.1 Paenibacillus sp. sgz302115
TCATGGAATTGGTTGACCAGAATCCTCTTTACGTCAAGCTGGAATCCATGCGCACAGCGGTTTTCGAGAAGAATGTGGATGCGGAAACCATGCTAAACCAGAAAATCAATTTGTACAAACTAATGTCAGAGTTAGTGACCAATATTTGCGAATCTCAAGCAATAACCCCGGAAGATGTAATGGAGATTCTTCAGGCTGAGGCCTCCATTATAACCGGCTGCAAACTATCAGCCACATTGCCCAAGGAAGTTATGGATATCATCGAGCAGAATGATCTGGATGGACTTCAGCGTGATTTTAAAGAAGATGTCCGGAAAACGATGATTTGTTATCTGGATGGGTATCATAAAAATTATATCGTTATTCGTACAACCGGACAATAGGTCGTGGGAGAAACGGAGGTCAGGATGACAAACAGAAAACAGACTGCCACAGCTGTTGTAGCTGGTGCTACAGGAATGATGGGAAGGCAGCTTGTACAGCTCTTGCTTAAGGACCCGGCATATCGGAAAGTCATCGTACTAGTACGTCGGAGGATGGGCATATCCCACCCGAAGCTGGTAGAGAAACAGGTTTCTTTTGACAGGCTGGAAAGCGAATTGGATGCTACTGTGCTTAAAGACGCCGATGTCTTTTGCACCTTAGGAACGACAATGCAGCAAGCAGGCTCAAAGGAAGCCTTCCGCAAAGTAGATCATGATTATCCGTTGGCTCTGGCTAAAGCCGCTCTTCAGCATGGTGCTGCCAGTTATGTCATTGTTACCGCAATGTGGGCCTCAAAGAAGTCATGGATGTTTTATACACGTGTCAAAGGGGAATTGGAGCAAAAACTATTGTCCCTCGGACTACCGCGTCTTGCCATCCTGCGTCCCTCGCTCTTGATAGGGGATCGTGAGGATGAAAGCTTTGGGGATCGGGCTACGAACATGATTTTTCGCTGGATTGACCCCTTATTGATGGGACCGCTAACCAGAATGAAAGCCATCCCTTGTAAGGATGTGGCTCAGGCTATGATTATGTTGGCGCATGAATCAGGTCCGGCAGTTGAAGTGCTGGAGTCTGAAGTGATCTCACGAACCATTAAGAAGAGCTCTCGGATCAAGAGACAATAAGAACTTTTATCATCTGGAGGAGGATTTATATGAAAACATGGTTTATTACTGGAACTTCAAGTGGTTTTGGACGGAGTCTGACGGAGCTTTTATTGGAACGGGGGGATCGGGTTGCCGCTACAGTTCGCAAAGAACACGTATTGAATGATTTGAAAGAGCGATATGGCGAGCAATTATGGGTTGCTACATTGGATGTAACGGATAGTCAGGCTATTCGAAGCGTTGTCGGTCAGGCATTCAAGGATTTAGGGAAGATTGACGTTGTGGTTAACAATGCAGGCTATGGATTGTTTGGAGCCGCAGAGGAAGTGAGTGATGAACAAATTACGCATCAATTCAATACGAATGTCATCGGGTCCATTCAAGTTATTCGTGCGGCTCTTCCTTATCTGCGTACTCAAGGCGGCGGGCGGATCATACAGCTATCCAGTATGGGAGGGCAAGTGGCATTTCCAGCTCTGAGCATCTATCATGCAACGAAGTGGGCAATGGAAGGCTTTATTGAATCTCTCGTTCAGGAAGTAGCTCCCTTCAATATCCAGGCTACACTCGTTGAACCTGGTAGCGCAAGAACCAACTTCAGCGGAAGCAGTATGATCGCCGGCGAGCCGATGAGCGAATATGAGACTACTCCTGTAGGCTACATTCGACAAATGTCCCAGCAAGCGGGGGCTGAGAACTTCCCTGGCGATCCGGCCAAAATGGCTCAGGCCATCATTGTTGCCGCAGATTCTGACAAAGCTCCACTTCGGCTAACACTGGGAAGTGACGCTTACGATCTCGTTCATAAGAGCTTGAGTTCACGCATAGCTGCATTAGAAGAACAAAAAGAGGTAGCTTATTCCACGGACTATAAGGATTAACGGGGACTTAATTTCCCATGAACAACAGTATAGTAAAAACCAAACACAAATTTTAGAAAGAAGAGGTATAAAAAATGAGTAAATCAAAAAAGACAGCACTAATAACAGGATCTTACGGCGGACTCGGAACACGCTTTGCAGATATTCATGCGGCATCAGGTGGAGATCTGATCCTAGTAGGCAGAACTCAGACGAAACTTGATGCACAAGCAAAGGAAATGGAGAAAAAATATCATGTGACAGCACACACGATTGCAGCAGATCTTTCATCTCCAGATGCAGCACAGCAGATTTATAACACATGTAAAGAAAACGGATGGAATGTAGATTATCTGATCAATAACGCAGGCTATGGTGGACAGGGTGATTTTGCCCGTGAGCGTACCATGGAACAGGATCTCTCTATGATTGCGGTGAATGTAGAAACTCCTACAAGGCTTTGCAAACTCTTCCTTCCAGATATGATAAAGAGAGGAAGTGGGAAAGTTCTGAATGTCAGCTCAACGGCAGCTACCATGCCAGGACCACTTCAGGCATGTTATTACGCAACAAAAGCCTATGTGACAAGCTGGTCAAATGCAGTATCGAGAGAATTGAAAGACACAGGAGTAACGATGACATGTCTTATGCCAGGGGCTATGAGCACTGGATTCGCAAATGCTGGTGGACTTTCCGATACAGCACTTTTTGCCAATGCAACTGATCCAACACCTGTTGCGCAGGCAGGATATGATGCAATGATGAAGGGGCAAATGAATATCACAGCAGGACTTGTAGGAATTCAGAAGATTTTTATGAAGTTGACACCAATCCTTCCTAAGAAAATGCTGATGAACAATGTTTATAATATGCAGATGAGAGGAAGTGCAAAGAAATAACGCCAGAGAAAAAATGAAAATAAAAAACTAGAGAATGATGATAAGATAAATGATTTTATTACAATACACGGAGCTACGTTGTAGACATGGCTTATAATTTCTTTCATCGAAGTACGAAAAAATCAAGATATACGATATAGCCAAGTAGATGGGCATGTCAAACGGTTATATGTTTTTTATTTTGGAGCTTTCCCAACTGGGCGAGCTCTTTTTGTTTGATGAATTATCGAGCAATTCCAGTTCAATCGTACCCGTTGCCACCAGACATATGCTGGTCGCGATATTGCTGCGGCGTTTGGCCGAAGCGTTCCTGAAATTTTTTATAGAAAAAACTAAGGTTATTCTGCCCTGTGGTACTGGCAATGTCGTAGATTGGATGATCGGTATTCACCAGCAGGAAGGAGGCATATTTTAACTTTTCGCTGAGCACCAGATCCTTGAAGGTGTGACCGGTGGATTTTTTTATCAGGGTGGACAGGTAGTTGGGATTGAAGTTGAAATGCTCTGCCGTGGAGGCAAGCGAGCAATCCAAGTAATGCTTTTCGATGTACTTCAGTATTTCGATAATGGTGACTTTGCTGCCGGTGATTGCCTCTGGACGATTGGTGTCGTATTGGAACACGCGCAGCAGCTCATAAAAAATCAGCAGCATATAGGAATTCATGATTTCCGATGACCCGAGCGATTTGTCGTAATATTCGCAGAGCAATTGTTTGATCAGAATGGGCAAATTGGCGTTATTTTCACTATGGAAAATGATGTAGCGGTTATGATTTTGCCGGTCGGAGATGGCTCCGGCCAGAAAGTGGGACAAAATTCCGTTATTCGCCAGCCTGCTCAGAAACGACGAAGTGAAGTATGGTTTGCGGATCAGGATGTTGATGATAATATCGTCCTCCGAGGTGCGCAAAATTGAATGGGGCACTCCGGTATCCAAAATGCAGATTTGTCCGTGCTTCAGCATTATCTTCTTCCCGTTGATGATCTGTGAACACTGCCCCGAATAGACGAAATTCAGTTCGATATACGTATGCATGTGCAGCGGTACTTCCGCGAAGCGGATGTGTTTGGATATGGCGATATTGTCCTGGACGGGGATTGTATCCGGAAAAACGTAAGCCTGATGGCCGTTCTCAAGAACTTTTTCCGGTAATGACAGGTATACTGAGGAGATTTCGAGAGGGTGTTCCCGATAATACAGCTCCCGGTCCGTGAACTCGCGGAGCTTCGCATCCAATTGTTCGTGATTCATGGTCCTGCCTCCGTTCGTGATCAAAACTAAATGTATGAATTTTTGATAGTGTAGTTCCAATGTTTTGATATTTCGCACTTGATCTGAAAACGCTATATTAGACGTGTGATCACCAAGTTACACCTGTTTTCTTTTATTTTAACTCAGTTATTGTGGTTTTTATAATTATTTTTGCTTGTTTTTTATGTTTTGTAGCCATGGTTATATTTAATCTTCGATATGTAATTTTGTTATTGGAGAACACTCGGGATTAAGCAGCATGAATGGTTGATTGCCGAAGGGAAGGAAGCCTGATGAAAAAGATAAACGAAGTTTTGGAGCGGCAGGAGAGCAACTATATTTTGCCATTTTTCTGGCAGCATGGCGAGGGGGAAGCCGTGTTGCGCCAACATATGCAAGTGATCCATGAGAGCGGTATTCGGGCCGTCTGCGTGGAGTCGAGACCGCATCCCGATTTTGTCGGGCCGCAGTGGTGGCATGATCTGGATATCATCATGGATGAAGCCCGCGCACGTGGCATGAAGGTATGGATATTAGATGACTCCCATTTTCCTACGGGGTACGCGGCAGGGAAAATCAAATCCGATTTTCCGCAGTACCAGAAATTGTTCCTAAAAGTGCACCAGCAAGACTTCGTCGGCCCGCAGCGCCAAGCCGGGATCATGGTGAAATGGGCGATGCAGCGTCCAGGAGAACATGGCATCAGTGTTAGTGCGGACTCGGAAGCACAGGCCGGGCAGGCTAAGCCTATGACGGTGTTTGTGCCGCAGGATCGCATCGTCGGTGTCGTTGCTGCGCTCAAAACCGGACCGGACGAAATCAATGCTAAAACACTGGTCGACCTTACCGGTCATCTGCATGAAGGGACGGTATATTGGGATATGCCCGAGGGCCGCTGGCGCATTTTTACGCTGGTGCAGACGAGTGAAGGGGGAGAGCAAGCAACGGAAGGTTATCTCAATCCGCTTATGCCCGAAGCGACGAGAGTGTTGATCGATACGGTATATGAGACCCATTATGATCGTTATCAAACCGATTTTGGTGGAACGCTGGCCGGATTTTTCTCGGATGAACCAAGGTTCGGTAACATAAAAGGTCCGCTGGCCTCGATTGGGCGCCTGGACATGGTTCTTCCTTGGCGCGAGGATCTGCCGGGAATGCTGCAGGAGCATTTCGCCGAGGGGGACGTCATTCGCCATCTGCCGTTGCTCTGGGCTAATGCCGGGACGGAGGGGCATCGGATGCGCTACCGGTACATGGATTTGATTACCGGATTATATGCGGAGCATTTCACGAAACAGCTCGGCGACTGGTGCCGGGATCATGGAGCCCAGTATATCGGACATGTCATTGAGGATAACAATGCCCACGCCAGATTGGGTTACGGGGCAGGACACTTTTACCGCAGCCTGTGGGGACAGGATATGTCCGGTATTGACGTGGTGCTGCATCAGATCATGCCCGGTATGGACGATGGTTATTTCAAATCGCTCACGTCCACCGGATGGGATGGGGAGTTTTTCCATTACGGCTTAGCCAAAATGGGCGCTTCCCTGGGCCATCTGGACCCCAAAAAGCAGGGACGCACGATGTGCGAGGTATACGGGGCTTACGGCTTTGGAGAGGGGCTCAAGCTGATGAAATGGCTGACGGACCACATGCTCGTACGCGGGGTGAACCATTTCGTGCCGCACGCCTTCTCGCCGAAAAAATATCCGGACCCGGATTGTCCGCCGCATCTGTATGCGAATGGGCATGATCCGCAATACCGGTATTTGCCTGTCCTGACGCATTACATGAACCGGGTCAGCCATCTGCTGTCTGATGGAATGCACATCGCTCCGGCAGCGATCCTGTATCATGCCGAAGCCGAGTGGTCTGGTGATTACATGCTGTTCCAGAAGCCGGCGAGAGAGCTGACGCAGCATCAGATTGATTTTGACGTGATTTCTGCAGATTTGGTTCTTTCGGCCGAGGTGCAAAAGGGAAGGTTCGCCATCAACGGCGAACGATTCTCCGCACTTATCATTCCGTTCGCGGAGGCATTGCCTGGGCAGCTCGTAGAGCGCCTGCGTACTTTTGCCGAAGCGGGCATAGCGCTTTACTTCGTGGATGGTCTTCCGAATCGGGGCAGTGAGGGAGATGACTTGGCCGATGCGCTTCAGCATTTGGAGTCGCACGCTAACGTAAACGTATTGGGACTTGATGGACTTGCTGCAGCGCTGATCGATGCGGGCGTGAATGAAATTTCGGTATCGGCCTATCAGCCATACCTGCGATATTATCATTACCGTCATGCAGACGGAGACGTGTACATGTTTTTCAATGAGGACCCGGCCAAGGCGATCGCTTCCACCGTGAGCATTCCAATGCTGGAAGGCGTACGTGAACTGTTCACTTACGATGCTTTCACGAATGCGTTGTTTCCGCTTGAGGCTTCTGCCGATGGGGGGGAACACTCCTTCCCGCTGAAGCTGGAAAAACATGAGTCTGTGATCATTGTGCAAAGCCGCGGTATCACGGGTAAGCTTGCGCAAGTAACGAAAGGGCAGCGTGCCCATACCAGTATGCATCGGATCGCGGGGGAGTGGCAGGTGTCGCTTGCCACGGCGATGCAATATCCGAACTTTGTGCAACACGGAACATGTACGGAGCTTCGTTCCCTTGCTTTGCCGGACGAGCTGCCATCATTCTCCGGTACGGTACGATACGAGATCGAATTCGTCATGAACGATGTTCCGGATCAGGCGCAATTGGTAATCGACGAACCATATGAAACTGCCCAGGTTTGGCTTAATGGCCATAATCTTGGCACCCGGATCTGCCCGCCGTATGCCTATGATGTCCGGGGATATCTTCAAAAAGGCATTAATCGGCTGGAGATCGAGGTGACCAATACCCTGGTGAAAGAGCAACAGGATTTTCTGTCTCAGTACCTGATTCAGGAGCCGACAGGTATCGTAGGCAACGTGTTTTTACAATACTAAGAATGGTTATGAAGTGAGCGGCATATGGCAAGTGCCGAAGGTAGAAGGAGGCTGCTCACTTCATGGCCGACTTGCAGAGGAGTGACTTGACATGAATCATCGTCAATTGGCAGAAGAAGTACTACGCGGTGTTGGCGGCCAGGAGAACATCAACAAGGTAACGCATTGCGTCACGCGGCTGCGATTCGAATTGAAGGACAACAAGCTTCCCGACTCGGAAGAGATCAAAAAAATGAAGGGCGTTGTGACCGTCATCCAGCAAGGAGGACAATATCAGGTCGTCATCGGCAACGAAGTCGTGCCTGTATTCAAGGAGCTGTCTTCGCTGATGGGAGGTATAGCAGAGCCGGAAGCGGAATCTGAAACGACAGGTGAAAAGAAGAAGCTGTTTGATCGTTTCACCACCATGATTTCAGGCCTGTTTATGCCAATTATGGGAGCGTTTGCAGCAAGCGGTATCATCAAGGGGCTGCTCGCGTGTCTATCCGCGTTCGGTGTTCTCACCGCAACGGATGGTACGTACATTGTGCTCAATGCCATTGGAGATGCTGTGTTCTATTTCTTCCCTATTTTTCTGGGCGGCTCGGCAGCTAAATATTTCGGCTTAAATCAATACGTGGGGATGATGATCGGGGGAGCTATGGTTTACCCGAGTCTGATTGGATTTGTTGGAGCGGAAGAAAAGCTGACCTTTCTGAACCTGCCAATCAACATGGTGAATTACTCTTCATCCGTGTTTCCGGCCATAGTTGCCGTTTGGTTTGCTTCGTTGCTTCATCGTTTGATTGACAAGCGAATTCCCAAAGGCTTTCGGTACTTCCTGACACCATTGATCGTGGTATTAGTTACCATACCTCTGACTTTGTTCGTCATTGGTCCGCTCATTACGTATTTAAGCAACGGACTGGCAGAAATTACGACAATGATTTATGATTTTAACCCGATTTTGGCAGGTCTCGTACTGGGTGGACCGTGGATTCTCATCGTCATGTTCGGATTACACTGGGCGTTTGTTCCGATTTTCGTAAATAATATGATGACTTTGGGCCACGATCCTATCATGGGACTATTAGTCGCCAACCAGTTTGCGATGGCTGGTGCTGCATTTGCTTATGGACTCCGCGCCGTAGATAAACAACAGAAATCGCTCGGTATCTCTACAGGTGGTACAGCCTTGTTGGGTGTTAGTGAGCCTGCACTGTACGGGGTATTACTCCCGAATAAAAAACCTTTAATTATGGCCATTATTGGCGGTAGCCTCGGTGGGGTAATCGGTGGAATATTCTTGTCGAAAGTGTATGCGTTTGTTCCGTCTGGCGTGTTCGCTATTACGGGGGCAATAAATCCAAAGGGCATTGATACTGGATTTTATGGATATTTGCTGGAGATGTTGGTAGGGCTGATCCTGGGTTTTATCCTCACTTATTTGTGGGGTACCAAAACACGTTCCAATGGCACCGATGGGGCAAAGGCCGGCTCGTTTAAAGGTGAAACGAAACCTTCAAATCCAGTAGGCTCTGGCATGAGCACAGACGCAAACGAGCCGCTGCGCATGCAAAATCATGCACAGCGTCCAGACACGGAGCTTCGATCCGTAGCTGCCACGATTACCGTGTACAGTCCGCTGTCCGGTGAAGTCGTGAAGCTGTCCGAGGTCGCAGACGAAGCCTTTTCAAGCGAAGCAATGGGTAAGGGATTCGCCATCATCCCCTCAAGCGGAACGGTGGTTTCCCCGGTAAACGGCATCGTAACGACCGTCAGCAAGTCGAAACACGCCATTGCGGTCGTCGGTGATCAGGGCGAAGAAATTTTGATCCATGTCGGGCTTGATACCGTCAAAATGAAGGGAGAGGGCTTTGCTCCCCAAGTGCAGGAAGGCGATGCCGTCAAGGTCGGCGACGTGCTAATGGAAGTGGATCTGGGCAAAATCAGAGATCATGGCTTCGAACTGATCACGCCTGTCATCGTGACCAATAGCTTCAATTATACGGCGATTGTCTCCGCGAATGAACCGATTGAACGTAGCATCACTGCGGGTTCTTCGCTGATGATCATCAAGGCTTGAAGTTAAAAATTATGGAATGATTGGAGTGTGGCGGATGAGTAACAGCAGCAGCAACGGAACCGGGAGTGAAATCCGTTTTCCGGAAGGTTTCTTATGGGGGGGCGCCGTCGCGGCCAACCAACTGGAGGGCGCCTATAAGGAAGACGGCAAAGGTTTATCCGTACAGGATGTGACTCCCCAAGGGCTGGTTGGCCCGGTAACGGAAGCTCCGACACCCGACAACCTGAAGCTGGCCGGCATTGATTTTTATCACCGTTACAAGGAAGACGTCAAGCTGTTTGCGGAGATGGGCTTTAAAGTGTTCCGCACCTCGATTGCCTGGTCGCGGATTTTCCCTAAAGGGGACGAGACTGAGCCGAATGAAAAAGGGCTGCAATTTTACGACGATTTGTTTGATGAGTGCCTGAAATACGGGATCGAACCGCTGGTCACTTTGTCCCATTACGAGACCCCTTTACATCTTGCCAAGGAATACGACGGTTGGGTTAACCGGAAGCTGGTCGAATACTATAAGCGCTATGCCTCCACGGTATTTAAACGCTACAAAGGAAAGGTAAAATACTGGTTGACCTTTAATGAAATCAACTCCATTCTTGAGGCACCGTTTATGAGCGGGGGCATTTATACGCCAAAGGACAAGCTCAACAAACAGCTTCTTTATCAAGCCGTGCATCATGAGCTTGTGGCCAGCGCTTCCGCGGTTAAACTGTGCCACGAGATTGATCCAGAGGCCCGAATCGGCTGCATGATCCTGAGCATGCCCACCTATCCGTTGACGCCTAGTCCGGATGACATGGTAAAAGTGATGGAGTTTGAACACCGGAACTATTTCTTTGGCGATGTTCATGCACGCGGCGTATATCCGGGATATATGAAACGTTTCTTCAGAGAGAACGGAATCGAAATCAAATTCGAGCCCGGCGACGAAGAAGTACTGCGGCATACCGTTGATTTTATTTCGTTCAGCTACTATATGAGCGTGTGCCAAACCGCCGACCCGGAGAAAATCGCCGCCGGCGAAGGGAACATCCTCGGCGGGTTTCCCAATCCGTATCTGAAATCCAGCGAATGGGGCTGGCAAATCGATCCGCAAGGGCTGCGTCTTGTCCTGAACGCCTTCTACGACCGTTATCAAAAACCGCTGTTTATCGTGGAAAACGGTCTGGGAGCGGTCGATGAGCTGATTGTGAACGAAGCGGGGGAGAAAACGGTTGAAGACGGCTACCGCATTCAGTATTTGAACGATCACCTCGTACAGGTGGCGGAAGCCATTGCGGATGGCGTGGAAGTGATAGGATATACGACCTGGGGCTGCATCGATCTGGTCAGCGCCTCGACGGCCCAGCTTAAGAAGCGTTACGGCTTCATCTATGTGGACCGTCATGATGATGGCTCCGGTACGCTGGCACGTTACCGTAAACAATCTTTCCATTGGTACAAGGAAGTAATTGCGACAAACGGTAAAAGCCTCAAACGGCAAATTTGCTTGAAGTAAACCGGCATTTTCATGATTTGCCCCTGATGGAATTTAACTTATAGGACAGATGAAAAAAACCGGAACCCGCTTTACACAAGGGATTCCGGTTTTTTTTGACTTTTCGAGCCGCGCCGCCAAGAAAAATGATCCTGGCGAATGGCTACTCCTGCTTAGCTGCGGGCGACGATGACGATTATTGCCAGTGTTCCGATTCTGCTGGTCCAAAGCCCGGTGAAAATCTTTTACGGCGTACGAAATCCTGTTTATCGTATAATTTTGAAGCATTATAGAGTTATTTTATAATCATTCGTGCATCCTTCTCATACAAATTCACATTTTGACTTGTTAAGCTATTACCAAGCAAGGCAATGTAAGCGTATACAAAAAAGGAGGAACAACTAGAATGAGTAAAAAAATCTGGAGAAAGACACTTGCGGTTTCAATGGCTGGCGCGCTGCTGCTGTCCGTTATTATCCCTGTGCCGTTTTCCGTCCCAGCTCAGGCTGCTGAGGCAGTGGCCGCCCCGGCACAGGTAACCGCCGACTGGTACAAGACCTACCAAACGATGGATGGTGTTGGCGCTGCCTATGCATACACGGATTCCATCCATATGATGCAGCTGGCTACAGCCGGTCATCAAGCTACAGTGAGGCATCTGCTGGATCTGACCTTTAGTGAAAAAGAAGGTACAGGCCACGACATTGTCCGGGTCATCATCGGCGATAACGGAGGTCTTACCACCACGAACGCGACAGCAGCCAGCCCAGGGTTTAACCCGCTAACCGGCCTGCTTGCAGATGCGGGCAATCCCGGCTTCGATGTTGAAGGAAATGCCATTCCCATGAGAGGCTCAGCCGGCCAGTATGGTTACAAAATAGAAGCGGAGAACCGTTATGCAGACGGCAACACCGACAGCATCTGGCCTGTCGAACCCGAACATGCTCCGGGTACATTGGTGCCCGTACAGGATTTTGTATGGGATTATCCGTCCTGGAATCAGCCGATTGCCAATGACGACGGTGGTCCAACCAATCTCCTTAGCGCACCCGGTGAAAATCCTGTTGTGATCAAAAGCTCGCCACGTACCCGGAAAGAGCTCTTCGATTTTGATCAGGTGTGGACGATGCGTCAGGCGATGCAGTATGGCGTTAAGCAATTCTACGCTTGCACGTGGACCGTACCCTACTGGATGAGCCAGTCTTCCACTAATTCTCCCAGCAAGATCGTCCGTGGAGACACAACCACTATCGACGGTAAACCGGTGAAAATTTATTATCAGGCCTATGCTGATTATCTCGTCAATTATATCCGGGGGATGTGGGAGCAGTGGGGGATTCCGATCACTCATATCAATCCCTTTAACGAGGTTGATCTTGCAGGCGGAACAGCTGCTTATGTTACAGAGCTTATTAACGGCTACATCGGCCCTACCTTGAAAAAATCAATGCAGCCAGGCGGTGTGCTCTACGATATCAAGAATCCGGACGGTAAGCTCATCGACTTTATCCCTCAGCTTGCCGGCGTGGACGGTACCAATCTAAGTGCCTCTCTAAGCAGAGGTGGCGAAGTGTTCTCCCAGACTGACCCGGATAATGCTTTGGACAAAAATCCGTATCTCGACGTATTTACCACTCACTTGTATGGTACAGTCGGCATCGGTACGGATGAAAATAAACTATACCATACGGGGGACTTTTCACAGAGTCCTTTGGATTATACGAAAGATGGAACCAAGTATCCCGAATACCTGAACAAGTATAAGCTCTGGCAGGCAGAGTTCATGAATCAGGATACCGGCGACGGTTCTGCCGGTGCTTACACGCAGCGTTATGGCAACCAGAATATTAATGACGCTGTGCGCTGGTCCAATCTGATGACCAATATGTTCAGCAGCAATCCTGGCTTTAACGGTTTCGTCTGGTGGAGCATGTGGGACAGCAACGGAGCGGACGGGTCCGATCTGATTCGCTTCGTGACCACGAATTCCCAACAGGAGCCGGGACGTATCAGCACGCTGACAGGTGAATACCGTTTGTTCAAGCGCTTCTACGGCTATGGTCATTTCTCCCGCTTTATGAACCCGGGCGACGTGCGCTTCGATGTTACACGCGTGCCTGTGGCAGATATCAATGTTGTCGGCTTCAAGAACCAGAACACCAATGATTTCTCGGTCACGGTTTCCAATGCGAAAAATGATGACAGCATCCAGCCGCTGGAATTCAATCTGAAGGACTTCCCGGCAGGCACTACAAGTGTAACTGTGTTCCGTACATCCGGAAGTGAAAATCAGAAGAAGCTGGGTACGATTCCGGTATCGAACGGCAAGTTCGTAATTGATATTCCATCTGCCAGTATTGTCACCATCGTGCCGTCACAGGGTACCTATGCCACGTATAACGGCCTTGACGGCGAGCGCGATATTTTCTCTACTCTTGAGGCAGAAGATAATGATAACAATGTGCTTGGCAACACCGCAGGAAATGCCGGCCGCGCCAACGAGGCGGTTACGCTGGGTGACGGTCAGTACCTTGCATACAAAAACCTGAACTTTGCGGATGGCTCCGCTAACGGCGGCGTTGTCCGGAGGCATTTGTTATATTTGAACGCCCAGACGAAGTCGGCGCAAGGCGGAAAACTTGCCGCTTATGTCCTTCCGGTGGGAACTGCTGTGAGCAGCAATGCCGATATACTATCCAAAGGTACGCGGGTAGCGGAAATCACGGTACCGGCAAATGATGTATACGGCAAATACCAGGACATGGTTGATACAGGCGATCTGAGCGCCTATGGCCATAAGGATCTGTATATTGTAGCGGAATCGAACGGTTCCTCCGGTACGATCACAATTGACCGCTTTCTCTTCGGCGCGGGAGATTCCGACTGGAGTCTTGCTGCCAATAACTCGACAGTTTCCATGCCGGGGAACATATTGCTCAATGGAGATTTCGATACAACAACAGCTTCTAATACAGACAATTGGTCCACTGGACGTTACAACAAGGGAGTCTTTGAGCAGGCAGTCACTGGACCTGTGTTAACTGCGGATACCATTCAGAGCTACTCGGGTCTTTCCCGTTACCTGAAAAACAACTCTACCTCGAAGGTTGCAGGTTCAGGGAAGATTTCGGGCCGTATTGACGCCGCTGACCAGTATGACGGGATGTGGCAGGATGTTACCGGAAAGCTGAACAAGGGAGAGAGCTATAACTTCAAGGGCTACTTCCTGTCTATGAAAAGCCGGCCGGAGAGCTATGATATCGCTGCAGAAAATCCGGGCGATGTGGAAGCTGCACTGGTGTATTATGACAAGAACGGCAAGCAGCTGGGCATAACCCCGATCAATGGCCGCGATATGCCTGAACCGTATGCTGCCCGTGAGGCTGGTGATCCTGCTTACTGGAGCAATGGCAAGTTTATCGGGCGCATACTTGAGGGCGGACCGCTCAGCTTAAGCTCCTTCCAGCCTGTTGACGTGAAGGTTGCTGACTGGCATGAAACACCTAATCAACCGTTTACGTATGATGAACCGGCAGGTACCTCAAAGGTGGTTATGGCGGTGTATGCAAAGGATGCCAACATCCTTTACGCCGATCAGCTGTCGCTGACCCCTGAGCTTGTAGCTTCATACAGTATTTTTATTGATGGTGTTCAACCCTCCAATTTTGATGCAACCAGATATGATTATACTTACCCGGTAGCTGGAAACACCGTGCCGAAGGTAACGGCGGTTTCAAACGATCCGGCTGAACTCATAAGCATTTCACAGGCGGATAGTAAGCAAGGAACAGCCGTTGTTCGATTTATAAAAGGAGAAAACGTGAAGACGTATAAAATCTCCTTTAGTACGAACGAAGTCATTGATTTTACGAGCGGGCTTCCGGCGGGTTGGGAAATCATGAATCCGGCGGATCCGCAGAATGCATTGAGCTATAGTGCTGATGGTGCGACCATTCAGACATTGAAGGGCGATACGGATTATCCGGCCAGCCATAATATGCTGCAGTTTCCGGGTTCTGCTGAAGGCAGCTGGACGCTGACGGCGAAGCTTACCGTAGATAAACCCCTTAATGATTCGTCAATGGGTGAGAACTCCCAAGTGGGACTTGGCATCAGCAAGGCTTCAAGCGGTGAGTTTTACAGAATAAATGCGAGAAAAGTAAGCACCAATATCAAAGTGAATAATTCAGGCAAAACCGGCAGCACCCCATTCACTAACAATACCAATCAAACCAATTTGAGCGGTACGAACTACTACCTCCGCATTGTTAAGGAAGGGAATATTGTTCAAGGGTATTTTTCAACGAATAACGGTTCTAGCTGGGTAGCAATGGGCAGTCCATCGACTTATAGCCCGGAATTCTTCAAGGATGCCAAAGTTCAATTGTATGGAACCAATGCCAGTGCTTCTACTGACTTCAAAGTGACCTTCTCCAACGTGACACTGATTAAGACATTAGGGCAAACCGGCGAAGTGAGTGCGGACCAGCTCGCTGTGGAAGCAGCAGCAGCTCTGATCGGCAACTCGATTACGGTTCCGAATGCAGCTGGTAATGACGCGGCTACACTGAAGACCAAAGCCCAAGAATATCTTAATAACAATGATGAGCTGAAAAAGCTTGGAGTGACCACAGCAATTTCCTACGAGAATGGTGTCTTTACAATGCTCATATCGAAAGGAAGTGCAAGTATATCAATTAACCCGCTTGCCCTTGTGGCCGGCGTGCAAACTACAAGTGATTTTGAGGATCAGACGGTACAAGGGTTCAAGCCAAAGGGAAGTAATACCGTAACGCTTACGCCAACGAATGAGGCCAACCATACTCCAGGCGGAGCTTATGCGCTCAAAGTAACCGGCAGAACTGCGAATTCAGACGGACCATCTGTTAATGTGAAGGATGCTGTCAAGAAGGGGAATGAATATAAAGCTGCCATCTGGGTCAAGCTCATTAGCCCGGAAAGCGCCCAGGTAAAGCTGACAGCACTGGTGAATGCTCCAACGCCTTATTATGTCAGTCTATCAACCCAGACCGTCAGTAATAGCGGAGACTGGGTCAAGCTGGAAGGCACCTATCGTTATCTGAACGATGATGTCACTCTTTATGTGGAAACCGTAGGCAGCAATACAGCTTCTTACTACATCGACGACTTTAGCTTTGAAGATACAGGTTCGGAGCCGACACCTTCGATCAAAGATGTCTATAAGGACTATTTCAAGATCACCAATATACCGGGGAACACCGCATTTCTGAATCCGGGTACCGGGGAAAATGCCTTCTATAACTATCATTTTAAAGGTGTAACCATCGGTAACCAGCTTAAACCGGATACCCTGCAAAAAAACAAGGGTACCTTTAACTTTAGTACTGCAGACAGTATGATCGCCAAAGCTCAAAGTCAGGGACAGGATATTCATGGACATGTGCTGGTGTGGCACAGCCAGACCCCGGCGTGGTTTAACCAGCAGGTGGATGCTTCCGGGAATGCATTGAAGGATGCAGCCGGGAATCCGATCTACCTCAGCCGTGATGAGGCACTTGCTAATATGAGAACTCATATTAAAACTGTAATGGAGCACTATGAAGGGATTCCGGAATCTTGGGATGTAGTGAATGAGGCAATGGAAGATGCTCCTCAAGCGGTCTCAGATTGGAAAGATGCCCTGCGTAAATCAGCCTGGTATTATTCCGTAGGACCTGACTTTATTGAACAGGCATTCCTTGCGGCAAGAGAAGTGCTGGATAATCATCCTGAATGGGGCGATATCAAGCTGTATTACAATGATTTCAATGAAGATTTTCCAGAGAAGCGGGACGCCATCCATGACATGGTCAAAGAACTCAATGACCGTTATGCATTGACTCATCCCGGAAAACTCCTCATTGACGGGATCGGTATGCAGTCCCACTACGATATGCGAACCAAGCCGGCCAATGTGGAAGCTTCAATTGAGAAGTTTGCTTCCCTGGGAGTCAAAGTAGCCATTAGCGAATTAGATATTCTGGCTGGAATGAATTCCTCGCTTTCTCCAGAATTGGCTGAGAAGCAAGGCAGTTTATATGCCCAATTGTTCCAGATCTACAAGAAACATGCCGATAAGATTTCACGTGTCACGATTTGGGGACCATACGACACTACCAGCTGGCGAGTTACTCAGAATCCGTGTCTGTTCGATGGTAAACTGGCACCGAAGCCAGCCTATTATGCCGTAATCAATCCGGAAAAATATCTGGCCGAGCATCCGCTCTATATTACACCTGAAACCAAGAGCTCTACGGCGCTCTATGGTACGCCGGACATTGATGGAACCATTGATGAAATTTGGAAGGATGCGCCTGAGATTCAAATCGACAACCAGCTGATGGCATCGTCCGGAGCTTCCGGAACGGCCAAAACACTGTGGGACGATGAAAACCTGTATGTGCTGTTCCAGGTGAAGGATACGCAGCTGAGCAAAGACAATGCGGATAAGACGAAGCAGGATTCGGTTGAAGCCTACGTGGACGAAGACCGCATCAATGCATGGCCGTACCGCGAAGATGACGGAGAATACCGGGTTAACTTTGCCGGCGAGCAGTCCTTCAAATTCCTCAGCAATTCGACCCCGGCGGTTTCTCCGGGATTTGAATCGGCAGCTGTAACCTCTGGAACGAATTATGCGGTGGAAATGAAGATTCCGTTCAAGACCATCACCCCGGAAAACGGGACGCAGATCCGGTTTGATGCACAGGTGAACAATGCAGCCGGAGCGAATCTGATCGGCGTGGCAACCTGGAATGATCTGCTAGGAAGAGCCACGAAGTCTACAGAGGTGTTCGGCAACCTGACGCTCAGCGGCAAGGGAGACCCGACCCCGCCGGCGTGGGCAGAGGGAAGCAAGCTTGAAGCATCTGATGTAACCAGCACCGGAGTCACCTTATCGTGGCCGGCGGCTGAAGATAACCTTGGAGTAACCGGTTACCGGATCTACAACGGTGTGGATAAAGAACCGATTACCTTGACCGGCCTTGAATCAAGTGAAACTGCAACAGGAGCGGTATATCGTCATGAGCTGACCGGATTGCTGCCGAATACACAATATACCTTCAAGGTGGAAGCCGGAGACGCTGCCGGCAATTGGAGTAAGGACGGACCTTCCGTTTCTGTGACCACACTGCCGACTGCAGACACCACGCCACCGGTATGGGCAGAAGGAAGTACGCTGGAGGCTTCGGGGATTACCAGCACGGGACTGACCTTGACGTGGTCGGCAACCGCAGCGGACGAAAGCGGCATCGCCAGATACCGGATCGCGGGTGGAGCCGATGACAAGCCGATTACGGTTACGGATGCCGTGTATGAGACGACAGTGACCGGAGCCGTGTACCATTACCAGGTAAGCGGATTAAAGCCAAATACGCAGTATAAGTTCAAAGTGGAAGCCGGAGATGCGGCAGGGAACTGGAGCACCAGCGGGCCTTCAGTTTTGGCAACGACCTTGCCAGCACCAACACCAACACCAACACCAACACCAACACCAACACCAACACCAACACCAACACCAACACCAACACCAACACCAACACCAACACCAACACCAACACCAACACCAACACCAACAACCCCGGCAGCAACGCCGGTACCAACGCCGGGAGCAACAGCAACAACGGCTCCGTCGCCAACGCCAACACCAACATCAACGCCAACGCCAACACCGGTGCCAGCGGGCAAATTCCAAGATTTGGGCAGTAAATACGTCTGGGCTACGGAGGCAATTGATGCGTTGTATGCGAGAGGCATCATAAAAGGAACCTCCGAGAACACCTTCAGCCCGGAGAAGAACATTACGAGAGCCGACTTTGTACTGCTGCTGGTGCGGGCACTGGGCTTGAAGGCGGAAGCTGGCGCTAGTTTTGCAGACGTAAGTCAGGAAGCCTATTATTATGAAGCCCTCAGTACGGCTAAGAAACTGGGAATTATCAATGGAATGGATGGCAACAACTTCAATCCGAAGGGCGAAATCTCGAGACAGGATATGATGGTCATTGCAGCCAGAGCGCTGAAGGCAGTGAACAAATTATCTGCGAGTGGAGGTGCTGAACTTTTAAGCGGCTATACGGATGGAACGAAGGTTGCGAAGTACGCTGTTGACAGTGTAGCGGCTCTGGTCAAGGAAGGAATTATTCAGGGGGATGGGAACTCCATTAACCCGGCCGGAACAGCTACGCGAGCGGAAGCGGCTGTAATCATCTATAGAATTTACGGTAAATAGGCTTCTAACTTGAATAAGGTTTGCCAATAGAAAGACAGAAGGGAGCTTAATAAGCTCTCTTCTCTTCTTACGAATAACTGGATACCTTATATCCCGAGCGTAGAACAGCCTTGCCAGTTAAAATCCAATTCTAAGGAGATGAAAATATTGCTATCACATGTGAAGCGATCAATGTGCGCATTTTTGGCATTATTAACTGCTCTTCCACTAACCCTGGCTGTCCCTGGGCCAACGAAAGCTCTGGCCGCTGCGTCAGGAAGTGAGGCAATCGTTAATTTATCAGCGGAAAAGCAAGTAATTCGTGGTTTTGGGGGAATGAATCATCCGGGCTGGATTGCAGACCTGACACCTGAACAAAGAGAAACTGCTTTTGGAAATGGAGAGAAGCAGTTGGGTCTATCTGTTCTAAGAATTCCTATTGAAGAAGATAAAACGAAATGGCCAAAAGTAGTAGATACCGCAAAAGCGGCGATTGAGCACGGAGCGATTGTATTTGCTACGCCTTGGAATCCTCCGGGTAATATGGTGGAGACCTTCACTCTTGGGATGCCCTCAGGCAACGGCACCACTTATGAAGCTGAAGCGGCTGCAACCCTAACCAGCGCTGCAATTGAAAATATCAATTCGGGCTACAGTGGTACAGGATATGTAGGTTTCCAAGCTGCTTCCGGGGCAGCTATTCAGTGGAATAATATTGTTATCGGCAGTACAGGGACTAAGAATATCAAAATAAGATATGCTTTGGAAACTGGGACAGCCGATCTGGATTTGTATTTGAACGGTACGAAAGTAGTCAGCAACCTCCCTTTTGAAGCAACCGGCAGCGTAACAGCCTGGAGAGAGAAGAACATCCAGGTACCCATGAATAATGGGACTAATATATTAAAACTGGTTACTACCGGTACGGGAGGACCGTATATAGACAACATCAATTTGACTGCATTTGTTCAGGATACAAAAGCTAAGCGGCTAAGGTACGATATGTATGACGAGTATGCGCAGTATTTGAATGAGTTCGATGCATACATGAAAAGCCAGGGAGTGGATCTATATGCGATATCCATTCAAAATGAGCCTGATTACGCCCATGACTGGACCTGGTGGACCCCGGAGGAAATCCTTCGTTTTATGAAGGAGAATGCCGGCTCCATCCATAACAGGGTGATAGCGCCGGAGTCATTCTCTTACACTAAATCAATGTCTGACCCTATTTTGAATGATTCGGAAGCGCTTGCAAACATGGATATCCTCGGTACTCATACTTACGGTACCCAGTATGCTGACTTCCCGTACCCATTGTTCAAGCAAAAAGGGGCGGGAAAAGAGCTTTGGATGACAGAGGTATATTATCCTAACAGCAACAATAATTCTGCAGACCTCTGGCCAGAGGCATTGGAGGTTGCGGAGCATATCCATCATGGTATGGCGGATGCGGAGTTTCAGGCATACGTATGGTGGTACATCCGCAGACAATACAGCCCCATGAAGGAAGACGGCACCATAAGCAAGCGCGGTTACAGCATGGCTCAATATTCGAAATTTATTCGTCCTGGCTATGTAAGAATTGACGCAACCAAGAATCCGGATACCAACGTATACGTATCTGCTTATAAAGGTGATAACAAGGTAGTGATTGTAGCCATTAACAAAGGCACGTCAGCAGTAAGTCAAACATTTGCTCTGCAAAACGGGTCCGCATCCAGTGTTTCTTCTTGGGTAACAGACGCTTCCAGAAATCTTGAAGCTGGAGCACCTCTGAATGTATCGAACAACAAGTTTACAGCAGATCTTCCTGCCCAAAGTGTGACGACTTTTGTATCAGAGTATGCAGATAGCACAGTTGATGGCGGCATTTATGAAGCGGAGACCCATACAACATTGACGAATTCCATCGTGGCAAGTAACAATTCAGGTTTCAGCGGCAGTGGATACGTAGATTTTCAAGCTGCATCTGATGCAGCCATAGAGTGGAACGGCATCAACGTGTCTGCGGCGGGAACCAAAAATGTTAATATCCGCTATGCGCTACAGGCAGGAACGAGAAATCTGGATGTATATGTGAATGGAACGAAGGTAATCAGCAATACTGCTTTTGCAGCAACCGGCGGCTGGAGCACCTGGGGCGAAAAAACCGTTCAGGTACCTATGAAGAGCGGGATCAATTCGTTCAAGCTGGTAACTACCGGGACGGAGGGACCGAACATAGACCATATTAATGTTACAGCTTATGTTGATGAGAACACGGCTGCAGTCAAAGGTGCTGTAAATCCTTATTTGCCATTATGGGAGCATATTCCAGACGGAGAGCCGCGAGTTTTCGAAGATCCTGACCATCCAGGCCAATACCGTGTCTATATTTACGGTTCACATGACACCCTGCAGACAACTTACTGCGGATATGATCTTGTGGCATGGTCTGCTCCTGTAGACGATTTAACGAATTGGCGCAATGACGGCAAAATTTTTGAATCTATTGTAAACGGGTCGCCCGATATTCTGTATGCGCCGGATGTAGTGGAAGTCAAGGAGTCCGACGGGTCCAAATCTTATTATCTATACCCGAACACTCAAGGGAGTGGACGATTAACGATGGTGGCAAAATCCAAAAGGCCGGACGGGCCTTTTGAGGTCATCAACTGGAAGGAAGGAAGCAATCAAACACAGACCACCGGCATCTTTGGATTTGATCCTGCAGCATTTGTTGACGATGACGGAAGAGTGTACGGATATTGGGGATTCCAAAGATCGTACGCAGCAGAACTGGACCCCGCGACAATGAGTTCAGTGAAACCAGGCACCTCGATCATTACCGATATGATCGGCAATAGCAACAACGCGCCGGAAGGCAACGTGTTCAGATTTTTTGAAGCTTCCTCCTTGCGAAAAGTAGGGGATAAATATGTATTGATATACAGCCGGAAGACTAAAGACGGTGAATATGGACTCAGCGCATCCAATAATACACTGGCGTACGCTTATGCGGATACTCCGCTTGGACCGTGGACCTATGGCGGTACGATCATTGATGCCCGCGGGCCGGTTGTTGGGGAGAATGGGTCCATGACGGCATCCCAGCCAGCAGGAAATACCCACGGAAGTATTCTGGAAATCAACGGGCAATGGTATGTGTTCTATCATAGAAGCATTAATAATGACGGATTTTCACGCCAGGGAATGGTTGCGCCGATTCAAGTGAATGTAACAGAAGATGGCAAGGTCGTAATTACAGGTTTGAAGACAGTGAAGGATGTCAATGGCAACGAATATGCCGGAGCAGAGGTTACCTCCGAAGGATTTCAAATTAACGGATTGAACCCATTTGAGTATTATTCTGCGGGTATTGCCTCGTTCTTAAGAAATAACTCCTTTGTAAAAGCTACCTATGATACATGGCAGAACGACGCTCCGGTGGTGAATATTAAGAATAATTCTATCGTAGGCTACAAGTATTTTAATTTTGACGGAAAGCCTGCCGATGGACAGAGCATGGTGCTTGAATCGTACGTCACTCCAAAAGGTGTTGACGGCACCATTGACATCATGCTGGACAGTCCCTGGACCTCGCAAGGCGGCAAAAAGCTCGGAACTTTGAACATTTCCAAGGACGCGGTACAGCAAAAGACAAAAATGACGCTTCCCGTTTCAGAATTGGATACTGTGGATGGAAAGCATGGGATCTATTTTGTTTTTAAATCCAGCAGCAGCAGCGAAATTGCCGAATTAAACGGCTTGAAATTCAGTCTGGCATCCACATCATTATTAAATGAAACATTCGCTTCAGCAGGCCTGGATAACTGGACTATCCTTGCGGGCAACCCGTTAGTGGATAACGGTCTGGTGTTGAACGATGCTGCTTCCATGATCTCAAAGAAGGGAATGGATTGGAGCAATTATGAATTTGTGAGCAGCGTTAGCCTTGAAAAAGGAGCCTTGGGACTCCAGTTCCTGCAATCGGATGAGGCGAATTATTATGAGCTTCTTCTGAATGACGGTAATCTGGAATTGTCCAGTGTATTGAACAGAACAAAGACCATTTTGAGCACGGCATCAGGTGCATTTATAACAAACAAAGCTTCTTCTGTCTCTATAGCGGTAGTCAACAATGTCATTACAGTCCGCATCAACGGAATTATTGTACTGCAGCTGCAAAATTCAGAACACAAAAACGGGACTGTAGGCATTTCCTCGTATGCGGCGACTTCAGCCAGAATTTCAAGTGTGCTGGTTCAGCATTCCACCGAAGATGAAATTTCTCCGATAAGCAATACGGTTTCAGTAAACGGAGTTCCATTGAACGGCTTTACCGTTTCTGCGAATGATTTTAATATCCGTGAGTATAGCTATAAGGTTCCGGCTAATACAGCCAACATTCCAACAGTAACTGCGTCTTCAAGCGATAAGGAAGTCAAAGTAAGTATTGCGCAGGCAGATAATCCGCTGGGTACCGCCGTCGTACGCTTTATTAAGGGAGAGCAGGTTAAGACGTATAAAGTATTCTTTTCAAGCAACGAATCTGTAAGCTTTGCGAATGGGCTTCCGGCAGGGTGGAAGGTACTGAATCCGGCTAATTCTGCCAATCCTCTGGGTGCAATTTCAACCTCAGAGAATACGGTAGCCATTCAATCTTATAAAGGCGACAATGAATATCCGAACGGGCATGATGTGCTGCAAATGCCGTATCCTGTCTCTTCGTACAAATGGACGATGACCGTAAATATTCAAACGGATAAACCGCTGCTTAATTCTTCTTCTTTAGCAGCCAACTCACAGGCTGGCATTGCAATCCGCCAAGTCTCGAGCGGTGATTCACTTAAGCTGAATGCAATCAATCGAGGCAGCACAACAAACGTGAATACGGTTGGTACGTCAGGAGCAGCTGTCTTTAGCAATAATTCCGGTACAGCTCTTCCCAATCCAAGCGGTTCCGCTCCTGCATCGTACTGGTTCCGTCTGAATAAGAATGGTTCATCGGTACAAGGAAACTATTCCATTGATAATGGTGCAACCTGGCGTAATATGGGGGGCCTTGGATTTAATGATGACTTTTTCAAGGACGCGAAGCTGCAGCTGTACACGACAAACCTCAGTACTTCAACAGATCTGAAAGCCGCCTATAATGTGAACCTGGTAATGTCTAATGGAGAGTCTAAAGCGGCTGCATTGGATCAACAGGCTGTGGAGCAGGCTGCAGCTATAATTGGTAACCGGATTACAGTTCCGAATGCAGCCGGTGATGATCCGGCAACGCTAATGACCAAGGCTGAAGAATACCTGAACAGCCTTAATGAGCTAAAATCACTCGGGGTTTCCAGTACAATTTCCTATGAGAATGGTCAGTTTGCGTTGATTGTAAAGAAAGGAACCGCAAGTATATTTGTCAATTCGCTTACCATTGCAGGGGAGGGCTCAACTAGCATAAAAAAGGATTTTGAGGATCAGACGGTACAAGGGTTCAAGCCGAAGGGAAGCGGTACCGTAACGCTTACGCCAACGAATGAGGCCAACCATACTCCAGGCGGAGCTTATGCGCTCAAAGTAACCGGCAGAACTGCGAATTCGGACGGACCATCTGTTAATGTGAAGGATGCTGTCAAGAAGGGGAATGAATATAAAGCTGCCGTCTGGGTTAAGCTCATTAGCCCGGAAAGCGCCCAGTTAAAGCTGACAGCACTGGTGAATGCTCCAACGCCTTATTATGTCAGTCTATCAACCCAGACCGTCAGTAATAGCGGAGACTGGGTCAAGCTGGAAGGTACCTATCGTTATCTGAACGATGATGTCACTCTTTATGTGGAAAGCCCTAGCAGTGCTTCAGCATCGTATTATGTTGACGACTTCAGCTTCGAAGATACGGGGCTACAGAATATTGCACCTCTTAAAGATGTCTATAAAAGTGACTTCCTGCTAGGAAATGTACCGGGTAATAATGATATTACCCCTGGCAACGGGCAGAACGCTTTCTTTAACTATCATTTTAACAGTGTGACCTTCGGTAATGAGATGAAGCCGGATGCGCTGCAGAAGAACAAGGGTACCTTTACATTTACTAGGTCTGATGAAATGGTAGCAAAATCTCAGGCTATGGGAATGAAAATACACGGACATGTGCTGGTATGGCACAGCCAGACCCCTGCCTGGTTTACACAGCAAGTGGATGCATCGGGCAATGCGCTGAAGGATCAGGCAGGCAATCCGATTTATCTCAGCCGTGATGAGGCACTCGCGAATATGAGAACCCACATCAAAACTGTTATGGAACACTATGGGGATAAGGTGATCTCTTGGGATGTCGTCAATGAAGCTATGCAGGATGGACCGCCGGCTGTTGCTGACTGGAAGGATGCGCTCCGGAAATCGCCTTGGTATTATTCCGTAGGCCCTGACTTTGTTGAACAGGCGTTCCTTGCGGCCCGGGAAGTGCTGGATAATCATCCTGAATGGGGCGGTATCAAGCTGTATTACAATGATTTCAATGATGATTTTCCAGAGAAGCGGGACGCCATCTACGACATGGTCAAAGAGATTAATGACCGTTATGCGCAGTCCCATCCCGGAAAGCTTCTCATTGACAGAATCGGACTGCAGTCCCACTACGACATGAGAACGAAACCTTCCAACGTGGAAGCGGCGATTGAAAAATACGCTTCCTTGGGCGTCGAAGTTGCGGTCAGCGAACTGGATGTCCTGGCTGGAATGAACTCCTCACTCTCTACAGAGTGGGCGGAGAAGCAGGCGAGTCTGTACGCCCAATTATTCCAAATCTATAAGAAACATGCCGACAAGATTTCACGGGTCACCATCTGGGGGTATACGGACAGCTCAAGCTGGAGAGCCAGCCAAAACCCGCTGCCGTTCATCAGTTCTCTGGCACCGAAGCCGGCCTATTACGCAATTATAGACCCGGATAAATACCTGGCCGAGCATCCGCTCTATACAGTGCCGGAGACCAAAAGCTCCACGGCTCTGTATGGTACGCCTGACATCGACGGAACGGTTGATGATATCTGGGACGATGCGCCTGAAATGCGGATGGATAATCATTTAATGGCAACGGCGGAGACCACCGGAACGGCTAAAACGCTGTGGGACGATGAAAACCTGTATGTGCTGTTCCAGGTGAAGGATACGCAGCTGAGCAAAGGCAATGCAGACAAGACGAAGCAGGATTCTGTCGAAGCCTATGTGGACGAAGACAGAATCAATGCGTGGCCGTATCGCGAAGATGACGGAGAGTACAGAGTCAACTTTGCGAACGAGCAGTCCTTCAAGTTCCTCAGTAATTCGACGCCGGCTAGCTCCCCCGGGTTTGAATCGGCGGCCGTAACGTCAGGAACGAATTATACAGTGGAAATGAAGATTCCATTCAAAACCATCACCCCGGAAAATGGTACGCAGATCCGGTTCGACGCACAGGTGAATAACGCAACGGGTGCAAATCTTGTAGGCGTGGCGACCTGGAATGATCTGCTTGGCCGGGCGACGAAATCGACAGAGGTATTCGGGAACCTCACCCTCGCCGGTAAGGGAGACCCGGCTCCACCGGTATGGCCGGAAGGAAGCAAGCTTGAAGCTTCCGGTGTAACCAGCACCGGACTCACATTATCCTGGCCAGCGGCTCAGGATGAACATGGAGTGACCGGTTACCGGATTTACAACGGAGTCGATGAAGAACCGGTTACGGTATCCGGCGGTGAATCCAGTGAAACCGTAACGGGAGCTGTGTATCGTCACCAGATTACTGGATTGACACCGAATACACAGTATACCTTCAAGGTGGAGGCCGGAGACGGGGCCGGCAATTGGAGCACGAGCGGACCTTCCGTTTCTGTGACTACACTGCCGGGCGTAGACATCACGCCGCCAGTATGGGCGGAAGGAAGTTCGCTTGAAGCCAGCCATGTAACCAGCACGGGACTGACCTTAACCTGGTCGGCAACCGCAGAGGATAAGAACGGCATCGCCGGTTACCGGATCACTAGTGGAGTCGATGACAAGCCGGTTACGGTTACGAATGCCGTGTACACGGTTACTGCAACCGGGGCTGTATACAGTCATCAGGTAACGGGATTAAAGCCGGATACGCGCTATACGTTCAAAGTGGAGGCCGGGGATCATGGGGGCAACTGGAGTACCAGCGGACCTTCGGCTTCTGCGACTACACTGCCAGCGCCGGACACAAGCGCACCGGCATGGCCGGCGGGAAGCAAGCTTGAGGCTTCCGGTATAACGGCCTCTGGACTGACCTTAACGTGGAGAGCGGCTGAGGATGACGCAGGAGTTACGGGCTACAAGATCTACAGGGAATCGGAAGTGATCGCTGCTTTGCCTGGAACGGCACTGCGGTACGATGTGACAGGACTTGCTTCGGGAACAAGATACGAGTTCTCGATCCAGGCAGGGGATGCGGCAGGGAACTGGAGTACAGACGGTCCGAAGACCACTGCAACTACGCTCAGTACCAGCGGAGATCCATCAGTACCAACGCCAACAGCGGCGCCAACGCCAACGGCGACACCAACACCAACACCAACAACGACACCGGCGCCAACATCAACGCCAACGCCGCTGCCAGTGAGCAATTTTACAGATGTGGGCAGCAAATACAGCTGGGCCTCAGAGGCGATTGACACGCTGTATGCCAGGGGCATCATCAAGGGAACCTCCGGAACGACCTTTAATCCGGAGAAGAATATCACGAGAGCCGACTTCGTGCTGCTGCTGGTAAGAGCTCTGGGCCTCGAGGCGAAAGGTGATTCGGGCTTTGCTGACGTACGTGAAGGCGACTACTATTACGAAGCGCTGAGTATTGCGAAGAAAATGGGCATAATCAACGGAGTGGCTGGCAACAGCTTTAATCCAAAGGGAGAAATCACGAGACAGGATATGATGGTTATCGCGGCCAGAGCGCTGAAGGCGGTGAACAAATTGTCTGCGGGCGGCAGCGCTGAAGCTTTGAGCAGCTACACAGACGCATCAAGAATAGCAGTCTACGCCAAAGAGAGTGTAGCAGATCTGGTGAAAGAAGGAATTATCCAAGGTACCGGAAACACACTTAATCCGGCAGGTACAGCAACAAGAGCTGAAGCAGCGGTAGTGATCTACAGAATTTACGGCAGATAGGCTGTTTTCGTATAACCGGAGAACCTCCAATGCTAATTACCGCGCAAGTCTCTCATCAGGAGAGCTTGCGCTTTTTTTGGCGAATTTTCCGGGAGGCATGCCGGCTATTTTTTTGAAGCTCCTGATGAAATTGGCATAATCACGGAAACCGGAAAGCTCACAGGCTTCAGTGACAGTTTTTCCTGCAGACAGGTACTTCTTGGCCAAAGTAATGCGCTGGTCGACAATATAGGCTCGTATCGTAAGCCCGGTATGTCTCCTGAACTGCTCGCTGATATACTTGCCGCTGTAATGAAATTCCTGCTCCAGCTGCTCTGAAGAAATGGATTCAATCAGATGTTCCTTGATATAGGTCATTATGTTGCTGACGAGCGCTGGCATAATGTTGTCAGAGCTGCAGGTAGGCGAATTATAAATCGTATTAATAAAAACAAGGAGCTGCGTCAAATAGGATTCCGCCAGAAGATCCTGCCCATAGCTGTCCGAATGCAGGCAGGCGATTAATTTGTCGGCAAGCTCCGTATATTCATTTATTTGGTCTTGGGAGAGCCTTGTAAGATTGTTCTGCCCAAAGGGACGGGAATCGAAACAGGTCAACAGATTGGAGCGGTGGCTTGAGAGCTTTTCCATCACTGTTTTTTTGAGATTAATACCTATCCGCTCGTACACCTGATCATCAATACAGACACTCCGGTGCATCTCGCCGGGGCTGATCATGATTAAATCACCCGGCACCAAATGGTAGCAGCTGTGCTCAAGATACATGTACGTATTGCCGCTCAGAAACAAATAAATTTCATACGCATCATGATGGTGATACGGCAGCGGCATATCAATCTGATTCATTTGCGAGGTGTTGTGAAAGCAGATAATATCCTCGGCAATGGGCACAAAAATATCATGTTTTTCCTGATTCATTGGCATCCAGTCTTTCTGGTTCATCTTGTGAAATATCAGTATTCACGCAATATATTGTCGCTTCTTTGCAAAGATTATATCGCGAATACTCATTATGATTCAAGAAAGGAAGGTGAAATCAGGACATAAGGAAATAGGAGGCTTTAAATGCAGTTCATTGTGGGAAAAGAAACAGAACCCGGAGAAAACATTGTTTTTTATAACGAAAAGGAAGCGTTTACAGGTGTTGCAAGGATTGCAGAAAAGGTTAGGCAGGACGTTAAGCGGGTTACCGATGTCATGCCTGCAACCGCTCAGGATGTGACGGGTCTAGGGAAGTATGCCGTAATCTATGGAACGATAGGTCATAGTCCTGTACTGGATGAGCTGGAGCAGAAAGGGAAAATAGATCTGTCGCCAATAAGAGGGAAATGGGAGGTATTCCTCTTTCAATTGGTGGAACAGCCCTTCTCCGGGGTTGCTTGCGCACTTGTCATTGCAGGCAGCGATAAGCGCGGTACGATTTACGGTTTGTTCCATCTGTCCGGGCTATTGGGGGTTTCGCCTTTGGTGGACTGGTCTGATGTACGACCTGAGAAAAAAGAAGCTGTGGTTATAACTGAAAAGGACAATTGGATTTCCAAGGAGCCGTCTGTGAAATACCGGGGAATCTTTATCAATGACGAGTGGCCGGCGTTCGGAACTTGGGCTACACATCATTTTGGGGATCTTAATGCAGAAATGTATGAGCATGTGTTCGAATTGCTGCTCCGCTTGAAGGCGAATTATCTGTGGCCGGCCATGTGGAGATCCAATTTCAACTGCGATGGTCCGGGCCTGTTAAATGCAGAACTGGCGGATGAATATGGAATTGTGATGGGAACCTCGCACCATGAACCTTGCATGCGTAACGGAGAAGAATACGGGCTTATGCGCGGTGAGAATTCCGTGTACGGGAATGCATGGGATTTTCGTACAAACCGTGAGGGGATTTCGCGGTTTTGGCAAGACGGTCTGAAGCGTAACGGTGCCTTCGAGAATGTGATTACCCTTGGCATGCGCGGGGAACAGGATACAACGATACTTGGGGAAGCAGCGACACTGGCGGATAATGTGAACCTGCTGCGGGATGTAATCCGTGAACAAAACCGGTTGATCCGTGAGAATGTATGTGAAGACTTGACGCGGGTGCCGCGTGATCTTGTTCTGTTTACGGAAGTGGAAGCCTTCTTTTATGGGGATGAAGAAACACCGGGCCTGATGGGCGATCCGGAATTGGACGGCGTAACGCTGATGCTCAGCGATGACAACTTCGGAAATCTCCGAAGCGTTCCGACGGAAGAAATGCGCAAGCATAATGGCGGGTATGGGCTGTATTATCATTTTGATTTCCATGGAGGCGCTCACGCCTATGACTGGATGAATACCAATTATTTGCCGAAGGTCTGGGAACAGCTCACAATGGCCTATGATCATGGGATTCAGGAGATATGGGTCGTAAATATAGGCGACATCTGCTTTCTGGAATATCCGCTATCCTATTTCTTCGAGCTGGCCTATGACATGGACACTTGGGGCTCTGCCAAGCCGAACAAGACCGGGGATTTCACGAAGCAGTGGATAGATAGACAGTTCGGTGGAGCTATTGATGAAGAAGACCGGAAGCTTGTCCAGGAAATCCTTGATGGGTATACCCGGATTAATCATAATCGTAAACCGGAAGTCATGAATTCGAAAATCTACCATCCCGTGCATTACGGTGAGGCGGAAAGCTTGCTGCAGCAAGTGGAGCATATTATGAGGCTTGCCGAAGGGCTGAAAGCGAAATGCCCGGCTTGGGCGCTGCCTGCCTATTATGAGCTTGTCTATTTCCCTGCGGCCGCGTCTATGAATTTGCAGCGAATGCAGATTATTGCAGGCAGAAATGAATTTTATGCACGGCAGAACCGCGTAGAGGCGAACGACCTGGCGGATGAAATTGCAGGATGTATCCAAAAAGACAGAGAGCTAACGGATGAGCTGCATTGGATCAACAATGGCAAGTGGTACGGCATGGGGCTTTCCGAGCATGTCGGTTTTGTCCACTGGAACGAGGAAGGCAACCGCTATCCGCTGATGATAAGGCTTGAGCCCGCGAACAAACCGCGGATCATCGTGGCCAAGTCCGATTCTTCCAATTATACAGAAGGGTATCATTGGACTGGCAAGCCGCTGGATATTTACGATGGTCTGCGTCCTGATGTGAATGAAGTGAACATCGACATTGCCTGCGGCAGCCGGATGCCGGTCGCGTATAAGATCACTACAGATTGCCCGTGGCTGATCTTGTCCAGATCGGAGGGGTTAGTTACGCGAAAAGATGTGCTCACTGTGACAATTGATCGCCGTCTGCTTCGGGAAAGAGAGCGAGGCGTAGTCTGCATTGAAGCACCGGAAGCTAACGTGAAGATCAACGTTTGGGCCGAACCAGCGGAGCTTGCAGGACTTGAGCCGATGACCTTCCTTGAGCGCGATGGTTATATTGCGATGGAAGCCGAGCATTTTAGCCATAAGCATGATGTGGCTGGCTTCGGGTTCACAACACTTGAGGATTACGGACGAACGCTATCGGGGATGAAGGTGCTACCTCCACTTCATGATTTTACGGATACCGGGGACAGACCTTATCTGGAATACCGGTTTGTTGCTGCACAAACAGGAATTTATAAGGTGGATTATTATTTGGCGCCGTCCAATACGGCCTACATGGATCGTAAGCTGTGTCTCGGTGTGCAAATCAATGGCGGCGGGATTCATATTGAAAATGCGGTTAGCGGCCGCTTCCGTTCACTGGACACCCGCTGTCCCGAATGGGTCAATGCAGTAAAAGATAATATCCGTATTTACAGCAGCGAGGTCTCCTGTAAGCAGGGAGTAAATTCACTGAGGATTTACGCAGTAAGTCCTACGCTGGTGCTTGAGAGGATTGTACTCTATCCGGCAGCAAGCCAGCTCGCCCCATCCTACCTGGGGCCAACAGAAAGCTTTTATATTCAGGAGAATCATAATCAGGAGGGAGATCAATAATGAAGTCCACAAAGGAGTCCGCAGCTGGCGGCCATACCTCTATAGGCAAGCTTCCGCCGAACGGCAACCCCCTTGTCGCGCATAAATTTGGTGCAGACCCGTATGCTCTAGTGTTCGCCGGCCGTGTCTACCTGTATATGACAAGTGATACATTGGAATTTGATGAAGAGGGCTGCGCCAAAGAAAATAGCTACAAATCCATCAACAAGATTACGGTGATCTCCTCTGCCGACCTGGTAAACTGGACGGATCATGGAGAAATTCAGGTGGCCGGACCTGAGGGCGCTGCAACATGGGCTACGCAATCTTGGGCACCGGCGGCTGCTCATAAGGTCATCAACGGTCAGGATAAGTTTTTCCTTTATTTTGCCAATAATGCGAGCGGGATTGGGGTATTGTCTGCGGACAGTCCGGTTGGGCCCTGGATAGACCCCATTGGAGAAGCGCTGATAACTAGAGCAACCCCAGGTGTAGAGGATGTTACCTGGCTCTTCGATCCTGCGGTATTGGTTGATGACGATGGCAAGGCCTATATCTATTTTGGAGGCGGAGTGCCCGAGGAGAAATATGATTGGCCGGATACCGCGCGGGTGATGGAACTGGGCAGTGACATGATCAGCGTGCTTGGAGAAGCTGTGACCATTCCGGCTCCCTATATGTTCGAAGATGCAGGGATTAACAAATATAAGGGCACCTACTATTATTCCTATTGCTCGAATTTTTACAAAGGCGCCCGCACGGCAGGAAGTCCACCCGCTGGCGAGATTGCGTATATGACCAGTGACAGACCGATGGGTCCGTGGAAGTACAGGGGGAGCATACTTAAGAATCCCGAGCACTTCTTCGGAACCCCAGGCAATAACCATCATGCCATGTTCCAGTTCCATGATGCCTGGTATATCGCCTATCATGCCCAGACTTTATCCCGGTTCATGAGTATTCCAGACGGCTACCGTTCTACGCACATTAACCGGATATCCTTTGACGAAACCAATGGTTCTATTCTGGAGGCCGCTGCGGATCTAAAAGGTGTGGAACCAGTGTCGCTATTTGATCCTTATGTCCGTGTTTCAGCGGCTACAATGGGATGGAGTGCGGGGGTGAAGACGGAGCCTGTTGCTATAAATGACAATACCGCCTTAGCGCATGAAGGTATGGCTGTAACGGATATTGATCAAGGCGATTGGATTGCAATAACCAATGTCGATTTCGGCAGCAGAGGGGCCTCTGCATTTACAGCCTTTGTAGCTGGAGGCGGGATGGACGGCGCTATAGAGCTTCGCCTTGACCAGCCGGACGGCAGGCAGATTGGGGAGCTAGCTATCCCTGCGGCCATTCAGCCGGATCAATGGACCGAGCTAAGGACTGAGATTTCAGATGCGGAGGGGATACATTCGTTATATTTTGTGTTCACAGGAGCAGCTGGCAGGAGCTTGTTCAAGCTTAAATCTTGGAAATTTAGTGAGTAAATCATATAAATAAACATAACTTCCGTCGGCAGGCTTTACCGGCGGATTTTTGTGTAGTGACACTTGGAGGGGATCATTGATGAACTGGAAACGGTGGTGGCGATTATTTTCAAAGTATTACTGGTAGACGATGAGGTGTTTGTGCGTAAAGGGCTGCTCGAAATCATTCCGTGGGATGAACTGAAGCTCGACATAGTGGGGGAGGCGGACAATGGAAAAGAAGCTCTGCACATGATCGAGGAATTGCAGCCGGATCTGGTCATTACCGACATCCGAATGCCAATATTGGACGGGCTGGGTCTGATCCGCAGTGTAAAAGAGAATGCCAAAGCAGACCCGATTTTCATCATTATCAGCGGATATCACGATTTCAAGTATGCCCAACAGGCACTGCGGTATGAGGTTCATGACTATATTCTGAAGCCCATAGACGAAGAAGAAATGACGGCTGCCCTACGAAAGCTGGTTTATAAAATAGGCGAGAAAAGAAACGCAGCCCTTGCGAATGATGAATACACAAGCAGTTTGATGCTGGAGGCGCTCGTGCAGGAGAATCTTCGCCTGGAGGATGCGGAGCAGTATTGCGCAAAGCTAGGATTGAAAGGGTTTTCATATTTTAGGTATATACTGGCCGATATTCATGTTGCTCCCCGGGAGAAGCAAGCTGGAATCAAGCAGGTACAAGAAGTGCTACGTTCTCTTGAAAAGAGGACCGATATTCCCGTGTTCGAGCAGCAGCCGGGGAAATTCGGAATGCTGCTCGGTGCGGACAGGGTGAACGGCAAGGCTGACGGACCTCTGCAAGATTTGAATAGGCTTCGTGTCGCGCTTTCCTGCCGGTTGGATGCCGAACTCAGCATTTATGCAGGCGGCTTTGTCGATAGCTTAGCCAATATTCATCGCTCCTACCTCGAAGCCAACGAAGCGGCCAGGCATAAATATGCCGAGAACAGCGGCGTCATTTTGTACGAGCAGATTAAAGATAAACCCTTGTATGTATTCGATATGCCTCCCGCCCTTTCGAGCAAGCTGATCATGCAGCTGGAGGAGGGCGATAAGCCTGAATACCAACAAACTGTGGACAGCATGTTTCAGCTCTTCCACACCCAGCGGTTCACCCCGCAAGCTGTTACCGGCTCCCTCTCCCGGTGTATTACAGGCATCATAAGCGTAATCAAAGAGATGGAAGGCAGTGATGAAGGAGTCCGGCGGCTCAAAGAGCTGGCGGAACGGGAGCACGGCAACTGGAGTCTGCAAATGCTGAAGGAGCATTTCATGCTGGCCATGAAGGAAGCAGAGGAATATATCGCCCGGCTCCGCAAGGAGCAGTTCAAGGGCAGCATTAATCAGATCAAGAAATATATCGACACTCATTACTGCGAGAATATTAGCCTTAAGAGCATAGCTGCCGAGTTTTATATGAACGCGGTTTATCTGGGCCGGTTGTTCCGCAAAAACTACGGGGTCTATTTCAACGATTATTTACTGAAGCTGCGTGTGCAGGAGGCCAAAAAGCTGCTCAGGCAGACCGATCTGCGGATGTATGAGATTGCGGCCAGAGTAGGCTTTCAGAATGCGGACTATTTCGTCACCCAGTTCGAAAAACTGGAAAATGTGTCGCCTTCTGAATACCGGAACATGCTAATCGAGAAAAGATAGCGAGGCCTTCAGATGAAAAAACTATTGAATTATATGAAACTGCGCGACAAGCTGCTGCTTATGTATTTGCTGTCGGTATTCATACCCATTGTGGTAACCAATATCGTGTTCTACAACGTGACTACCGCCAATATCCGGAATCAAAAAATCCGTGATGCAGATATGGCCTTGGACAATCTCAAAACCGACCTGCGGGTAACTATCGACCAAGGTGTGGGTTTATCCTACTCTTTGTATGCCGATCCCATTTTCAACAAATTGATTACCCGGCGTTTTGTCAGTCAGATGGATTATGTAGAGACGTATAACTCTTACCTGCGGAGCACGCTTACCGATCCAAATGAGCAGGGAGTGCGCTGGTATCAGGTGTATACAGATAACCCTACCGTGCTGTCTTCCGGGTATATCGATCGTTTGAGGGATGAGGACCGGAAATCCGACTGGTACATTCAATCCAAATCCTCTTCCGCACCGTATCCGAGCTTTATCTATTCGGACCAGAAGTTCAGTCTCATTCAATGGTTAAACAACTACCCCACCGGTGGCATCGAGCAACTGGTCAAAATCGACTTGAACATGGATTTGATTCGCCAAAAGCTTCAGAACAGCGCCTTTAACGGCAAAGTTTATTTGGTTGACCCGCATGGCCGTATCCGGTTTGCGAATGCTCCGGGGGGAGAGTGGTCACAGAAAGCTGTCCAGTTTGATGACATCGCTCTTCCGAAGAACTCGCTGTTGTTCGAATCTGCTTATACCGGAATCAATTACTTGGAGGGGTGGAGGCTGCAAGGTGTGCTGGATGAGGAATTTGTCCTCAAAGAGGTTCGAAAGTCACGTTTTTTCGTCATTTGGCTCGCATGCATCAACTTTGTGCTGCCTTCCATCATTATAGCCGCTATGTCGAGATCCCTGCATGTTAGGCTGGTGCGGCTTCTTAAGTATATGAAAAAGGTGAAGAACCAGAACTTTCAGGCGATTCCTCATGAAGAGGCCAGGGATGAAATCGGGCAGCTGACGATCGAGTTCAACCGGATGACTGAGACGATTAACAATCTCATCAATGAAGTTTATGTGGCGGATATCCAGAAGAAGGATCTGGAGCTGAAGCAGCAGCAGGCACAGCTACATGCTCTTTACAGCCAGATCAATCCCCACTTTCTGTTCAATGTCCTGGAATCGGTCCGTATGAGAAGCATCATCAAAGGGGAAAAAGAGACCGCTAAAATCATTCAGCATATGGCGAAAATGTTCCGTAAGTCGATCTCCTGGAACCAGAATTATGTTGCGGTACGCGAGGAATTGGAGCTCATCGGCAGTTTTCTGGATATTCAGCAATACCGCTTTGGCGACAAGCTGGAATACAGCATTGTAGCAGACCCGGCGGCTCTTGAGCAGCGGATTCCGAAGATGGTTCTGCTGCCGTTCGTGGAGAATGCAAGTATTCATGGCATCGAATCGAGCCCGGACAAAGGGATCATCACAATCACTGTCACTGTACAGGAGGATAACCTGAACTTCAGATTGCAGGATAACGGCATCGGCATGTCTCAGGACAAGCTGGAGGAGCTGAAGCGGTATCTGAAGGAGAACGATGACATGGGTGAGCGTGTGGGTATGAAAAATGCCTATTACCGGCTTAAGTTAAGCTACCAGGAGAGGTTCACATTTGCGATAGATACCCGGGAAGGGATAGGGACAACCATTGAAATCTCATTGCCGGTTATGGAGGGGAAGCTCAAAAAGACAGAATGAATGTATATGCTTTTCAAAGTACAAGGTATGGTTTATCGGGTAATCAGGAAAGCGTTTTCTTGTTATATTGAAAGAGCTTACAAGCCAGAACTCAAATTAAAGGGGGAACAAGTCGAATGTTCAAAGGCAAGTTATTAACCATTGGAATGGCAGTAATGTTGGCCGCAACTTTAGGGGGGTGCAGTAAGGATAACAATAATTCCAATACTGCATCGGACAATACGTCCGCTCCAAATGCTGCGGCCTCTGAAGGGGGCGACAATACACCGGTGACCTTCAAGTACTTTACCTTTGGTGCGGGGAAGAAGGATGTCCTGGCAAGTGAAACAACCATCGGCAAAGAATTGCAGAAGCAAACCGGCGTTGACTGGAAGATGGAGTATCTTGTGGGTGACGGTGCTACCAAAGCGGGAGTTATGATTGCCAGCGGAGACTACCCGGATATTATCGACTCCAGCGGGCAAATGGCAAAGCTGATGGATGGCGGCGCTTTTATTCCCCTGGATGATTTAATTGAGAAGTATGGCCCTAATATCAAACGTGTGTATGGTCCTTACATGGATAAATTCAGACAGGCAGACGGAAAAATTTACTTTTTCCCTTATGGCGCCAACATTGGTTATGTTTCCGAGCCGAATTTTCAGACTGGCTTCTATATTCAGCGCTCCGTATTGAAGGAGTTCAATTACCCCAAAATCACCACACTGGACGAATATTTTGACCTGATCAAGCAATACCAGAAAAAGCACCCGCAGGTGGACGGCAAAGAAACCATTGGTTTCGCAACCCTGGCTGGTGAGCAGGGCAGCTTCTTTACCCTGCAGAATCCGGCCATGCACCTCGCTGGTTATCCTAACGACGGCAGCGTCATGGTGGATATGAAAACGCATGAGGCTAAGCTGGTGGCGGGATCGGATTATCAGAAGAGATGGATGCAGAAGCTGAATGAGGCGAATGCCGAAGGGTTGCTGGACCCGGAATCGTTCACGATGAACAGAGACCAATATTTAGCGAAATTAACCTCTGGACGTGTGCTCGGTTACTTCAGCTATTCCTGGCAGGTTGGGGATGCCACCAACAACTTGAAGAAAGCCGGCAATGATGATAAACGTTATGTTGCGCTGCCGATCGTATTTGATAAAGGCATTAAGGATCAATATATTGACCCGCCTGGATTTGTCAACAATTACGGAATTGGCATCACCGTTAAAGCCAAAGACCCGGTCCGTATTATTAAGTATTTCGACAACCTGCTGAAAGAGGAGAATCAGATCCTGGTTCAGTGGGGAATCAAGGACCAAACCTATGCTGTTGATGAGAAGGGCCGCTTCACCTACGCCAACGATGAACAGCGCAAAATGCATGAAGATCCTGAACTGAGTCAAAAATTCGGGTTCGACTATTTCAACTACAGCTGGCCGCGTTACGGCAACAACTCCGTTCTGGCGGACGGCAATGCCTATGGTCCGGGCAACCAGCCGGAGGTGGCGACCTTTGGTTACACTGATGGCGATAAGGAATTGCTTGCGAAATATGGACATCAGACCTTTAGTGAATTCTTCGCAAAGCCTGATGAGCGTCCATGGTCCCCAGCCTGGTCTATTGCGCTGGAGCAAGGATCGCCGGAGCAGATGTTTATCACCAAAGCCGATGATTTGCAGCGAAAATATCTGCCTTCAATGATCTTGGGATCATCGTCCAACTTCACTAAGTCATGGGATGAATACATCGGAGAGTTGAACAAGCTGGACAAGAAAACGTATGAAGCTACGATTACCAAGGGTGTACAGGATCGTATTGCAGGCAAATGGTAAGATAGCGTTCTTGGGAGCGCTTCAAACAACTAGGGGGGCGGGGTCGCACAGGCGTTTCTGCCCTCCGCGTTATTGCAATGATTAGGAAGGAGTGGAGTCATATGGAGAAACAAATAAATTCCGCAAGCCCGGTAATCAGTGCCGACGGAGCGGAAATAAAAAGAATAAATCTGTTCTTCAGACGCTTAAAAGGGCAAAAAACCTTGGCATTGATGTGCCTTCCTTTTGTTCTTTGGGCCTTTGTCTTTAAATATCTTCCTTTATGGGGCTGGACGATGGCCTTTCAAAAATTCAAGCCGGCCAGAAGCTTTGCCGAGCAGGAATGGGTAGGGTGGCACCATTTTCGTATTCTGTTTGAAGACAACACCTTCTACCGGGTTCTGCGCAATACTTTGGTCATGAGCTCCATTAACCTGGTGCTTGGTTTCTTTACAGCGATCACGCTGGCGCTTCTTCTGAATGAGCTGAAAAATGTCATCTTCAAACGGGTTGTCCAAACGGTCAGCTATCTGCCGCACTTTATCTCCTGGGTCGTGGCCTCCAGTATTGTTCTGACGGTATTATCGCCGGACGGTATCATTAATCTGCTGCTGACGAAGCTGCATCTATTGGATAAACCGGTGCTGTGGATGGGAAAAGGGGAATATTTCTGGGGCATCCTCGGGGCAACCGAGGTCTGGAAAAATGTAGGCTGGAACACTATCATTTATTTGGCGGCAATCACCTCAATAGATCCTGCCCAATATGAGGCAGCCGAAATCGACGGAGCGAGCCGCTTCCAGCGGATGCTTAGAATCACCCTTCCCGGACTGAAGCCGGTTATCATTATTTTGTTGATTATGAATATGGGCAATATTCTCGAATCCGGGTTTGAGCCGCAATATTTGCTGGGCAACGGGATGAACCTCGATTATTCGGAGAATCTTGATATATTTGTGCTGAAGTATGGGCTAGGCATGGGCAACTATTCCTTGGGAACGGCTGCCGGCATATTTAAAACCGTAGTCAGTTTCATCTTTCTTTTCTCTGCCAACACCATTGCGAAGAAGATGGGAGAAAACAGATTATTTTAACAAGGAGGCCCTGAGCCATGAAAGTAAGAAAAAAGTCCCGCTCACGCAACGCCAGCTTAGGGGACAGAGTGTTTGATGCTTGCAACATCATTGCTATGGTGTGCCTGATGATCGTCACGATGTATCCCTTCATTAATATGATCGCCGTTTCCTTCAATGACGCCAATGATGCTGTCAGAGGGGGGATTTATTTATGGCCCCGGGAATGGACCTTGGACAACTACAAGTATATCTTCGGGGAATCCGATATCTATCACGCTACATTGATTTCGGCGCTGCGCACCGTAATCGGAACCGTGGTAGCTGTTTTCTGTACAGCGATGCTTTCTTACACCCTCAGCCGTCAAGAGTTTGTGTTGCGGAAGTTTGTCACTATATTTTTTGTGTTTACGATGTATTTCAGCGGAGGTTTGATTCCCAGCTATCTGCTTATCCGCAATTTAGGTATGATTGATTCCTTCTGGGTCTATATCATTCCGGGCATAATCGGGGTATTCAACATGATTGTCATCCGCTCCTTCATTGAGGGTCTTCCGGAGGGCATTCTTGAATCAGCCCGGATTGACGGCGCCGGAGAGTTTACCACCTTCGTTCGTGTCGTATTGCCGCTGACCATTCCAGCCATGGCGACTGTGTCGCTGTTTGTAGCGGTAGGACAATGGAATTCCTGGTTTGACGTCTTTTTGTACAATTCCTCGAATATCAAATTAAGCACGCTGCAGTATGAGCTAATGAAAATTCTGCAAACTACCAATACAACATCGACCTCATCAGTCGGGGACCTCTACCAGTCGGCGAACAGCAATGCCATCATGGTTACTCCCACTTCGATCCGGGCTACCATGACGATCGTTGCCAGTGTTCCGATTCTGATGGTATATCCCTTCCTGCAGAAATACTTCGTTCAGGGGATGACTGTCGGAGGCGTGAAGGGCTAATTTCGGTATGAAGTAAGGATTATACAAATGGAAGTTAGAAATATATATTCATCTATAACCTGTTCCGTTGCTAGGATAAGAGAGGAGATGGGCGCTACAAAGGGGCGCTATATGAGATTTAAGGGAGCGGTAATATGTATAAAAATCAAATTTGGTATGACAAGCCTGCAGAACATTGGGAAGAAGCTTTGCCTCTTGGCAACGGAACACTTGGGGGCATGGTGTTCGGGAAACCAGGTATCGAACGGATTCAATTGAACGAAGATAGTCTTTGGTACGGCGGACCGATGGACAGGAACAATCCCGACGCTAAGGAGCATTTGAGCGAGATTAGGAGGCTCTTGTTATCGGGACAGATCCGGGAAGCGGAGGAGCTGGCAGCAAGAGTCCTGATTGGTGTGCCGGATGGACAGCGCCATTATGAGACCTTGGGCGATCTGTACTTGGATAGCTGCGATTCAGAGAAGAGCGTGGAAGATTACCGGAGGGAATTGGACCTTGAGCAAGGAATTGCCCGTGTAAAATATACCGTCAATCATGTTGAATATAGCCGCGAATACTTCTCAAGTTACCCGGATCAGGTGTTGGCCGTTCGCCTAACAGCAAGTGTACCCGGTAATCTGTCCTTCAGGTTATTGTTTGGCAGAGGTTCGGTTCTGGAGCCTTCGCCGTGGTCGGATATCCTGAAGCACCCTGTCGGATTTCACGCTTATCTGGACCGGATTGGTGTAAATAAGCAAGGAGACATGATTATTCGCGGCAGAAGCGGCGGAGAGGAGGGCATCCGTTTTGTCTGCGCCATCCGGGTGTTGGCAGAAGGCGGCCGCCTCTCCTATACCGGGGGGCAGCTTGTGCTGGATCAAGCGGATGCAGCGACGATTCTGGTCTCGGCATGCACGGATTTTCGGATGATGAAGGAACAGATGGAAGATGAATGCGTGCGGAGAATTGAGCTTGCGGCGGCCAAATCTTATGAACAATTGCGCGCGGATCACGTCGTGGATTACCGGAAGCTGTTCAGCCGGATGGAGTTAACGCTGCAGGGCAGTGAAGAAAAATCGTCTGTGTCTGAGCTGCCTATGGACCGCCGGTTGGACAGAATCCGCAGCGGAGAGGACGACCCGCAGCTCGTCAGTCTGTATTTCCAGTTTGGCCGTTATCTGCTGATCTCGAGCAGCCGTCCGGGCTCGCTGCCGGCTAATCTTCAGGGCATCTGGAACAAGGATATGCTCCCGATATGGGACAGCAAGTATACAATCAACATAAATACGCAGATGAATTACTGGCCTGCGGAAAGCTGCAATCTGTCCGAATGTCATGAGCCGTTATTTGATTTTATCGGGAGGCTGCGGGAGCGGGGCCGGGAAACTGCCAAGGTGATGTACGGGTGCCGGGGTTTTGTAGCCCATCATAATTCCGATATTTGGGCAGATACCGCCCCGCAGGATGTATGTGTCACTTCTACCTTCTGGACGATGGGAGCCGCTTGGCTGTGCCTGCATTTATGGGACCATTATGAATATGGAAGAGATGCCGTGTTTCTTCACAAAATCTACGGGACCATGAAGGAGGCAGCTTTGTTCCTGCTTGATTTTCTGGTGGAAGATCCGGGCGGAGCTCTTGTCACTTGTCCCTCCTCGTCCCCTGAGAACCGTTACGTTCTGCCAAGCGGGGAATCGGGAGCATTATGCTACGGCGCTTCTATGGATAGCCAGATCACGCGTGAGCTTTTTGCCCGCTGTATAGAGAGCACAGAAATCCTGCAAGCCGACCTTGAGTTCGGCGAGACCTTGCGCAGAGCGCTGGAGCGGATTCCACAGCCCGCTATCGGGCAATACGGTCAAATCCAGGAGTGGAGCATCGACTATGAGGAAGTGGAGCCCGGTCACCGGCACATCTCGCATTTGTTCGCGCTGCATCCCGGATCGCAAATCACGCTGCAATCTACGCCTGATTGGGCCGATGCCGCCAGAACGACGCTGGAGCGGAGATTGAAGAACGGAGGGGGACATACCGGCTGGAGCCGGGCCTGGATTCTTAACATGTGGGCGAGATTGGAAGCGGCTGAGCAAGCGTATGACAATGTAATGGAGCTGCTGCGCTCATCGACTTTGCCGAACCTGTTCTGCAACCATCCTCCATTTCAGATTGACGGCAATTTCGGCGGAACCGCCGGCATTGCAGAGATGCTGGTGCAAAGCCACGCAGGAGTGCTTCGTCTGCTCCCGGCATTGCCAGCAGCATGGCCGTCCGGGTCAATCCGCGGTGTTCGGGCACGCGGCGGATACGAGCTGGACATGGAGTGGAACGGCGGCCAATTGCAAAATGTGAGCATACGAGCCTTGGAGCAAGGCAGTGTTGCACTATCCTACCAAGGACAAAGGCTAGAGCTGCATTTTCCAGAACCGGGATTCTGCATACACTTGAAGCCGGAAAGCTGGACTTCAGGCGAATTTTTGTAAAAAAAGGACTGATTTTTGGAAGCAATCGTGCCTCATGCCTGGCTAAAATAATATTGTCTATATCAGTTGAACTAAAGAAAATATAAAAGGGCAGAAGTGACGGAGGGGAAGTCCAAACATTCCCCGCAGTTACGACCAGTGCCCTAATATGAAAATCTAAAGTTCAACTTATATAGAAGATGTAACACTGAAACTTGAAGACATCCAGGCATATTGCAGGAGGTTATAGACTATGGCTATCCAAAATAAAGTCCAATTGATTACGTATCCCGATTCCATGGGCGGAAATCTGAAGGTATTGAATGAACTGCTGCAGAAGCATTTCACAGATATTTTCCCCGGCGGCATTCATATCCTTCCTCCGTTCCCTTCTTCCGGGGACCGGGGATTTGCTCCGCTCACCTATCTTGAGATCGAGCCAAGCTTCGGTACCTGGGAAGATGTCCGGGCCATTGGGGAAAAGTTTGATGTGCTGGTGGATTTGATGGTGAATCACATCTCCCGGCAATCACCGTATTTTCAAGACTTCCTTGAGAAAGGGCGGTCTTCCGAATTTGCCGATTTATTTATGACACTGGACAAGATCTGGGACAATGGGAGCCCTGTTCAAGCTGACATTGAGAAAATGTTCTTGCGCAGGCCCATGCCCTATTCGACCTTTCAAATTAACGGGAGCGGTGAGGAAGAGAAGGTCTGGACGACCTTTGGAAAAACAGATCCTTCAGAGCAAATTGATCTGGATGTCCATTCACCGCTGACCCGGCGGCTTTTGCAGTCATTTTTTGAAAATTTCAAGAAGCAGAACGTCAAAATTGTAAGACTTGATGCTGTCGGGTATGTCATCAAGAAGCTGGGGACCAGTTGTTTTTTTGTGGAGCCGGAAATATATGAATTTCTCGATTGGATCAAAGAAATGGCGGACTCGCTGGACATTGAGCTGCTGCCCGAAGTGCATGCACATTATAGTACCCAATACAAATTGTCGGAGCACGGGTGCTGGATATACGATTTCATCCTGCCTTACCGGGTGCTTGAGGCGCTTACCGGCAGGTCCAATACGGAACTCTACTCCTATCTGAAGACCCGGCCGCACAAGCAGTTTACAATGCTCGATTGCCATGACGGGATTCCGGTTAAGCCGGATCTTGACGATCTGATTGACACGAATGAAGCCCGGGAGCTGGTCGGGCTTTGTGTGGAACGGGGCGCTAATCTGAGCCTTATCTTGTCGGATGAGCACAAGGCCGCAGACGGATTTGATGTCCATCAGATTCGCTGCACGTATTATAGCGCACTGAATGAAGACGACAATGCCTATCTCGCCGCAAGAGCGATTCAGCTTTTCACACCGGGTATCCCGCAAGTGTACTATGTGGGCCTGCTCGCCGGCGGAAATGACATGGAACAGGTAGCAGCAACGGGAGAAGGACGTGAAATCAACCGCCATAACTATACCGTAGAGGAAGTTGAGCGTGCGCTCGAACAAGAGGCCGTGAAAAGATTGATGAAGCTGATTCGCTTCCGTAATACGTACAGTGCGTTTGACGGGGAGTTCCACGTACTGGATGCGGCAAACGATGAGATCCGGTTATTATGGCAGCAAGGCGAGAAGTATTGCAAGCTGGTTATTAGCCTGCAGACGTACCAGACCGTTATTGAATATGTGAATGAGGACGGAATTCCTGTGAATTATTTGGTTTAATCCGAACTCTGTTAAGGAGGAGCAATACAGTGAGTACAACCGTCATAACCAATCCCATTATGTGGGCGGATGTCCCGGATGTAGATGTAATCCGGGCAGGTCAGGCTTTTTATATGGTCAGTACCAGTATGCATTCTATGCCGGGATGTCCGATTATGAAGTCGGTTAATTTGAATGACTGGGAAATCGTGAATTATGTGTACGATACCTTTGAGGATAATGACGCCCACCGGTTGCTGGATGGGAAAGGGATTTATGGAAAGGGATCTTGGGCGGCGTCCCTCCGTTTCAAGGCCGGGGTGTATTATGTCTGCTTCTCATGCAATGATATGGACCAGTTCTACATATACCGGACGGAGGATATTGAGCATGGGCAATGGGAACGTTCGGTGATACCGGGACTTCACCATGACCCGGGTCTGCTGCTTGATGACGATGGCCGTGCCTATGTGATTTACGGGAACGGCGATATTTGGATCAAGGAGCTGACGGAAGATCTGACGGCTGTGAAACCCGATGGAATCCATCAACTGCTGCTCGAAGGTGAGCGGGATGGTATTGGTCTGCGGATCGAAGGGTGTCATGCCTATAAGCTGAATGGCTATTACTATTTGTTCTTTATTGAGTGGCCGCGAACCGGCAATCAGCGGAGACGCCAGCTTTGTTATCGTTCGCGTGAGCTTCTGGGCCCTTACGAGCGCAAGGTCATTCTGGATGACGCTATGGGTTACCATAATAACGGAGTTGCGCAGGGCGGTATTGTCGATACACCGGATCATGACTGGTATGCTGTACTATTCCAGGATCATGACGCCGTTGGCCGAATTCCCTGCGTGTTTCCCGTTGCCTGGGAGGATGGATGGCCGGTCATCGGGGAGAACGGTACGGCGCCTCAAGTCTTTGCGACGAAGCTTCCTGCCGCGGAGCCGAAGCCGCTTGTCATCAGCGATGAGTTCGAATATGCGGGCAATCGGCTGGCACTGAACTGGCAGTGGAACCATAACCCGGACAACGGGCTGTGGTCCGTCACGGAGCGCCCGGGATATCTGCGGCTCTACACCGGGAATTTGGCTGACAGTGTTCTGCGTGCCCGCAACACGCTGACGCAGCGGACGGAAGGTCCGGCCTGCAGCGCAGAGACACTGCTGGATATTTCCCGTATGCAGCCGGGGGACCGGGCAGGGTTAGTCGCGCTGCAGAATTGGTTCGGCACCGTAGAGATTGAAGCCGGGGAGAATGGCGATTTCCGTGTTGCCATGTGTGTCAATGGCGGCGAAGGCCGCGAAGAGACGGTGGAGAGTGTTCCGTTCGCCGGGGAGCAAATCTATCTCAGAATTGATTTCAATTTCGAGGACAGTCTGGATCAAGCCAATTTCTTCTATTCGGAGGACGGGAGTACGTGGAAGCCGATCGGCCGGACTCTGCAAATGAAGTATACACTGGATCATTTTATGGGCTACCGGGTTGGCCTGTTCAATTATGCAACCAGGCAGTCTGGCGGCTACGCCGATTTCAATTACTTTCATTATAAGAGAGAGAATCCGCCCGTATTTTTGTAAAAAAAGAACTGATTTTTGGAAGAAATCATTCGTGGAGTCCGGCTACACTTATAGGTGTCCGCTAGATGTGGCGCTTATATATAGCAAGGGGGCAACGAAATGATGGATTTTCACGACAGACTGACCTTTGAGGATAAATCAAATGACCTTTTGGCGGTCGGAGAACTGCTCGTTGACATGATCTCCAATGAGTATGATGATACGTTTCAGTCTGCCGGATATACGAAGTTTCTGGGGGGCTCTCCCTCCAATATCGCAATCAACGTGAAGAAGCTTGGGATCAGCTCCTTTATGGTTTCCGCTGTGGGTGAGGACGGCTTTGGCGAGTTTCTTGTGGACAGGCTGCGCAGAGAAGGAATGGAGCCGCAAGGCATCCAGAGAAACCGTGAATCCACCAGCTTAGTGGTCTTATCCAAGAGCAAAGCGACTCCGACTCCGATTTTTTATCGCAGCGCAGACTATCAGTTGGCCTATACCCCAACGCTTGAAGATGCTTTGAAGAATTCCAAGATTGTTCATTTTTCCTGCTGGCCCGTATCCAGAATTCCCGCCAGGCATACCATCGAACGGTTGATAGAGGAGGCGAGAAATCAGGGAACGCTGATTGGCTTCGACCCTAACTATCATCCGGGCATTTGGCAGAAGGGCGAAGATGGTGTACAGTATGTGAAATCCTTGTTCTCCAAGGTGGATATCATCAAGCCATCGGAAGACGATGCCGAGAGGCTGTTTGGCAAAGATACCCCATCCAATCAGCTGGATAAGTTTCTGGAGCTTGGGGCCAAGCTGGTCATTTTGACGTTAGGCAAGGATGGGGCTATCGTATCGAATGGAAGAGAGGCAAGAATCTTCGATACGCTCGCTACGGACATCGTGGATACTACAGGGGCCGGAGATGCATTCTGGTCCGGATTTTATGCGGCAGCCGTTAAAGGGCATACACTGCAGGATGCTCTGAATCTCGGGTTTGCTGTAAGTGCTTTCAAATTGAGATATACTGGAGCTGTAGTGGATCTGCCGAAGCTTGAAGACATCCAGGCATACTACAATTTGTAAGAGATTAATCCGAATTCAGTTAAGGAGTGATTATTTTGGCAACACTGCAAATTAGCTTTCATTCGAAATGTCTGAAGCGGGAAGTAACGTTCAGCGCTTTATTGCCGGTCGACCAGCCCGAAGCATTCAAACCACCGGCTCGGGCTGGACAACCGCTGAGAGCAATGTATCTGCTGCATGGTTATTCCGGAAGCCACAACGATTGGCTGAACTTCTCACGGATCAGGGAGCTGTCGGATAGATATCACATCGCCGTCTTTATGCCTGCTGGAGAGAATCAGTTCTATCTGGATGATGAGAACAGGGAGGAACATTTCGGGGAGTACATCGGCAAGGAGCTGGTGGATTTCACACGCCGGCTGTTCCCGCTGTCTACGGAGCGGGAGGATACCTTTATTGGCGGTTTGTCTATGGGAGGATACGGTGCGATTAGGAACGGCCTGAAGTATGGGCAACAATTCGGCCGCATCATCGCCTTGTCATCGGCACTTATTCCTTATAAAATTGCGAACATTCCCCCGGATTACAACGATGGCATCGCCAGCTACAAATATTACACAAGTGTCTTTGGCGATCTGAGCCAGCTGCTTGGCAGTGACAAAGATCCGGAGAGGCTTGCTCTTGATTTGAAAGAGAACGGACTTAAGCTGCCGAAGATTTATATGGCCTGCGGGACAGAAGATTTCCTGCTGGATGTGAACCGCCGGTTTCATAACTTCCTTGAAGAGGAACAGATCGAGCATACTTACGTTGAAAGCGGGGGAGCGCACACCTGGGATTTCTGGGATAAGTACATTGAAGCGGCACTAGAGTGGGCCGAGGAAGACAGCACCTCTATATAGATTAACTTGAAGTCTAATACACCTATGCCCCTGGGCTCCGATCAATTATGGATCGGCTCAGGGGCTTGCTGGATTCCGGGGAGGAAGATGTGGGAGTATGATTCGAACGAACAGCATCGTATTCAAATTTTCTGTACAGTTGACGGCTATCCTTGCGATCCTGCTCTCTGTCCTCGTTCTGAGTAATATTTACTCGCTTGAGGTTGTTCGGAACAATGCCCTTACGAGCTCGCGGAATACGCTTGCCCTCTATCAGGCGAACATTCATAATAATTTCAACAATTTTTCCAAAGACTTAACCGAGGTATTCAATAATAACATTGATGCTGCAGTGAATTTTGCCTACCTGGATGAAAGCAGCCGTTACTTCAAAGCGCAGGAGCTCAAAAATACGCTGCTGTCTAAAATGTCGAACGATTATTCCAGCGATGGCATGTTTATCAGACTTTCCGATGAACTCGTGCTTGAGCAATTCAGCAACCGGATTCAATCTGAGGATAAGCTGGCTCTGACGGATTTCATCAACCAGAAAAAGTTCAATTCCGGGCCTTCAAGTGAAGCGGATGAATGGAAGGTGCTTCAGATCCAGGGTGAATACTATTTGTTCAGGTACATCACCTATTCGGACGTCAGCTTCGGTACGTTAGTGAAAGCAGACACTCTATTAGCGATGGTTAACAGGGGCGGGAATGATCAGAACCGGTATGTATTGAGCAATAAAGAAGGGATTATTTTATCCGCGAACAATATCGTCCTGAAGGATGGCGACACTACCTTAGGCAGCCTAACAAATGAATATCAGCATAATTATCTGATCATTTCCGAACCGATAGCGGAATTTGGACAGATCACCAATATGGTTGCCAAGGGAAATCTGTTGTCGGGATTAAAGCTGATCCAGTGGATCATCGCCTTATTGGCTGTTCTATCGGCCATCGTCGTCCCGCTCGTGCTGCGTTTTTTCACAAGGGATGTATTGAAGCCGATCCTTGAGCTGGTGAAGGCGGCTAAAGTGGTTGAGCAGGGACAGCTTGAGTATCAGGTTCCCGCAGGTACCCCGTATTCTCTGGAGTTTATGAAGCTATTCCACGCATTTCAATCTATGGTCAGCGAAATCAAGGATTTGAAAATTCAATCGTATGAGGAACAGATCGAAAGAAGCCGGGCGGAGATCAAATATTTGCAGATGCAAATCAGACCCCACTTTTTTCTGAATGCGATCTCGACGATCACCAGTTTGACATATCAGAATAAGAACGAAGAAATCCGGCGTCTCATTCACTGTTTGTCCGAGCATCTCCGGTATATGTTCAAGGGAGGGCTTGTGGAGGTTTCGATTGAGGAAGAGATCAGGCACGCCGAGAATTATATCCGAATGCAAGAAATCCGATATCCTGATCAAGTATTCTATATGACAGAGATCAGTGATGAAGCACGGCAGGTGCGCATCCCTCAATTCATGATCCAGACGTTCGTTGAGAATGCGTTCAAGCATGCGATGTTCTATAAGGAGATGCTTTCGATATTCATCCGCGCCCGTACAGAGACAAGAGACGGAAGCCCGTTCGTCAAAATTGTGATCGAGGATAACGGAGGAGGCTTCTCTTCCGGGTGGCTGAAAAGCACGGAACCCGAAGAGGCAGGCGAGGACGGAGGCCGGGTTGGAATAACCAATATTCGAAAAACACTGCAACTGCTCTACAAACGCGACGATTTGCTGAAGCTGTCAAATGCTGAACAGTCCGGCGCAAGAGTGGAATTGTGGATACCCATACAAGAAGCCGAGCGGCAGACAGAGTCGGAGGGAAGACATGCGTTGTTTGTTGATTGATGATGATATACCTACGGTTGAGGCTCTTCTCGGTATTGTGAACTGGAATGAATATGGAATTACCGAAGTACTGACCGCTTATAACATACAGGATGCGAAGCAATTATTCGATAGCGGCGCGCCCGATCTGATCATATGCGATATTGAAATGCCGAGAGGCTCCGGTATTGATATGATCAAGTGGGCCAGAGAGCACGAATATGATGGCGGGTTTATATTTTTAACCTGTCATGAGAGCTTCAGCTTCGCTTCCAAGGCGATCTCGTATAATGCCGACTCTTATTTGGTTAAGCCGCTGGATAAGCAGGAGCTGGAAGCGGCGCTGCGCAAGTCCATTGAGGCGCTGAAGAAAAAGATGCTGATGGGCGAATACAGTAAAATGGGGCTTGCGTGGCTGAAAAATAAAGATTTGGTAGAGAAGGGCTTCTGGAGTGATGTGCTGACAGCGGCTATCTCTCCCAGAATCAACCTGATTCAGAGTGAGGTGCAGAAGCGGGAGCTGTCCTTGTCTGTGAACAGCGGCTATATTCTGCTTCTCGTGAGTGTTCCACGCTCTCAAATTGAGAGCAGGTGGGACGAAAGCCTGTTCCATTATGCCCTCTCCAACCTGATTTCCGAGATTCTGTTCAACCAGGTGAGTCATGGCCGAATCATCGCCTATCAAGCCGATAATGTGTTCTACAATGCGGTCATTATTGAGGGTGAGACCGGGATGCCGTGGTTGCGGCAAAGCGCCGAGAATATCATTCTGATGTGCAGGCAATATTTGAAGTGTACGGCTACCTGTTATTTCAGTGAGAAGGTGGCTGTTTCAGAACTCTCGCAGGCAAAGCTGGAACTCGAGCAACTGGATGAGTCCAACATCATTTTCCGGGGCAAGGTCCATTTCCAGAATGAACCCTTTCATTATGATACTGCGGAAGGCTTCACCCTTGATGCTGAGCTTTTCACCATGCTGTTCGTTCAGAAGGAGAAGGTTCAGATTGTCAATCGGCTGAAAAAAGAGCTGGAAGTGCTGACCAGCCTGAATAAGCTGAACTCAGCTACGCTCCATTCGATCCGGGAGGACTTCCTGCAAGTAGTCTATTCGCTTCTCTCCCGGCATCATATCCAGGCGCATCGGCTCTTCGCCGATGAAGTGACCCAGCAATTGGCCCAGAGTGCCGAGAGCAGTGTGTTTGACTTCATGAAGTGGGCCAGGGTGGTTACGGACAAAACGGTGGATTCCATCAAAGAGGTGCTGCAGTCCGAAGGAGTAGTTGAGAGAGCGAAGCGGTTTATCCATGAAAACTACCGGCAGGAGCTTAGTCGCGAAGATGTTGCTGCAAGCGTATATCTAACTGCGGATTACTTGGCTAAGGTCTTCAAGAATGAGACGGGGCAGACCGTCAAGGAGTATCTGAACGACTGCCGGATCAACGCGGCCAAGCAATTGCTGATTGAGAGTACGGCAAACATCGGCCAGATCGCGATGGAGACTGGTTTTGATACGATATCTTATTTCTCTACGGTATTCAAAAAGCTGACAGGAGAAACGCCGATTGCTTATCGTTCGAAGCATAAGTCCGTTCGATAACACGAAACTCCGCTTCCACATTAGAGGCGGAGTTTTTGCTGCAGTGCGGTTTTTCGAAAAAACATACCGTCTTTTTGAAAGCCCGGAATCCTTCAAAAAAGTAAAATGAAAGCGAAAACACAGAACGAGGAGGCATCATCATGAAAAGTAAAAAGGGGATAAGCCCGCTGCTGTTGTCAACGGTATTAATCGGTTCACTCCTTTCGGCTTGCAGCAGCAATTCGGGTACATCTATAGCGGATTCTAAGAATTCAGCAGCGGATGCTAAAGTAGCTGAAATCGTATTTGCCCTGCCGTCTTTCAACCGGATTCCCGATGATCTGAGCAAGGTGACGAACGCGATCAATGAGATCACAACCAAGAAGATCGGCGTGAAGGTGGATTTCCGCCTTTACGGTCCGTCCGATTATGCCCAGAAAGTTAATCTGGCCCTTCAGAGCGGCGAGAAAATGGATATCTTCACAACACTGGGCCAATTCTCCAACTATGTGTCGAAAAATCAGCTTGCTCCGCTTGAAGATCTGCTGCCGAAATACGGAAAAGAAATGAATGCAATTCTGGAGAAGGATTTTGGCCCTGATATCCTCAAAACTACAACGATGGATGGACATATCTATGGCATTCCGGTCAATAAAGGGATGGCTGTGCCCAGCAATATTATCTATAACACCGATATGCTGAAGGAAGCGGGCTTAACAGCCGACAAGATTCAATCGGTGGAGGATCTGCCAGCAGTCTTCGCAGCCGTTAAGAAGAAGTTCCCCGATGTGGTTCCGTTTGGACCGATTAGTGTCAATCCGACGGATACGGGACTTATTAATCTGCTGAAAGGTTCGAACAAGGTGGATTATCTGACAGATACAACCGGAGTCGGTGTGGTGATCGGCGATAGCGGAAAGGTCGTCAATTACTATGAATCCGATGTCTTCAAGAACGGGATTAAGATGATGAGAGACTGGTTCAATGCAGGTTATTTGCAGAAGGATACGGCAACGACAACGATAACAGCAACGGAGATGATGTCTTCCGGACGCGGCTTCTCCTACATTGGAGGCTACAGTGGTCAGGAGGTAGGCAAAACGCTGAGCGCCCAAGTCGGAAAAAAGCTTGAGACCAAACGAATTACTCCCTTCTACTTTGATACGAGTGCCGTAAATGCCGTTACCTGGATGGTGTCCAGCACCTCCAAGGAACAGGAAGCCGCTGTCAAGTTCCTGAATCTGCTCTATTCCGACTCTGATCTGATCAATACTATCCTCTTTGGGATTGAAGGGGAGGATTACCTGAAGGTCGACGAGCACCATGTGAAATTTCCGGAAGGCAAAGACGCCAATACAGTACCGTATACTGCATTTCTGAGCTCCGGGATTGTGGGTTCGGAGTCGCTCCAGGATCAGTTTGAGGGGATCAATTGGTCAGATGTTGAATTTAAGCTGAAGGAAAACAAGGATACAGAAAGATCGCCTTATTTCGGATTTATCTTTGATCAAAGCGGGGTGAAGACGCAGATCAGTGCCGTGAACAATGTAGTGAATCAATACTTGCCGGCGCTTGTCAGCGGATCGGTAGACCCGGATACGATTATTCCAAAATTCATCAGTGCGCTGAAAGATGCAGGTGCCCAAGCGATTATCGACAGCAAACAGAAACAGCTCGATCAGTGGATTGCTGCGAAAAACAAATAACTCAAAAGAACCTGCTGAAAGTAGAGTCGTAATCTGGCTCTATTTTCAGTAATGGAGGTGAATCCGATATGATAGCCAACCGTAAATCCAAGCCTCTCAAAAAAACACTTCCATTATTGATATTAGCTGCTCCAGGATTGCTTTATTTTCTGATTAACAGCTATTTTCCCATGTTCGGGGTGTTTATCGCCTTCAAGGATGTAAATTACGCTAAAGGAATCTTCGGCAGCGACTGGATCGGGTTTAAAAACTTCAACTTTTTGTTCCAGACAAGTGATGCCTGGATTATGACGAGAAATACCCTTCTTTACAACCTGGCCTTTATTGCACTCGGGACAATCGTGTCGATTATCATTGCCATCCTGATGTCGGAGCTGCTGAGCAAGCTGTACTCGAAGCTGTTCATGACAGGTCTGATTCTTCCGAATCTGATCTCGATGGTTGTCCTGTCCTTGCTCGTCTTTGCGTTTCTTAATGCCGACAGCGGTTTCGTCAACCATTCCATTCTTCGTCCGCTCGGTCTTCCGGAGATCAACTGGTATTCGGAGCCGAAGTACTGGCCTTACCTGCTCGTGTTGATTCAGATTTGGAAAACGGCAGGTTATGGCTCCATTGTCTATTTTGCTTCCATTGCAGGAATCGACAAGAGCATATATGAGGCGGCGAAGATTGACGGCGCAGGGAAGCTGAAGCAGATTCGCATGATTACCTTGCCGCTGCTGAAGCCAACGGTTATTGTGCTGGTGCTTATGTCCATGGGGCGGATTTTTAATTCCGACTTCGGTCTGTTCTATCAGGTTCCTATGAACTCGGGAGCGCTGTTCAGCACTACACAAACGATTGATACGTATGTCTATCGCGCCTTGATGCAGCTTAATGATATCGGAATGTCGGCGGCAGCCGGCTTGTATCAATCTATCGTCGGATTTGTGCTTGTGCTTGCGGTAAATGCCATCGTCAAGAAATTCAACTCAGAAAATGCTTTGTTCTAGGAGGAAATACTTATGATACAAACCAGAGGGGAACGAACATTTGTTATTTTCTCTGCGATCGTGATGATTTTGCTGACCGTGTTTGCTTTTTTACCGTTCCTTCTGATTGTCATTGCTTCGTTCACCGATGAGACGACCTTGCTCCGAAACGGATATAGCTTTTTTCCTGAGAAGACAAGTCTTGAAGCTTACTTATACATCAAATCCTCGGCGTACACCTTCATAAGAGCCTATGGGGTCTCCTTTCTGGTTACGATACTGGGCACCGGGTTTGGACTGCTTATAACAAGCATGCTTGCTTATCCAATGTCCAGGTCAGATTTCAAATACCACAATGTGCTGGCTTTTATCATATTTTTCACGATGCTGTTCAGCGGGGGGATCGTTCCTTCGTATATCATGTGGACCCAATATTTTCATATCAAGGATACGCTTTGGGCGCTGATTGTTCCGAACCTGCTGTCGAACGGCTTCAATGTGCTGCTGGTTCGAAATTACTTTAAGAACAACGTACCGCTGGAAATCATTGAAGCTGCCCAGATCGACGGCGCGTCGGAATTACGGACATTTTTCCGGATTATGCTTCCCTTGTCTATGCCGGTTATGGCGACTGTCGGGCTGTTTATGGGGCTTGCCTATTGGAATGATTGGATCAATGCGCTATATTTTGTCTCGAAGCCGCAATTCTATGGCATTCAAAATCTGCTGATCCAGCTGATGAACAACATTCAATTCCTGAACTCCGGCCAGGCCAGCAGTGTGGTCGGGGCAGAAGCTGTACAGCTGCCGAGCACAGCCGTGCGGATGGCTATGGCGGTTCTGGGCATTGTGCCGGTCTTGTTTGTTCTCCCGTTTATGCAGAAATATTTAACCCGCGGGGTTGTAATAGGTGCGGTTAAAGGATAAAGATAGAATGAAAAGGAGATACAGCTTATGAATGTGCAAGAAGTGATTGATCGAATTCTGCTGGATTGCTGCGGAGGCCGCAAGCTGGAGATGACCTGCGATGTGCTCGCGAGCGGTCATCCAGGCATGGAAGTCACCGGAATCGTCACAACATTTATGGCGACTGTGGATGTAATCCGGGAAGCGGTTGCCGCTAAAGCAAACCTCATTATTACCCATGAACCGACCTACTTTACCGGAATGGATACGCTGGGTTGGCTTCAGGAGGACCCTGTGTATCTGGCTAAGCGAAAGCTGATTGAGGATCATGGAATTGCGATCTGGAGATTTCACGATCATATGCATTTAGCTGACACGGACCGGATTTACGACGGCTTGCTTAAGGAGCTGGGATGGGAGGACAAGAAGCTGGACGAGAAGGATTCCTGGGGCTATTTGATCGAAGAGACGACGGTTGGAGCGCTGGCCCGCTTCCTGAAGCAGCGACTCGGCATGGATGTGATCCAGATCGTCGGCAATCCTGAGACGCCTTGCTCCCGCATAGGGATACTGGTCGGAGGCGGAAGTCTCGGCCTGGGCAGAGAGCAAATGCCTATGGAGCTTATGCGGGACAAGAATCTGGATGTCATGGTCTGCGGAGATATCACGGAGTGGACATTATGCGCTTATGTTAACGACGCCGCTATGCTCGGCATGAACAAAGCAATGATTGTTATCGGTCATGAGCGGTCCGAGGAGTGGGGAATGAAGTATATGGCCGAATGGCTGAAGCCTTTGGTGAGCGGCCTCCCGGTTACGTTTGTCGATGCGAAGGAGCCCTTTATATATCTGTAAAATGAAGCCGTGCGGATTGCCCGCACGGCTCTTGTCATTGCACAAAGTGCTAATAAGCTAGATAAGCACATAAGTTACTCTCAAGGGACCATGCACCCCGACGACGAGCTGCATTTCAATATCGGCAGAATTCGAAGGACCGGAGATGAAATTGATGGAGGAGCCCACCGGCTCACCCGCTTGAATCCGCCGGTTCAGAGCTGCTGCAGCCTGGGTGGAGCGGAGCACAAGCCTCTCTTTTTCAATAATGGCAATATAATGGGCAGGCAGAAAATGAAGGGAGCGGCCTTGATCCGGACGGCTCTCCACGACAATCGTTCCAGACTCGGCCAGCGCGTAGTCGGCGAAGACAATCGCCGTATTAGCCGCTTCGGAGCGACGGATATTCATCTCCCTTCCTGCCGTTTCTTCCCAAACGGACGAATTCGCGAATTGTAGCCCATACTTGGCAAACCGGGGATCTCCGGAAGTGATCACAGCTCCTCCGCCATTCGCATCTATCAAATCAGCGAGTGTTCCCTGCAAGGTCTCCGGGTTCGCTTCGACCACCTGAGTGTGGATGTGTGAGCACTGCTCCTTAAGAATCTCTATCAGATCGTCTGTGGTTAAGCTGTCGTAGCTGCCCGGGATCAGGTCTCTCAGGTTCGGACGCTTAACGTTATATATACGTTCCCGTCCCAGCTTGAAGGCGATGTGGTTCAGAAAGGAATCCTTGTTCGATGCAGCCATTATACAGACCCTCCTTTCCGTTGATCAAGCCAGGCCCGGAAGCTATCCTGCTGCTTGACAGGCTGCCTGAGATCACGGGCGCTGATCCAGCCGCGGATGAGTCCCGGTCCTCTTACAATCCGCCCATGCCTGCTGATCAGCCGGCTAGCCGGGTTCGCAAGCCGCAGTGCTTTGCCGAACAACGCCTGGGAAGACAGCAGACGGCCTGCCGCTTTCATCTGGAGTCTTTCCGCTGCACCAGTTCTTTTCTCCGCTACAATTTTCTGACGGTGCAAGATAAGCTGCTCGTGCAGCGGGATTTTTACCGGGCAGACATCCGTGCAAGCTGCGCACAGACTGGAGGCAAAAGGAAGCTCTTTGTAGTCATCGTATCCGCCCAGCAGCGGAGTAATCACAGCTCCAATCGGACCCGGATAAATGGACCCGTAGGCATGCCCGCCAATATGGCGGTAGACCGGGCAGACGTTAAGACAGGCACCGCAGCGGATGCACTGCAGGGCTTCGTTAAATTCGCTTCCCAGAATATAGGAGCGGCCGTTGTCTACGACAACCAAATGGAACTCTTCAGGACCATCCGACTCCCCGGCTGCCGAGGGGCCCATCACGGTAATATAGCTGGTCAATTTTTGCCCTACGGCACTCCGGCAGAGCAGATTATCCAATACCTCCATTTCCTCAAGCGTTGGCACGATTCGTTCCATGCCCATCACAGCGATATGCGTTTTCGGTATGGCGGCTGTGAGATCACCGTTGCCTTCATTGGTCACCAAATTGATGGCTCCCAGATTAGCGACGGCAAAGTTGCAGCCCGTTATCCCTACATCCGCCTCCAGGAACTTTTGCCGCAGCACCGTCCGGGCAAACCGGGCAAGGTTCTCGGGACTTTCGTCGCCTGCATATCCGAGCTTCTCGGTGAACACTCTACGGATCTGTGTCCGGTCTTTGTGCAGCGCAGGGGCCACAATATGCGAAGGCGGGTCCCAATCATCCATTTGGAGAATGTATTCCCCCAGATCGGTCTCGATCAGCTCGCAGCCGGCTTCCATCAGCACATGGTTCATTTCTATTTCTTCGGTGACCATCGATTTGGATTTGACGATTTTTTTAGCCTTTTTTTGTATGATGATGTCCCGGATATAGCTGCTTGCTTCCTCTTTGGTTTTGGCAAAATAGATGTGTCCGCCTTTTTTCTCGACATTATCTGCCAGCTGACCCAGGTAAAAATCCAGATGCTTCAGCGTATGCTGGCGGATTTGCTGGCCGGCTGTACGCCACTGCTCCCAATCCCCAAGAGTGGCGGCGGCAGTGAGACGCCTGGTCTTCAGGCTGTCTTGCGCTGAACTTACTGCGCTTCTCATGAATGAATCGCCTAGGCCATCTGTGGTCCGTTCGCTGAACTCCCGTTTATCCGTTTGCAGGCTCATGTCCGGCGTCCTCCTTTGGCAGCGTCAGCAGTCTGCTTATGGTTCAGCACTTCTGCAATATGCATAATTTGAACGGGCTCGCCCTTGCGGGACAGGCGCCCGCCGATGTTGAGCAGGCATCCCATATCCGCGCTGATTAGAATATCCGCTCCGGTGCCTATGACACAGCCGCATTTCTCATCGGCCATCTGCCCGGAGATTTCCGGCATTTTCACCGAAAAGGTTCCGCCAAAGCCGCAGCAATTATCGCTGTTCTTGAGTGGCTCAAGCTGTAATCCGCTTACCTGTTCAAGCAGCTGGAAGGGAGCTTCTGTTTCGCCCAGCAGTCTTGTCATATGGCAGGAACGGTGGTAGGTGGCGGTTCCTTCAAGCCTTGCACCGACATCGGTAATGCCCAGCACCCGCACGATGAACTGTGTAAATTCATAGGATTTCTCTTTTAAAGCAACCGCTTTCAATTCCCAGTGGGGATCTCCTTTGAAAATTTTCGGGTATTCATGGAACATGGCGACGCAAGAGCCGGACGGCCCCACAACATAATCGGAGTCTTCGAAGGCTAGCATCATGTTCTTCATGGCCAGCTTGGCATCCTCCAGATAGCCGCTGTTATAAGTGGGTTGGCCGCAGCACACCTGCGAAGCCGGATAATCAATTTCACAGCCTAGTCTTTCGAGAACCTCAACCATAGCTTTTCCCACATTCGGAGCCATAAGGTCTACTAAACAAGTCGAAAAAATACTGACTTTCATTTGTCTCCCTCCAATCGCAACCTTGATAAGAATAGCTTAACTCAAAAAGTCAATGAAAAACAACACAAAAACAAATGAAAAATGTGAATCTTGTTGACAAAAAATATTGGCAGCGTTTACACTGTGAAAAGAGCAATGGATCAATCTACCTTGAGGGGGAGAGTCAGTGGAAAAGCATTTGATGTATATCAACGGCCAGTTTACGGAGTCAGAGGGCAAAGAATGGATGAATGTAACCAATCCAGCAACGGATGAAGTAATTTCACAGGTTCCCAAAGCTACAAGGAATGATGTCGTGCGTGCCATTAATGCAGCGGAGGAAGCACAGTCGGCCTGGGAGGAAATACCTGCGGTTGAAAGAGGGAAGTACCTTCATGCCATTGCCGAGGGGATTCGGGCAGAGGCTGACAGCCTTGCCAGACTGATCTCCGAAGAGGTAGGCAAAACCTTGGAATTGTCCACTGTAGAGGTGAACTTTACGGCGGACTATATGGACTACATGGCAGAATGGGCGCGCCGTTATGAAGGGGAAATTGTGCAAAGCGACCGTGATAATGAGAATATTTTTATTTTTAAACGGGCGATTGGGGTAACTACCGGCATTTTGCCCTGGAATTTTCCATTCTTTCTGATTGCGAGAAAAATGGCACCGGCGCTGATCACCGGAAATACGATTGTAGTCAAGCCCAGTGCCGAATCGCCTAACAATGCTGTGGCCTTTACCAAAATTGTAGACAAAGTCGGCCTTCCAAACGGCGTGTTCAACCTGGTTACGGGCAAAGGCGGAGAGGTCGGCAATGAATTGGCCAGCAATCCTAAAGTCGGTATGGTCAGTCTAACGGGCAGCGTGCCGGCAGGACAACAAGTGATGCAGGCCGCAGCCGAGAATATCATTAAGGTGAGTCTGGAGCTTGGCGGCAAGGCTCCGGCCATTGTTATGGACGACGCTGATCTCGAGCTGGCTGTCAAAGCGATTGTGGATTCCCGGGTGATTAATACAGGGCAGGTCTGCAATTGTGCGGAGCGGGTCTATGTGCATGAGAAGATCAAGGACGAATTCACTGCCCGTCTGATTGAGGCTATGAAGGCGGTGAAATATGGCGATCCGCTGAAAGACAAGGATATTCATATGGGCCCGCTGATCAACAAGGCGGCACAGGAATCCGTGCAGCAGAAGGTTGACCGTGCAGTGCAAGAGGGGGCCAAAATCGCATACGGAGGTAAAAAGGTAGAGGGGATCGGCAGCTTCTTCGAGCCGACAGTCATTACCGATGCCACCAATGATATGGAGATCGTGCAGGAAGAGATCTTCGGGCCAGTTATCCCGATTATTACTTTTGCTAACCTGGATGAAGCGATTGCGCTCGCCAATGACAGTGAGTTTGGATTGACCTCTTCCCTATATACCCAGAATTTGAACGTCGCCATGAAAGCCATCAAGCGTCTCAAATACGGGGAAACCTATATTAACCGGGAGAATTTTGAAGCGATGCAAGGCTTCCATGCAGGCTGGAGAAAATCCGGCATCGGCGGCGCAGACGGCAAGCATGGCTTGAACGAATATCTGCAGACCCATGTGGTCTATCTGCAATACGACAAGTCTGTCAGGTAAATCAGCTGAAAATAAATCATACAATTATCCTATACAGTCCGAAAGGGCCGTATTAGCCACAAAGTCTCCAAACCCGCTGTTACAGTGGTTTTGGAGACTTTTATTTTCCTCCATTACACAGTCAAATCTCTTTTTCTTAAGAATCCATTGACAATTACACAGTTATCCTATAGGATTTAAAAAAAGCGCGACTGACTGATCAATCGGGAGGAGTAATATGGATTGCCTATGGATGAAAACAATGGAAACGTAGATCGAAGAAGTCAGCTGATGCAAATTGCCCTGGAGAAATTTGCCCGGAACGGATATCATCAGACGAAAATATCTGACATCGTTCAGGAGGCTGGCGTGGCACAGGGGACCTTTTACTGGCATTTTAAGAGTAAGGAAGCCATTGCGCTAGAGATTATAGAAACGGGTAAGGAACAGCTGCTTCAAGCGATTGCTCAAGGCTACCGTCAAGATCCGGGGGACATAGCGGATATGGTAAAAGCCTCAGAATTACTGTTCCACCGGTTGTTCAATTTTGCTGCTGAGAATCGCCATCTTATGGAGATCCTCCTGATGGGGAATGGAGCCGATCAAACGATAAGGAATAGTATTTCAGCTACCCGAAATGCGATGGAGCAAGCCTTCCGCCGCAATATTGAAAGAGCGATAGAGCTGAAAATGCTGCCCGAGGGATTAAAGGTTGAGCTTCGCGCGGCTTTGCTGATGAGTATGTTTGATGGTTTGATCTCGCGCTGGTTATTTGGCTCCGAAGAAATTCATACTGAGGTTGCGAAAGCATCTGCACAGCAATTAGCAAGTGAATTGGCTAATTTCGAATTTTACGGATTACTGGGAAGAATATAGATAAGGGAGAGAAACAAGATGATAAAACGTAAATTTGCTGCAGTTACGATTACAGTTCTGGCTTTGTTCGGTCTGGTTCTAAGCGCTTGCGGAGGTAACTCAGACTCGGGAGCAAAGGCAACGAATCAACTGGAACAAATCAAAGAAGCAGGTGTGCTCAAGGTGGGTACAATGGGAACTTATCCTCCTTATACCTTTTTGAATGAAAAGAAAGAAGTAGATGGCTTTGACCCCGATATCGCTAAGGAAATAGCTAAACGGCTTGGAGTGACTGCAGAATTCACAACTCAGGATTTCTCCGGGCTGATCCCAAGTCTGCAGGCAAAGAAATTCGACATTGTCATTAGCCAGGTAACGATAACGGATGAACGCAAGGCCCAAATTGATTTCACTGATTCTTACATTACGAACAATGTCAAAATAATCGTCAATACCAAAAATTCGGATATCACGAAGCTGGAAGACTTTAAGGGCAAAACAATAGGGGTTGGACTTGGAACGAATGATGAAGCCTACCTGCGTAACGAAGTGCTGCCAAAAGTCGGTGATTTCAAGATTAAGACGTATGATGATGTCATTACCTCACTGAAGGATCTGGATGCAGGACGTATTGACGCTACAATTAATAATCTGTATGCCTTGAAGCCGATTGTGGATGAAAATGGCTTTCAGATTAAAGCGGTTGGCGAACCGATCAAATCCGATATGGCTGGTGTAGCTCTTCGCAAGGATAATCCGGAGCTGCGGGACGCCATAAATAAAGCTTTAGCGGATATGAAGGCTGACGGGACATACGATACTCTTTTTAAGAAATGGTTCAATGAATCACCTGCAAAATAAAAATGGAGTCGCCCTATAGCGGGAAGGGGGAGTAACCTATGCAACTTGTGTTCGACAACCTGCCCTTCTTGCTGAAGGGCGCCGGCTATACCCTGCTGCTGACGATTGTCTCCATGTTCTTCGGTCTGATCATCGGACTAGTGGTGGCCATCGCCCGGCTTAAAGGAAATCAGCCCATCCGGTGGTTGGCTCGTTTCTATGTATCTATCATCCGCGGAACACCGCTGCTGGTGCAGATTGTGATCATTTATTATGGGCTTGTTGATTACGGAATTACGCTTGGCTCCCTGACAGCAGCCTATATTGCGCTTAGTGTAAATGCCGGGGCTTACTTGTCTGAGACATTTCGTGCTGCCATCCTGTCTGTTCCGAAGGGGCAGCTGGAGGCTGCTTATTCGACGGGGATGACGCCATGGCAGGCCATGCGCAGGATCGTGCTGCCGCAAGCGATGCGCATCGCCATTCCACCTATGGGGAATACGTTTATTGGCATGCTTAAGGAGACCTCACTCGTTTCGGTCATCGCGGTCAGCGAACTGCTGCGTCAAGCTCAGCTGCTCATTGCCCAATACTATCAATATATGCCTTTTTATCTGGGGATCGGGATTATGTATTGGATTATGAGTACAGGACTGGCCTTCATTCTGGAGCGGTTTGAACGGAGATTAGCCAAAGCTTACTGAACATGGAGATGACGTTAACATGATAACGACTACGGGCTTATCCAAGCATTTTCAGGATCTTGAAGTGCTGAAGAGCATTGATATACAGGTAGCTGCAAAAGATATTGTCGTCGTATTAGGCCCCAGCGGTTCAGGCAAAAGCACGCTGCTTCGCTGTCTGAATGGTCTGGAGGATATCTCGGGGGGCCGCTTTGAAGTGAATGGTATCGTGGTGGATGCGGCAGCATCCAGACGTGCGCGACAGCAGGCAACCCGTAACATCCGCAAGCAGAGCGGGATGGTGTTCCAGCAATTTAATCTCTATCCGCACAAAACAGCGCTCGGCAACGTGATCGAAGGTTTGATTACCGTTAAGAAGCTGCCGAAGGATCAAGCCGTAATTATGGGCCGGAAGCTGCTGGACCGCGTTGGACTTTCGGACCGGGAGGATTATTATCCATCCCGGCTCTCCGGTGGTCAACAACAAAGAGTTGCCATTGCCCGTTCGCTGGCCATGGAACCAGCGGTGATGTTATTCGATGAACCCACTTCTGCGCTTGATCCCGAGCTTGTGGGTGAGGTGCTGAGCGTGATGCGTGAGCTGGCACAGGAGGGCATGACGATGCTGGTCGTGTCGCATGAGATGAAGTTTGCCCGCGAAGTGGCTACCAAAATCATTTTTATGGCGGATGGAAACATTATCGAAGAAGCGGTTCCGCAGCGGTTTTTTGAAGATCCGCAGGAGGAACGAACCCGGAAATTTTTACGTCAGATCAATGAAATTTAAGGAAGAAGGTTATATGGTGAAAGTATCGACTGTTTGGAAAGGCAAACGCACCTTTACTTCTACTGGTCCTTCCGGTTATTCCGTAGGGATGGATGCAACTCCTAAATACGGAGGAAACGGCGAAGGAATGACTCCAATGGAATTGCTGCTGGCTGGTTTGGGTGGTTGTATGGGGATTGATATCACGATGATACTGGACCGGTTCCTGCCAGCGATCACACGCCTGGAGATTGAAGCGGATGGAACGCGTAAGGAAGCGAATCCTTCCGGATTTACGGCGATTGACCTGAACTTTCATATAGACGGGGATGTTCCCGATTACCGGCTCTGGAAAGCCATCCTTATGGCTGAGGAGAAGTACTGTGCAGTCTCCGATTCGCTCAAGGCAGAGATCACATTGCATCTGATTCTCAATGGGGTTGAGGTTGAGAAACCAGTGAAATAATCTATTGGTTCAGTTTCACAAAAGAGGTTAACAAAGAAGGCTGGTTTTCTCTATTATGGAGGAAGCGGGCCTTTTGTAATTTCTATGAATTGAAAGGCAGATTCTTGGTATATCAAATGAAATCTTGCATGAATGTTATATGATCGAAGTTGGGATGAAAAATCGGGGAGGACAACTTAATGGAAAAGGATCATTTTTCTGTAACATACCGGAACCTAAAGCCCGGAGAATTCATTACGTTCGGCACGTATCCGCAGTCTGTAGACGGTAAAGAACTGGCGATTACGTGGCGTGTTCTTCAAAATTCAGGAAGCGGGCTGTTTGTTTTGAGTGAGTATATTTTGGACTGCAAGAGGTATCACGGCAAAAGCGCGGAGCTGAAGTGGCGTGATTGCATGGAAATTACTTGGCGTGACTGCGATTTGCGCGAGTGGCTGAATGATGAATTCTATAACGCCGCATTCAATGCCGCCGAAAAGCAATTCATAAAGACGACTCATTGCACGGATAACGGAGAGGACTGCCCGGATACGGAGGACAAGGTCTTTCTGCTTAGCGTTGCCGAGATAAAAGCTCTATCTGAGATCCACGGCAAGGATTTGAGGCGCGCTGCCGGAACCGATTTTGCCAAGACGAACAAGTCTGATGGATGCAGCTTATATGTATATGATAAAACGAACAAAGATAACTATATCATCAGAGACGGCAAAGAAGCTGGCTGTTCCTGGTGGTGGCTGCGAACACAAGGAAACAAGCCTTCGCGTGCGTTTTTTGCAGGTCCAGGCTGCAGTATTCGCAGCTATGGGAATAACAGTATAGACGGTTATGGTGTCCGTCCTGCTATAAATATAAATCTTTCATGATGAAGTTGAAAAAGGAGGTAAGACATGGATTACATTTCACCGAAAGATGCGGCGTTAAAGGTGAGACGGTGGCCTAAAGACACCATAGCTGCGGGTCGTCGTCATACCGTTCTGCTTAAATCTGACGGCACGGTGACGGCTGCGGGTGATAATAAATATGGCCAATGCGAGGTAAGCGGCTGGCGCGGTATTGTGGCGGTCGCGGCTGGTAATGTCCATATGGCAACGAACACGGGTAATGCTCATACCATCGGTCTTAACTCTGACGGTACGGTGGCGGCTGTGGGTTGGAATAAGCATGGCCAATGCGAGGTAAGCGGCTGGCGTGATATTGTAGCGGTAGCGGCGGGTTGGTGTCGCACCGTAGGACTTAAATCAGATGGCACGGTGGTAGCAGTGGGCCGAAATAATGAAGGTGAATGTAATGTAAGCGGCTGGCATGATATGGTGGCAGTCACGGCGGGTGACTGGCATACCATCGGTCTTAAATTGGACGGCATGGTGACGGCTGTGGGTAATAACCGGTATCGCCAATGCGATGTAGGCGGCTCGCGCGGCATAGTGGCGGCAGCGGCGGGTTACCTTCATACCGCCCTGCTTAAATCGGACGGTACTGTAGCGGCTGTCGGTTTGAATAAGCATGACCAGTGTGAGGTAAGCGACTGGCGTGGTATTGTGGCGATAGCGGCGGGTAGTTATCATACCATCGGCCTTAAATCTGACGGTACGGTGGCGGCTGCGGGCTCAAATGAGCATGGTCAATGCGAGGTAAGCGGCTGGCGCGATATTGTGGCGGTCGCGGCGGGTTGTGCTCATACTCTCGGCCTTAAATCAAACGGCACGGTGGTTGCCGTGGGGGATAATGAATATGGCCAATGCGAGGTAAGCGGCTGGCGCGGCATCCAGCTGCCTGGCACGTACTTGTACAATGATATTTAAACCTATATTAACTGGGAGAATCTTGAAGCGATGCAAGTCTTCCTAATGAAAAATCCCCCGATAACTCTAAGAATTATCAGGGATTTTTATTTGGATTGACGGTGCAATCAATGCATTGATTTAACGGCCTAACCGAGATTCATCCCCTTCCTCTGCAGGTAGGGGATGAATCTCGGTTAGGCGAAGCCTAAATGCATTTTCTATTGTGTGTGCCCTTGGGCGTCAAATTCATCCTATCTTTTTCCAATAAGAGGATAGATGTTGGATGTTTGTGTGATATAATAGGAACATATGATCCGATCAAGGTGGTGACCTTTCGTGCAAATCACTTATCAGTTTCGCCTCTATCCAACTCCCAAACAGGAGCAACTCATGATTCGAACGTTGAGGTTGTGCCAGAAGCTGTACAATCGGGCTAAGGAGCAACGAGATACCGCCTACACT
>NZ_JBVYOK010000028.1:0-62654 GCF_056120445.1 Paenibacillus sp. sgz302115
GGCGCTTGTTCCACAAGCGCACGTTTGGTGGCGATAGCGGAGGGGTTCCACGCGTACCCATCCCGAACACGACCGTTAAGCCCTCCAGCGCCGATGGTACTTGGACCGAAGGGTCCTGGGAGAGTAGGACGCCGCCAAGCAGCATGAAGCCATTGTTGAGCAATCGACAGTGGCTTTTTTGTTGTTTTATCTACAAAACAACAAAAATGTGAGGATTTATTGAATAAATAAAGCGTTTTCAAGTGAGTGACATTTTTGTTACCGACGATTTCATTGATCCAAGTATAATAGAAAAGTGCAAATACACAGCATTTTCTTAATACGAATGAACTACTGATAAATTCAAATCTTGAATTTTCTTGTGTCTTTAGATGCATGGTAGTGTAAGGAGGTTTTAGTTATGAAGCGAATCCGACCTTTGTGGATATTATGTATTCTTTGTATAGTTGGTGTAATATTGGCGGGCTGTGGAGCGAAAGAGCCGAAATGGGATACTTTTGAAGGCGCACTGAATGAGAAAAGTTTTCCGGTACCGAAAGAAGCTAACTCTCCTGACCGGACGACGACAAATGTCGCCATGGATTATGTCCGGTACTCTATGACTGGGCTTAAGGAAAAGGAAGGTGTTCCAGATGCCTATCTGCAGGCGATTACAGACTGGGGCTGGGAGGAACAGAAGGATGAAGACGCGGGAAGCTCCAGAGTTTTTCAGAAGGATGGGCGTGTCGTGCACTTAACCGTGCATGACGGTTATTTTATCGTCATGATTCCAAAGGAAAAAAAGGCCTCTATTAAGGGATTGAAGACCAAATAAAAAAATCGCTGTCCTTAACAGGATGGCGATTTTTTATTTGCTCATAGCAGGCGGCGGCTGTATGAATGTGCTGGTATTCTTACTGAGCGTAATAGGAGACGTCAGCTGGGTTAAACTTCAGCATGCCATCCTTATCCTCACGGCGCAGCCGGAGCATTGCGTACAACCGTGGCAGGAGCACCCACAGATGGCATACGATCAAAGAAGCGGTAAATGCCGGCGGCGCCCAGACAATAAAAAGTGCAGCGATGCACAGGCCGATCCAGAGATTATGCAGTTGTACTTTGTGAAAGACTCTGTAGCTGATGTATTGATCAGGCATAAACCCAAGCCACGGCAGGTGAAGTGACATTTTCCACCGCTTAGCAATGGGATTTCCGGTAATCAGCAAAACGGAACGGGAGACAACATATTGAATCCACAGGATAACTGGTGCAGCAATGATCATGAACAGAACGCTCCACCAGGATAGGAATATGGTTTCCAGTACAACACATGCAACGGGCAGTGCGATATAAATACGCAGCCAAGCAGGGGTAGTATTGATTTTTTTGATCAGCTTGTATTGGTAGAATGTAGCTGAGCCTTTGTTGTCGGATGCCATAAAAAAAGCTCTAACCTCCTCGCAAGTCCTTATGATACTAATATCGGCCAATGCTGGTGTTTTGTTAAACCCGGCTTTACAATCACAGCTTAGGCGTGCGTAGAATATATATGTTTTATGCTATGAAGAATGGGAAAAAACTATGAAAAGGTTTAAAATGATAGAAGGTGTATCATACTGTTCTTAAAAGAGTCAAGGTGGGATGGTAATGGAACAGCAAACCGGGCAGGCCTGTATTATCTGCGGGCAGATTAAAGAAGAAGGCATTGTGATTGTCTCGCATTTTATTTGCGAGGATTGTGAGGCTGAGATGGTGCGCACAGAGGCTGAGGACGCCAAATATCGCTTTTTTGTCGGCCGGATGAAAAAGATTGACCTGCAGAAGAATGCTTGACTGGGTTTCACCGGCAAGCTTTCATGCTAACGTGCCAAGGAATGGCGGTGGATCTGTGTTACGTTGTACTGCAGCAGAAATATTCAATATAACGGCTTCCTCTGTCCATGTTGGCTGAGGGGCTGTTTTGTTATGTGCGGAAGCATTTTTGCTGAAATATAGGCGTTTAGTCATATTTGCGTTAAAATAGAAGGTAAGCCCCAGGGAAGGAAGAAAAGATGGATAAATTAGAGCCTGGCAGGGCGCCTGTATATGAAATGCTGGAACAATATAGAGCAAAGGGAAGTCTATCTTATCATGTGCCTGGCCATAAGAACGGGGAGGCCTATCGGTTGTTGGAGGGCGCCGGTTTTTTGGGCGAGGTGATGAGGTACGATGTGACGGAAATAACCGGAACAGATGATCTCCATCATCCGGAAGGGGTAATTCAAGAAGCGCAGGAATTGGCGGCGGATTGTTTTGGGGCAGAGGAGAGTTTTTTTCTGGTTGGCGGCAGTACTGCCGGTAACCTGGCACTTATTCTCACGGTGTGTCCCGAGCCGGGGATGACGCTTATTCTTCAGCGTAATGTGCATAAATCGGTTATCCACGGCTTAATGCTGGCCGGGGTGCGTGCTGTTTTTGTGGAGCCGCAGATTGATCCTGCCAGCGGCCTGGCGGTTGCTCCGGCGGCCGAGACGGTTCAGGCTGCGCTTGCAGCCTACCCTGAGGCCGCGGCCGTGCTGGTCACCATGCCGAATTATTACGGCATGGGCAGTGATCTTGCGCCCCTCGCGCTGGCCTGCCATACCAGCGGCGTTCCGCTGCTGGTTGACGAGGCGCACGGGGCGCATTACGGGCAGCACCCGGCGCTGCCAGCCGGGGCGCTGATGTGCGACGCGGACGGCGTGGTGCAGTCCACGCACAAGATGCTGACGGCGCTGACTATGGGCGCTATGCTGCATGTGCAAGGGCCGTTGCTCGACCGCACGCTGCTGCGCCAGCGGCTCGCCATGGTGCAGAGCTCCAGCCCATCATACCCCGTGATGGCTTCGCTCGATCTGGCCCGGCGGCTGGTGCACAGCCAGCGCGCCGATGCCTTCACGGCGGGACTCGCCGCCGTGGACGTGCTGCGGCGCGGCCTGGCGGAGCTGCCGCGCTTCGGGCTGCTGCAGCCGGCACAGCCGCTGCAGCCTCTTGGCGGCGCTGGTGCAGCCGCCGCGGGTGATGCGCCGCCGCAGGGCATGGCGGCGTACTGCACACAGGACCCCTTTAAGGCCGTCATTTATGACGCTGCCGGGGTCCTGGGGGGCTTCGAGCTGCAGCGCAGGCTCGAAGCGGAAGGGATCGTGCCGGAGATGAGTGACGACCGGCACGTGGTGCTCGCCTTCAGCCTCGGCTCGAAGGCGGAGGATTCGCAGCGGCTGCTGGACGCGCTGCGGAAGATCGCCGCAGAGGCGCCAGGCGAAGTGGCGGATTGCCCTGAGGGTGCAGTTAGCAGGACATCAGCCCGAGGCCTGCACCCAGGTCAAGCTTCCCCTTCCGCAAATAATTCCACGTGGAACATTTTCAAAGATGCTCTGATTTCAAAGCCGGTGCAGTTTTCCTTGAAGCCGGTTAATATTTTGGAAACCGAAAGTATCAGGCTTGAATATAGTGCGGGTAGAACAGCAGCGGAGATGGTTATTCCTTATCCCCCGGGGATTCCGCTTCTGTATCCGGGTGAAAAGATAACCGAAGACATATGCACAAGGCTAATCGGCCTCAGACAAGGCGGAGCCAAATTTCAGGCTTGTGCTGATCCGGCCTTACAGCAAATCGTGGTATATAACATTTAGAAGGGCGGAGACGTATAAGTGGCACGGGAAGGTTACTTCATTACTCTGGAGGGAGGCGATGGCTCCGGAAAAACAACAGTGCTGGGCAGAGTGGCTGCATATCTGCAGAATCATTCCATGCCGTACCTGATTACGCGCGAACCTGGCGGCATTGAAATCGCCGAGAAGATCCGCTCTATTATTCTGGACCCGGCGCATACCGCGATGGATGCGCGGACCGAGGCGCTGCTGTATGCGGCCTCCCGGAGCCAGCATTTGGCGGAGGTGGTGGAGCCTGCGCTTAAAGAGGGGCTGACGGTGCTCTGCGACCGCTTTGTCGACAGCAGTCTGGTGTATCAGGGATTTGCAAGAGGGCTCGGTATCGAGGAGGTACGGAGCATTAACCGGTTCGCTACCGGAGGCCTTATGCCGGATTTGACATTTTATCTTGATGTGGACCCGGAGGTCGGGTTGTCGCGGATTGCCGCCAATCAGGACCGGGAAGTGAACCGTCTGGATTTGGAGAGCCTGGCCTTTCATCAAAAGGTTCGGGAGGGCTACAGGCAGGTCATTAAGGCCGATCCGCAGCGGATTGTTGTTCTCGATGCCAACCGTCCGATCCATATGGTGGAACAGGACATCGTTCAAACGCTGAAAGCGCGGATATTAAAGGATTTATAAGGTGTTTTGTCTAATATATTTAAGTGTACGGCAAAACGAAGTCCAGGCTTCTGCAGCTATTCAAAACCATTTTTGGGAGGGAAAGCGAAGATGAATTTGATCATTGCTATTATCCAGGATAAAGACAGTAACCGGTTGTCCAGCGAGCTTGTCAAAGCGAACTTCCGTGCAACCAAGCTGGCAAGTACAGGCGGGTTCCTGCGGGCAGGCAATACTACGTTTATGATTGGTGTAGACGACTCTCAGGTTGATGCCGTATTAACTGTGATTCGCAATAGCTGCAAGGTGCGTGAGCAGCTTGTTACTCCCGTGACTCCAATGAGCGGAACGACTGATTCGTATTTGCCGCTGCCGGTTGAGGTTCAGGTAGGCGGAGCTACAGTATTTGTGCTTCCTGTCGATCGTTTTGAGCATTATTGAGTAATATATGAAGCAATATACCATTAAGGGCGGTAGATACCTTTGAAAATCAATCCGGGCTACAGACCCCTAAAAAGCGGGTTGTCGACAGCTGAAGGTGCGGGCAGACCCGTCCAGCAGAAGACGTTCACCGATATATTTCAGCAGCAGGGCGAACAGAAAACGATGGATGAGCTGAATCAGAAGATCAAAGATATTCAGCAGCAGGGTGACCGCCTTGCCAAGTCCATGACTGTCCGCGAGCTGGCGATTTACCGCAATATGATCAAAAAGTTTCTCGAGGAGACGGCGCGGCGCGGTGTCATTCTCAAGGAAACCAAAGGCTGGGACCGGCGCGGACGCGGTAAACGCTACAAGCTGCTGGAGGAGATAGATGCGGCGCTACTGAATTTGGCCGATGATTTGCTGGAAAGCGAGCAGGGCCGCATTGACCTGCTGGGCCGGGTCGGAGAAATCCGCGGAATGCTGATTAACCTTGCTTTTTAAAAGACTTGGAGGAATTTATGTCTTTTCATGATATATTAGGCCAGGCGGATGCCAAGCGCCTGCTTCAAAATGCTCTGCGCAAGGATGCTGTGAGTCATGCCTACCTGTTCACCGGGCCGTCCGGAAGCGGGCAAATGAAGACGGCACTTGTATTCGCCCAAGCAATATTTTGTACAGCCAGTGAAGATGATGCCTGCGGAGAATGTCTGGAATGCCGCAAGGTTGAGCATGGCAATCACCCGGATTTAACGTTAGTGAAGCCGGATGGCGCAAGCATCAAAATTGATCAGATCCGTGAATTGCAGCGCATGTTCTCTTACCGCTCGGAGGGTGTTAATCCGAAGGTTTATATTATAGAAGGAGCGGACAAAATGACGGTGCAAGCCGCAAACAGTCTGCTGAAATTTCTGGAAGAGCCCCCGGCGCCTGCAGTGGGCATTCTGATTTCCGACAATAGCAGTTCCCTGCTGCCAACGATCCAGTCAAGGACCCAGCGTATCCCTTTTAGCCCGCTTCATCCGGAGATTATGCTCCAGGCACTCGCCAGTGAAGGGGTCCCGGTTCCACTAGCACGATGCGCGGTATCACTGACTTCGGGGCTTGATGGCTGCAGGGAACTTTTGGCACAGAATTGGTTTGCAGAAATGAGAAATCTAGTGTTACAATTAGCGAAGGAGTCTTTGGGCAAAGGCAGCTCTGCGGTAGCAACCGCCGGACAGAAGCTGTTCAAGACCGGACTCGGTGAACATTTGGATATCCTGTTCAGCATGTTCCACCTATGGTTCAAAGATATGCTCTACTTCCTGTACCGAAAGCACGAAAGTATCGTTTTCATAGATCAGTTAGACTTCATTTCCAGACATGCCCGTCAGCGGAGTACGGAACAATGGGTGGCCTATATGGAATTCGCGGTGGAGAGCAAGCGTAAGCTGCGTTCCAATGCCAATGCCCAGCTCTGTCTGGAACAGTTTTTAATCCGACTGGAAAGTTAAAGGGTTAGTTATGATATATCCTCCGGATCAAAGCTTGAGCCTGGAAGTATGGGGTTAACGGATGAGGAAGGACAAGCATGGATCACCAGGGAGCGAACTTGGCTTTTGGGTTCCTTTTACCGGCAAACAAGGGGGTTAATTTTTGTACAGCGTAGTAGGTGTCCGCTTCAAAAAAGCGGGTAAAATATATTACTTCGATCCGCTTGATTTTCCGATTGAACGGGATCAATGCGTTATTGTTGAGACAGCAAGAGGGGTCGAATACGGTAAGGTTGTCGTTGGCAAAAAAGAGGTGCAGGAAGCGGATGTTGTATTGCCTCTCAAAAAAGTCATGCGGATTGCCGGTGAAACCGACGCACGTGTGGTGGAAGAGAACAAGGGTGCAGCAAAGGATGCTTTTAGTACCTGTTTAAATAAAATCCGCGATCATGGCCTCAAAATGAAGCTTGTGGATGTGGAATTTACGTTTGACCGCAATAAGATTATTTTTTATTTCACCGCTGAGGGCCGTGTCGATTTTCGTGAATTGGTCAAGGACCTGGCAAGCATTTTCCGTACCCGCATTGAGCTCCGGCAGATCGGGGTGCGTGATGAGGCTAAGATGCTCGGTGGTTTAGGGCCTTGTGGACGGGTGCTTTGCTGCTCTTCCTGGCTTGGCGATTTTGAGCCTGTGTCCATCAAGATGGCTAAGGATCAGAATCTGTCGCTGAATCCGACGAAGATCTCGGGATTGTGCGGACGGCTCATGTGCTGCTTGAAATTTGAGCATGATAATTATGAAAGTACGAAGGAAGAAATGCCGGCGGTAGGCAAGCTCGTTATAACTTCACTGGGTGAAGGTAAAGTCGTTGGTCTTAATGCCGGAAGCCGCACGGTTCATGTGCAGTTGTTCGAAGTGGGCAAAGTTAAGGAACTTCCAATGGATGATGTTGTCGTCAAGTAAACCATATAAGGTTACTTTCGGGGTGGAAACTTGGAGAAGATAAATATATTTGCACACATGCAGGAGATGGAAGCGCAGATGGAAACAATGCGCGCAAGTCTCGGAGATTGGAAACAGACGGTTAAGGAATTAATGGAAGCCAATCAAAGGCTGAGTCTGGAGAATGAACAGCTCCGCAAAATTTTAAAGCGGGAAGCGCCTCTGGACCCTGCTGCCCATTCTGCTGAAGCGGAGGCTCTTTTGGCCGCTAGTGAGGGGACAGAAGAGGTTGTCGGGGAAGGCTATGACAATCTGGCCCGGCTTTATCATGAAGGCTTTCACATCTGCAATGTCTATTTCGGCCATTTGCGTACAGAGGGTGACTGCTTGTTCTGTCTTTCGTTTCTTAATAAATGAGGATATCCAGCCGTAGGAGATTTACGCCTACGGTTTTTTTTGAATTTAGAGGAATATATGCTTCTATAGCGAGTTATGTACCCGAAGAAGGAGAGTATAATGACAAATTCTTTTAACGATGTGCCGGTTCCTTTGCATAGTGCGGAGCGGGTAGACGATTTACTGACTCATGATCTGACAATCATTCAGAGTGATGAGGTGTTCAGCTTTTCTATGGATGCCGTGCTGCTTGCACGGTTTGCCAGTATTCCGCCGCGGGGCAGAGTGCTTGATCTGTGCACAGGCAATGGCGTTATCCCGATACTGCTTACGACGCGAACCAAAGCTTCTATAGAAGGAATTGAAATTCAACCCCGTCTGGCAGATATGGCCCGCCGCAGTGTAGCGATGAACGGCCTGCAGGATCAGGTAACGATCCATGAAGGAGACTTGCGTGAACTGCATAATGTGGCAGGATACGGCGTATACGATGCCATCACCGTCAATCCGCCCTACATGCCGCTGAACGGAAGCGATCTCAAGCTGAATACGCATCAGGCTATGGCCCGTCATGAGCTGGGCTGCACTCTGGAGGAGGTAATTCAGGCCTGTGTCCGGCTTGTCCGCACCGGCGGCAAGGTAAGCATGGTTCACAAGCCGCAGCGTCTGGTCGATATCATCAGTCTCATGAGGCAATACAGGCTGGAACCGAAGCTGATTCGTTTTGTTCATCCGCGTGCCCACCTGGAAGCCAACATGGTGCTGATTGAAGCTGCGCGGGACGGCAAGCCTGAGGTGCGTTTACAACCTCCACTGATCGTATATAATGAGGACAATCAATATTGTCCGGAAATCATGGACATCTACTATGGTGCTAAAGAGGGTAAATCATGACGATCTCAAGTCAAAGCAGCTTTCAGAGCAAAAATGAAAATCAGCAAGAAGGAACAGGCTCATTGTATCTGGTGGCAACACCGATTGGCAATTTGGAGGATATGACGTATCGTGCTGTCCGTACGCTGCAGGAATGCGATATTATTGCTGCCGAGGATACGAGACAGACCCGCAAGCTCCTTAGCCATTTTGAAATTACGCCTTCGATGCTGTTCAGCTATCATGAGCATAATAAGGCAGCCAGTGGACCTGAACTGATACGCTATATAATAGAAGGTAAAAATTTAGCGCTTGTCAGCGACGCCGGCCTGCCGGCGATTTCCGATCCTGGCGCCGACCTTGTAGCGCTTGCTATCAGCCACGGCATCCCCGTGATTCCGATCCCTGGAGCGAACGCGGCGCTGTCCGCATTAATCGCTTCCGGCTTACCAACCACAAGCTTCACTTTCATCGGCTTCCTGCCGAGGGAGCGCAAGGATATCCGCAAGGTCTTGTCCAGTCTTCGCTCAGCACAAGGAACCCTGCTGTTCTATGAGTCACCGCATCGGGTTGCCAAGACTCTAGAGCATTTACAGGAGGCCTTCGGCAACCGCCGGGTTGTGCTGGCCCGTGAGCTGACCAAGCGTTATGAGGAGTTCCTGCGCGGGACGATTGAGGAATGTAGTTCTTGGCTGGTCGAACACCCTCCTCTGGGTGAGTACGTCATCGTGCTGGAAGGAGAGAGCAAAGAGGAGGCAGAGCTTGCCGAGTCTTCATGGTGGCGTGAGCTTAGTATTGAGGAGCATGTGGCTCATTATGAAGCTTCAGGTCTGTCACGCAAAGACGCGATGAAAAAAACAGCTTCAGACCGCGGCTTAGCCAAACGCGATATCTACAATTCGCTGCTGGAAAGAGAGTAGGGACTGCAGCATAGGAAGCTATACGGCTCTCTTTAAGAAAAAACGTAGAGTACTCCTAAATTGACTAACATGCTGCACAACTTAGTGAAGAGGCCTGTTACGCAGCGAACCTGCAAATCCTGTTCCTTAAACAGCTATATATGAAAATAGATGCATTCTATATATCTGGAGATTATTTCTGCAAATATTAGTTGTATTTGTATTTTGTACATTTATATATATGATAAAGGGAAGAATTACAGGATTTATTTTCCTTCTGCATCGCGCCGCTGTAAAGCGATTCCCGAAGGGAGAGCGCTCTAAAGCACTCAAAGGCGCGCTTCAGCCAGTAACCAGCAGCACCACAGTCACCAGGTCGCGTCGCTGTAAAGCGAATCCCGAAGGGAGAGCGCTCTAAAGCACTCAAAGGCGCACCCCGGCCAGTAATCAGCAGCACGATGGTCACAGGTCGCGCCGCTGTAAAGCGAATCCCGTAGGGAGAGCGCTCTATTGCACTCAAAGGTGCATCTCCGCGCTACCGTTTCTCGGTCCCGCCGCCGTAAAGCGATTCCCGAAGGGAGAGCGGGCTTGCTGCACCGCCCGTTGCCCGGGAGCGCCCTGCGCAGCCGCCATAGGGGCAAGGCCTATGGCGAAACCCTTCGCATGGCAAGGCCCCGAGGGCTTCGCCCGAAAAAGGGCCGGTCCACCGCCAACCGCTGCTCCCTTACGCGCCACTCCCACAATTAGACAAGCTTCCGGGTGTCCAGAGGGCCGGGGCCCTCTGGGGCCCTCCCTGTAGGGAGGGTTTGGGAGGGCGAAAACAGCAAAAAAATACCTCCCGCACTAACGGGAGGCCAAGGAGATATAAAAAGGTTAGAATTAACAATTTGATTAGTTCTTATTATAACCTATTTGTTCTAGTTTGTCACAGGGGTAGGGATGGCAGAAATGCATTCATGACAAACAATTTTTCCTTTGAAGTAGGTTACATTTTCAGCATTGCCGCAGAAAATACAAGCAGGCTCGTATTTCTTAAGCATGATCCGCTCACCGTCCACGTAAATTTCGAGCGCATCTTTTTCACCAATGCCCAGTGTACGGCGCAATTCAATTGGAATAACGACCCGTCCCAGCTCGTCTACTTTTCTTACAATACCTGTTGATTTCATCATTACAATCGTTGCTCCTCTCGATTATCAAAAGCGTCATTATTCGACATTGTTCACCGTTTTATGATACTTATAATACCAACCATTCCCAAAACAGTCAACCTTTTTTGAAGTGAATTTTCTGGGATTTTCAAAAAAAACTTTTATAACGCTTAGTACTAACGCAAAATTCACGAAAATCGTTTCAAAGCAGTTTGTCGATTTGTAAATCCTTAAAACGTCATTATTCGACAAAGTGCGACATGATTCACTATTATATTCGTTTTTTCTTATTTTTTCTATATTATTATCTGAAGGAGTTGATTTCATGAAGCAGCCGCTGACAGAAGAGAAGGTTTTTAAGGACCCGGTTCACAATTATGTTCATGTTCAGGATACGATTATCTGGCGATTGATTAACACCAAAGAATTTCAGCGACTGCGGCGGATTCGCCAGCTTGGCACCTCTTATCTGACCTTTCATGGCGCTGAACACAGCCGTTTTTCCCATTCGCTTGGGGTCTACGAAATTACGCGCCGGATCATCTCCCAGTTCGAACGAAGCGGATACAAAGACTGGATACCTGAGGAAAGTCTGCTCACCCTCTGTGCGGCACTGCTGCATGATTTGGGGCATGGCCCGTTCTCCCATTCTATAGAAGAAGCTTTTGAAATGAACCATGAAGACTGGACCTGCAGGATCATTCAGGAGGATACGGAAATTACCGCTATTCTGCGTGAAGTGGAGGAGGATTTTCCGCAAAAGGTCGCCTCAGTAATATCGAAGACGTATGAGCATGAAATTGTCGTTAATCTGGTATCAGGGCCGCTGGATGCCGACCGAATGGATTATTTGCTCCGAGATGCGTATTATACAGGGGTGAATTACGGAACCATTGATATTGACCGTATTCTGAGAATGCTGCGTCCCTATAATGGCCGGGTTGTCGTCAAAGAGTCGGGGATGCATGCGATTGAGGATTATTTGATGTCGCGCTATCAGATGTATTGGCAGGTTTATTTTCATCCGGTTACGCGCAGCTCGGAGATCATTTTGCGGCAGATTTTCCGCAGAGCCAAAGAGCTATTCCGGGAAGGCTATTCTTTCCGCTTCATGATTGAGCCCTTGAGTGATTTGTTCCGTGGTGAGGTGAGCGTGGAGCAGTACCTGCTCTTGGATGAGGCTCTGGTCCAGACAGCCTTTATGCAGTGGACGCTGGAAGAGGACAAAACGTTAAGCGACTTGTGCAACCGGTTTATTCATCGTAGACTGTATAAATATGTAGAGATGGAAAATCTCGATTCAGAGACGATTGGCGAAATTCGCCGCAGCTTTACAGAGGCTGGACTGGATGCCGATTACGACCTGGAAATTGATTTTCCGACAGATCTCCCCTATGATGTTTTCCGTCCGGGCGAGGGCTTTGACAGCAAGCAAATTCTGCTCCTTGACCGGCATGACAAGCTGAGGGAAATTTCCGAAGTTTCGGATATTGTCCGCTCGATCAGCGGGATACACCGCGGCAGGCATCACCTGTATTTCCCGCAGGACAAGCTGCAGAAAGCTCTCCCACGGCTACCTCTGTCCATCGTTAAAATTTTTGACAAATAATACGAAAATTTATGGAATTCATCATAGAAATCACAAACGAAAGGATGAGAAGAAATGCAGCTATTCGACACTCACACCCATCTCGATGCTCCACAATTCGACGAGGACCGTGAAGAGGTTATCGCCAGGGCGGTAGAGGCTGGGGTCAGCAAGATGATTAACATCGGGTTCAACCGGGAAACGATTCCGACAACGATGAAATTGGCCGAGACTTATGATTATATTTATGCAGCCGTCGGCTGGCATCCTGTGGATGCTATTGACATGAAGGATGGTGATCTCGACTGGATCGCCTCACTTTGCAGCCATAAGAAGGTGGTGGCCATTGGGGAAATCGGACTGGATTATTACTGGGACACCTCCCCGAAGGAGGTTCAGCATGAGGTGTTCCGCAAACAAATTGGACTTGCCCGGGAGCTGAAGATGCCAATCTGTATTCATAACCGCGATGCGCATGAGGATGTGGTGCGGATTTTGCGGGAAGAGAAAGCGAATGAAGTTGGCGGTGTGATGCATTCGTTTTCCGGGAGCTGGGAAACAGCCAAAATGTGTCTCGATCTAGGCTTTCACCTGTCATTTGGCGGACCTGTTACTTTCAAGAATGCAAGGGTACCTAAAGAGGTGCTTGCCCAGACTCCGATGGACCGGCTTTTGATCGAAACCGACTCGCCATATTTGACGCCTCACCCCTTCCGGGGCAAGCGAAATGAGAGCGCTCATGTGAAGCTGGTGGCCCAAGCAGCGGCGGAAATAAAAGGGATTGATTTACAAGAATTGGCGGAAATTACGTATGCGAACGCGCTGGAACGATTTGGGATAGTCTGAAATCGAGAGAAAATCGGGTGAAAAAAGAAGTATATCCGATATATTAAACTTTTTTAACACAAAATCAACTGATTATTACAATATTTTAATGATTTTTTTGCTTAAACGTGCTTGAATCGCGCTTTACAACATGCATCAAAACAGGATATCATCTTTTCAGTGCAGTGAGCTGTTGTTACTGTGACAGTCACTATTTCATGGATCGTCTCGCTGAGTCTCCGTATGGAGAACGGGGGAACCAATATTGCTCTGCCGCATGTCCGTACATAGGGTACAACACAGAAATGCCGCAGACAGTATTCGATTTCTTCACGGGTCTTTGGGGTGAATTTGAGGGCAACCGCCGTGAGCGGGTGACCTAAGATAGGGCGTCTCTCTTATGCCCGAACCCGACAGCTAACCCCGTAAGCGCAAGTAAGAGAGGAAACCTCGTGCAAAAGCATTCCCGCGTATTCTGACACCCGGAGAGCCACGAAAGAGTCCTCTATGAACTCTTTTGGGCTTTTTTTGTTATGAATAATGCGAATGATCCCGGCATACTGTTATATAACAGGTACCTGGAGCAGCTATGCCGAGCAGGCGATCCATGAGCAGGAAACGCTAAAGCAATGCGGGCGTATCCTGTGGTAATCTCAAACCTAGTTTCGTCAGAAATGATACAGTCATCTTAAGATATACAACTTGGACGACGGGGCTATGTAAGGAGGATGGAGAGAATGGGCGTATTCCAACCAGAAGTATCCCATGATTCGCAATCATCCAGCAGGTCTTTCGCATTACGGTTGAAGCAAGTGAATCCTCGCGTACTTTCGCTTGCAGGTGTGGTGTCAATTATTATCGCGCTGATAATTCTGCTGTACGTACACGGTCAAAGCATTAAAGAAATAACGTTAGTCATAGACGGAAAAGTACAGAAGCTTGAGACGCGGGAAGCGCTGCTCAGCGATGTGCTGGCAAAGGAACAAATTTCGCTGCAGCCGCATGATGCTTTATCCATTGGCCTTAGTGATGAAATAAAAGACGGCGACCGTGTCGTGATTAACCGTGCGCAGGCGTTTAGCCTTACCGCAGACGGAGCAACTAAGACATTGTATACGACCGAAGACACCATCGGTCAGGCCATTGGCAAACTGGGCATCAGCCTGGAGAGCTATGACAAGATTTATCCTTCGCTTGAAACCGCAGTTACTGCTGACATGAAAGTCAAAATTGTCCGTATCAACAAACAAGTTGTGCAGCGGACAGCAAGTTTGCCTTTCCGGGTAATCAAGACAGCAGACCCCTCCCTGACCAAGGGAACCGTAAGAGTGGCGCAAGCGGGTAAACCAGGCGTAATGGTTCAGCATATCGAGAAGATCTATCGAGACGGTAAGCTGGCTTCAATGCGTATGGTTGGCAAGGAAGTACAGACGGTAACCAAAGACAAAATTATTGCCATTGGTATCAAAGCCCTTCCCAAGCCTGCAGTAGCTACAGTAACTTCCAAACCAGCAACTACCTCCAAATCATCCAAAGTTAGCGCAAACAGCAATAACGTCATCACTAAGGCAGGCGTAGATTTCGAATACAAAAGAGTGATCAAAAATGTATCCATGACGGCTTATTCTTCTGAAGAGCCTGGTATTGGTACACGTACCGCCTCCGGCACACGCGTAACGGAAGGTCGGACCATTGCTGTTGACCCGAGTGTAATACCTATCGGCTGGTGGGTGTACATTGAGGGATTAGGGTTTCGCCGTGCAGAGGATACCGGCGGTGCCATCAAAGGCAACAAGGTGGATGTCTATTACGATTCACTGAGCCATGCCCGTAACTTTGGCCGCAAATCCCGGACGATCTATGTCATTGGGCCTGTGAAGCCGGAGCTGAATTAGGCGGCCTAAGTCTTTTGCAAATTAGCGGTTTATAAGATATAGTGATGGTAGCACTTTTGGAATGGATCAAAGAGCTGCCGCTCATCACTTATACATTCTTTAGCCAAAAAGAAGGGGAGCGATCCTCTTCTTTTTGCGTTCCAGACGATGAAGGAGTAAGGAAATATGATCAAGGAATTAATTGTTGTGGAAGGCAAAAGCGATACGGTTGCCGTGAAGCGTGCGGTAGATGCGGATACGATTGAGACAGGCGGTTCGGCTGTCGACCGCAAGGTGATCGCCAAGATTCAGCTAGCGATGGAACGCAGGGGGGTTATTATTCTTACAGACCCCGATCATGCCGGTGAACGCATCCGCAAAATTGTCTCTTCGAAGGTTCCGGGCTGCAAGCATGCGTTCATCCCCGAGAAGGACGCTACCCGTAAAGGCGACATCGGGGTTGAAAATGCCTCCCCGGAGGCGATCCGTTACGCGCTCCAGCATGTCCACACCTCCTTCGAAGGCGCTCCGGCCTTGATTGGGCTGGATGACCTGATGGCTGCCGGGATGATGGTGCATGCCCAGGCCGCAGAGCGGAGAATGGCGCTGGGCAACCTGCTCGGCATCGGATACTGCAACGGCAAGCAGTTATATAAGAGGCTGGCGATGTTTGGTATTACGCGGGAGGAATTCAATAACGCTGTCGCGCAAATTGATCAGGGAGGCATTACCTCATGAGTGGCAACAACAATATTTCATCTCCGGCACGGACTAAGGAAATTATTCAGCGTTACGGATTTTCGTTCAAGAAAAGCCTAGGCCAGAATTTTCTGATTGACCAGAATATACTCGACAAAATTGTGGACGCGGCCGGTCTCGATCAGGCCGCAGGGGCACTGGAAATTGGACCGGGGATCGGCGCGTTGACCGAAAGGCTGGCGGCTGCAGCCGGTGCCGTAACGGCAGTGGAGATTGACCAGCGCTTGATTCCGATTCTGCGGGATGTACTTGCTTCCTATCCGCATGTGAAGATCCGCAACGATGATGTGCTGAAGGTGAATTTGCAGGAGCTGTTTGCTGAAGATTTTACCGGTGTGGAGAGAGTCAGCGTGGTTGCGAATCTGCCTTATTATGTGACGACCCCCATACTCATGAAGCTGCTGGAAGAGAAGCTGCCGCTCGACAACATCGTAGTGATGATCCAGAAGGAGGTTGCCGAGCGCATGGCGGCTTCACCGGGCGGTAAAGATTACGGCAGCTTAAGCATCGCCGTACAGTATTATAGCGAGCCTGAACTGGTCTGTATTGTGCCGCGCACGGTATTCATTCCGCAGCCTAACGTGGAGTCTGCCGTGATCCGTCTGAAGGTGAGAGAACGTCCGCCGGTTGAAGTGGCCGATGAGAAGCATTTCTTCGAGGTGGTCCAGGCTTCCTTCACCCAGCGCCGCAAGACGATTGCCAACAACCTCAAGGCCCGCTTTTTTCCGGGAGAAGGAAGGGAGCGTCTGGAGTCTCTGCTAGCTGAAGCCGGTATCGAGCCGACCCGCCGCGGGGAAACGCTGAGTATTGCCGAGTATGCCCGGTTAAGTGCCGTGCTGCTTGCTGCAGGAATCAAATAGGCGCCGATTAAGAACCAACCGGGACCTTTGCCCATACGATGGGGTAGAGGTGGTGTGAAATGAATTTAGGAGACTTGGTCGTTCGTAAATCATATGGTGGCGATGTAACGTTCCGGGTGGAGAACATTGTGCAGAACGGGGCCGTAATCAAGGGCACAGAATTCCGCCTGCTGGCGGATGCCCCACTGGACGACTTGGTGCAGGTGCCGCCTACCCGCGTTACTAAGCGGGGACAGCAGGCGCAGATTAAGGCCACGGAATCATTAACCCGGCTGCGCAAGGACCGTCAGGAGCAGAGCCAGCGCAATGGAGAGAGTGTATCCGGGGTATGGCCCCATTCTCCCAAGGAGGCGGCATATTTCGAGGTGCCGGGGAAAGTGCTGCATCTGGATGGTGATGCCCTTTACTTGAAGAAGAGCATCAGTCTGTATGAGCAATTGCGGATACCCGCTGAAGGCCATCATGTTCATGAGTCGAAGATGGCTGAAACGTTATACCGGCTGCTGCCCCGTGTGCGCCCGGATATTGTAGTCATCACCGGCCACGACGGTGTGCTCAAGCAGCAGCATACTTATGACCTTTACAGTCTGAACAGCTACAAAAATTCGCAGAACTTTGTGGCGGCGGTTCAGGTCGCACGGGAATATGAGCGCAACTTTGATTCGCTGACTGTTGTGGCGGGAGCTTGCCAATCACATTTTGAAGCATTGCTGGGCGCAGGTGCCAACTTTGCAAGCTCGCCCGGAAGAATCCTGATACACGCGCTGGACCCGGTGTATATCGCGGCAAAGGCTTCTTTTACCTCAATTCGGGATTCGGTTAGTCTTGGGGACGTTCTGAATAATACCATCAGCGGCAGCCAGGGAATGGGCGGAATTGAGACCCGCGGCAGCTTCCGCATTGGTATGCCCCGCCTGCAGAATCTTTCGACCCTGAAGGTGGAGCCGTCAGTGATGTAGCGGTAAAAGTAGCGGCATATGGAAAAAGGAAGGGGCAGGCTTAGCGCTTGTCCTTTTCTTTTTGTCGTTATGGACTCAATAAGCGTTGTTGCTTAGTAGACCCTGATGTTACCGCTAACAAGGAGCTAAAGACGGCCTCTCTTCCTTCTAAAAAAATTCCGTTGACAACTATTTTGGCATACTCTATAATTATTTATTTAATTTGACAATGAATGTGAAAAGTTGTATAATGGACAAGGAAAGAGGTGGTCGTCAGGCAATGGCTAATAACGCGCTGTTGGAAATTAAACGCAGTCTCGAAGCACATGTCGGTCATAAGATCACGTTGCGTGCTAACGGTGGCCGTCGTAAAACCGTTGAACGCACCGGTGTCCTGGAAGAAACGTACCCTTCTGTATTTATTGTCAAACTGGATCAGGAGCAGCAAACCTTCAAGCGTGTCTCCTATAGCTATGCCGATATACTTACTGAATCTGTGGAAATCACAGTTTGTGAAGATGATGGGCAGATGCGGATTGTGTATATTAAAGCTTAATGTTGTACGGACAGTCTCCCCGCAGGGAGGCTGTTTTTTTGTTAAAAAGAAGCAGGCATACGTTTTGGCTGAATGGCGGGTACGCTCCGGCAGCATACTAAAGCAGCAACAAGCTCATCATCATTATCCTACAAGGAGGAATTTCGTAATGAGCCGCAGAAAACGAGGCATGATGTCGGAGGAACTGAAGACAGAGCTGGCCAAGGAACTAGGCTTTTATGAGACGGTAGAGCGGGATGGGTGGGGCGGGATCAGAGCCAAGGACGCTGGGAACATGGTGAAAAGAGCAATCCAGCTCGCCGAGCAGGCAGCGCGCAAATCCTGAGCTCAGGGTGCGAAAAAGGGTAGCCAAAGGGTGCTGTCATGCTGACGGTGCCCTTTTCGGCCTGCGCTACACTTTGATAATGGACTTCGTTACAAGTTTCTCATATAATATGTTAAGTTGTTTTTACGGGAAAAGCTGAGGGTGGGTGAACGCCTTGAAAATGTATGAAAAAGCTCCAGCCAAAATCAATTTGATGCTGGATGTGCTGCATAAACGCGCCGATGGTTTCCATGAGGTGGAAATGATCATGACGATGGTCGATCTGGCGGACCGTCTTGAGCTGTCTGAGCTGAAACGGGATTCGATTATCATCACGAGCCAAGCCGGTTATATTCCGCTGGATGAGAAGAACCTGGCCTTCCAGGCGGCAAGGCTTATTAAAGACCGCTATAATGTGAAGAGCGGCGTACATATCCATCTGGACAAAAGAATTCCGGTCGCTGCCGGCCTCGCCGGCGGCAGCAGTGATGCCGCGGCTACGCTGCGCGGCCTGAACCGTCTCTGGCGCCTTGGGATTCCGGCGCAGGAGCTGCAGGAACTGGGTGCCGAGCTCGGCTCGGACGTCCCGTTCTGCGTCACAGGCGGCACTGCCCTCGCTACGGGCAGGGGCGAACGGCTGACTCCGATTAAGAGTCCGCCGCAGTGCTGGGTCATCCTGGCGAAGCCACCGATCAATGTATCGACGGCTGAGGTGTACGGACGCGTACGCGCGAACAGCATAGCGGTGCATCCGTCTGCGTCACGGATGCAGGCAGCCATCGAGGCCGGCGACTTCGCAGCGGTCTGCGCTGGCCTCGGCAACGTGCTGGAGGACGTGACGCTTAAGCTGCACCCGGAGGTGCAGCAGCTTAAGGATGCGATGGTGAAGCTGGGCGCTGACGGCGTACTGATGTCCGGCAGCGGGCCTACAGTGTTCGGTCTGGTGTCGAAGCAGTCCAAGGTAGCCAGAATTTATAACGGCCTGCGCGGATTCTGCAAAGAAGTGTATGCGGTGCGTTCACTAAGCTGAGTGAATATCTATATAGCGGCGCAGTCCATTTCCATGGGTGGAAAATCCATTTTCGCTTGAATAAATCCGTACAAAAATGATATTATTTTTAATAATATTCGGTTTTGGCGAGGAGCATTCCGTGAAAAAACTAAAAAGAAGCCAACGTTTGGTAGACATGACCCAATTTTTGCTTGAGAAACCACATGATCTCTTGCCGCTGTCTACATTTGCAGACCGATACGGAGCGGCAAAGTCATCCATCAGTGAAGATTTGGCTATTATAAAAGAAGTGTTTGAAGGCGAAGGTATGGGCGAGCTGCAGACACTTGCCGGCGCAGCAGGCGGAGTGCGATATATTCCGCGGATGCCTACAGAGATGGCGCTGGACTTCGTGAACGGCCTATGCGGCCAGCTTGAGCAAAGCGACCGGATACTGCCTGGCGGCTATCTGTATATGTCTGATCTGCTCGGTCTTCCGTCGCTGATGGAACAGGCGGGCAAGATCATCGCAACAGCCTTCTATGGCGTGGAGATTGATGTGGTGATGACGGTGGAGACCAAGGGGATTCCGCTGGCTTATGCCACGGCTGCACAGCTTGGGCTACCGGTAGTGCTGGTGCGCCGCGACCATCAGGTGACGGAGGGCTCAGCGGTTAGCATTAATTATGTATCGGGATCACATAAGAGCATACATACGATGTCATTGTCCAGACGGGCGCTGCGGGAGAAATCCCGGGTGCTGATCGTGGATGATTTCATGAAGGCAGGCGGCACTGTGCGGGGAATGGTTGATCTGCTCGGTGAGTTCAACGCCGAGGTTGCCGGTGTGGGTGTGCTTGTTGAATCAGGGGCGGTTGAAACAGAGGAGCGCCTGCTGCATGACTATGTTTCTCTAGTGAAGTTAAGTGAAGTCGACTCCAAGGGGCGGCGGATATCGGCGTATCCGGGCAACTACTTTTCCTCTTGAGAAGGGCATGACCGTTAGATTTTAAAAATACGGGCAATATGTCGAATTCGTGAGGAAAGCTTAGAGAACTGCACGAAACGTGTCGAAAACGCTGATTCGGCAAAAATATTCTTCTTAATCAGGCATTTTATGGAATCAAAAAGAAGGAATTCGCTTTGCTGTGTGGAATTATACACCAAGTCTCTGATGGAAAAAGGTGGTGAACACACACATGCAAATTACGGATGTCAGACTCCGCCGCGTCAACTCTGAGGGGAGAATGAAAGCAATCGCATCCATTACCATCGATAACGAGTTTGTTGTTCATGATATTCGCGTTATTGACGGTAATAACGGGATGTTCGTTGCAATGCCCAGTAAGCGTACACCGGATGGGGAATTCCGCGATATCGCACACCCGATTTCTTCGGGAACACGCGAAAAGATTCAATCCGCGGTTCTGGCCGAGTATGATCGCGCCGCTACAGAAGAAGAAGTCATTGAGGAGGGAGCCTAGGCTACAAGGCTAACTCTGAAGGACAGCTGCCCGCTTGGGTGGCTTAAGGCCATGCCGTTTTTTTTATTGGGGTTCGAAGAAAAGGGAACCATGCCTTCATGGTTCTCTTTTCTTTTTGCCCGGAATGAGATATATTCAGTAGTGAGCTAAAGAAGTAGGGGGTTGGCATTCTTGAAAAGAATGGCTGTTGTACTTGCTGCAGGACAGGGCAAGCGCATGAAATCTAAATTATATAAAGTACTGCACCCCGTCTGCGGCAAGCCGATGGTGGGGCATGTACTGGATACAGTAAAAGCAACCGGATGTCAGCGTACAGTGGTTGTTGTCGGACATGGTGCAGAGAAGGTTAAAGCTTACATTGGCCAGGATGCGGAATATGTGCTGCAGGAAGCCCAGCTCGGTACCGGCCACGCTGTCAAGCAGGCCAAGGGTCTACTCGGCGGTGAAGAGGGAACAACGGTTGTGATTTGCGGTGATACCCCGCTCGTAACAGCGGAAACGCTGGAAGGGCTGATGGCGCTGCATGAAGGCCGGCAGGCCGCTGCAACTGTACTGACAGCCGTAATGGATCAGCCTGCGGGTTACGGAAGAATCATTCGCGGCGAGGACGGCGGCGTACTGAAGATTGTTGAGCAGAAGGACTGCACTCCTGAAGAGGCGGCTGTAAACGAGATCAACACGGGAACTTATTGCTTTGATAATGCCAAGCTGTTTGCAGCGCTGGAGAAGGTTACGAACAGCAATAACCAGCAGGAATATTATTTAACCGATGTTATCGGCATACTCCGGGCACAGGGAGATATCGTTCTTGGATATCAAGCTCATGATGCTGCGGAGTCTATTGGCGTTAACGACCGTTTGGCCTTGTCGGAAGCGGAAGGCTTTATGCGTCAGCGAATTAACCGCCAGCATATGCTCAGCGGTGTAACCATCATTGATCCTGCTTCAACCTATATCGGTGCTGATGTTATCATTGGAGCAGATACCATACTTTATCCGGGAACCATCCTGAAGGGCAAGACGGTGATCGGTGAGGATTGTATCATCGGACCTTCCAGTGAAATTGAGGACTCTGTGATCATGAACGGCGCTGAGGTCAAGCACTCTGTGCTGAACCAGGCAGAAGTCGGCGCACGGACCTCCGTTGGGCCTTTCGCTTATTTGCGTCCCGGCGCGGTGCTTGGAGAAGAAGTCAAGATTGGCGATTTTGTGGAAGTCAAGAATGCCGTCATTGGCGACGGCTCCAAAGTATCGCACCTGAGCTATGTCGGTGATGCGACAGTCGGTAAGAATGTAAATGTCGGCTGCGGTGCAATTACCGTTAATTACGACGGTTATAATAAGTCCAGAACCGAGATCGGTGATGATGCCTTTATTGGCAGCAATGTGAATCTTGTGGCTCCGGTTACGGTAGGCAAGGGAGCATTTGTAGTTGCCGGTTCGACAATAACACGTCCGGTTTCGGAGAATGATCTGGCGATCGCCAGAGTAAGGCAGGAGAACAAGCCTGGTTATGCGGAGAAGATCCGCTCCCGGGCCAAAGCAAAGAAAGACCAGTCGAGTCCATCTTAAGAAGCGCCTGAAGCCAAAGCGCCGGACGGACCCGCAAATCCGCGCCGGCGCCATTTGGAAGTTAAATTCCGTCACGGAGGGTTTATATTTTATGACTTATTGCGATTCCAAACTCAAGATTTTCACCTGCAACTCCAATCCTAAGCTGGCCAGTCAAATTGCTGATTATATCGGTATTCCGATGGGAGAGTCCCATACAACCAGCTTCAGCGACGGGGAGATTCAGGTTAAGCTTTCAGAAAGCGTCCGTGGCTGTCATGTGTATATTGTGCAGTCCACCTGTGGTCCGGTTAACGACAATCTTATGGAGCTTCTCGTTATGGTAGATGCGCTCAAACGCGCCTCCGCGAAGAGCATCAACGTGGTTATTCCTTACTATGGGTATGCGCGTCAAGACCGTAAGGCCCGTTCCCGTGATCCGATTACGGCCAAGCTGGTAGCGAACCTGATTGAAAAAGCAGGCGCACACCGCGTCATTACCATGGACCTTCATGCGATGCAGATTCAAGGCTTCTTTGATATTCCGGTGGATCATCTGCTGGGTGTTCCGATTCTGGCTCAGTATTTCCGTTCCAAGCAGATTCAGAATCCCGTTGTTGTGTCTCCTGACCATGGCGGTGTTGTACGGGCCAGAAAGCTTGCTGATTTCCTGAACGCGCCGCTGGCGATTATCGACAAGCGCCGTCCGGAACCGAATGTCAGTGAAGTTATGAACATCATTGGTAATATCGAAGGCAAGACGGCCATTCTGATTGATGACATCATTGATACGGCCGGAACCATTGTACTCGGAGCCAATGCGCTGATGGAAGGCGGCGTGAAGGAAGTGTATGCTTGCTGTACCCATCCGGTATTGTCGGGTCCCGCGCATGAACGTCTGGAAAACTCTCCAATCAAAGAAATTATCGTGACGGATACAATTCCAATTCGCAGCAGCAATCCGACCTCCAAACTAAAGGTGCTGTCCGTGGCTCCACTGATGGGCGAGGCGATTATCCGCGTTCATGAAGAGCTGTCGATCAGCAAATTGTTTGAAATCGAATAAGCTGCCCGGTATAGCAAAAAAGGGTTACACCTCCTTAGTCGGAAGATGTAACCCTTGTCGGCGTAGTGTGGACTATAGCCTTAGCTGCTTTAGTACCCCGGCCGTGAGATGAAGGTAAACAGATTGCGGTTATACAGAGTTCCCTGCAGCTCGACAAAACCTTCATCCACGGCTGTCACTACACCGATGTCAACGTGCACGTTGCCTCTGTATACCTGGACAGGCACTGCATATTGGATGTGGTACTGAAAATGGCGCTGGAGTGTTAAAATTTCGCCTTGAGGTAGCATGTTTCATCACCTGTCTTCGGAAGTTAAACTCATTGTACCAAAAACGGAGCTCTTCTGCCGGAGAGCGCCGAAAATGAAAGGATAAGCCCCATCATGAAATGGATTGTTGGACTAGGGAACCCCGGACCGCAGTACGCAAAAACCAGGCATAACGTCGGCTTCATGGCTCTGGATGAGCTTGCAGCCAGAAACGGGATTACCTTCAACCAGAACAAATGCAAATCCGTTATCGGTGAGGGTGTTATTGACGGGGTCAAAGCCGTCTTGATCAAGCCGATGACATTTATGAATCTGTCCGGGGAAGCCGTTCGCGCCTACATGGACTATTACAAGGTGCCGCTTGAAGATATGATTGTCGTATATGATGATCTCGATACCGAGATCGGCAAAATCCGGCTGCGCTACCAAGGAAGCGCCGGCGGCCATAACGGCATTAAATCCATCATACAGCATACGGGCACGCAAAGCTTCAACCGTGTGCGGATGGGGATCTCGCGTCCCGAGCCCGGATTTGCCATAGTTGATTATGTGCTCTCTGCCTTTCCCAAGAAGGATGGAGACCGGCTGGAGAAGATGATTCTCGATACCTGTGATGCTTTGGAATTCAGCCTGAAGCACACTTTTGAGCAGACGATGGCCAAATTCAACGGCTGACAGCGGTAGTTGCCGTCAATTACACTTTAGGCTAAAGACAAGGCAGACGGGGCATACTGAAGGTATATACTACCTTCAGGAGGCATATAGATGGCAATAAACTATGTATGCAGGCATTGCCGCACATTTCTTGGAAGCGTCGAGAGAAGTGATTCTACAGAAATGCAGCTTGGCCTTCATTCCTTGACCCCTGCGGAGCGCAGAGATATCATAGCGTATGATTCAGAAGGCGAGATTACGGTAAAGGTTACTTGCGATTACTGCAAGGAAGCCCTGGAGAACAACCCCGAGCTCAGCCTGCTGGCCAGTCCGCTTCAGTAAGGTGGAAGCGCCTGTCTCTATCGTCATCCGCAAGCCTTAGCCCTACACGCTGAGGCTTGTTTTCAATTCTGATTATAATAGCTGACAGCGGCTATACCGCTGTCAGCCTATTTAGTAAGAGAGGTGCGCCTGTTGTTACAAGGTCTTATAGAAGCTTTTTCCAAAGATTCTGATTTTCAGTCCGTTACACGCGGCATCGCTGCGGGGATGAAGGAGCAGCTCATATCGGGTCTATCCGGTTCTGCCAGACAAATCATGTTGGCGGCGCTGCATGAAGAAACCTCGCGCCCGCTGCTCATAGTCACCCATAACATGTTCTCAGCTCAGAAAATGGCCGAGGATTTGCAGGAAGCGCTTTCCACAGACCGTGTGCTGCTCTATCCGGCGAATGAGCTTGTAGCCGCTGAAGCAGCGGTCTCCAGCCCGGAGACACTGGCCCAGCGGATTGAGGTGCTGACCAAATGCGCCCAGGGCTTCCGTGGAGTTGTCGTGGTTCCTTATTCCGGTGTACGGCGGCTGCTTCCTTCCCCGCATGTGATGGCTGATGCGGAGCTGACGATTTCCCAGGATGGAACCCTGGAGCTTGACGGGTTCCTCATGTCTATGATTGAGATGGGCTATGAACGGGTGGAACGTGTCGAGAACCGCGGGGAGCTTAGCGTGCGGGGCGGTATTGTCGATTTTTATCCAATGACTTCTCCTCTGGCTTACCGTGTGGAGCTGTTCGATGATGAGGTTGACTCCATCCGGACCTTCGATCCGCAGGACCAGCGTTCGATTGACAAGGTACGCAGTGTGAAGATTACACCCGCCAAAGAAATCATTGCTGATCGGACGCGCCTGGATTCGGCTTCTGTCGAAGCCTCGGCGATGCTGGAGCGGCAGCTTGAGAAAATGACTGACCGCCAGGCCAAGCTGCGTTTGCGTGAGGAGATGGGCAGAGAGCTGGAGATGCTCCGTGAAGGCAACTATTTTCCGGAAATCTATAAATATATCAGTCTCTTATACCCTGAACGCTCCCATCTATATGATTATATGGCTCAGGATACACTGCTTGTGCTGGACGAACCGGCCAGACTGCTTGAAACTGCGAAGCAGCTTGAGCGAGATGAGTCGGAGTGGAATCTTCATCTGCTTCAGAACGGCAAGAATCTTCCAGACCTTCATCTCTCCGTCGAGAGTGATGCCATTATGTATCGCCGGCCGTTCCAAAGCCTGTTCATGTCGATTTTCCTGCGGCAGGTGCCGCATATTCAGCCGCAGAACATTCTGGGCTTCATCAGCCGTGGAATGCAGGATTTTCATGGTCAGATGAATGTGCTGAAATCAGAGATGGAGCGCTGGCATAAATCAGGCGTTAAGGTCGTTATGCTCGCCAACGGGGAAGAACGGATGGAACGGGTCCGCAGGGTGCTGGACGATTACGGCATTGAGGAGCCTACCATACTCCAGGGAAATCTGGGCTCCGGGTTCGAGCTTCCTTCCATTCATCTTGCGGTGATTACCGAAGGCGAGATGTTCTCGCAGAAGCAGCGCAAGGCGCGCAAGGTGTCCAAAGGCATTGATAATGCCGAACGGATTAAGAGCTACACCGAGCTGAAAATCGGTGACTATGTCGTTCACCAGAATCACGGGATCGGCAAATATATGGGTATCGGAACGCTTGAGGTCAGCGGGATTCACCGGGATTACATGCATATTATGTATGCCGGAGGAGATAAGCTCTCCGTACCGATTGAGCAAATTGATCTGATTCAGAAATATGTCGGTTCGGAAGACAAGGAGCCGAAGGTATATAAGCTTGGCGGCAATGAATGGACGAGGGTCACAAGCAAGGTGCGCTCTTCAGTACAGGATATCGCCGATGATCTGATCAAGCTGTATGCTGAGCGCCAGAGCGCACTCGGCTACGGTTTTGAGAAGGATACCCAGGAGCAGCGCGAATTCGAGGAAATGTTCCCTTATGAGGAGACACGCGATCAGCTCCGGGCGATTGAGGAAATCAAGAAAGACATGGAGCAGAACCGGCCAATGGACCGGCTGCTGTGCGGTGACGTTGGCTACGGCAAGACCGAGGTGGCGATCCGGGCCGCTTTTAAGTCGGCGATTGAGGGCAAGCAAGTGGCGGTGCTGGTTCCTACAACGATCCTGGCCCAGCAGCATTATGAGACCTTCCGCGAGCGCTTCGCCAATTATCCGCTTAATATCCAGGTGCTTAGCCGCTTCCGCAGCCGGAAGGAGCAGAATGAGACGATCAAAGGCGTACGGCAGGGCACGGTAGACGTGGTTATTGGCACGCACCGGCTGTTGTCGCAGGATATGGTGTTCAAGGATCTGGGTCTTCTCATTGTCGATGAGGAGCAGCGCTTCGGGGTAACCCATAAGGAGAAGCTGAAAAAGCTGAAAACCAATGTCGATGTGCTGACCCTTACGGCCACGCCTATTCCACGTACGCTTCATATGTCGATGCTTGGTGTACGGGACTTGTCAGTTATTGAGACACCACCGGAGAACCGCTTTCCCGTACAGACGTATGTGGTAGAGCATAGCCAGACGCTTACACGGGAGGCAGTGGAACGTGAATTGGCCCGTGGCGGCCAGGTCTATTATCTCTATAACCGCGTCCAGGGCATACAGGAAATGGCCGCGCAAATCTCCATGCTTGTACCGGAGGCACGGGTGGGTATTGGTCATGGGCAAATGTCCGAGTCGGAGCTGGAGAAGACCATTCTCGACTTCCTGGATGGGGAATACGATGTGCTGGTCAGCACCAGCATTATTGAGACAGGGGTAGACATTCCGAACGTAAATACCCTGATTGTGCATGATGCCGACAAGATGGGGCTGTCACAGCTCTATCAGCTGCGCGGGCGCGTAGGCCGGTCCAACCGGATTGCCTATGCCTATTTCACCTACCAGCGTGATAAGGTGCTGACAGAGGTCGCTGAGAAACGCCTGCAGTCGATCAAGGAATTCACAGAGCTTGGCTCCGGCTTCAAAATTGCGATGCGCGACCTGTCCATTCGTGGAGCAGGTAATTTGCTGGGTGCTGAACAGCATGGGTTCATCGCTTCTGTCGGTTTCGACCTCTACTCACAAATGCTGGCGGAGGAGATCCGCAAGCGCAAGGTAAGTGTGCTTGGTGAGGAGGATACCTCGTTGAAGCAGGGGAATACGGTCATTGATTTGTCGATTGACGCGTATTTGCCGTCCGAATATATTTACGACAGCATTCAGAAGATTGAAATTTATAAAAAGGTTGCTGCCGTGGCTAATTTTGAAGATGCTGCAGAGCTTGAGGATGAGCTGCTGGACCGCTTCGGCGAATTGCCGGAGGCCGTCGTCAATCTGCTGTCGGTTGCCCGCCTGAAGGTATTCGGGAAGCTATACGGCATGGAATCCATAGTCCGCCGGGGGGATGAGGTCTCGCTGAATTTCCATGAGGGCAGCATCGGTTCTTTTGATACGGCCAAGCTTGCTAAAGTTGGAAATAGCTTTGAAAGACGTGTACAATTTGATAGGGACGCGAAAGCGACTATCCGCATTAAATCTAAGGATCTCGGTGACAAGGAGCTGCTCGATTTGCTGGAACAGTTCCTGGCAGCCGCCAAACAGTCTTTAAAATCGAAGGGAGAACTACACAATGTCGTTAAATAAAAGAAAATCATGGAAGGTGCTGCTGGTTTCGCTGGTTGCGGCAATTTCTTTCTCCATGCTCGCAGCCTGCAGCAGCAAGAACGGCAATGCAGCAGAAGATAACAGCACCGCAGTAGCTACTTACAAGGGCGGTACCATTACAGAGAAGGAATTCGATCTGGATACACGCGTGATGAAGTTCCTGTCTCCGCAGCAGGCGCAGTACCTGGAGATTGACGCCTTTAAGGAATCAATTCTGAAGCAGGAGGTTGCTTTTGAATACCTGTCAGGCAAAGCTACGGATGCCGCGAAGAAAGAGGCGGAGAAGGAAGCCGATGTTCAGGTGAACACCATTAAGACAGGTCTGGGCGACACCTACGAGAGCACGCTGAAGGAGCAGAATTTGACAGAAGCGGATATCCGCTCTTACATGGTGCGTGTGCTTACCGTGTATCAGGACATGCTGTTGAAGGTTACCGACGATCAGGTGAAAACTGAATTTGAAGCGACCAAAGGTGACTTTACCGTAGCGACATTGCGTCACGTTCTGATCGGTCTGAAGGATTCTGCGGGCAAGGAGCGCACCGATGCAGATGCGCTGAAGCTGGCTAAGGAAGTTAAAGCCAAGCTGGATGGCGGGGCCGACTTTGCAGCAACAGCCAAGGAATATTCTGATGATACAGGTTCAAAGAATAGTGGCGGCGAATATAAGGACAAGACGCTGGGAACATATGTTGAGGAATTTAAGAAGGCAGCCCAAACCTTGCCGCTGAACACGATCAGTGATCCGGTGAAGACCAGCTACGGTTATCATATTATTAAGGTGGAATCCCGTACGGAGACAACCTTTGACAAGCTGACCGCAGATCAGAAGGAAACCATTAAGAGCAAGCTGGCTTCTAATGGGCTGGAATCCTTCCTTGAGAAGGATCTGGGATCGCTTGATATCAAAATCAATCTGCCGAAGAGCTCCGCGGCTGCGGGAGCTACGAGCGGAACAGAGCCAACAGCCGCACCAAGCGCAGAGGCTCCGGCTGCTACTGAAGCTGCCAAATAATCAGATCAGGCATGGACAAGCACCCCGTCGCATTAAGCGGCGGGGTTATTTTGATGGACGGAATTCTCTTGATGAACTTGGGAAATAAGTGTATAAAAATGGAAATGTTAGCGCATAACTAAAATGGTTCCAATCCCTTCTGTTGAACTTTTTTATACATGCCCTAAGGATGTATAAGGAACTGGGAAGAGATGAATACTATGGGCAGATATTTCGATAAATCACTGGGATTATCCATTCCCATAATGGACAGTAGTTGGACCATACTTCTTAAGAAAGCGGGGCAACATGTGAAATGAAAGCTACTGGAATTGTACGCCGTATTGATGACCTCGGACGAGTTGTTATCCCTAAAGAGATCAGACGCACTCTACGTATTCGTGAAGGTGACCCACTGGAAATTTTCGTCGACCGCGACGGTGAAGTCATACTGAAAAAGTATTCTCCAATTGGCGAGCTGGGCGATTTCGCCAAGGAGTACGCGGAGTCGCTTTTTGAAGGAACAGGCCATATTACGATGATCACCGACCGGGACAGCTTTATCGCTCTTGCCGGCGGCTCCAAAAAGGATTATCTGGACAAGCAGGTGGGTGCGCTGCTCGAGAAGGTAATGGAGGGCCGGAAAACGGTTCTTGAAACCAATGGAGGAAGCTATGATATCGGCAAGGATCACCCGGAGACGGTATCCTCTTATGTGGCCGCACCGATTATTTCCGGTGGGGACCCTATCGGCTGCGTAGTGCTTGTGAATAAGGATGATTCGGTAAAAATGGCTCAAATGGAAGTGAAGATGGCCGAGACGGCCGCCGCTTTCCTGGGCAAGCAAATGGAGCAATAACCGCTTTGGCACTATGGACCCCGCTTTCCTTTTGGTATGATATACAAAGGGAACGGCGGGGTTTTGCCGTTCTGGGACAGGGAATCTCGTGAGCGGTTCACCCTGTTATCGGGTAACTGAGGTGGATTTTTTCCACTTCAATTATCGTGCTTCAACAACGGTAATTCTGCTGTTATTTGTGATCGCGCCACCCTGTTTCGCGGTTTTCCTTGTTCCCCTGTTTTTAGTTCATTTAGTGAGTGTTCACCCTGTCTCAGCGGCGAAACGTTTCTACTTGCACGTCCATATGCGTTATAATATAGAAATTCATCCAATCATAGCAGTTATGGCTGTAGAAGCAGGTATATTATGAAATCCAATCCTCAAGGCTCCAAGCTGCTGCAAGGCGCATTCATCCTTAGCGCTGCCGCTATCCTTTCCAAGCTGATCGGCACCTTGCAGAAGATTCCGCTGCAAAATTTGGGCGGCGATGCTGTATTTGGCATCTATAATACCGTCTATCCGCTGTATACGATGCTGGTGACGGTGGCCATGCTGGGACTCCCCGCCGCGGTTTCGAAATTCGTGGCCGAGGCTTCTGCGGGAAGGGCTGAGCATGAAGGACGGCGAATCCTGCTGCTGTCGGCTGTTCTTACAGCGATTAGCGGTATCGTTATCGGATTTGCCGTTTATGCCGGGGCACCGGTTATTGCGGTCTGGGTAGGCAATTCACATGTCACACCTGCACTGCGCAGCAGTGCGTGGGGGCTTGCGGTTGTTCCGCTTATGGCTGCGCTACGCGGTTATTTTCAAGGGCTGCATAATATGGTGCCTACTGCCGTGTCGCAGGTGGTCGAACAGACAGTACGTGTAGCGGTCATGATCGCACTGCTGCTGTATTTGACCTCTATCGGCACGGATGCTGCAGGTATCGCAGCCGGTGCGCTGCTTGGCTCCGCAGGAGGCGGGGCGGCAGGCCTGCTCATTATGCTGCTGTACTTGCGGCGGCACCGCCGAAGAGGGGCGCAGCCTGAGCTGGCTGCTGCGGCAGAGACGGCTGGGCCTTCGGCCTGGTCCAGTGCTGCTGCTGGAGCCGCAGGCAGGAAGGCTGCAGGAATCCGTACCCGGCAGTTGCTCGCTTACGGGCTGCCGGTGATGCTCGGGGCGCTGGCCGTGCCGCTGGTCGGGCTGGTGGATGTGTTCACGGTACCCCGCCTGTTGTCCACCGGCGGAAGTGAAGCTTCAGCGATGGCGCAGTTCGGGATCTACAACCGCGGCCTGCCGCTGGTGCAGATCGTTACGATGCTGGCCACATCGCTGTCCGTTGTGTTCATCCCGGCCTTGGCCGAAGCCAAGTATCGGGGGGATCTGGCCCTGATCCAGACCCGCTGCAGCTTGTCGCTGCGCTGGTTCTGGCTGCTTGGCCTGGCCGCTGCCGTAGGCCTGGCTGTGCTTGTAGAGCCGATCAACGTGGCACTCTACGGCGACACTGCCGGCAGCACCGCGATGACCTGGCTGGCCTTCACTGCCGCCGGCAGTACGGTCAGCATCATCTCGGCCGCGCTGCTGCAGGGCCTCGGCACCGTGCGCGCGCCGGCGCTGCACCTCCTGGCCGCCGCGCTGCTCAAGGCGGCCCTCAACCTGCTGCTCGTGCCGCAGCAGGGCATTACCGGCGCGGCCATCGCCAGCGTGGCCGCGCATGGGCTTGCAGCAGCGCTGAACGTGCTGCTGCTGCACCGCCAGGGCCATCTGCGGCTTCGCCTCGCAGATGCCCTGGTACGGCCCGCGCTGCTGCTCGCGGGCCTGGGCCTGGCCGCTGCTGCGGTGAGCAGCGGCATCGGCGGCGCGGCAGCCGCCGCAGGGCTTGGCGGCAGCCGCACCGCGGCGCTGGCGCAGAGCCTGCTCGGCGTGCTCGCAGGCTGCGCCGTCTTTGCCATCGGCGCAATAGCGCTGCGGCTGCTCAGCGAGAGCGAGCTGCGCCAGCTTCCCGGCTTCGGCCCGCGGCTGGCGGACAAGCTAAAGAAGCTGCGCCTTTTCCCATAAGGCGCAGCCGCACTAGCCTTGCTTTTTACGCTATTAGTCAGTTTACGCTATAAGTCAGTTTAAGCTATTGGTCAGTTGCGCTATTAGTCAGTTATGCTATTAGTCAGTTATGCTATTGGTCAGTTTACGCCATCGTGCAGTTACGCCATCGTGCAGTTACGCCATTGTGCAGTTACGCCATTAGCCAGTTACGCTGTAAGGCAATTACGCTATCAGGCAGCTAAGCCATTAGCTTCAACGCCATTTAGCCATTACACTGGCCCCGATATAACATGTTTTTATCAGCATTTACATAAGAGCGGCCATCAGCCGCCTGAAAGGAGTGGAAAGGCATGAGCGGAACATTAACGGTAGTCGGGCTCGGCTCCGGTAATCCGGACCGGCTGACACTGGGGATTATCAAGAAATTGAAGGCGGCATCCGCTGTCTACGTGCGGACCGCAGAGCATCCCGTCATGGCGGCTCTGGCGGAGCTTGGGATTGCTTCGCAATCCTTTGACGGGCTATACGAATCACTGTCCTCCTTTCCTGAGGTATATGAGGCGATTACGGTGAAATTGATCGAAGAGGCGGTTTCGGCACCGCAGGGGACGGAAATTGTCTACGCGGTTCCAGGGCATCCAATGGTTGCAGAATCGGCGGTCTCTTTGCTGCGCCAGCGCTGCCCGGAAGCGGGAATTGAGCTGAACATTCTCGGCGGTGAGAGCTTCCTAGACGAGGCGTTTGTACGCCTCGGGTTTGACCCCATTGAGGGCTTTCAGCTCCTGGACGCGTCCGGCATCCGCAGCTCCCAGCTCCAGCCGGAGCTGCATACGCTGATCGGCCAGGTATACGACAGCTTCACCGCGTCGGAAACGAAGCTCAGCCTGATGGAGCTGTACCCGCCGGAATATGAGGTTATTGTAGGCCATGCCCTTGGAGTGGAGGGCGAAGAACGTATTGACCGCGTGCCCCTGTATGAGCTGGACCGTCTGGAAGGCTACGGCAATCTGTCGCTTGTGTATGTTCCGGCGAACCGTTCGGAGGCGGCGCGGCGGCGCACCTTTGCCCGTCTGCATGAGATTGTTGATACGCTCCGCAGCCCGAAAGGCTGCCCTTGGGACCGGGAACAGACGCATGATTCTCTGCGCAAAAATCTGATCGAGGAAACCTATGAGGTGCTGGAGACGATTGACGAGGATGACCCGGACCACATGAAGGAAGAGCTTGGTGATCTGCTGCTGCAGATTATGCTGCACTCTCAAATGGAGGAAGAAGTCGGGACCTTTAATGTGTATGATGTGATTGAAGGGCTGAACGACAAGCTGATCTTCCGCCATCCGCATGTGTTCGGCGATCAGGCTGCCGGAAATGCCGAGGAGGCGCTGCAGAACTGGGAAGGCATGAAGGCGGAGGAGAAGCGGCGCAAAGGCGTGAAGCCCGAAGCGGAGTCCGCACTGAGCGGTGTTCCCCGTGATCTGCCGGCGCTGATGAAGGCGTACAAGCTGCAGAAGAAGGCCTCCAAGGTAGGCTTCGATTGGGACAATGTAAACGATGTTATGGCCAAAATCCGCGAGGAAGTGGATGAGCTACAGGAAGCCATTCAGAATGGTGATTCAGCAGAAGAGCAAATGCTGGAGCTGGGTGATCTGCTGTTTGCCGCAACCAACGCCGCCCGCTTCATCGGGGCCGACCCGGAAGAAGCGCTGACCCGCACCAACCGCAAATTCGTCGCACGGTTCCAGTATATCGAGCAGCGTCTCCTGAGCCAGGGAACAAATGTGAAGGACAGCACACTGGCTGAGATGGAAGAGCTCTGGCAGGAAGCCAAAACAGAGGAGCGAAAGCTCTAGGAGTGATTCCTTCAGCAGACAGCCATGCCGCTACGTTCGGACATCGCTATAGATTCACCACAAAGGCCGAGCAGAGGAGCTGCTGCTTTTGCATTGCTGCGGTCATCCGGTATATGTAGCCGAAGAAGCGGCAATGCTGTGAATGCGGCGCAAATCTTTGATTTGGAGTGCAAAGCTCAGTTGATAGTGTTATAGTGCTATATGCCCGTGTTTATCCGCCGGCGGTGTTTTTTTTGAAAAATCAGCAGAGCATGGCAGGAATTCAGGGCGGCATCAAGAATATCATAAAGACGAAATGACGAATTGCGGCACATTATGGCAGCAGCCTCGCGTTTCATTTTATTTTTTTGTATCCTAGGAGGAACTTTAAACTATGAACAAGACAGATTTGGTAAACAACATTTCCGAAAAAAGCGGATTGGCAAAAAAAGACGTAGAAGCCGTAATTAACGGTGTTCTGAGCGAAATTACCGATGCTCTTGCACAAGGCGACAAGGTGCAGCTGATCGGCTTCGGCACTTTTGAAACCCGCAAACGTTCCGGCCGCACCGGCCGCAACCCGCAAACGGGCACAACGATTGAAATTCCTGAGTCGACTGTACCTGCCTTCAAGGCTGGTAACAAGCTCAAAGAAGCCGTCAACTAATGCGTCTCGACAAATTCCTGAAGGTATCCCGTTTGATTAAGCGCCGCACAGTGGCCAAGGATGTGTCCGAACAGGGCCGGGTTCTGATCAACGGGCGGGAATCCAAGCCGAGCAGCACAGTGAAGATCGGCGACGAAATTACAGTGCAATTCGGCCAGAAGCTTGTAACGGTCAAAGTGGAAAAGCTGGTGGAAACGACCCGCAAGGACGAAGCCGCCGGCATGTATACACTGCTCCGGGAAGAGCCTGTTGCCAAAAGCAGCGGCCTCGACTGGTAAGCGGGCCAACAAGATTAACCAAGAAAGCGCAACTTTACACTTCGTAGAGTTTGCGCTTTTTTTAAATGATAAGAATTTATTTGTTTCACCCTATAAATTATCCTTATATTTCTCGCTGTAACGGATACCGTCCTTATAAGGACGGCGTAGCCGTTTCCACTTGATACCGAGTTTATTGCGCTGCCTCTGTTCTACAACCTCTCCTTCCGCCATAGATTAGAATCAAGAAGGAGGGGTACATGCTATGAGCGAGCCAGCAAAGGTTAATAACAAGCAGCATGATCTGCACATGCGCAGCCGCAAGCAACTGGAGCTTACCGGCGTGCAAAATGTGGAGAGCTTTGACAGCGAGGAGTTTCTGCTTCGTACGGAACTTGGTCATCTCACCATTCGCGGGAATCATTTACATATCAAAAATTTAAGTCTGGAGAACGGCATATTGTCTCTGGAGGGCAATGTGCATTCCCTGATTTATCTTGATCCCGGAGCGCAGGGCAAAAATAAAGGATTACTCGGCAAGCTGTTTAAATGAATCCCACAGTTCAGTGGATGACCCTGCTCTATATGATGCTGGCTGGCACAGCGATGGGACTGGCCTATGACAGCTACCGGGTGCTGTCGCTGAAATTAAGCTTTCCCAAATGGCTGAATGCGCTGCTGGATCTGCTGTATTGGCTATGGGCGGCGCTGCTTGTCTTTCGCATGCTGTATGCCGGAAATCAGGGACAATTGAGGTTTTATGTCTTTGTAGGGTTGTTTCTAGGCGTATGGATCTATTTTTTAATCTTCAGTGTTACGGTGCGGCGTTTTGTGGTAATGTTAATTCAGTCGGTTCAGTATACGTGCAGACTGCTATGGAGAATGGTTGAGGTATTAATAGGTGTACCGCTTCGCTGGCTGTGGCGCCTCATCAGAGGAACGCTGCTGCTGCTTGGCCGTATCCTGTTATTTATTCTAAAGCTGCTGCTGCGGATAACGAAGCCAATCTGGTTCTTTCCTGTAAAATGGATCACTCCATATGCTTTGCGGCTCTATCACAGCACCTGGATCACGAGATTCACTGCATGGATTAACACCAAGAGGAAACACTGACCTAGAACGGGGGTACACGCATGAACAGATTCTCTGCGGAAGAGAAGGGAAATAACCATAAAGCTTCGGCCGCAGGCGCGAAGAGAAGAAGATTCATATGGATACTCGTCGTCGCGGTGTTTTTTGGCTGGGCCGGTTATATTTTCTTTGCCCAGAGCGCAGTGATTGCGGAGAAGAGTGAACAGCTCGCCAAGAAGAAGGAGAGCAGTGAGACGGTAAATACTTCCCTGGGCCAGCTTAAATATGAAGTATCACGCCTGAAAGATGATGAGTATGTCGGCCAATTGGCGCGTAAATGGTACAATATGTATCCTGAGGGCGAACTGCCTATCCGTACAGAGCAATCAGGGAAATAAAGCGGGCCAAAAGAGGCTTTAGCTGTGTTGCCTTGGTTTGTTCTTTACTGTATAATCAAATCACCGCAGACAGGATGGACTTTATATTCGTCTGTATATTTTTAAGGGAGGATCATTTTATTCTATGGCAATTGAAGTGGGCACCAAGTTAGAGGGCAAGGTGACAGGCATCACGCATTTCGGAGCATTTGTGGATCTGTCAGGAGGTGTCACAGGTCTCGTTCACATCTCGGAAATCGCCGATAATTACGTCAAGGATGTTAACGATCATTTGAAGATTGCGGATGTAGTAACCGTTAAGGTGATCAATGTTGACAAGGATGGCAAGATCGGACTTTCCATTAAGCAGGCCGTAGATAAGCCTGCATCAGAAGTACGTCCCCCAAGAGCTCCAAGACCTGAACGTCCAAGCGGTGGAGACCGTTTCGGCGGCGGTGGCGGAAGTGCTGGCGGCGGCGGTGGTTACAATCGTGAACGGGGAGGGCGTCCATTCAAGCCTGCAGCCGGTAAACCTTCATTCGAGGATAAAATGTCACGCTTCCTGAAAGACAGCGAAGAACGGATGTCTTCGATCAAGAAGAACACAGAAGGTAAGCGCGGAGGCCGCGGAGCCAAGCGCGTATAATTCAATACTTGCATATCACAATAACCGCCGGGGGCGTAATGCCCTTTGCGGTTTTTTTGTCGGTGTGAGAAAAGTTGCCGACAGCATCCTTGCCATTCTCACATAACTCCAGAGCAATCGCTGGCGAATGTCTGCGGCAGCAGAGGGCAGTGAAGTCCGCAGAGGCTTTGCCGGAGGCCGTTAACCGATTGTCCCGCAAGGGATTAGCAGGCTTCATCACCGAATGTCGGGACAGGCTATTTTGTCGGAAATTTTTTACAGTTTGCTCTCTGTTTCTGACAAACTTTCTAAAGACCCCCGCTATATAATGAGAACCATAAATTCTTAAACGGGTGGTGCAGAGAAATGAGTAAAAGCAATGTGGTGAACCTGCCGGAGTGGACAAGAGCCGGAAGCAATGACAAGGATCGGAAGGATTCCTGGGGTACGCGGTTCAAGAATTGGAGTCTGAAGCAGCCCGTAGTTCAACTGATCATCGTCAAGAAATGGATGCTTCTGCTGAGTCTTATGGGTTTTCTGCTGGGCCGTGCAATGATATTGGACGAGCTGTCCCCCTTTGCTGCAGCTTATTTTGCCGTAATCGTATTTATGCGCAGAGACTCTATGCTGCCTGTGGCCGCGTCCCTTATTCTCGGAAGCCTTTTCACCCCATTCCCGGGGGCTATAGTGGTTGCCGCAGAGCTGATCATCTTTTTCCTGATACACAAAGGGCTGGAGAGTTTTCAAAAAGTAGAGCTTTCCTATGCGCCGCTAATGGTGTTCGTGTCAGCTTTTATGGTGGGCTTGTTCCGGGTCGTGATTGGTCCATCCATTGCCTGGTACCCGCTGATGATGGCTACGCTTGATGCAATGCTCGGATTCGTGCTGACGCTTGTATTTTTGCAGGCGCTTCCGTTATTTACTTTTAAGCAAAAAAGCAGGGCGCTGCGCAATGAAGAGGTGCTGTGCCTGATCATTCTGCTTGCATCTGTGATGACCGGTCTTGTGGGCTGGAATGTAAATGGTCTGTCCCTGGAGCACATTTTATCCCGGTACCTGATCTTACTGTTCGCCCTGGCTGGGGGTGCTCCGCTTGGTGCTGCCGTTGGGGTAGTCACTGGGCTCATCCTCAGTCTGGCGGATATAGGAGCAATCTATCAGATGAGTCTCCTCGCCTTCTCGGGGATGCTGGCGGGCATGATGCAATCCGGGCGCAAAGGCGCGGTGTCCATCGGGATGCTGCTGGGGTCAACCATTCTTTCCGTCTATTTCTTGGGCCCGGGTGATGTGATGGCCTCGACCTGGGAGACCTGCGTTGCAGTAATGTTGTTTCTTCTAACACCAGCGGGGATTATATCTGCCATTGCCAAATATGTTCCCGGTACTCCCGATCATAGCCGGTCTCAGCATGAATATGCCAGAAGGGTACGGGATATTACCGCTGATCGCGTAACCCAGTTTTCGCAGGTATTTCAGCAGCTCTCAAGCAGCTTCGGACAAATTCCCCGCGCCGGTGAAGTCGGGAAAAGTGACCGTGAGATGGAAGATTTCATGAACACCGTCACCGAAGGTGCCTGCTCGGGCTGCATCCGGCGGAACCATTGCTGGGACACCAAATTTTATCAGACCTATAGATATATGACTGATATGATGACGACCGTCGAGGAATGCCCGGATATCACCGCCGCCCAGCTTCCGCCGGAATGGAACCGGATATGCGGCAAGACGTCCGAGGTGCTTGAGGTTATGAAGGGCCAATATGATCTTTACCAGCATGATATGCGCTGGAAGAGACAAATATACGACAGCCGCCAATTTGTGGCTGAGCAGCTGTCGGGGGTCTCGCAGGTCATGGAGGACCTGGCGAAAGAAATTAAACGGGAAGGTCAAGCGATGTACCGCCAGGAGAGCCAGATCCGCGAGGCGCTGGAGAAGCTGGGGCTGTCCATTCACAGCATTGAGATTCTGAGTCTTGATCCAGGGCGGGTAGAGATTGAAGTGGTGCATGCCTACACCCGTGGTTTTGATGAATGCCGCAAAATGATCGCCCCGCTGCTATCCGACATTCTGGAAGAGAATATCGCTGTGGTCAGTGAAACGGCGGTGCATCCCCGCGAGGGGCTGTCGATGGTCACCTTTGGTTCGGCCAAGGCCTACGAGGTTAATACCGGTGTGGCGGGAGCGGCCAAAGGGGGCGATATTCTCTCAGGGGACAGCTTCAGCACTGTGGAGCTGGGCAACGGGACCTTTGCTGTCTCCATCAGTGACGGAATGGGCAATGGGGAGCGGGCCCGCATGGAGAGCAGCGCCGCCCTGTCTATGCTGGAGAAGCTGCTGCAATCCGGTATGGATGAGAAGCTGGCGGTGAAATCAGTCAATTCCATCCTGCTGCTGCGCTCTCCCGACGAATTCTATGCGACCGTGGATATGGCGCTGATCGACCAGTATTCGGCACAGACCACCTTTATGAAAATCGCCTCAGCCCCAAGCTTCATCCGGCGGGGCAGCGAGGTGATTCCGGTAACCGCCAGCAATTTGCCTATTGGAATCATTAAAGATATCGAGGTCGATCTTGTCAGCATGCAGCTTCGCCCCGGCGATATTCTCATTATGATGACCGATGGTATTTATGATGCGCCGGGATATGCCGTTAATAAAGAAATATGGATGAAACGTCTAATACAAGAGCTTGAAGGGGACGACCCCCAGGATTTGGCCGACAGCCTGCTGGAGAAGGTTATCCGTTATCAGGGTAATGAAATTCATGATGATATGACCATCGTGGTCACCCGCCTGGATCACTACCACCCTGAATGGTCCAGCCTGCACATGCCCGGTATCGGCCGGATGGAGCGCCCCCGTACCGTCAGCTAATCTATCATCAATTAACGCTGCTTTTTGCAGCTTTGGCTGCGTGTGTGCAGTTTATCTGCCTCGCAAAGCAGATTATTGCTCTTCGGCTCCCTCCCGTTTCATAGGCCGCTGGCTCGGCGGTGTGCTTCTGAGATTGTTGTAATAATAGTGGATTAATGGAACGGAGAGAAATTTTGGAACTGTAGAAGCGTCAGCGTTCGCCTTTGTCCCCGGATTTGCACCTTATAATCAATTCAATAAATCCGGGGACAACAGCGATCGGAAGTCCAAACATTTCTCGGAGTTCCTCTCATTCACTAAGTTTTTTTAAATCTCAGATTCCCCGCAAAGCGGCGTTTGAAATCTCTCTACCTTGGATATGCTAGAAACATATACAAGAAAGGGAGTGCGGATATGAAGCAAATTTTGCTCATTACGGACGGTTGTTCGAACGTGGGGGAAAGCCCGGTGATGGCGGCGGCGCATGCCCGGCAGGAAGGCATCACCGTCAATGTGGTAGGTGTGGTCGATTACGGAACCATCGGTGAGCTCGGCAGCCGGGAGATCGCAGATATTGCCAAAGCCGGAGGCGGACTCAGCCGAATCGTCGGAACGCCGCAGTTGTCACAGACAATACAGATGATGACCCGCAAGACTGTGGTTCAGACCATTCAGCAGGCGGTTAATAAAGAGGTACAAAAAATTCTCGGCGAAGGCTCGCTGGAGGAGCTGCCTCCGCTGCAGCGTTCGCAGGTGGTAACAGTAGTGGATGAGCTGACCGAGACCTCGCCGCTGCGCATCGCACTCTTAATTGACGCCAGTGCGAGCATGAAGCCTAAACTGGGTGCGGTAGAGGATGCGATCCGTGATCTGGCCCTTAGTCTGGAGGCCCGTGAAGGCCGGAGTGAAATCGCCGTTTTCCATTTTCCCGGACGCTCCAGCAGTGAAGAGGCTATGCTCGATATGGACTGGACACAGAATGTGTCGCAGGTCCGCTCGCTTTTCTCCAGACTTAAGATGAGGGGAGCCACCCCAACGGGGCCGGCCATTTTCAAGGTGCTTGAACATTACCGTTATGATACACTGGATGAACATCGTGAGCGCCTGTCAGGTGATGATCACGATGAAAAAGAAGGGATGATTGGTGGGTATGTCGTCTAATCCGCCCTATCCTGCCGGCACTGTAATCAGCGGCAAATGGCGGGGAAACCGTTATGTCGTTGAACGCATGCTGGGAAGAGGAGCGAACGGAACCGTATATCTCGTCCAGCGGGAAGGCAGACGGGAGCGCTATGCCCTCAAGATCGGCAACGATTCACTTGAGCTTCAATCGGAAATCAATGTGCTCACCTCTCTGCAGTCCTACCGGAAGCGAAGCGAGCACCGTGCCCGCCGCGAGACGGCCCTGTCCTCTTATCTGCTGGAGTCGGATGATTATAAAGACGGGAACAACATACCGTTTTATGTAATGCGTTATGTGGACGGCAGACAACTGCATCATTTTTTGGCCAAAAACGGTCCCTCCTGGCTGGGCCTCGTTGGTCTGAAGCTGCTGGAGGAGCTGCGGAATCTGCATGAGTGCGGTTTTGTGTTTGGGGACCTCAAGCCGGAGAACGTGATGGTATCCAATTACGGCGGGGTGGAGCTGATTGATTACGGGGGCGCAAGTCCCATCGGGCGGAGCGTGAAGCAATTTACCGAATGGCATGACCGGGGATTCTGGAATGCCGGCAGCCGCATGGGCGATGAGAATTACGATCTCTTTGCTTTTGCCGTGCTGTGTCTCCGGCTGCTGGATGAAGATGGCTTGAAGGCGGCTGCAACACAATTGCCGCAGACGAGAAGCGGGGATGAATTGATTAAGCTGGCCAGAAAATTGCCGGATAAGAAGCTGTCCTCATGGATATGCCTGGCGCTTAAGGGCGGATTCCCCGGAACGGCTGCGGCTGCGGAGGCCTGGAAGAATCATATCTACAACTCTAGGAAGATGGGCAAAGAGCCGGTAGCGACACCCGGCTGGCTGAAAGGTGCTTTTGCGCTGTCCTTATTCCTGCTGCTTTTTACCATTTACTATGTATTCCGTTTTTGAAATCATACATATTACTGGGGGGCTGACCATACCGGTTCAGCTCTTGTCAGCGATCAGGCAAGAAAGGGAGCCATATGGAGCAAATGAATGAACTGGTGGAATCCGTACTGGAGTCTGCAGCCGAGCATGAGCTGTGGTCGCCCCATGACACCATTGTAGTCGCAGTTTCCGGAGGGCCGGACTCTGTGGCTCTTTTGCGTATTCTGCATGAAATATCCTTGACACGGATGCCGCTGACTTTGATTTGCGCTCATGTGAATCATGGCTTCAGAGCCGAGTCCAGAGAAGAGGCGGATAGCGTTCGCGTAATGGCCGGGGAGCTGGGGCTGCCGTTTGAGCTGGCGGAGTTTGATATTCCGTCCATTGTCAAAGCGAGCGGTCTTGGTCCGGAAGGTGCGGCGCGGGAGAAGCGCTATCAGTTTCTAATTGATACAGCACACCGGTACGGAGCCCGTTCTGTCGCGCTGGCGCATCATGCCGATGATCAGGCCGAAACCGTACTTATGCGCCTGCTACGCGGCAGCGGCCCATCGGGACTTGGCGGAATGCGGTGGAAACGTACTGAAAGAAATGTGGAACTCATCCGTCCTTTTCTGCGTATTAACAAAACATCTCTTGTCAGCCTATGCCGTCATGAGGGCTTTCCCTACGCCGAGGATGCCAGCAATTTGCTGACGGAGTATAGGCGAAATGCGGTAAGGCTGGAACTGCTGCCTGCCCTGGAAGGGTATAACCCCAAAGTACGGCAATCGCTTCTGCAGTTGGCCGAAATTGCCCAGGCCGAAGATGAATTTATGGAGGCGGAAGCGGTAAAATGCTTTAGTGAGCTGGTTTTGGGCGAACCTGGAAAATACACCTTCAAAAGAGCGGCATTTGCGGCCATACCCTCCGCTTTACAACGGCGTTTGATTAAACTAATATTAAATTATCTGTCGGCAGACACAGCTGTTTTGGATTTTTCCAAGATTGAAGCCGTGCGCCGGGGAACGCTGCAGGAACACCCCACTGTATGGAGTCTGGATTTGGGTGGAGGGCTGATCTGCATGCGGCAATACGATACAATTGTGTTCTCGTCCAAGCCTCAGCAGCAGCAACTAAATTATACATATCGGCTATCTTTGCCTCATCCCCGTGTAGAGCTTAAGGAGATAGGAAAAGTAATGACGATGTCGGTGCTGGAGAGAGAAAGTTTTTTTGCACAGGGGGAGGACTTAGGGAAAATGTTGGCGTGGTTTGACAGCAGCGAGCTGGTCCTGCCGCTCACCATTCGTTCCCGATTGCCTGGAGATACCATAAAGGTTATGGGATTAAACGGAAGCAAAAAGGTAAAAGATATTTACATTGATGATAAAATACCTTCTTCCGAACGCTCTGTGATTCCCCTCGTTTGTGATGGTTTGGGCAATATCGTCTGGATTCCGGGCGTAAGGCGCTCGATGCATGCCGCAGTAGGGCGGCACACGGCCTCGGTTCTTCTCTTGACTCTGGAGGATGCGGAGAAGGGCGAAGAAGCGTAATGGTCGAAGTAAGTCTTTCATAGTATAACTTAGGAGGTTCGCAAGTTGCAGAACGATATTCAGGAAATCTTGATCAGCGAAGAAGAAATTCAACAGAGAATCAGGGAGCTCGGCGCCCAGCTGAGTGCGGAATATGCAGGACGCACGCCTTTAGTGATTTGTGTGCTGAAAGGTGCGTTTATCTTTATGGCGGATTTGGTTAAATCCATTACAGTTCCCGTAGAGATGGATTTTATGGCTGTATCCAGCTATGGAGCATCCACCAAATCCTCAGGCGTTGTCAAAATCATCAAGGATTTGGATGCATCGGTCGAAGGCCGCGATGTTCTGATTGTTGAGGACATTATCGACAGCGGTCTCACACTCAGCTATTTGATTGAACTGCTGCAGGGCCGAAGTGCTGCATCGGTTACTGTAGTTACCCTGTTCGACAAACCGGCAGGACGCACCGTTAATCTGGAAGCCGCTTATACCGGCTTTGTGATTCCAGACGAATTCGTAGTGGGTTATGGACTCGATTATGCGGAAAAGTATCGGAACCTCCCTTACGTCGGTGTACTAAAGCCTGAAATTTATTCCAAATAAGCTAATTGACAGCCTTAGATCCACGGATCCGATTCCCAAGACCCTAACAATTTGAGGAGTCTGGGCAGGCTATGGTACAATAACTTGAGCGTTGTGAGAGGAGGTAGGGGATGAATCGGTTCATCCGGAATTCTGGTTTTTATTTGATTTTATTTTTAGTCGTGGTGGGCATTGTCCAGTTTGTCAGCAATGGAAATGAATCCGCCGATTTCCCTAGATACGATGAGTTAAGACAGGAGATCAAGAATGACAATGTGAAGAGCATGACGATTCAGTTCGAAGGCAATGCATTTGCCGTTACAGGCGAATACAGACAACAGCCTGCTGATGCTAAATCGAAAAACTTCTCCACTTTCGTTCCTCCTACAGATGCAGCACTCAATGAACTTATTGGTGCCAGCGATAAAAACGGCGTAGAGTTGACGCAGAAGAAAATGGAAGGTGACAGCATTTGGCTGACATTCCTGTCTTCCATCATCCCGCTGGTAATCATGTTCATCCTGTTCTTCTTCCTGTTCAATCAGGCACAGGGTGGCGGCGGCAAGGTTATGAATTTCGGCAAGAGCAAGGCCCGGTTATATAATGAAGAGAAGAAGAAGATCAGCTTCGAGGATGTTGCAGGAGCCGATGAAGAGAAGCAGGAGCTTGTCGAAGTCGTAGAATTCCTGAAAGATCCGCGCAAGTTCGCCGCAGTAGGCGCCCGCATTCCTAAAGGCGTACTCCTTGTGGGCCCTCCAGGGACAGGTAAAACCTTGCTGGCCCGTGCGGTAGCCGGTGAAGCCGGCGTTCCGTTCTTCAGTATTTCCGGTTCCGACTTCGTGGAAATGTTCGTCGGTGTCGGTGCATCCCGTGTACGCGATTTGTTCGAGAATGCTAAGAAGAACGCTCCTTGTATCATCTTTATAGATGAAATTGATGCTGTCGGACGCCAGCGCGGTGCCGGTCTTGGCGGCGGACATGATGAACGCGAACAAACGCTGAACCAATTGCTCGTCGAAATGGACGGCTTTGGCGGCAACGAAGGCATCATTATTGTCGCGGCTACCAACCGCGCAGACATACTTGACCCGGCATTGCTTCGTCCGGGACGTTTTGACCGTCAGATTACGGTTGACCGCCCTGACGTAAAAGGCCGTGAAGCTGTACTGAAGGTTCACTCCCGCAACAAGCCGCTGACGAAGGACGTTAGACTTGACGTCATCGCCAAACGCACTACCGGCTTTACCGGTGCGGACCTGGAGAACCTGCTCAACGAGGCGGCACTGCTTGCAGCACGCCGCAACCGTAAAGACATCTCCATGATTGAAGTAGATGAGGCCATTGACCGTGTAATCGTAGGTACCGAGAAACGCAGCCGCGTCATCAGCGATCGGGAGAAACGCATCGTAGCTTACCACGAAGCAGGTCATACCATTGTCGGCTATTTCCTGGAACATGCCGATATGGTTCACAAGGTTACCATTATCCCGCGCGGCCGCGCAGGCGGATACGTGATTATGCTTCCGAAGGAAGACCGGATGCTTGTAACCAAGCAGGAATTGCTTGATAAAGTGACTGGACTCCTCGGCGGACGTGTTGCCGAAGAAATGTTCATCGGCGAAGTCGGCACAGGCGCATACAGTGACTTCCAGCAGGCTACGCGTATCGTGCGCAGCATGATTATGGAATATGGTATGAGTGATAAGCTGGGACCTATGCAGTTCGGTACATCCCAAGGGCAGGTATTCCTGGGCCGCGATATCGGTCATGAGCAGAACTACAGTGACTCCATTGCTTATGAAATTGATCAGGAAATGCAACGCTTTATTCGTGAATGCTATGAGCGATGCAAAGAGCTGCTGACCAAGTACTCCAAAGAAATGCACCTGATTGCGAACACATTGCTTGAGAAGGAAACGCTGGAGCTGGATCAGATCAAAGAATTGATCGAGCAAGGCTACCTGACCGAGGATGGCAAACCGGAGGAAGCTGCAGGAGTTACTCATGAAGAGGGCGAACCTGTAATTGATTCTATCGGTGATGTGCGTGTCCGCATTCAAGGCAAAGCTGAAGATACGTCAACCACACTCGGCGACCTGTCCAAGGATATTCCGAATAACACGGATTCCGAGGGTGGAAATGATTCGAACGATGGCAATAAAGATGGCGGCGGGAGCCTAGTCTAAACTGTCATTGACTTGAAAAGTGTTCATGAAATCCGGAGAGCCTTAGGGTTCTCCGGATTTTTCTGCTTTTTCAGCGGTCTTGAGACAGCTCTCCGCCTGACAGGTTACATTGACAGTGGGTGGAACGTTGTGTACATTAGTGATTAAATATTAAATAAACTTGATATGAATGTGCCGGCTTACAGCCGTGAAGACATAAGGGGGAGAACAGACCGTGGAAGCTCTGGCGCTTGAGCGCAAGCAGGAACAGAATCGTGAACTTCGTGTGCGCCTCGAACAGCTTAAGAAAGAACGGAACGCAATCATTTTGGCTCATTACTATCAGCGTGATGAAATTCAAGAAGTGGCAGATTTCCGGGGAGACTCTTTTTTATTGGCACAAAAGGCAGCAGAGACCGATGCCGATGTGATTGTGTTCTGCGGGGTTCACTTTATGGGAGAAAGCGCTAAGATTCTGGCGCCTAACAAGACTGTGCTTATTCCAGATGAGCGCGCCGGCTGCCCGATGGCCGACATGGTGAACGTGGATGGGTTGCGCAAGCTGAAAGCTCAGCATCCTAATGCCAAAGTAGTGACCTACATCAACTCCTCGGCTGAAATCAAAGCAGAGACAGATATATGCTGTACCTCTGCCAATGCGGTGAGAGTGATTGAATCGCTGGATGCTGAAGAGATTATCTGGGTACCGGACAAAAACCTGGGCCAATACGTTCAGGATAAGACCGGCAAGAAGCTGATTATCTGGGAAGGGTACTGCAACACTCACGATATGCTCACCGTCAAAGATGTGATAGAGATGAAAGCGAAATATCCCGAGGCTGAATTTGTAGTCCATCCGGAATGCCGTCCCGAAGTGGTGGCTATGGGCGACTACGTTGGCAGCACCACCTCAATTATTGATTATTGCAAGAAGTCCGACCGCAAGCAGTTTATTGTCGGAACAGAGGATGGAACGGGGTACCAGCTCCGCAAGGACAGTCCGGATAAAGAGTTCCATTTTGCCACCAAATTTCTTGTTTGCCCTAATATGAAAGTAAATAATCTCAAAAAACTGGTCAAATGCCTGGAGACGATGAAGCCGCAGATTTATGTACCGCCTGCTGTCGCCGACAAAGCCAGAACATCCCTAGAGCGCATGTTACAAGTCCGGTAGCATGCGCTACTCTTTCGTTGAAACAGGTGAAAAGCGGTCATGATTCCACAATATTTGGTTGATTTCGACCTAAGCGAGCTTCCTGCAGTAAAGACGGATTGTATTGTTATCGGTTCAGGCATTGCCGGGCTGTTCACGGCGATTAAAGCCAGCGAGGACCGGAAGGTTATTGTAATTACCAAAAAATCGCTGATGGATAGCAACACCCGCTACGCTCAAGGCGGAATTGCTGCTGTGTTTGCCGAGGATGATTCTCCTGCCTTCCATCGTCAGGATACACTCATGGCTGGAGCGGGCCTCAACTCTTCCGCAGCCGTGGATGTGCTTGTGAATGAAGGTCCCGAAGGGGTACGGGAACTGATCCGTTTGGGAACGCTGTTTGATAAAGAAAACGGTGTGATCGCCTTGACTCAGGAAGGTGCGCACAGCCACCGCCGTATTCTGCATGCTAATGGTGATGCTACCGGTTATGAAATTGTGCGTGCACTCTCTGAGCAGGTGGCTGAGCATCATAATATAGAGGTATGGGATGATCATTTTGTGATTGATCTTATAACCGATGGGGGAGAATGTGTAGGTGCACTGGTTCAGCGGCCAGACGGTGCGCGTTTGTTCCTGCAGTCGGATGCAACTATATTGTGTTCGGGTGGAGCAGGACAATTGTACCGCTACACCACGAATCCTGAAGTGGCAACCGGAGATGGTGTAGCCATCGCTTACCGGGCCGGAGCGCATATCCGGGATATGGAATTTATTCAATTCCATCCGACAGCACTCAGCTACCCCGGAGCGCCGCGGTTTTTAATTTCCGAAGCGGTGCGCGGTGAAGGAGCAGTGCTGCGGAATATTAATGGAGAGCGTTTCATGGAACGTTATCATGAGCTGCTGGAGCTGGCGCCGCGCGATATCGTAGCACGGGCCATTGTCAGCGAGATGGAGCTGACCAAATCGACCTTTGTGTACCTCGATATTACACATGAATCATCCGAGATGGTCAGACACCGTTTTCCAACCATATATGAGACCTGCATGAGCTACGGACTGGATATTACAAGTGACTGGATTCCGGTGGCTCCGGCTGCGCATTATATGATGGGGGGCATCAAAACCGATCTTAACGGAGAGAGCAGCATCGCCCGGCTGTTCGCCTGCGGTGAGGTATCTTCCACCGGGGTGCAGGGAGCCAACCGTCTGGCCAGTAATTCATTGTCTGAGGCGGTTGTATTTGGACAGCGGATTATTGACCGTATCCGCCAGTTGCCGCCGCTTGAACGCGACGACATTTCGGCAGGCAGCCATGAAGGCCGGGTGGAATCACCGACCCAGGCGATTGTGGAACGGCGCCTCAAGCTGCAAAAAGTAATGGTGCGTTATGTCGGCCTGCGGCGGAATGAAGAGATGCTGGTCAAGGGACTTGAAGAATTAAGACGTCAACTGCCGATTTTTCATTCGGCTCTGACCAAACGAGAGGAATACGAGTTCGCCAATATGCTGACCTGCTGTCTGCTGATTACTGAATCGGCCTTGAAGCGCGAGGAAAGCCGGGGTGCGCATTACCGTGAGGATTATCCGCAGCGGGATGATGCCAAGTGGCAGAAGCATCTGCTCCAGATTCGCGAACTGGGAATAGTGGAGGAATTAAGTGATGATGTTTAATGGCTATAATGAAGAATTAGTACAAATGATCAAGGGCTGGCTGCATGAGGATGTCGGCTCCGGAGATATCACAACCCGTACAACGATTCCTGCCGGACACGAGTCCAAAGGGATTATCCATGCCAAGGAGGATGGCATCATCTGTGGCATTCCTGTGGCCGAGCTGGTATTTGAAGTGGTAGATCCTTCGCTTGTATTCACTGCTCTGGTCCAAGAAGGCCAGGCAGTATCCAAGGGAACAGTTATTGCAGAGGTTGAAGGCAGCACACATGCGATTCTGACCGGGGAAAGACTGGCACTTAATTTGATGCAGCGTTTATCCGGGGTGGCCTCACGCACAGCTTCATTTATTCAGAAGTTGGACGGGCTGCCTACCCGTTTGGTGGATACGCGCAAGACGACGCCCGGCCACCGTATGCTGGAGAAATATGCCGTCCGCATCGGCGGCGGGGCCAACCACCGTTTCGGCTTATACGATGCGGTAATGATTAAGGACAATCATATCAAGGGAGCCGGCGGCATCCGTCAGGCTGTAGGACGGGCCCGGGCCAATATTCCACATACGATGACTATCGAAGTGGAGACGGAAAGCCTGGAACAGGTTGAAGAAGCCTTGGCGGCAGGCGCGGACATTATCATGCTCGATAATATGTCTCCTGAGCTGATGACAGAAGCGGTGAGAAGAATCAAAACTAAAGCACCGCATATCAAGACCGAGGCCTCTGGCAACGTATCACTTGAAACCGTGCGGGGGATTGCCGAGTCCGGCGTCGATGTGATTTCAGTAGGACGGCTCACCTATTCCTTCTCAAGTCTGGACATCAGCCTGGATCTGAATGCCAAGAAGGAGGGCCCGCGTCCATGATGCTAGCAGTCGATATCGGCAATACCAATATCGTTCTCGGCGTATACCGGGGGCGTGAGCTGCTGCATCATTTCCGGCTCAGCACTAACCGTCAATCGACGGCGGATGAATATGGTGTGCTTATTCATAATTTATTCCATATGTCGAATGTATCGGTCAAGGATGTGGAAGGAGTTATTATTTCCTCGGTCGTTCCTCCGCTGGTGCAGGTCATTGTGGAAATGTGTATCAAATATATTGGCAAGGAGCCGCTGCTTGTCGGTCCCGGCATTAAGACCGGGCTTAATCTGCGGTATGAGAACCCCCGCGAGGTTGGTGCGGACCGAATCGTGAATGCGGTTGCTGCCATTGAGCAATATAAATGTCCGTTGGTCGTCGTTGATTTCGGGACAGCTACAACCTTTGACTGTATTGATGCCGGCGCCAATTATCTTGGCGGGGCGATTGTACCGGGACTTGGCATTTCCACAGAAGCTTTGTATCAACGGGCATCCAAGCTGCCGCGGATCGAACTGGAGAAGCCCAAAAAAGTGATCGGGCGCAATACGGTGCATGCCATGCAGGCAGGAATTATTTTTGGCTATGCAGGTCAGGTAGAGGGAATTGTCAGACGCATTAAGCAGGAGATGAACGCACCGGTACTTAAGGTTATTGCTACCGGGGGACTGGCTCAGCTTATTGCCGGCGAAACGGAATGTATAGACGAAGTGAATCCAATGCTTACGCTGGAAGGCCTGCGTATTATTTACGACCGCAACAAATAAAAATATAGAAGCCCAAGGGCAAGCGATAGGAGGGAATATGCACCCAATGGACAAAAAACAGGATCGGCTGATTCGCGGAACCGCAATGAACGGCAAGGTAAGAGCTTTTGCTGCCCGTACTACAGAGCTTGTTGACGAATTACGGCGCAGACACGATACGTATCCAACAGCTACAGCAGCGCTGGGCCGTACAGTTACTGCTGCGGCTATGATGGGCGCAATGCTCAAAGGTGAGGAAAAGCTGGCGGTAATGGTCAAAGGAAATGGACCGCTTGGTCAGATTATGGCAGAATCCAATGCTCTAGGTGAAGTTCGCGGTTATGTGCAAAATCCTCATGTCCATCTGCCCAGCAACAGTCTTGGCAAGCTGGATGTTGCCGGAGCGGTAGGAACGGAAGGGTTCATTGATATTAGCAAGGATCTGGGGATGAAGGAGCCTTACCGGGGCAGTGTGCCTATCATTTCGGGAGAACTCGGCGAGGACTTTACATATTACTTTGCAGTCTCGGAGCAGACCCCGGCCGCAGTAGGGCTTGGAGTATTGGTTGAGACTGATAATTCTGTCAGGGTTGCCGGAGGATTCATTGTACAGCTCCTGCCTGGTCTTTCCGATGACGAGATTACGGAGATTGAACGGGCAGTCGGAGCCATGCCTTCGGTTACGGCTGTACTGGATCAAGGGCTTGAGCCGGAGGAAATGCTCCGCTGGCTGCTTCCCGATGCGGTAATTTTGGACGGACTCGATATTAACTTTGTCTGTCAATGCTCCCGCGAGCGCATAGAGCAGACTCTGGTCAGCCTGGGCCAGCACGAACTGGAGCAACTGATTGAAGAAGATGAACAGGTCGAGGTCGTGTGCCATTATTGCAACGAGGCTTATGTATTCAATAAGGATGAAATGCAGGTAATCCTGGATCAAGCGAAATCGTAGGGCAATGGGATGATGACAAGACAGGAGCGCGTGCTGCGCAATGCCGTAATTCTATTGGCTGTCGCAACATTAATGCTCGGAGGATTATTGTTCTGGAGTCTGCGGGCTATGTCCATTCTCAAGGGAGAGGTCGCAGAGGGCGAGCCAAAGGATATTGCTACAGCGGGAGGCCAACCGGTAACAGACCGGCAATGGATGGATGAGCTGAAGAAAAAGCATGGTGAAGAAGTACTGCTGGGATTGCTTAATCATATTGTAGTGGACAAAGAGGCCAAGGCCTTGGGTATTACCGTGACAGATCATGAGGTTGAGCAGGAATTGAAGCGCAGCATGGCCGGCTATAGCTCAGAGCAGCAATATTATGAACAGATGCAGGCAGAGCTGGGGCTTTCCAAGGAGGAAGTGCGGGAGGAGACTCTTTATCGCCTGACCTTGCAGGCAGTGGCTACGGCCAACATCACCATCAGCGAGAATGAAATTGATGATTATTTAGCGCAGAACTCTGAACGGTTCACTCCGAAAAAAGAGATGCAGCTCTCCATAATCAAGGTTGCCTCTTACAATGAAGCCGAGAAGGTAATGGACCGGCTGGAGCAGGGAGATGATTTCGCAGAGCTGGCCAAGGAGCTGTCCATTGACGAAGAGAGCCGGCAGCATGGCGGGAATATCGGCACGGTAGAGGAAGATGATCCTTTTTGGCCGGAAGATCTGCTGAAGACAGCGGCGGGTCTGCAGCCTGGAGACATTGCGGGCCCGCTGCAGACCGGCGATGCTTACGCCGTCATTCGCCTGGGCTCAATCACTGTACCCGAGCAGCAGAATCAGGCGGAAATCCGGGAGCAGGTTCGTAACGAGCTTGCACTGGAGAAGGCCGCTCCCTTGCAGCAGGTGGAAAGCGATTTGCGCGCTAAATATGATACAGCGATATATATTGACAACAGCCTGCAAGATTGATAATATGAGATTAAATGTAAAACCTACTGATTTAGTCGGAAATAATAAACGGCGGATTCAATTCTACCGCCGTACAGCGTTATAACTTTGCACTGCGGTGTTGCACATCCTGGTATAGACTATCGTCCGCACCCATTCTATTTATCATTCCAAGGAGGTTTTTCTCATGGCTAAAGTCGTCAACAGTGTAACAGATTTGATCGGGGGCACGCCGCTCGTTCGTCTCAATCGGATAGTTCCTGAAGGTTCCGCAGACATTTACCTGAAGCTGGAATATCAAAACCCGGGCTCCAGTGTGAAAGACCGTATCGCTATCAGTATCGTGGAAGAGGCTGAGAAGGCAGGTCTGCTTAAACCGGGCGGTACCATTGTAGAAGCAACCAGCGGCAATACAGGGATTGGCTTGGCGCTTGTCGCTGCAGCTAAAGGCTATAAGGCCGTTATTGTTATGCCGGAAACCATGAGCCTTGAGCGCCGCAACCTGCTGCGTGCTTATGGTGCAGAACTGGTGCTGACCCCAGGATCGGAAGGCATGAACGGAGCGGTTAAGAAAGCTGAACAAATCTTAAGCGAGAACCCAAGCTATTTCCTCGCTGAGCAATTCAAGAACAAGGCGAACGTGAAGATCCACCGCGAAACAACTGGCCCTGAAATTGTTGAAGCTATTGAGTCCATCGGAGGGCCGCTCGATGCATTCATCGCAGGGGTAGGTACTGGCGGAACAATCACAGGAGCTGGCGAAGTACTGAAGAGTCAATATCCTGATGTGAAGATCTATGCTGTAGAACCTGCGGCATCGCCAATTCTGGCCGGCGGCAAACCGGGCCCGCACAAAATCCAAGGGATCGGTGCAAACTTTATCCCTGAGATTCTGAACCAGAATGTATATGATGAAATCATCCATGTAGAGAACGACGAAGCGTTTGAAACGGCACGCCGCGTAGCTAAGGAAGAAGGCGTTCTGTCCGGTATTTCTTCCGGTGCCGCTGTATTTGCTGCGCTCAAAGTGGCGAAGGAACTGGGAGCCGGCAAAAAAGTTGTTGTCATCATCCCAAGTAACGGCGAACGTTATTTGAGTACTCCACTGTACAATTTCGAAGTGTAATTGCTGAGATTAAACAATTCCGAAGAGCCTCCCCATCCGCTTTTACAGGGATGGCGGGGGCTCTTTTTTGCTAATAATAGCTGATTCGGGCTTTTCAAAGCAGCATGAAGTACAGTATACTGACAGGCAATAAACGAATGGACGAGTGGAGAGGGATGGATTTGGAAATTATAACGGCGTGGCAGGATTGGGAGCGGTGGGCGCATGAAGAATGGAGCCTGCTCCCTTTTATCATACGATTTCCGCAAGGCACAGAAGGATTGCCCGTCTCCTGGACGAAGGCTTGGGAGCTGGCTTCTCCTTACTCAATGGTCCTGGAGAGCGGCAAAGGCGGACGGTATACGTATTTAGGCTTACAGCCTGTTTCTGTATTGCAAGGCAAAGCCGATGCGGCCGAAGTATACAGCTTGTCTTCCAGTGCTGCGGATCGGACTGAGTTGACTCTGCAATCAGAGCTGCCGGGTCCGCCTTTGAATGTGCTGCAAGCCTGGATGAAGGACTTCACATCTCCGCGGGTCCAATTCCCCGGCTTGCCGCCATTTGCGGGAGGGTGCGCCGGATTCCTCAGCTATGATGTGGTCCGCTCTCTGGAGCGGCTGCCAGCCTTAGGTAAGGATGACCCGGGATTCCCCGATTATCTCTTCATGAGGTTCGAAGAGCTGTGGATCTACGATCATCAGGAGGATATGCTTTACTGCACAGTGCATGTGCCTGCTCCTGCTGTGAAATCATCTGGTTCTGCTGAGCTGAGAGAGCTATATCAAGAGGCTGCCGGGCGCGCAGAGCGGATGCTGGAGCAGTGGCGGCATATCTCCGTAGCTCCTGGAATTACAGAAGCAGGCACTGGAAATGAAGCTGCTGCGGCTGCGATAATTGAAGCCAGCACCGGCAATACAGGCGAATGGCCCGGTATGGCCTCTGCGTTCACCCCCGAGCAATTTCAGCAGGCGGTACGGAAGGTTCAGGAATACATCCGCCAAGGCGATGTATTTCAGGTGAACCTGTCGCTGCGGCAGGAGGCGCAGCTGAAATCCTCGCCGGAGGATGTTTACGAATGGCTGCGCAAGCTCAACCCGTCCCCGTACATGGGGCTGCTGCGCTCGCCCGGCTTCGCGCTCGCCAGCGCTTCGCCCGAGCTGCTCGTCAAGCTGCACGGGGACAAGGTCAGCGCCCGCCCCATTGCCGGTACCCGGCGCCGGGGCCATACTCCCGCTGAGGACGCCGCCATGGAGGCGGAGCTGCGCGGGAGTGAGAAGGAGATCGCCGAGCATATCATGCTTGTCGATCTGGAGCGCAACGACATCGGCCGTGTCGCTGCGTATGGATCGGTCAGCGTGCCGGAGCTGCTGACCGTCGAGCGATACTCGCATGTGATGCATCTCGTATCGCAAGTGGAAGGCACCATCGCGCCAGGTAAAGGCGCTTACGACGTTATAGCCGCCTTGTTCCCCGGCGGCACCATCACCGGCGCGCCGAAGGTGCGCACGATGGAAATCATCGAGGAGCTGGAGCCGGTACGGCGAGGACCATATACTGGTTCAATGGGCTGGATTGACTATAGCGGCAATATGGAATTAAATATTATTATACGAACGCTGGCCGTAAAGGATGGAGTAGGCTATATTCAGACGGGCGCGGGCATCGTGATTGATTCCGACCCGTACCGTGAATACCGGGAATGCCATAATAAAGCCAAAGCCGTAGTGAAGGCGGTTCTCTGCAGCGAGCAGCAGCAGGAATTGCGGATCTCCGGCGGCGCCGAAGGAGGAGCAACACAATGATCTTGGTAATCGACAATTATGATTCCTTTACGTATAACCTGGTGCAGTATCTGGGGGAGCTTGGAGAAGAAGTGAAGGTATCCCGCAACGATGAGATCACCATTCAGGAGATCGAGGCGCTGGCACCGGACCATATCCTGATTTCTCCGGGGCCGTGCACGCCAAATGAAGCGGGAATCAGCCTGGAGCTGCTTCAGCATTTCAAGGGCGTTATTCCGATCTTTGGCGTATGTCTCGGACATCAGGCCATTGGACAGGCCTTCGGCGGCAAAGTAATCCGTGCCGAACGTCTGATGCATGGCAAAACATCGCCGATCCACCACAAGGGTACTTCCGTATTCGAAGGGATGGAATCACCCTTTACCGCTACCCGTTACCATTCATTGATCGTTGAGCGTGAGAGTCTGCCGGATTGCCTGGAGATTACAGCAGAGACGGCGGAAGGTGAAATTATGGCTTTGCGCCATAAAGAGTACCCGATAGAAGGTGTGCAGTTCCACCCTGAATCCATCATTACAGATCATGGTCATCAAATGCTCCGCAATTTCCTGAAACGGAGAGCCGGAGAACCGGTATGAAATATATAGGATTTAACAACCGCGTAGCGGATGCTCAAGACGCCGTGATTTCCGCTTTGGATCACGGCGTTTTGTACGGCATGGGGCTGTTCGAGACGTTCCGTACCTACGGGGGCGAACCGTTCCTGCTGCAGCGGCATCTAGGCAGACTCGCTGACGGCTGCAGGCAGCTCGGCATTCCTTTTGAAGGGGATGCCGCCTTGCTGCGGGATTGGATCCACCGCGTAATGGGCAAAAATGAACTGAAGGATGCTTACATCCGTTATACCGTCACAGCTGGTGAGGATATCCTGGGCCTGCCTGCGGGAGACTACGGCCAGCCTAATCATCTGCTCTACATCAAAGAGCTGCCGCGATTACCAGCCAGCCTCTATCAGGAAGGCAAAGGGCTGCAGCTGCTGAATCTGCGACGCAATACCCCGGAGGGGCCGGTGCGGTTGAAGTCGCTGCATTACATGAATAATATACTTGCGAAGCGTGAATTGGCCGGATACGCCTCATCTGCAAGCGGAGCGGAAGGGCTGATGCTGACCGCCGGGGGTGAGGTCGCCGAGGGTATTGTCAGCAACGTTTTTTTCATCAGCAACAACGTCCTCTACACCCCGGATATCGCTACAGGCATCCTGCCGGGAATTACCCGGGAAATGGTGCTGGAATTGGCCCGCACAGCCGGCCTGCAAATAGAAGAAGGTTTCTATCGCTGGGAACAGCTCGCCAGTGCTGATGAGGTATTCCTCACCAATTCGGTGCAGGAGATTGTTCCGGTTACAACGCTGTGGTATGGAAATGAGCGGCTTAGCGTAAGCGGCGGACAATGTGGAAGAATCACGGCGCGATTGCTGGAATCATATAGAGAAAGGACGGGATCGCCGGAATGAGACCCGTTATATACAAACGTACTTACCATATGGGCGCTGCTGAACTGTCGCTGGGGGAACGCACTCTAATTATGGGTATTCTGAACGTAACCCCGGATTCCTTTTCCGATGGCGGATTGTGGAATGAACCGGGTAGAGCCGTAGAGCATGCGCTGCAAATGGCGGCAGAGGGTGCGGATATTATTGATATCGGCGGTGAATCGACACGGCCCGGCCATGAGCCGGTAGGACTTGAAGAAGAACTGGCCCGCGTGCTGCCGGTCATCGAGAGTATACACAGTGCCGCTCCTCATTTGCCGTTATCCATTGATACCTATAAGGCGGAAGTGGCCCGACAGGCGCTTCAGGCGGGTGCGCACATCATTAATGATGTCTGGGGGGCCAAGGCGGATAGCAATATGGCGGCTGTAGCTGCGGAAGCGGGCTGTCCGATTATTTTGATGCACAACCGCCATGACCGCAATTATCAGGATCTGGCAAGCGATATGTCTGCTGATATTATGGAGAGCGTGGAACTGGCGCTGGCAGCGGGCGTTAAGCGGGAGAATATCATTCTTGACCCGGGCATCGGCTTTGCCAAGGATTATGCGGAGAACCTTCAGGCTATGATGAACCTGGATCAACTGACGGAGCTTGGATATCCAGTCCTGCTTGCCACCTCCCGCAAAAAATTCATCCGCACCGTGCTCGATCTGCCGCCGGATGATGTGGTTGAAGGCACCGCCGCCACAGTGGCGTTCGGGATTGCCCAGGGCTGTCAAATCGTGCGGGTGCACGATGTAGCAACAATTAAGCGTACTGTGCAGATGTGCGACGCTATGCTGTATGCTGTGCCGCTGCAGGTGCGTGAATAAATCGCGATTGCTGGCAGATATATTTTATGAGAAGGCAGGTTACCAGAGTGGATAAAATGACGCTTCACCGCATGGAGTACTATGGTTATCACGGAGTTTTTGAAGAGGAGCGCAAGCTGGGCCAGCGCTTTTACGTTGATTTGGAGCTGGAGCTTGATTTGCAGGAAGCCGGGACCCGTGATGATCTCACGTTAACCGTAAATTATGCCGAAGTGCACTTTCTCGTTAAAAAAATTGTCGAAACAAAATCATTTAAATTGATCGAAGCTTTGGCGGAACATATTGCATCCTCGGTACTTGACACTTATACTGTTATCAATGCGGTAACGGTCAAAGTGACCAAGCCGCATCCGCCGTTCGACATTCACTTTCAGGGAGTGACCGTAGAACTGTACAGAACCAGAAAGTGAGACCTCGTTCATGAACACACATTCCACCTCTGAGCTATCAGAGGCTTATATTGCTTTAGGGGCCAATTTGGGAGACCGTGAAGGAACGCTGAAGGAAGCTTTGATCAGGCTGAACCAGCATGCAGAGATTGAGGTGATTCGCTGCTCAAGCGTATACGAAACCGAGCCTGTAGGATATTTGGATCAGCCTCAGTTTTTGAATATGGCGGCAGCCCTTCGCACAACACTAGCGCCGGAGGCGCTGCTTCAAGTGATGCTGGGTATCGAAACACAGCTCGGCCGTGTCCGGGATATCCGCTATGGACCGAGAACAGTCGATTTGGATTTACTATGGGTGGAGAATAAGAGTATTGATACCCCGGATTTAACACTGCCGCATCCCCGGATGCTGGAGCGGGCGTTTGTGCTTTTTCCACTGAATGATATTGTGCCGCAGAATGAGTCTTCTGGACTCCGGCAGTTAATTACAGCAGCGCTACAAGACATAGAGGGGAAGGAAGGAATTTGCTTGTGGACAACAAACGTATGGGACGGCGGGTCAGAGCATTCCGAAAGCTGAAGGGATATACTCAGCAGGAGCTGGCGGACTCTGTCGGAATATCCTTGGCTGTGCTGGGCGCAGTGGAGAGGGGAAACAGACGTTTGGAAGATCAAATTTTAAATAAAATTGCGGATGTCCTTGGAGTTGCTGCCGACGAATTGGCTAATCCCTCTAATTAAGAGGACGTTAAGATACAATAAACCATACAAGGAAGTGAACAAGCGTGCTGAAGATTGGCGGCATTGAGATGAAGAACCAGGTCGTTCTGGCACCTATGGCTGGTGTGTGCAATCCGGCGTTTCGTCTGATCGCAAAAGAATTTGGAACCGGGCTCGTCTGCGCCGAAATGGTCAGCGACAAGGCGATTTTGCATGGCAACCGGCGCACGCGGGAAATGCTGTTCGTAGATGAACGTGAGAAACCGCTAAGCCTGCAGATTTTTGGCGGTGACCGTGAGTCTCTGGTTGAGGCGGCCAAGGTCGTTGATAAAGAAACCAATGCCGATATTATCGACATTAATATGGGCTGTCCTGTGCCTAAAGTAACGAAATGCGACGCAGGAGCGCGCTGGCTGCTGAATCCCGACAAAATTTACGAAATGGTATCCGCAGTCGTTGACGCCGTTGATAAGCCGGTAACCGTAAAGATGCGGATCGGCTGGGACAGCGAGCATATCTTTGTAGAAGATAATGCCCGCGCCGTTGAACGTGCCGGAGGCCAGGCGGTAAGTGTTCATGGTAGAACCCGCGAGCAGCTTTATACCGGTCACGCCGATTGGAAGTACATCCGTATGGCCAAAGAGGCGGTCTCCATTCCGGTTATCGGAAACGGAGATGTGAATACACCTGAGGATGCGCGCGCAATGCTGGATCAGACCGGCTGCGATGGCGTGATGATTGGGCGCGGTGCTCTGGGCAATCCGTGGATGCTGTACCGTACAATCCAATACCTGAGCACTGGTGAGTTGATGCCGGAGCCGGGTCCGGAGGAGAAGATCAAGGTAGCGATTCTTCATATGGACCGTTTGATCAGCCTGAAGGGCGAAGCGGTCGCTGTCCGGGAAATGCGCAAGCATTTGGCCTGGTATTTGAAAGGGATGAAGGCTGCTGCCCGCGTGAAGGACGTCATTATGGAAGAAACCAAACGTGATGAAATGGTGCGGATTTTGAATGATTTTGTCGCACAGCTTAAGGAAGAAGAAGAGCAAGAAGGCCTAAATTCCTCTCTTTCGGCGGTTTAAATGCTGATTTTCTTGCGTTTTTGATTAACACCAGAACATTATATGAGGCATCATTGACATTTTGTAGCGGTTCCAATATAATTTCACAGTATAAAATCGCCGTTACAGCAGTGGCAAGCAGAAGGAGGGTTCTGATCCCTCCAGATTCGCATATAGTATGGTGTTTTCAATAAATGTATACGACAGGAGAATCGGTTGAGATGAGCGATAAAGAAGTCATCCTTACACCGGACGGACTTAAGCGTCTGGAAGAAGAACTTGAGACCCTCAAATCCGTGAAACGGCGCGAGGTAGCCGAACGGATTAAAGTGGCGATTGGCTACGGAGATATCAGTGAGAACTCCGAATATGAGGACGCGAAGAACGAGCAGGCTTTTATCGAAGGGCGCATCATCACTTTGGAAAAAATGCTCCGCAATGCGCGTATCATCAATAGCGACGAGATTGCTACCGATGTGGTTAGTGTCGGTGTTACCGTAAGCGTCGAGGACATGGAATACGGCGACATTATGGAATATACGATTGTAGGCACGGCGGAATCCGATCCGCTGAACAATAAGATCTCTAACGAAAGCCCGGTAGGCAGAGCTATTATCGGTAAAAAAATTGGCACCATTGTTGATGTTAGTGTTCCTGCAGGCGTTATTCAATATAAAATTCTTGATATTACAATGAAGTAATAGGCGTGTATAAGGAATAGGTCTGTAAAGCTTCCTTAGGGAAGCTTTTTTTCAAAACATATACAGATCAGCTTTTTTGGCAATGGAACGGACTGTCCTCATGAATGATGGCGGAGCCGTTTCTTCTTGTGTATATGACATAGTGAGTAAGAGAGGATGAACCACATGACTGAGGAAATGAACACCGTGGATAACACAGAGAATGAGCTTAGTGAGCTGCTGACGATTCGCCGTGGCAAATTGGACGAGCTTCGCGCCCTGGGAATTGACCCGTTTGGCAAGAAATATGAGCGTACGACGGGTGCCGGCGATATTATGTCCAAGTATGACGGGCAAACAAAAGAGGAACTGGACGAGCTTGATCTTGAGGTCAGCATTGCCGGCCGCATCATGGCGAAGCGGGTAATGGGTAAAGCCAGCTTTGCCCACATTCAGGATCTCAGCGGCAAGATTCAAATCTATGTCCGTCAGGACAGTATTTCTGAAGCGCAGTATGCAGCTTTTAACGTTCTCGATCTGGGGGATATCATCGGCGTTCGCGGAAAGGTGTTCAAGACCAGAACGGGTGAAACCTCTATTAAGGTGGACAACCTTGAGGTTCTTTCCAAATCACTGCTTCCTCTCCCCGAGAAATATCACGGTCTGAAGGATGTAGAGCTGCGCTACCGCCAGCGTTATGTGGATTTGATCATCAACCCTGAAGTTCAGCAGACGTTCATTACCCGGTCACGGATAATCCAATCCATGCGCCGTTATCTGGATTCGCATGGCTATCTGGAAGTAGAAACTCCAACCCTGCATGCCATCGCCGGTGGAGCCGCAGCCCGTCCTTTCATTACACACCACAACACACTGGATATGCAGCTTTATATGCGTATTGCCATAGAGCTTCATCTGAAGCGTCTAATCGTCGGCGGTTTGGAAAAAGTATACGAAATCGGCCGCGTTTACCGTAACGAAGGCATCTCCACGCGCCACAATCCGGAATTTACGATGATCGAGCTGTACGAAGCTTATGCCGACTACAAGGACATCATGCACCTGACTGAGAGCCTGATCGCTCATATCGCTGAGGAAGTACTGGGAACCCAGAAGATCAACTATCAAGATCAAGAAGTAGATCTGTCGCCAGGCTGGCGCCGTGTGAGTATGGTGGATGCTGTCAAAGAGGTGACAGGTGTCGACTTTGGTGTTCAAATGACGGATGAGGAAGCGCAGCGTTTGGCGAAGGAGCACCGTGTGCCGGTTGAGAAGCACATGACCTTTGGACACATTCTGAATGCCTTCTTTGAGCAATTTGTAGAAGAAACGCTGATCCAGCCGACCTTTGTCACAGGCCATCCGGTTGAAATCTCTCCACTCGCCAAAAAGAATGATCAGGATCCGCGCTTCACAGACCGCTTTGAGCTGTTTATTGTGGCCCGTGAACACGCTAATGCCTTTAGCGAGCTGAATGATCCTATTGACCAGCGCCAGCGTTTTGAAGCGCAAATTAAAGAAAAAGAAAAGGGTAACGACGAAGCTCACGAAATGGACGATGACTTCATCCGTGCTCTGGAATACGGCATGCCGCCTACAGGCGGACTGGGAATTGGTGTGGACCGTCTGATTATGCTGCTCACCAATGCGGCGTCCATCCGCGATGTACTGCTGTTCCCGCACATGCGCAACCGTACCGAGTAATTGTATTGCTCTACCATAGCCAAGGGAGCTGCAGAGATGCAGTTTCCTTTGGCACAGTGGTGAATGAGTGGTGCTATATGACCCCTATCAATCGGAATTAATTTTTATTCAAAATAAAGCTTGCAAAGAATCTCTATACATGGTATATTCTTATTCCGGCCAAGAAAGTTCAATGCCGAGCTCGAAAAAAGAAATTAAAAAAAGAGCTTGCATTAATCGGCCGAACATGATATAGTATAAGAGTTGCTGCTGACGAGAACATCGTCGCCGACAACGAGCTTGATCTTTGAAAACTGAACAACGAGTGAGTATCGGAAATCACTTCAGTGATTCCAAATCGATGAATTTCACAGCGTGTTTCACGCTTTTGAAATCTCATCTAGAGAATGCAAATTCTCGTCAGATGTTTCAAAATGAGCGAATCGCTCTTTTCAATAACCTTATTGGAGAGTTTGATCCTGGCTCAGGACGAACGCTGGCGGCGTGCCTAATACATGCAAGTCGAGCGGAGCTTATCCTTCG
>NZ_JBVYOK010000029.1:0-62633 GCF_056120445.1 Paenibacillus sp. sgz302115
TTCCTACTGGGAAGCGAGAGGGCTGAAAAGTTTGCTTTCACGTTATCTGGAGCTTTGTTAACTTTTGGAACCGCCGTATGCGGACCCGCATGTACGGTGGTGTGAGAGGACGGGGGCCTACCGCCCCCTCCTACTCGATTGGTTAGGAAATTATAATTTGTTCTGTCCATAAATGACAGGAAATGAAAAACGCTCTCGAAAATAATCGAGAACGTCGATTGGTTAGTCATTGGATTTTCGGTGAAAACGAAGGTGGATAGTGTGGAAGTGAAAAGAGAAGCTCAGATCGTCCTTGCCACACTTGGAATCCATTACCGAACGGTAGAAGAGATTCAACTACCACCGATACCATGTGACATGGTTTGGATTAACGATTGAGTGTTGTTATCTGCTACGATTTCAATGTTTCCTGTAGGAAGAACAATTACAGACAACAAACTACATAAAACTAAAAGCTTGATGACTTTTCTTGGCATTCGAATTCCGCACCTCTCTGATCAGAAGTTTGTATCTATCCTTTTCTTTTTCTGTTGCTGCATACCGATATTGTTCAAACAGATCAGCACAAGTGATCGCTATACTCTCATTGTTAATCATAGCAGATGATTCCAAACTTTGTAGTACAAAGCTAATTCCTTCATTTCGTTTATTATGTAAGTAATAGGCGGCCAGTTCAGCAAGAAATCTGGCGTGTTTGTCTGCCATAATCTGCTGATTGTATTCACCAAATTCCGATCTATAGGTTCGATAAGGGATGTAGGCAGAGAAACGTTCCAGAATGTGATCAACATTCCAGTCATACCGGTTAGCCGATTTGATAATATGGTACATAGCCGTAAATATCTCGTCCGGTTGTGTTGCGATATATTCCACATAATCAGCCAGCGCTTCCAATTGTCCATCCAGTACGCGATACAAATAGATGTTCGCCGTTCCCCACTCCCGAAACTGGGATAATGTCCGTTGGGCTTCTTCATCGTCTTCCTCTATCCAGCTTCCGTCCATATAAAGGGGCACACGCTCTATTGCAGATTTATAGTCTCCGTATTCCATACAGATACTTGAGAGGAAAAGATTGGCGTTTAGAATATAGTGATATAGTGGTCTTCGAGACACTTTTCCATTGTCTTGTTTACGGTTCGACTGGCGTTGGAAATTATAACGGAGTGTAGCGAGCCGTAGCATCTTCTGTGCCAGCTCATCCACCTTAGGCCACTGCTGCAAGGAATAATAGACATTCAGCAGGTCTATTATTCCATCTAATTGATCGGCCTCATCTAGTCGATCTATGTAACACTCAAAGAGAATCGCCTCTCGCGAATTAATACTCTGATCGTCACACAAGGCAATTTTAAATAGGCGGTATTGGCATACTGCCAGCCGCTCCGAATTCTGATACTTCTCACTAGCGCTTACATTCTTATATAGTAACCCTGCAGCCTGCCACAGTCCGTCCTGAAACAGCCCCTCCGCCACTTCGAACAGCATGGGGGCATAGGTCAGATTCTCAAGCAGATTCTGAACGACCTGTTCAACGCAATCGAGACGGCCTAATGCGGCTGAACGCAAAAGAAAAGGCCGCAAACGCCGCCAAGTGGGTGACGAATAGTAGAAACATTCGTCCACGTATAAGCTGTAGAAATGGTCCTCCGGCAAACCTATCCCCTTGGTAATCCGCTCCAGATGATTCATGGCAATCGGCTGCTGACCCTTAAGTATCCGGCTGAGCGTTCCTGAATTAATACCGGCCTGTCCGGCAAATTGATGAATGGACATCCCCTGCTGAGATAGATACAACGCTAGTGCATCGCGAATCGTGGCTGTAGTAGGGACCATGTAGACACCACCTAACTAAATTCCAAGAATTATAATTTTGTTGTATAGATGTAATATTATTCTATAAAATTCCAATGGTCAATGCTGCAGATTAGTAGAAACAGTGAACTGGGCAAGGGTTGCATTTTGTTCTGAAGGGAAATGAAATTATAAAATCTTGGAGAGCGACATAGACTTTCTGACGGCAGCGCTGGCTCAATTTAAGGTATTCGGCTTGAACTGCACCCAATAGGCCATCTCATGGATTACGGGGGCATTGTAGAGGGATGTACGCCGGATTCGATTATGATAGCCGGTGCTCGGTTCGTCCGGTAACGATTTGAATTTAGAGCATATATAAAATAGCCCGCAGGGCTTGTGCCTGGTTATTTTTGGTTATACGATGAATTCCATAAATGCCGGACTCGGCAATAGGCCAGTTTTATATTCATTCCTCCTTAATCCGATTCCTATTTACCCAAGCATAGATGACAATCCCACATATCCTATGTTGCATTCAATTGCAAAGGAGGAATTGTGATGGGTGAATTTGGGGGCCCAAGAGCGACAAAATGGCTGGCATCAGTTAGTTAATCTTTTCTCCCCGTTTGATCCTATATGCTAATTAAGTTTCATTATTGATCTCCAAGCGTTTATATTCAGGTTCAACGTGAATAAGGACATTTGCACGATAAAAAACGCTTGTAATTGCCTGCTCAATTTCATCACATAGCTGATGTGAAGCGTCCAACTCCATATTAGCCGGGACTACAAGATGGAAATCTATAAACTCTTCTGGGCCAGAGCGTCGAGTACGAAAATCATGAATTTCAATGAACTTGTGCTCAAAATTAGAAATTATATTTAAGATGCTTTTTTCCTCTTCTTCGGACAACCTAGCGTCAATTAGCGGAGGAAAAGACTCTTTCATTAACTTATAGGCTTCCCGCATGATATACAAAGCTAGAACGATACCAATGATGGGATCTAAAATATGCCATCCCGTTACGGTGACCAGTAACAAACTAAATCCAACTCCTAAAGATGTGAAGACATCGGTAAGCAAATGCAAAGAATTTGACTTCATAGCTACGGAATGCATTTCTGTTGCTGTCTTTTTCACTTTTAGAGAAACAAAATAGTTGATACCGGCTCCAACGAACATAACAATAATCCCTAAGTATGGAAGTTCAACAGGTGCTGGATTTAAAATTTTATGAATACATTCGTACATAATCCAGATACCTGCTACGAATATAAGTAACGTTTCTATGGTACCCGATACATTTTCCGTCTTTCCATGTCCATAAGGATGTTCTTCATCTGCAACTTGGCCGGATATACGTACTGAAAAAAAAGCGATGAGTGCAGCCGCTAAATCTAATGCAGAATGAATTGCTTCGGAAATCACCGCAATAGAGCCAGTCACAATTCCAACAACAAGTTTTAACAAAACAATAAAAGTGTTACTCATAACCGATAAAAAGGCAACATTTGCTCCTTTCAATCCATCCATCTCCCTAACATTAATTAATACTTAGCTCTTTTAAATTGTTTGCGTTTAAAACGATCATTCTTCAATTATCCCTTAATAAGTAAAAATAATTCATAGTATAAGCGTTAAAGCTAATCAATCGCTATTCTGATTCTGAAGCGTTGAAGGCAGACGGATTGAACAATGCAACTGATAGCATCTCATCATTTGACGGATGGGTTTAGGGTCGGCTCTTTTTTGATTTTCCGTTCATATATCCAAAATGTACTAGGTAACAAATGTCCACCTATCCCAACTTTTCGCTACCGTTTTAGAAAAGGTTATCTGATATATTTTAAAGGGAAAACTTGAACAGAAATACTGATGAAAGAAGGAATCGCTATGAATCCAGAGGAAGTGCTTGACGACAAGAAATTTTTGGGGCATCCAAGAGGGGTAGGGGCGCTGGCAGCAGGTAATTTTTTCAACTCCTTTGCATGGGGAGCTTTGTATGCGATTTTAATTTTCTATCTCTATACTCCGTATACGAAAGGATTAGGCTTCACAGAAGGTCAGGCTGCCTCCATGATTACAGCGATGGCTGCGTGCAATTCCATCTTTGGGATTCTGGGAAGCTGGCTGGCGGACCGCGTATTGGGGATGCGGAAAGCCTTGATTATAGGGAATATAGTAAAAGGGACGGCGTTTGGGATTCTGGCTATTCCGGCTTTTTCGCTGACCCAGGGAAGAATTTTTGCGTTAATCGCCTTATTTTTGATGGCGCTTCCAATTATGGGCGCGAGCAATGCTTCACTGACGGGCCAATTGTACCGCAAATCCGATAACGGCAGACGTGATGCTGCATTTACCATTCATGGCATTGCGAATAATATTGCCGGTCTGGTGGCTCCGGTGCTGGTCGGTCAAATTGGTATGAAAAACTACCATATCGGCTTTCTGATCGCTGCCATTGCTGCTTTTCTGTATGGCGCCGTTATTTTTGTTACGCAGCACAAGTATTTTGGCACCCTGGGCGAGAAGCCGGTCAAGCCGCTTGAAGAAGGGAAATTCGCTAAATTATTCACCCGGTTTATAGCCATTATGGTTGTTTTTATCGGCACAATTGTAGCGTTGGTCCTGAACAAAGTAATGTCCTTCCAGGGAGTACTAAACATCATTACTTCGGCGACCTTTATTATTCCGATAGTCTTCTTGACCAATCTTATGAGCAAGAAAGACTTGACGACAACGGACAGAAGAAGAATGAAGCCTTTCCTGAAGCTGTTCTCGGCGCAAATCGTAATGGCGCTGTGCGGAACCATGCTGACCTCGACGGTGGCTATTTTTATAGACCAGAAAATTAACCGCAAAATCTTTGGATTTGAACTTGCCCCCGGGTCGGTGGGAACCATCTATACTGTTCTAGGGTTAGCGCTGGCGCCTGTGTTTGTATGGCTCTGGACCAAAACCCGTGCAACGAATATCCGAACAACCTATAAGTATGGCTGGGGTATTCTCTTCTCCGCTCTTGGCTACGGCCTGCTGACCATTCCGATTATTTTGTTCAAGGACTCGGCGCCGTATAGCTTGCTCTGGATGGTATTCTACTACCTGTTCCTTACGTTCTCGGATAATCTGGTCTGGCCGATTGGTTCATCGCTTGTAGCCAAATTGTCGCCGGACGCTTATGATACCCAGATGCAGACAGCTTGGGGGCAAGCGGGTACGATCGGGAACGGGATTGCCTTGATTCTGTTCAACTTCTATCAGACGGCAGATGAGCAAGTAAATCTGTTCCCTATTATGACAGCGCTTCTGCTGATTACGGCCTTGTTCATCTTTGTATTTTCGAAAAATATCGAGAAGGATATGGTATAACAACAAAAGTGCTGACAGAGCCATTTGCCGGCGCTTTGTTAAAAGGAGCTTAGGGTCATGCCAATAGTATTTCATGAAACAACGAGACAATTCCACTTGTATAATGATGAGATCAGTTATATTTTTTGCATCATGCCGAATCATCAGCCGGGACATTTATATTACGGTAAAAGAATCCGCGATCAGGAGGACTTCTCGCATCTTCTGGAGCTGGGCTTCCGCGATATGTCCCCCTGTGTGTTCGAGGGCAATGCCAAATTTTCGCTTGAACAGGTTAAACAGGAGATTTCTGTATACGGAGCAGGGGATCTGCGAAGCTGCGGACTGCATATTCTTCAGGAGGATGGCAGCCATACCACCTGTCTGGAGTACGTAAGTCATGAGATTGTCCCCGGCAAACCTTATCTTGAAGGACTGCCGGCGACTTATGTCGAGAATGAGGATGAAGCACAGACTCTCCGAGTTTTTTTGCTCGATAAATGGCTGGATTGCCAAGTGGAATTGCAGTATACCCTCTATAACAGCCTGCCTGTCCTAACCAGAAATATAAAGATAAGCAACCTGGGACAGCAGACGATCCGGCTTGAATCTGCCATGAGCCTGAATCTGGACCTTCCGGATCAGGATTATGAAATGATCAATTTAACCGGCGCATGGGGAAGGGAGCGGCATATTCAGACCCATCCGCTGCATCGCGGCATCCAGAGTATCTATAGCCTGCGGGGACACAGCAGCCATAATTATAATCCTTTTATCGGCTTGAAGCGGAAGGAAACGACGGAGTTTCTCGGAGAAGCCATCGGACTCAGCCTGATCTACAGCGGCAATTTTCTGGCTCAAGTGGAGGCGGATACGTATGATGTCACGCGTGTGATGATGGGGATTCACCCGAATGGCTTCGATTGGAGCTTGCTGCCGGGAGAGGATTTCCAGACCCCTGAAGCGGTCATGGTGTATTCGGATAAAGGGCTGAACCCTATGAGCCAGACCTTCCATGAGCTCTACCGGACCCGATTGGTGCGGGGCTTCTGGAGGGATCGGCCCCGCCCCATTCTGATTAATAACTGGGAAGCCACTTATATGAATTTTAATGAAGAGAAAATTGTGGAAATTGCCCGTTCAGCCGCTGGGCTGGGAATTGAATTATTTGTTCTGGATGACGGATGGTTCGGCAAGCGCAATACAGATACGACTTCGCTCGGGGACTGGCATCCCAATACGGATAAATTGCCGAACGGAATTTCCGGTCTGGCCCGCAAAATAACAGACATGGGCCTGAAATTCGGCCTTTGGTTCGAGCCGGAGATGATCAGTAAGGAAAGCGAGCTGTACCAGAAGCACAGCGACTGGATTATGTCGGTTCCTTACCGTTCCATGAGCCCGGGCAGAAATCAATACGTGCTGGATTTGACGAAAGCTGAAGTTATTGATTATTTGGATGCTACCATCAGCAAGATACTGTCCGAGTCGGATATTTCCTACGTAAAATGGGATATGAACCGCTCTATGTCAGAGGTGTTTTCCGCCGGGAGAGACAGCGATTATCAAGGGAAAGTGTATCATCAATATATCTTAGGCTTGTATGAGCTGTTCGGGCGTCTGACTGGAAAATTCCCTGAGGTGCTGTTTGAATCCTGCGCCAGCGGCGGGGGAAGGTTTGATCCGGGTATGCTGTATTACTGTCCGCAGGGCTGGATTTCAGATGATACGGATGCCGTCGAGCGGCTGAAAATCCAATACGGAACCTCTATGTTATATCCGCTTGGCAGTATGGGTTCCCATGTGTCAGCGGTTCCTAACCATCAAACCAGCCGCAGCACCTCGCTTGCCACAAGGGGAGATGTAGCGTATTTTGGCACCTTTGGCTATGAACTGGACCTGAATCTGCTGTCTGAGGCTGAAGAGACACTGGTCCGGGAGCAAGTCCAATTTATGAAAGCGAACCGGGAGCTTATTCATCAGGGTACATTCTACCGGCTGGCTAGTCCTTTTGACGGGAATATAACTGCATGGATGGTGTTGTCCAAGGATAAAAACCGCGGAATTGTGGGGTATTACCGGACACTTACTGCAGTAAACGGCGGGTATACGCGATTGAGACTCGCCGGGCTGGATCAAGGCAAGAAGTACCGCATAACCGAAAATAATTACGAGCATTCCGGCTATGGCGACGAATGGATGGAAATTGGAATCCTGCTGAATGACAGCACTTCCGGCGATTATCATTCCAAAGTCCCGCGGGGAGATTTCCTGTCCAGGTTATTCATACTGGAAGCTGAATAACAGCAGCGCCAGCCAAACAACCCCCGAACCTTCACCAACTGAAGGTTCGGGGGTTGTTTGTGTAGATCGTTCAGGCCACTGGAACGGGGAAATGATTCGGTGTGCTGCTCCAGGGCTCAGGGAAGGAGCGATCGGGATAAATAGACTCAAAAAAGGCATAACCTACAGGATCATACGCTTTCAATTCCTCGCGGGTATTGACCGGGCCACGGACGCCATCCCAGGTACCGTCGCTGCTTTCAGCCATAACGTTAAACCAGATGGCCGTTAGAGTCGCGAAGTATTCCTCGTAATTCGAGATGGCATAGGTTCCGGGCCAAAGGTTATTCGAGGCAGCATGCTCATAGGCAGCAACAAGCTGCTTGGCGAGTGTCTGGTCCTCCAGATTATTAATTCCGATCAGATGGACGGCATGCCCGAATTCATGGGCCACAATGGATTCATTTTTATATTTGGTCTGGGAGGGCCCTTCTACATAACGCATAACATTCTTTTCTGATACCGAAGTCACGGGGATGAGTGGAGTTCCGCCGAAGCCCTCTACGGGATATTGCAAGAAATCCGTTCCGCCGCGATGCTCCGGTATGTCATAGGCATCCTCCTGTAGTCCATAAATAGCCAGAGCGGCATGATGCTCCTCCAATTTCTCCGCAATCTCAGGTCTTGTGCATAACATGATTTCAAGCATCGCACACGCCTTCTCATGTACAGCATAGTCAACCTGGGCCGAGGATTTAATCAGAATTCCTGATGTAGTGCGGGTAAACCGGGTATAGAAGTGCTCAAGATTCTTAATAGGATAGGAGGGATGAAGCGATGGCTGGCTCCCCTGTGCACTGCGGACAGGCCCAACGACCGACAGCGTAACTTTACCCAAATCGCTAAATTGTATAGGGTTTTGCAGACTTAGGGTGGTTCTCTGTTTAGTCTTCTCGTACACACATCGGGTATCCCAGGCTTCCGGATCATCGTTATTGCACAGCGGCTGACTCACTCCATTAAGCTCCACTGAAAAAGACCGCGGATCATTGGCCCCTTCTGCATCGGCATTCCAATAGATTTCGATTCTTTGGAGATCAATAAATCGGACGGCTGAAATTTTTAGCTCGGCATGCTCTGTCATAGAATCCCCCTGTAAGGTTGTTTTGCGGAAACCGCTTACTTTTAAGGATAGCATCAATTTCTGTGAAAAACGGTAGCGCAAACCTAACTTAAGGTGGACTATGCAGCATCCAATTATTTTTTATTAAAATGCTTGTAGAAAAAGGTTTTTCGATATTCGGTGGGGGTGACGCTCTCATATTTTTTAAACAAACGCATGAAATATTTCGAGTCCTCATATCCGGCTTCCGAGGCGATTTCGTTAATGCTTAGGTCGGTCTCGGTCAACAGCTCTTTCGCGTGCTTCAGCCTGAATTTGATAATCTGTTCCGAAATGCCGATTCCCGTATTCTTCTTATAAATTCTGGACAAGTAGTTTTTGTTGTATTTGAAGTGATCGGCAATATGTTCAAGCGTAATATCCTCAAAGGCGTGGATTCTGATCCAGTCCTGGATTGGCTGCAGCCGGTTGCCGTTAAATTCCTTCTGGATAAGATAGTCCATTATTTCCGAGGTCAATTCGTGTAAAAGACAGGTCAAATAAGCATTCAAGTAGTTTTTTCTTTTATTCTTCTGGTACAAATCGAGCAGTTGATTGAACATGATGTGGAAGCGTTTGGAGTCGATTTTGTTGGTGTATACGGGCAGAACGATCATCTCATCCAGATTGTTGTCGTTAATGTCCTGGAGGACATCCTCTTCAGTCCTGAGCTGCAGATTGCTTGCTGCGAAGTGCAGCCAGTGAAATTTGATCCGGCCCTCACAATATTTGAGCCCCCGGTGAGGCGTGTGCGGAGGAATGACAAGAATCTCGCCGGATTCAATAGCGTAGGGGATATTGTTGCAATCAATATACAGGGTGGAGTCTATAGGACTGATGATTTCATAGCTGTCGATGATCCGTTCTTTATGAATCCAAGGCCGATCTGTAAGAAAAGTTCCGGCAGAAATGAGGGTTGCTTGCCCCGAAAATTCCTTATCAACGAAGTACATAGCTTAAGCTCCTCCCATAAATCGAAATTGCCATATAGTAACTATAATCCACCTATTCTTTTTTTCAACTACCGACAGTAAATTTTATTTCTTGTAACATGGATTATGTGAAAGCGATTAAAAAAGTAAGCCTAGGAGGAAAGCAAATGTCGAATACATTGACTGATCTGGAAATTGTCCAAAGGGACATTGAGGCCTTGCATCTTGGAAATCTTAAAACCGTAGAGTTTGATATCACCTTGCCGACCGAAGGCAAAAATGGTTCGCAAATTACCTGGGTCTCGAAGGATGACCGCTGGATTGACGGCTCCGGGAAGGTGCACCAGCCTGAGTACGGAAAAGGAGACCGGGTCGTTCCGGTGACTGCCACCTTCAGTTACGGAGAGGCGAGTCTGAAAAAGATTTTTGAAGTGAAGATACTGGAGGAGAAAAATAAAATCCAGGTTGAAAAGATTTTTCCGGTTTACCTCCGGCGGGAAGTGAACAAGGAATTTCATCTGCCATCCGTTGTCTCCATTCAAACCGTAAGCGGAGATGTGCTGGCCCATTCCGTGACATGGCGTGGGGGCGACACACGAAATTATGCCGATATCGGGGAGCAAAGGGCGCTTGGCAATCTGACGGATACTATCTATGAGGTAGAGGCCGTTATCCTGATAGAGAACAGCACCCCAAAATTGAGCGGCAAAAAGCAACAGTTGAATGCTGTCCCGATAAAAAATGCGCATTTGGCAGGCTCCTCCCTGCCCAAAATTGCCCAGGACCGGAGACTGAAATTTTTATTGACGGTTGACGATGACCAAATGCTCTACAATTTCAGAAAAGCCGCCGGTCTGGACATGTTGAATGCTCCGGCAATGATCGGCTGGGACTCGGAAGACAGCCTGCTGAAAGGGCATACCACCGGGCACTACCTCTCTGCCCTGGCTTTATGCTATGCCTCAACCGGCAATGTGCAGATCTACACAAAATTGAACTACATGATTGAAGAACTGAACAAGGTGCAGCTAGCCTTTGAGGCGGATGACAGCTACCATTACGGATTTATCAGCGCGTATTCCGAAGAGCAGTTTGATCTACTGGAGGTATATACACGTTATCCGGAAATCTGGGCTCCGTATTATACCCTGCACAAAATTATGGCCGGTCTATTAGATGGCTATAACATTGCGGGCATCGGACTGGCGCTGACCATCGCTGACAAGCTGGGAGACTGGGTCTACAACCGCTTAAGCGCGCTGCCGCAGGGGCAATTGAAGAAAATGTGGAGCATGTATATTGCCGGAGAATACGGCGGCATCAATGAATCCCTGGCCGAGCTCTTTACTTATACGCACAAGGAGCAGCATATTCTGGCGGCAAAGCTGTTCGATAATGACCGCTTGTTCTTTCCGATGACGCAGCAGGTGGACGCTCTGGGCGCGATGCATGCCAATCAGCACATCCCGCAAATCGTTGGAGCCTTCAAAATCTTCGAAGCTACAAGAGAAGATCAATATTATGAACTCTCCAGGTTCTTCTGGGAATCGGTTGTGGATGCGCATATCTACTCGATTGGCGGAACCGGCGAAGGGGAAATGTTCAAGCAGCCGAATAAAATAGGTACACATCTTACAGATCATACAGCTGAAACCTGTGCCTCTTACAATATGCTGAAGCTGACAAAGCAGCTATATATGTATGAGAAGGATGTAAAGTATATGGATTATTACGAGCGGACCATGCTCAACCATATTCTTGCTTCCACGGATCATGAATGCCTGGGCGCCAGCACCTACTTTATGCCGACCCTTCCAGGCGGGCAAAAAGGGTACGATGAGGAGAACTCCTGCTGTCATGGAACGGGGCTGGAAAACCACTTCAAGTATGGCGAGGCGATTTTCTTCGAAGACGCGGATTCCTTATATGTCAATTTGTTTGTCTCGTCTGTTCTGGAGGATGCCGGGAAGGGGCTGCAGGTGGTGCAATCCGTCCCTGAAGTGTTCACCGGTGAGCTGGAGCTTAACATTGAGACACTGGCGAGAACCAGCCTGAGAATCCGCAAGCCTTATTGGCATCAGGGAAAAGTATTGGCTTATGTGAACGGTACAGAAGTTCATGCTGCTGAAGAAAACGGATATATCGTGCTATCCCGCAATTGGAGCAAGGGCGATAAAGTGAATATCAAGTTCAGCCCGAAGCTGCGTTTGGAATATACGCCGGATAAAGCCGACCTTGCTTCGGTAGCCTTCGGCCCTTATATCCTTGCTGCTGTGTCACCCCGGAAGGAGTACTATGAACTGCCGGTTCATAAGGGGGATATCGCTGAGCAATTTGAGCGGGTTGCAGACTCCAACCGCTTTGTCCATAAAGCTCTGAAGCTTGAATTTGCTCCGCTGGCTGAACTGAACCATGAGCACTATCATTTATATATAAAGACTATATAACAAGACGTTGGGGGGAGTTTGATAAATTCCTCCCTTCTGTTATGAAGAAGGAGAGTAATGCAAGATGAAGCGGATTGAACGTTTGTTGAAAAAGATGTCAGATGAGCACCTTCCGGCCCTGTATATGAGCAATCCTAAAAATGTCCGCTATTTATGCGGGTTTACAGGCGAGGATTCAGCTTTGCTGGTTACGGAAAAGGAAATTTATTTTATTACGGACAGCCGTTATGTGGAGCAGGCCCGCGAGGAGCTGAGCGACCTGATTCAGATTGCATGCTGGAAGCAATCCCTATTGGATGAAGCGGCAGAAATCATCCGCAAACACAACATTCAAGAGGTTGGGTTCGAAGGGGCGCATTTGAGCTACAGCGACGGAGAGCATTTCAAAGCTCTGGTTCAGGTAAAGGCCAGAACAGCAGACGGCTGGGTGGAGGAGTTCCGCGCTGTAAAGGACGAGGATGAAATCCGCAAGACGATAGAGGCGGTGAAAATCGTTGATCAGACCTTCATACACATTCTAAATTTTATCCGTCCAGGCCTTTCGGAGAAGCAGGTGGCTGCCGAAATGGAGTATTTCATGAAGCAGAAAGGATCGGAGAAAACCTCCTTCGAAACGATTGTTGCATCGGGCATCCGTTCCTCTTATCCTCATGGTGAGGCAAGTGATAAAGTCATCGAACAGGGAGATATGGTTATCCTGGATTATGGCGCAACCTTCCAAGGGTATGCTTCAGATATAACCAGAACAATTGCGGTAGGTCAGCCTCAGCCACGTCTTGAAGAAATATATGATTTGGTGCTGGAAGCGGAGCTGGCGGGCTTAAACGCCATTCGTCACGGCATGAAGAGCAAAGAGCTGGATTCGATTATCCGCAGTCCTTTTATAAGAGAAAACGTGAATGACCTGTTCAATCACGGCGCCGGCCACAGCATCGGGTTGGATATCCATGAAGCGCCTTATATCAGCTATCGGGCGGAATATGCGTTTGTGGCGAATACAATCATGACGGTTGAGCCGGGGCTTTACTTGCCGGGCATTGGCGGAGTGCGGATTGAGGATGATGTTCTGGTCGGAGCCGAAAAAAGCCGGGTGTTGACGAGAGCACCCAAGAGTGATTTAATCGTGTTGCCGTTTTAATAAATCCGGGTTAAGTTCTGCTCTCCACCGGCATTGCCGATGGCAATTTACGGGCGGATACGGAGGCATCCAAATTTCCGCAGCCGGCCCGGCGAATATCAAGGTCTGTAACGGCGGAGAGGGGACGGAACAATGTATTTGGTTACTGCGGAGCAAATGCGGGAGCTGGACCGCGAGACGACCCGGCGGCTGGGCATTCCGGCTGTTGCGCTGATGGAAAATGCCGGACGGAATATCGCTGAGGAGATCGTCCGCTTTTGCCGTGAGCGGGGGCGTGTGCTCGCGGGAGGCTCTGCGGGCTTTGGGCATCTGGCGGGAGGTGGCTCGGGTGGAGCTGCTGCTGCGGATGGTTGGTATGTGGGGGGCGTGGATAGAGCTGGAGTAGCTCTGGGGGCAGAAAACCCGGCTGGTGTGGATGGAGTTGGAGATGCTCTGGGGGCAGGAAGCACTGCTGGTGCGGATAGAGCTGGAGATGCTCTGGGGGCTGGGAGTTCGGCTGGTGCGGATAGAGCCGGAGTAGCTCTGGGGGTAGGAAGCACTGCTGGTGCGGATAGAGCTGGAGGTGCTCTGGGGGCTGGGAGTCCGGCTGGTGTGGATAGAGTTGGAGATGCCCTGGGGGCGGGCGCGGATTGCTGGCACCGCGCCGGGGATGGGCGCACCGGGGAACACGGTGCGCTGTTCTCGGTCAGCGGCGATGCCGCGCTGACCCTGGAGCATGCCGCCGCCGAGCATTGGCTCGTCCTCGCCGGCAAAGGCAACAACGGCGGCGACGGCCTCGCCGCCGCCAGGCACCTGCGTGAGGCGGGCATCGCCGTCACGCTGGTGTACGCGGCCGCGCCGGAGTCGCTGGCCGGGGAAGCTGCGCTGCAGCGGGACGCCGCTGCAGCGATGGGCCTGCCCGCCCTGGTCTACGGGCGGGACCGGGTGGACTTTGCCGCATGCAGTGGCATCGTGGATGCACTGCTCGGCACCGGCAGCGCGGGAGCCCCGCGCGGTGCCTATGCGGAGCTGATTGCCGCCGCGAACAGCAGCGGCAAACCGATTGTGTCCGCAGACATCCCGAGCGGGCTGGATGCGGACACGGGCCAGACGCATGAGCCTTGCGTTCATGCGGCGGTGACGGTGTGCCTCGCGTTTCTCAAACGCGGGCTGGTGCAGTACCCCGGCGCGGCGTGTGCCGGGCGTGTGGTGGTCCGCTCCATCGGCATCCCCGCTGCCTTGGCGCGGGAGAGCGGCGTCCCGGCCAGCCTGCTGACGCCGGAAGTGCTGCGGACACGTCTTGGGGTCGACGTGTCGCGCCGCCGTTCGCCCGAGGGCCACAAGGGCACCTACGGGCATGTCCTGCTGGCCGCAGGAACCTTAAGCATGAGCGGTGCAGGCCTGCTCGCCTCCCGTGCCGCGCTGCGCGCCGGCTGCGGACTCGTCACCTGGGCGCTGCCGGATAGGCTGCTGCCCTATGTCATAGGCGCGGCCCCGGAGCTGATGCTGGCAGCAGTTGGGGAAGAGAGCGGTACCTGGAGCTTCGGCACTGCCGCAGAAGTGCTGCGGCTGAGTGTCAGCCGGGACGTTGCTGCAATCGGTCCCGGCCTTGGCCGGTTCGAGGGCGACCAGGAATGGCTGCGCACGTTATGGGAAGGCATCGAAGCTCCGCTTGTCATTGATGCCGATGCCCTGAACATTCTGGCAGACAGCGGCTACACCGCTTGGGCCAGCCGCCGCCATCCGGTCATCCTGACGCCTCACCCGGGGGAAATGTCCCGTCTGGCGGGGATTTCCACGGCTGAGGTGCTGCGGGACCGGATTGGTCTGGCGCTGGATTATGCCTGCAAGCACGGGGTTACCCTTGTGCTGAAGGGAGCGCACACCGTGATTGCAACGCCGGAAGGTGAGGCCTATGTGAACATCACGGGCCATCCGGGCATGGGAACCGGCGGTGCGGGCGATGTGCTGACCGGGATCATTGCCGGGCTGCTTGCGCAAGGGCTGAGTGCCGCCCAGGCAGCGGCTTTTGGTGTATATCTGCACGGTCTGGCCGGGGAACGCGCCGCCCGCTTGCGGCATGATCCATCGGCTGTGATCGCCGGGGACATTATTGAAGCGCTCTGAGCGCAGCTCAGAACAGCACCAGGCAGAGCAGCGGGACGAACAAAGCGAACACGGGAAGCAGGAGCGGCAGGCGTTCGCCGGCCAACTGCGCGAGCCGGAAAAGGAGCAGCACACAGATCCCGGCGATGCCGGAGCTCAGGGCATCGCCGCCTTGCTCCGAAGCCAGCCACAGGCCTGCACCATAACCGGCGGCGGCGTACACGACCAGGGCCGGGACGAGAGAAGAGGAGCGGAATATGCGCAGGAGCGCATCGGCCACCAGTGCCATCGGCAAGCCGTAGGCATAAATGGCATAGGGCACCGATGTCGGCCAGCCCTCGGGTACGCCATCCGTATGCGGGATTCCCAGCGTCAGCAGGGACACCAGCATAAAGGTCAGTCCGGCGGCGGACAGCTTGGTTAATGCGTACATGCCTGCGTTTAGCCTGACGGACGGAAGGTCGTACTCTTTGTGTTTGTTCATGGGTTTACATCCTTTCAGGGATTGTTGACCTGAATACAGGCTCCCGTGACATATAGGGATATAAGGCTCATTGGGCGATGTTGCTTGTGTGCAGCGGCCATTCGGTATATTTTTATGCATCCGCCCAGAAAAGCGTGCGCAGCCAGTTGTCCTTAAGCCATCATATGGCCCAAGGACTTAGTTAGATGAAGGAGGGGGCCGGCATGCTGAATTTGAACAAGCTGCAGACTCTGGGCTATTTGGAACGGGGAACGGAAGTGCAAAGAGAGGTCTGCCAACTGCTGCGGGAGCTGCGCATTATGGAGCTGCTGGAGGAATATTACCCGCTGCTGGTCGGAACGGTTCCCTTGGGAATTCAGGTGGAGGGCAGCGATCTGGATATCATTTGCGAGGTCCATGATTCAGGGCGGTTCAGTGCAGAAGCCAGCCGATTCTTCGGACACTGGGAAGGCTATAGTGCGGTGACCCGGACGGTTCGGGGACTCCCCCGCACCAAAATCAATTTTGTTACGGGCGGCTGGCCGGTAGAGCTGTTTGGTCAGCCTTTGGCCACAGAAAAGCAGAACGGATATATACACCTTTTGGTGGAGGATCGGATATTGAATCTGCTGGGACCGGGCTTCCGCCAAGAGGTGATCTTGCTGAAGAGCAAAGGAATGAAGACGGAGCCGGCTTTTGCCAAGCTGCTGGGACTTGCGGGTGATCCTTATGAAGCGTTGCTGCTCTTGGCCGGGCTGCCCCCGGCAGAGCTGGAAGCCGTCTGCAGAAGAGCTTATCCATACATATGAACATAATAGAAAAGGGGGCAGGAGATGAACTACAGACCAATGATTGCCGATGATTACGAAGCCGCTTATCGGTTATGGGAGAATACGGCGGGAATGGGCCTCAGCTCCGCGGATTCCCGGGAGGAAATTGTCCGCTATCTGGAGCGCAATCCCGGGATGAGCCAGATTTGCGAGAATGAGGACGGCACAATTGCCGGCACTGCGATGTGCGGTCATGATGGGCGCAGAGGGTACATGTATCATGTGGCTGTCAGTGAAGACAGCCGCGGCAAGGGAGTCGGACGGGAATTGGTATCCCTTTGTCTGCAGAAGCTGCGGGAGTCCGGGATTATGAAATGCCATTTGATGGTCATAGAGGACAACGGTCTCGGCCGCAGCTTCTGGGCATGCACCGGCTGGCAGGAGCGGGATGGCATCGTCCTGTTTTCTCAGGATACCTGCTAATACGCTGGAAGGCGTACTAGGTACAGGGTAATCGCATACGGATTTTTTTAAACCCTGCACTCAAAGTTTCAGGAATAAATGGCTTTGGACGTGTTCACCCTACTTGCCGGGTAGCTGAGGTGGACTTCCTTACTTAACTCACCCCGTCACGCTCCAACAACGGCATATCTGCCGTTAATTCAGATTGAACGGTCCAATCTCGCTCCAACAACGGCATATCTGCCGTTAATTCAGATTGAACGGTCCAATCTCGCTCCAACAACGGCATATCTGCCGTTATTACTGATTGAACGGTCCAATCTCGCTCCAACAACGGCATATCTGCCGTTATTACTGATTGAACCGTCTAATCTTGCTCCAACAACGGCATATCTGCCGTTATTACTGATTGAACCGTCTAATCTCGCTCCAACAACGGCATATCTGCCGTTATTACTGATTGAACCGTCTAATCTTGCTCCAACAACGGCATATCTGCCGTTATTACTGATTGAACCGTCTAATCTTGCTCCAACAACGGCATATCTGCCGTTATTACTGATTGAACGGTCCAATCTCGCTCCAACAACGGCATTTCTGCCGTTATTTCAGATTGAACCAGCCTACCCTACGGTTTTCCCTGTTTTTTAGTTCATTTCGTAAGCGATAGTCCTGGTAGTAGGTAACAACTGATGTCACGGTGTAGCTTTTATGCTGCTGCTGTATAATATACAGGAAGAATATATTGTAGAATTTTGATAGCGGGAGACCTGACAATGCGGTTTAAAGATGTATTCTCAATTATTGGCCCGGCTATGGTCGGGCCTTCAAGTTCGCATACAGCGGGCGCAGCGCGGATCGGCAGAGCGGCCCGGCAGGTGCTGGGTGAGCAGCCGCGTGAGGCCGAGGTGACCTTCTTTGGCTCCTTTGCCGCTACGTATCAAGGGCACGGCACGGACCGGGCGATTGCCGGGGGCCTGCTGGATTTCGCTACGGACGATCACCGCCTGCCCGATTCTATTGAGCTTGCAGCCGAAGCCGGGATGAATATTTCCTTCGGGCAGGGAACGGGCTTGTTCCCTCATCCCAATACGGTCCGCCTGCGTCTTGTCGGCGCGGAGACAGGCACGGAGCTGACGCTTACAGGCACATCCATCGGCGGCGGGAATATTGAAATCGTTGATATTGACGGCTTCGGGGTGAAACTCACAGGTATGTATCCGACAGTGCTGATCCAGCACATGGACTATCTTGGGGTGCTTGCCAGTGTAACGGATGTGATGCGCAAAGGAGAGCTCAATATCGGGCATATGTCGCTTGACCGCAAGAACCGCAGCGGCGCTGCCTTGACGGTGCTGGAGCTGGACGAGCCGGCGACGCCGGGGCTGCTTAGGGACCTGATGGCCTTGCCGGCTGTTAAATCGGTAAAAATTGTGGATTTGAATGAGAATGGGCGAGAACAGAAAGGGAAGGAAAGCACAAGATGAATTTTCAAACGTTAAGCCAGCTGGCTGTATTATGTGAAGAACGGGGACTTACCATCGGCGAACTTATGCTGGAGGAGCAGAGCGAAGAATCCGGGCGGTCCAAGGAGCAGGAATTCGCTACGATGAGCCAGTATTATGGCGTCATGAAAGAGGCTGTACACCGCGGCATGACGGAGAATACCACCTCGCGCAGTGGTCTGACGGGCCTTGATGCCCAGCGGGTTGCTGCCTATAACACAGCGGATGAGCCTTGTCTTGGCGGACCTGCCGGCCAGGCCATGGCGTATGCTCTGGCTGTCTCGGAGGTCAACGCCTCAATGGGCCGTATCATTGCTACGCCGACGGCAGGCTCTTGCGGAATTATCCCCGGTGTCTTCCTAAGCTGCCAGGAGCGTTTCGGCTGGGATGATGATTACATGGTATCTGGTTTGTTTGCTGCCGGTGCGATAGGTTATGTGATTGCCAATAATTCGTTTGTATCCGGGGCGGAGGGCGGCTGCCAGGCTGAGGTGGGCTCGGCCATCGGGATGGCGGCGGGAGCACTGACCGAGCTGCGCGGCGGAACACCGGCGCAGGCGGTTCATGCCGTAGGTCTCGCGCTCAAAAATACCCTTGGGCTGATCTGTGATCCTGTAGGCGGGCTTGTGGAAATTCCCTGCATTGTGCGCAACGGCTTCGGTGCTGTTACGGCGCTCGCCGCTGCAGATATGGCACTGGCCGGAGTACGCAGTGTAATTCCGTCCGACGAGGTGATCAAGGTTATGCTGGAGGTCGGCTCGGCCATGCCGGAGAAGCACCGCGAGACGGCTGGGGGCGGCTTGGCCCAGACCCCTACCGGGCGGAAGATTATGAAGGAGCTGCGGAACACCAAGTAGTCCGCAGCCCTACTGTTTCTTCTTGATCAGAGCATATGAAACCTTTCGAGCTGCTCCCATTGCTCTTCTTGCCGGAGAATTTCCTGCTGCTTCGGTCCCATAAGATCAAAATGAGGGAAGGGCTCACGGTTATGAATATACCGGGCCGGCAGCCCGTTCTGCTCGCACCAGCTTCTCAGCCGGGAGAGATCGCTGCAGCCGACTTTGGTTACTGTGGTCATCCCCGGGAAACGCGGGTCCAGCCAATAATGTGTCAGGAAAGCGATCTCGCCTGCGGAGACCGCCTGCTTCCAGCGGGTTAATTCCTCTCTCTTAATTCCGAAGGCCATTGCTGTCCCATCCTTATCCGTAAGTGTAGCTCTATTATAACTCATGAAAGGGGAGAACATCATGAACGGCCAAATTAGAGCAGATATCCGCCCCGGACTTGAGGTGGATATTGTGCTGAAGCAGGATCAGGCTACAGGCAAACTTACACACGGCGTAGTCAAAGATATTCTGACCAACTCGCCCCGCCATCCGCACGGAATCAAGGTGCGGCTGACAGACGGCCAAGTCGGCCGGGTCAAGAAAATTACATGAGCCCCACAAAGCGCTCCCAGCCCAGGCCGCTGTTCATTTGAACAGTGTATCTCTGAGGCGGGAGCGCTTTTATAGATATAGGGCCCTGGAATGCATAAATCCGGGATCGCTGTGAAAGCCTACCGGCCCATAAACTCCTCCACATACTGGTCGGCCTTGGTCTGGTTGCACAGGTTGCAGGCGCAGACGCAATTGTCCGGCGTGGTGTGGCCGCCTTTGGCGCGCGGCAGCAGATGGTCGATGGTATCGCCGTACAAGCCGCAGAAGTGGCAGGTGTAATTGTCCCTGGTCAGAATGTAGGCCCGGAAATCCTTGTTGCTGTATATGCGGCGGATCGTCCGGCGGTTCACCACCAGGGCGGCATGCTCTTTGACGAGCGTCACCGCAAGCTCAAGATCAATTTCCTGATGCCAGCGGCGGCCCTTGTCGCTGTGGCCGCGCATCAGAATCATACCTTTAACGGATGGAACCAGGGCCGAGGCATCCTGGGGATCAGGCTTTGGTCCCCGCAGCTGCGGAGCCCTCGGGCGGGGATCGGCTGCGCGCGGACGCGTCTTACCCTTGCTCCCGGATGAGGTATGGGGCGTCTTGGCTTCCTTGAGGGCCGGGGCCCCTTTTACTTGCACCTGCATCTGGGCATTCCCGGCCTCGCGCAGCTTGCGGCATTCCCGGCAGGCGCCCCGGCGCGACTGGCCCTTGGAGCGCTTGCCCGTGCGTCTGCGGAATTCGGTGAGCGGTTTATATTGCTTACAGTAAGCGCATTGTTTGGATAATGGCAGATTGGTATCGGTCATAAGCATATTTGGAAGGACGCATGCAGCACGCCAGTCCATTCCCTTCTTTTTTTTGGTAACTTTAGTATAGCGCAAAGCGCAGGGGTTCACACAGCGGCGGGAATAAGCAGCTTGTCTCCTAATTTGTGACATCTGTCTTGGCAGGCAGACGGGAAAACCTGTAAACTTTACTCACGAAGCTTACGGATGCGGATCATGGGAAGCTCCAAGCTATCTTTTTCGAAAATGGGGGAGCAGGATGGAGAAACATAAGAAGAGGCCGGGGGCCGTCATTTGTTTGTATATTCTTCAGGCTTTTTTGGGGCTTGGAGCGATAGGGGGAGGGCTGACGCTGCTGGCTGATCCCAGCGGAGAAATGATCGGAATGCCAGCTTCTATACTGGAAAGATCTCCTTTTGTGAATTTTGCAATCCCGGGCTTGCTGCTGCTGGTGATCTTTGGCTTGCTGCCCTTGCTGGTGCTGTATGGCCTGATCAAGAAACCGCAGTGGACATGGGCGTCTGCACTGACTCCGTTCAAAACCCTGCATAGCGCGTGGTCCCTCTCCCTGTATATCGGCTTCGGGCAGATCATTTGGATCATGGTCCAGACGTATATGCTAAACGCCGTTTCTTTGATCCATATTTGCTATATGAGCCTTGGAATGCTGATACAGATTGTTACGCTGCTGCCTTCGGTGCAGAGATATTTTATGCTGGACGGCCGGGTGTAAAGGCGTTAGAATGGCAGTGAACAATAAAGGGCTTACATTTTTGGCCAGCGGGAGGGAACCGGATTGACAACGATTTATGATATTGCCAAAAAAACCGGCTACTCTCCAACCACGGTATCCAAAGCGTTCAATAACTACTCCGACGTCCGGGAGAAGACACGCCAGGAGATTCTGCGGACAGCTCAAGAGATGGGGTATTTGCCGAATGCGCATGCCCGTACATTGACCACCAAGAAATCATGGACGATCGGTGTGCTGTTTGTCGAAGGCTCAGGAGTGGGCATCCGCCATCCCTTTTTCAGCGCAGTTATTGAGAGCTTCAAGCAGGTTGCTGTGGCCAAGGGTTACGCCCTGATGTTTATTTCGAAGGATGTCGGCGGCAAGCAAAGCGGATATTTGGAAAATTGCCGGATTCGCGGTGTGGATGGAGTCGTTGTGTTCTTGTCGGATTATGAGGACCCGTATTTCCGGGAGCTGCTGGAGAGTGACATTCCCACAGTAATTCTGGACTATGATACGGCAGAGTCGCATACGGTCTGCTCGGATAACGTGGGAGGAGCGCAGCAGGCGGTAGAGTATCTGGCCTCCTTGGGGCACCATAGAATTGCCCATATTTCGGGGGGCGGGCACACCTATCCGGGAAGCCAGCGGGAGCTGGGCTATGCAGCGGCAATGAAGCAGCGGGGGCTTGAGGTCCGGGAGGATTACATCGTCGAGGGCGCTTTTTATTCCCGCGAGGGAGGTTATGGCGCGATGGTGCAGCTGCTTGAGCTGCTGGAGCGTCCAACCGCCGTATTCGCTGCGGGCGACCTGCTGGCGCTGGGAGCGATAATGGCCGCCAAAGACAAAGGGCTCTCCGTACCGGGCGATATTTCGGTGATGGGCTATGACGACATTGAGCTTGCCGGGTACGTTACGCCGGCGTTGACAACAGTTCGGCAGGATACGGAGCTGCTTGGCACACGGGCTGCGGAGATTCTGCTGGCTTCGATTGACGGCAATCGGGAGAAAAAGGAGAAGCTGACGCTTCCTGTGGAAGTGGTCGTGCGCGAATCCTGCGCGCCGCCGGGCGGGAATACATGAGTCCGCCTGGGAGCCGCAAATTTTTTTTACTAAAATCGAAACCGGTTTCGATTTTAGGGGTGCAGATGAATAGAATAGGTTCAACTTAATGATGAGGAGGCTATATCAATGGGCAATTATTATTATAATTCAGGTGCATTTGTGATGGAGCAGTTTCATGAGGGCAAGCCGTTCGCCAGCTTTCTGCCCGGACTTGCCGGAATGAAGGGCATTCCGATGTGGACCTTTTATGTCAATCGGGGCCAGGGGGTATGCAGCTTCGGGGTCCGTGACAAAAACTCGCCAATCATGGAGTTTGCACCAGCTAACATTTCTTACAAGAACGTATCCTCGTCCGGCTTCCGCACCTTCATGAAGATCAAAGGGCTGGCGGATATCTATGAGCCGTTCCAGTCGGCACGGCCTGATTCCGCAGTGAAGCGGACGATGACGATCCTGCCAAACGGACTGACTATTGAGGAGTCCCATACGGGGATCGGACTGAAGACAACCGTGCATTATTTCAATCTTCCGAATGACGATTATGCGGCATTGGTCCGGCGGGTGGAGCTGGAGAATACCAGCGGCGGGGAGCTTGAGCTTGAACTGCTGGACGGTCTGCCGGAGATTCTGCCTTACGGCGTAGCGAACAGCGGATACAAGGAGATGGGCAACCTGCTGCGGAGCTGGATGGAGGTCTACAATCTGGAGAACGGAATTCCGTTCTACAAGCTGCGCTCCAGCACGAATGATGATGCCCAGATTAGTGAAATCATGAACGGCCATTTCTATCTGTCCTTCACTGCAGAGGGGGATAGACTTTCGCCGATTGTGGATTTCGAGACGGTGTTCGGTGGCAATACTTCGCTGGCCTACCCGGAGCGTTTCGCTGAATTGGAGCTTGCAGAATTGCTTGCACAGCCGCAGTATCCGGTCAACAAGGTTCCCTGCGGCTTCAGCGGTACAGAGCGGACGCTTGCACCGGGAGGCAGGCTGATCCTGAACACGATCATCGGGCATGTCAGCGATATCGGCAGAATTAACCGGAGGGCGGCGGAGCTCTGCCGCGATGAATATATTACCGCCAAAATGCAGGAGGCGGAGAAGCTGACGGAAGAGCTGACAGCGGATATTGCCACCCGGACATCCTCACCGCTGTTCGACGCCTACTGCCGGCAGTCCTATCTCGACAACCTTCTGCGCGGCGGATATCCCTTCATTTTCGACAACGGGGGAGACGGCTTTGTTGTGCATCTGTTCTCGCGTAAGCATGGCGACATGGAGCGGGACTACAACTTTTTCTCGCTGGCCCCGGAATACTATTCGCAGGGCAACGGGAATTTTCGCGATATGAATCAGAACCGGCGGAATGATGTGTTTTTCCATCCCCGGGTCGGCAGCTTCAATATCAAGATGTTCTACAGCTTGATTCAGGCGGACGGCTATAATCCGCTGAGTGTGCAGGGCACCAGCTTCGAGATTCGGCCGGGCCAGTTGCAGAAGCTTGCAGAGTGGATCGCTGAAGCTGCGGCGGATCATCAGGAGGAGCTTGGCAAGCTTTGCACCGCCCGCTTCACACCGGGACGCCTGATTAATTATATCGGCGACCACAATGTCTCCCTGCGGGTGAGCGATGAGGAGTTCCTTGGCGGTGTGCTGGCGCTGTCGCAGCAGAATTTTGAAGCTGCTTTCGGCGAAGGCTTCTGGTCTGACCACTGGACCTATAACCTCGATCTGGTGGAGGGTTATCTGGATGTGTATCCTGACCGCAGGCAGGAGCTGCTGTTCGGTGATGCAACCTATGCCTTCTATGACAGCCCGGCCTACGTGCTGCCGCGCAGCGAGAAATACGTGCTTAGCGGCGGCAAGGTCCGGCAATACGGCGCGCTTCTGGAGGATGAGGAGAAGCTGCACCGCTTGAAGCGGAAGGCTTCGGAGACCTGCTGGCTCCGCACCGAAGGCGGACATGGGGAGATTTACCGTACCAGCCTGTTCGTGAAGCTGCTGTCCCTGGCCTTGAACAAATTCGCCACACTGGACCCTTACGGCATGGGGGTGGAGATGGAGGGTAACAAGCCGGGCTGGAACGACGCCATGAACGGCCTGCCGGGATTATTCGGTTCAGGGATGAGCGAGACGTTTGAGCTGAAGCGGATGATCGTCTTTATGCTGGAGGTATTGGAGAGTGAAGAGAACAGCGCCGGAGCCGTAGAGCTCCCTGCAGAAATGTCCCTGCTGCTTGAGCAGGTGCATTCCGCTGTAACGGCTGTGCTGGCTGGGGAGATGGCCCAGTTCGGATACTGGGATACCGTAGCCTCGGCACGTGAAGCTTACCGGGAGAGCATCCGCTTTGGCATCACCGGAGAGCAATGTACAGTAACCTTTGCCTTCATCCGTGAGGCACTTGGCAAATTCCTGCGCAAAATCGACTCAGGCATCGAACAGGCGGTAGAGATGGGCGGCGGTCTGGTTCCAACCTATTTCCGGTTTGAGGCGACGCGTTTTCAGGCGGTTACAGATGAGGCGGGCAATCCGGTGATAAGCGGTTACGGTCTGCCTAAGGCGGTAGTGGAGGAATTCGAGGCCTATGCCCTCCCTTATTTCCTGGAGGGGCCGACCCGCTGGCTGAAGACGCTGGACAGTCCGGCCATGGCCCGGCAAATCTATAATCGGATCAAGCAAACAGAGCTGTATGATCCGGTCACCTCAATGTACCGCACATCGGTCTCGCTGGAGCAGGAGTCCAATGAAATCGGACGGATACGTGCGTTCACTCCGGGCTGGCAGGAGCGGGAGTCGAACTTCCTGCACATGTCCTACAAATATTTGCTGGAGCTGCTGAAGGCCGGACTATACGATGAGTTTTACAGTGAGATGAAGACCTCGCTCATTCCCTTCCTTGATCCGGCGGTATACGGGCGCAGCACGCTGGAGAACTCCTCTTTCATCTCCACCGGCGGCAATCCTGACCCCGGGACACATGGCAGAGGGTTCGTAGCCAGACTGAGCGGCTCCACCGCTGAGTTCTTGAGTATGTGGCGGACGATGATGGCCGGAAGCCGCATCTTCTCGGCAGCAGGCGGCGAGCTTGCATTGTCGCTTGCCCCGGCGCTGCCGGGCTGGCTGTTCGACGAGCAGGGGAATGTAACGTTCACCTTACTGGGAAACACCAAGGTTACGTATCACAATCCCCGGCACCTGAATACCTATGGCACGGATGGGGCCGCGATCCAGAGCATGACGCTGGCCTACCGTGACGGAACCGTGAGCCGGATTTCCGGAGCGCTGCTGCGCGGTGCCGAGGCCGAGGCGCTGCGGCGGGGAGATATCGCCGAAATCCGGGCGGCTCTGGAATAGGAGCAGTCAGTTCGCTTCTATACCCGCTGCCCGCAATGGAATACAAAGTGCAAGGTCAGAGATTTTGGTGGAATTTCTCCAACTATTCTGCCGAAATCTTTGCCTGCACGGAGCCATGTTGGAATTTCTCCACTTATTTTTAGTGAAATCGGAGTTTGCAGCCCCATTCGGTCAGATTAGTGGGAGTTTTTCCAACTAAAAGCGTTATTGGAGCAGTAACCCCAGGATTAGTGGTACTTTTTCCACTTCAGAGCCTGGGTCATGCTGAAATTGGATATGCCAAATGCTGCGTGCGAAAGAATGCTGCCTCTCCAGGGGCAAGAAGTTTAGCATGAATCTATTTGTAGCAGGGAGAGGAGGCAAGTTTAGCGCGAGTCAATTTGTTACTAGGTGAACAGGTAAATTTACGCTAGGCAATTAGGTAGCATGTGGTCAGTTGAGTTTGGTGCGAGGCGACTTGTGGCTTGGGCAAGCAGGTAAGTTTACGCCAGGCAATTAGATGGTAGACGGTCAGTCGAGTTTGGCGCGAGATAATTTGTTACGAGTTCGACAAGGGCAGGCGAGGCGAGAAGAGGTACACAAGTTACTCTATTAACGCTTGAGCGAAAAAAGGGAGGCTGAACAGGCCTCCCTTTTTTCCTGCTCACGCCTGATTTTCTATATCTTTTGAACTTTGAAACCCCATTAAGGGTGAAGCGACGGAGGGGAAGTTTGGAACTGGAGGAGCGAATGCGTCCGCCTTTATGTTTGGATTTCTACCGCGATCAGCGGTTTAAATCAGAGAAATCCAAACATAACAGCGGCCGGAAGTCCAAACATTCCCCGTAGTTGCGCCCTGCCCTTAATATGAGCTTTCACCTTCAAACGATATAGCCGAAAAATCAGCCCCCAAATACGAAATCCCAACCCTTACACCCACCCCCGAAAGCCTATACAATAAATACATGAAGCTGAAAGCGCTTCACTTAAAACCTGGAGGTCCATAAGATGGAGAACAAACGAAGCGCCGGTGCAAGCCCGGCGATGAAGCCGCTGCTGCCGCCACAAATCGAAACCGGTTCAGGTCCTAAAAACACACTGTGGAGGAGACTGCTGGCCCAGCGTCACCTGCAGATAATGGCGCTGCTCGGCGTGGTCTGGATGATTATTTTCAACTACATTCCGATGTACGGGCTGATCATTTCCTTCAAGGAATATAACATCGTGAAGTCGATTGCCGAAGCGCCCTGGGTGGGGCTGGAGCATTTCAGGGAGTTCTTGGATGATGAGGACCTGGTCAACGTCATCAAGAATACGCTGGGCATCAGCTTGATTAAGCTGCTGATCGGATTCCCGCTGCCGATTATTTTCGCGCTTTTTCTAAATGAGGTCCGTTCGCTCAGGTACAAGAAGGCGATCCAGACCATTTCGTATCTGCCGCATTTTCTCTCCTGGGTCGTGCTGGGCGGAATTCTGGCCACCTGGCTGGCCGATGTCGGGATCATCAACAATATTCTGCTGTCGCTCCATCTGATTGACCAGCCGATTACTTATCTTGCAGAGCCGAGCTATTTCTGGACGATTGTCATTTCCTCGGATATTTGGAAGGAGCTTGGCTGGTCAGCGATTATCTACCTGGCAGCGATCTCCGGGGTATCCCCCGAAATGTATGAAGCCGCGACGATAGACGGGGCCGGACGGTTCCAGAAAATGTGGTTCGTCACCCTGCCGGCGATTAAATCGACGATCAGCATCCTGTTCATTCTGGCGGTCAGCGGTGTACTGAACTCCAATTTCGATCAGATTCTGGTGCTGCGCAATTCGCTTAATGACAGCGCCAGCAACGTAATTGACTATTACATCTACTATACAGGGATTGTCTCGAACCGCTTCTCCTACTCTGCGGCGGTCACTCTGATCAAGGCGGTCATTGCGCTGATTCTGCTGCTGATTGCCAATCAGGTATCCAAAAAAATCAACGATACGTCGCTGTTCTAGGACAAGGAGGAATGATTCATGTTTGCTCTCAAACGCAAAACCAAAGGCGAAGCCCTGTTCGATATCGCCAACAATCTGATTATGCTGTGTGTCTGCTTCCTGACGCTGTACCCGATCTGGTATGTGCTGATCAACGCCTTCAATGACGGGAATGATGCGATGCTCGGCGGAATTTACTGGTGGCCGCGCGTGTTCAGCCTGAAGAATTTCGACGCGGTGTTCGCCAGTCCCGGCATTATGCAGGCAATGGGCGTTACGGTAGCCAAAACCGTGCTAGGCGTGCTAGTACATGTGTTTTTCACAGCGATGGTGGCCTATGCGCTATCACGCAAAGGGCTGATTGGCGGTAAACTCTATATTCTTCTGGGTACGATTACACTGTTCTTCAACGGTGGACTGATTCCGACGTTTCTGTTGAACAGGGATCTGCACCTGCTGGATAATTTTCTGGTCTACATCATTCCGGTGATGTTCAGCTTTTTCGATCTGATTATCTTCATGACCTTTTTCCGGGAGATTCCCGAGGGTCTGGAGGAGGCGGCGCGGATTGACGGAGCGAATGACTGGTCCATCTTCCTGCGGGTTGTGCTTCCGGTATCCATGCCGGTCATTGCTACGATTGCTCTTTTTCATGGTGTGTATCAGTGGAATGATTATTTTGCCGGTATCATCTACATCAATAATCCGGATCTGCAGCCGATTCAGACTTACCTGTTCCGGGTCGTGGCGCAGTCCAGCTCGAACCAGATGATGGTGGCCGTGCAGGGCAGCAGTGTTACCAAAAGCGTAACCTCGCAGTCGATCAAGCTGGCGACAATGGTCGTTACCACCCTGCCGATTGTGTTCGTCTATCCGTTCCTGCAGCGTTACTTCGTGAAGGGCATGATGATCGGCTCGATCAAGGGCTGAAGCAAGAATAACTCCTCCGGCGCCTGCACATACGGGTTATGGAGTTGAGCTTATAATCTACAATCTTAGAAAAGGGGTAAATAAGCATGGGCATGAAACGTAAGCCGAAAACAATGGTACTGCTGCTCTTGGGACTGTTGCTTGTATTCTCGGCCGCAGGCTGTTCAAGCGGCAATAATGCCGGAAACAATGCCAAGGATAATACGGGGAGCGGAACGAACGCGGCGGAGGCCACCAAAGCACCGACAGAACCGACAAAAGCTGCAGTTTCAGCGGATGAGCCGGGCTGGAAAAGCGATACCTCACCGATTACGTTTGACTGGTATCTGAACTTCGCCTGGTTCCCGAATAAATGGGGCGTAGATCCAACCTCCCAATATGTAACGAAAAAAACAGGCGTAAACATCAACTTCATCGTCCCGGCAGGGAACGAGAATGAGAAGCTCAACACGCTGATTGCTTCCGGCAAGCTGCCTGACTTCATTACGCTGGGCTACTGGGAAGACGCCATTAAGAAAATGATCGAAGGCGAGCTGGTGCTGCCGCTGAACAAGCTGGCCGAAGAATATGATCCATACTTCTTCAAGGTGTCCGATGCCGACAAGCTGGGCTGGTATACGCAGCCGGACGGTAATGTGTACGGCTATCCGAACTCCTCTTCTTCACCTGCTGACTATAAAAAATACGGAGCGAACTACGTCTCCAACCAGACCTTTGTCGTCCGCAAGGATATTTATGAAGCCATTGGCAGCCCGGATATGCGCACACCGGAAGGTTTCCTGAACGCGCTGAAAATGGCAAAAGAGAAATTCCCTGAAGTGAATGGTCAGCCGCTGATTCCGCTGGGTCTGCATGAATTCACCGAGAACGGCAACGACTCCCTGGAAGGCTATATTCAGAACTTCTTGAATATTCCTTGGGAGAAGGACGGCAAGGTCTATGACCGCGAGACGGACCCAGAGTATGTGCGCTGGATGAAGACGCTCCGCCAGGCCAATCAGGACGGATTGCTGGCCAAGGATATTTTTATCGACAAACGGGCTCAAATGGAGGAAAAGATCGCGCAGGGCCGCTACTTCGCGATGCTCTATCAACGGACGGACTTCGCTTCCCAGCTCGGTACGATCTTCCAGAAGAATCCTGAGCAAACCTATATCGCGATTGACGGACCCGCCAACACCAAGCTGGACCCTCCGGCTCTGAACGGCCCTGGAATCTCCGGCTGGACGGTAACGCTGATCTCCAAGGACGTCAAGGATAAAGCGCGGGCCATTAAATTCCTCAGCTACCTGAACAGTGAGGAAGGGAACAAGGATCTTTTCCTCGGCGAAAAAGGAGTCAGCTATGATACAATTGACGGTAAGGACCAGTTTCTTCCTGAAGCCTTTGATCTGATGAATAAGGACCGTTCCGCATTTGACAAGAAATACGGCTCGTCCTTCACCTTCTGGATGCTGCAAAATACGAATATCACCGACCAATGGGCTCCCAAATCGGTAGAGCCATTCAAACAGCTCGAAGACTGGACCCGCGGTAAAGCCGTCAACACCTCGGAATTCCAGCAGATTGATCCTACGGGCAACTCGCCGGAGGGCATTATCGCCACCAAGCTGAAGAATCTGCGCGGCAAAACAATGCCGAAGCTGCTGATGGCATCCTCCGATGCCGAATTCGACAAGCTCTGGAGCGACTATCTGGCGAAGAAGGAAAAAGAAGGCCAGAAGACCTTTGACGACTACCGCCAGAAGAAATATGAAGAGAATAAGAAGAAGCTTGGCATGTAAAATTACCGGAGACCCAATTGCCCGCTAGCTGCGGGCTTTTGGGTTATTGTTTTTGTGAAAATTAGCCGTTCAGGTGAGGTGCAGGGTGCATAAAGTGAGTATACACGAACGGGCAAGCGCATTATGGAATTCATTTTGTTACTGGTGGGGGCGGAGATCGCTGCAGAGCCGGCTGGTGGCGGCTTATATTTTTATCATTCTGGGTCCCTGTCTGCTGGTGTCCGTCTATTCCTACAGGGCGATCAACAATACGTATGTCCGGGATGCCGTGGACAAGAACAGCTATGTGCTGCAGATGGAGAAGTTGCATATCCTCAATCAAATCGAAGCGATGGAGCGGGCGGCGCAGATGGCATATTCCGACAAGGCGGTGCAGAACTATCTGGTGAATGAGAGCGATCCGTCGCTTAGCGAATTGATAGATTTTAATACAACAACCTTTGTGAACATGAACCGCATTCAGATCAACAACCCGAATATTGAGCATTTGCGGCTCTACTCGGGCAGCAGGAATGTGCATGAGATCTGGCCGATTATTTTCCGGGAGGACCGGGTATCCATGGAGCCGTGGTTTCAAAAGGCCTTGGAGCTGAAGGGGCAGGAGCTGTGGTCCTTTCAGAGTGATGATCCTGATCTCATGCAGCGGTACTCCGGCAATCCCCCCGAGGGACAGCCAAAGGTCTCTTTACTGCGGGAGATCAGTATTCCTGCCGGGCATCATGTCGGAATGCTTCAGGTTGATATGCTGCTCAGCCGCTTCACGCCGAAGACCTACACCGATGTGCGCGACAACCAGTCGCAAATGTTCATTACGGGGGATGGGGTACAGTTATTTACCCGCCCGGATAACTCTTTCGTGCAGGCCCATCCGAAGCTGACCGGAGCGATTTCGAAGCGCCTGCAGAAGTACGCGGAGACCGGGGAGTGGGATGTCCACTACAAGGAGAACGGCAAATCCTTTCTGCTGATTCATACCCCGCTGGAACAGATCGGAGCATCGCTGCTGAACGTGGTGTCAATGGACAGTGTCATGGAGCATATTTCGCATACCCGAAATCTGATTATCGGACTTAATATCGGCTTTATATTTCTGGTTACGGCGATTGCCTATGTGCTGAATGCCTTCATTCTGAAGAATCTGCGCCGCTTGACGGAAACGATGAAAAAAGCACGCAGGGGAGAAGCGTACACAAGCATCAGCATCCGCGGGGGCGGGGAGGTTGGCGAGCTGGCGCATCATTTCTCCAAGCTGATGAACACGATTAATACACTGGTGGCCCAGGCGGTACATAAGCAGGCGCTCTCCAAGGAGGCTGAGCTTCGGACACTGCATAACCAGATTGATGCCCATTTCCTTTATAACACGCTTGAAAATATTAAAATGCTGGCGGAAATTGAGAATCAGCGGGCTATCTCCGATGCACTGACCTCGCTTGGCGGCATGATGCGCTATAACTTCAAATGGTCCGGCGAGTATGTGAAGCTGCGGGATGAAATCCGCCATATCGAAAATTACATTGAAGTGATGAATATCCGGTTTGAGCATCCGGTTATGCTGGAGCTGGGAATTGACGCCCCTTATCTGGAGCTTGAAGTGCTGAAGATGTCGCTGCAGCCGATTGTGGAGAACAGTGTGAAGCACGCCTGGTCCACCGGAGCGGAAGAGCCTGCCGAACGGAGCATTGCCATCCGGATTTCGGAGGCGGAGGGAGATATCTTAATCGCAATCCGTGATAATGGCTGCGGGCTAACACCGGAGCGGCTGTCGGAGCTGCATGAATCCATCTATGCCAAAGAGGAGCCGGGCGCGGATGCCTCCGGGTTTGCGGCGGGCGGCTATAGAGGGGGAGGCATCGGACTGCGTAATGTCCATCAGCGGCTGCAGCTCTTCTACGGCGGGGCCTACGGGCTGGAGGTGCGGAGTGAAGCGGGGAAGTGGACGACGGTGTTAATGACGCTGCCTAAAGTTCTTTTGACAGGGGATCGACAGACATGAAGAAGCTGCTGATAATTGATGATGAAAAAATGATCCGTCATGGCCTGCAGGCCATGATTGAACGGGAATACCCGTCCGTATACAGCATCGCGCTTGCGGGGAACGGGGAGGAGGCGCTCGCGCTCTACCGGCAGGAACGCAGGGATATTATTATTACCGATATCCGCATGCCGGTCATGGATGGGATTACGCTGCTGGAGCGTCTGTCCGCTGAAGCGGGGCCAGGCGGTGAGGGGCCGGCCGTTGTAATCCTGAGCGGCTACGATGATTTCGAATATGCGAAAAGCGCCATCCGCTACCGCGTGAAGGACTATCTGCTGAAGCCGATCCGCCGCGAGGAGCTGTTCGGGATTCTGGAGCAGATTAGGCGGGAGTGGCGGGAGCAGGAGTCGAGCTCACGCAAGCGTGCGGAGGAGACAGAAGGCTACCGCAGGGAGCTGCGCACTACCCGTCTGCGCGGATTGCTGCTGCAGGAGGCTGTCCAGCCGTCCCCGGAGCAGCAGGAGGAGCTGAACCGTCTGCCCGTTCCTTTTACGGTGGGTGTGCTGAATTTCTATTATAACGACGGTTCGCGAATGAAGCCGGCGGAAGTGCAGGGGGTGGTGGAACGGCTGATTGGCCCGTTGAAGGAGCGGTTCGCGGAGATTCTGACGGACTGGGAAGGGAAGCTGGTGCTGGTCGGAAGGAGCAGGGACGATTTCAGGGAGCTGGCCGGGCTGGCTGCTTCGCGGGAGCTGGAGGGGCTGCTGATCGGCATGGGCTGCGAAGCCCGGAATCCGGCAGACTTCCACACCGGGTACAAAGAAGCCTGCCGGGCGCTGCAGTACACCTTCCTTCCGCCGCAGGCCAGCTTCATGGACTATGCGGATCTGCGGGAAGGGCGGCAGCGTTTCCCTGTGCCGGAGGAGGGGCTGCGCAAGCTGCTGAACATGCTGGGTACAGACCGCGAGAAGGAGATTAAGAGCTTGCTCGGGACGATTTTTCAGCTCGATCAGCTGCAGCATCTGGATCTGGCGTATGTGGAGAATGTGGGCCGGAGCATGAACGAACGGGTGCTGGATGAGGTGTTCCGCTTGCACGGGGAGGCCTCTGTAGAAGTGTTGAAGCTGTACCGGACGGTAGGCAATCTGTATAATTTCCGCCATTTCCACGACTATTACCGGACACTTGAGCATTTGCTCATCACAGTGAACGATTATATTATAGGAATTAGATCGGCCCACACTGAGCATGCCGATATGGAGGAGGCGCTGGCTTACATCGAGGCGAACTATGCCCGCCAACTGAATATGGCGATGGTGAGCAACCATGTGTCGCTGAACTATTCTTATTTCAGTGAGGCCTTCAAGGCCTACACTGGAGAGAGCTTTGTGCTGTATCTCAAAAGAGTCCGCATCCGCCACGCCAAATCGCTGCTCTCCGAGAACCGGATCAAGCTGGCCGGCGTCTCCGAAGCAGTCGGCTTCGAGACCAGCAAGCAGTTCACCCGTGTGTTCAAGGAGCTGGAGGGCATCGCCCCCGGCGAATACCGCGCTAAGCTCCTGATGGAGCGGTATTCCGGGAATGTGGGGGATAAGGATTCGTAGGCCGGAGCGTAGGAGGGCGCTGCTGCTGGCTGCGGGTATGCGTCGCTGAGGTGACGATGAGTAGGGCTATGCTGAGGTGAAAATAGGTAGGGCCATACGGGGGAAGCATGCATGGGCAGTTGGGTAGCGGTGGAGCTTGGCGGACAGCGCAGCCTTCTGGACCAGTGGCCCGGTAGGTGGCGCCACATGCCTAGCCCTGTAAGTGGTAGGTAGCGCCAACGTTTGGGCTGTGGCTTGGCATACGGAGCTGCTGCCTGACCTGTGGTACAGTATACGGCGTTGTCGCCTAGTCCTGTGACTCGGCAAGCATCGTTAGCACACAGATAGTGCTATCGCCTGGCTCAGTGGCACTGTAGGTGGCGCTGTCGTCTGGCATATGGCCTGGCATACGGAGTGGCCGCCTGGTTTGGCTCGGCGGACAGCCCTGCCGCCTAGTCTGTGGCCCGACAGCCCCCCGCCCAGAGTCGTTTCTGACTCGAAACTTACTTTTAGTTAGTGGGAAAAAGTACAATTAATTCTTGGTTTTCCGGCCATTTTACGAATTAGGTGGAAAAGGGTCACTTAAAATTTCGGTAAAAGCGTCATTTAGCCGTATTTTAGCGATTCTTGAAAATGTAAATGGATTCATTCCAACTAAATCCCGATAACTTTTGTTATAAGAAGAATTAGTTGCCGAAATTCCACCTAATAAGCTAAGAAATATTGTGGCTGGGCAAATGTGGAGGCGTAGCGTTCGAATGGAAGAGATACAAGGAAAATTAATTACTGTAGAGACGCTGGCGGCAGATTTTCGGAGGCTGGGTGTGCAGGAGGGCATGACGCTGCTGCTGCATTCATCCTTTAAATCGCTGGGCCAGTGGGTAGCGGGCGGACCGGTTGCCGTTATTCTTGCGCTGGAACAGGTGCTTGGGGAAGAGGGAACGCTGGTGATGCCGACCCACTCTTCCGATCTGACCGATCCGTCGGGCTGGAGCAATCCGCCGGTGCCGGAGTCATGGTGGCAGGGCATTCGGGAGCAGATGCCGGCCTACGACCCGGATCTTACGCTGCTGCGGGGGATGGGGATTATTCCCGAGACCTTCCGTAAGCAAAAAGGCGTAAAGCGAAGCAGCCATCCGATTCACTCTTTTGCAGCATGGGGCAAGCACCGGGATGTGATTATTGACGGCCATGCGCTGGAGTATGGTTTGGGTGAATGGTCTCCTTTGGCCCGAATCTATGAGTTGAATGGCAGTGTGCTGCTGCTTGGGGTAGATAGTTTCAATAATACTTCGCTGCATTTGGCTGAATACTGGGCGGAGTATGCCGGGAAGCAGGAGGTCATCGCGGGAGCGCCCATGCTGGTAGATGGCGTCAGACAATGGGTGGAGTTCAAGGATTACAATTGGGACTCAGAGGATTTTGCCAGGATTGGTGAAGAGTTTGGACAAGAGACAGGACGGATTACATATGGAAAGGTCGCTGCAGCCGCGGCCCAGCTCATCCCGCAGCGTGAGATTGTGGACTATGCTTTGAAGTGGCTGGGACGGAACCGGCTGTAGCTTTGAGAATCGGATCGTGTTTGTTATAAAAAAGGGGTGGATGGATATGGCTACAACAACGGTTTTTTTGACACGGCATGGACAGACAGAGTGGAATGTGCAGAACCGGATGCAGGGGCATCTCGATTCAGCGCTTACGCCGCTTGGCGTGCTGCAGGCGAAGTGGCTGAACAAGGGGCTGCGGCAGGAGCACCTTGATGTTATTTATACAAGCTCTAGTCCCCGGGCGCAGCGAACGGCAGAGCTTGTCCGTGGGGAGCGGAATGTGCCGCTGATTCCCTGTGACGAGTTCAAGGAGATCAGCATGGGGCATTGGGAAGGGCGCGACTCGGCGGAGATTCAGACACAGGACCCGGAGCAGCACCGCTACTTCTGGCAGGACCCGGAGAAATTCAGCGTAGAGGGCAGCGAGACCTTTACCGGAGTACAGAAGCGTGCGCTCGATAAGCTGCGGGAAATCGTGGAGGAGCATGAGGGGCAGAACATCCTGATTGTTACGCATACGGTAGTGATCAAAGTTCTGATGGCCTACTTCGAAGAGAGAGCCATGAACAAGCTGTGGGATCTGCCTTATATTTATCCTACCTGTCTGTGCAAGCTTGAATTTACCGACGGCAAGGTGGAGATTCTGCTCCATGGGGATACGAGCCATTACGAGGACGATGAGGCTTGGATGGAATCTTGAGAATTGGCTAAAAGAATAACTCCAGCCTGCAGGCGATGTTCCGGGAATACCGGCATCGCCTGTTTTTGTGCTGTGCGGCTTGACCAATAACCGCTCAAAATCCCCTCTGGTTAGCGGTTTGCCGCTATTTCGCTAGCATGTTCTGTACTGCAGATGCCGGGCTGCTGCTCTTCAGATGTCTGGCTTCAAGCGCGGCAAGATCGCCATCGAGCATCCGGAGGCCGGGAAGCAGCAATGCCGCTGCGGCGCACAATGCCGGGAGCAGTCCGGCGGTAAGGAACAATGCAGGCACACCATAGGCCTCAGCAACCGCCCCTCCGACAAAAGCGCCAAAGGGCTGCAGGCTGCCGCCAATCAGAAAACGGATGGAGTTCACCCGCCCCTGAAGGCTCGCAGGAACCAGACGGCCGTGCAGAGAGGAGCTTAACGAGCCGAAGAAAGGGCCAAGAGCGCCGGATACAAATACGGCAGCAAGAGCAAAGGGAAAGCTCGGGATCAGTCCCCATATGGATGTAATGACACCTATGGTTCCCAAACTGCCAAGCATCACCAGGCGTCTGTGTGTAATCTCGCCCACCAGAGAGATCACCCCAAGCCCAACCAGCGTTCCGAGTGCCGAAGCTGTGGTCAGCGTACCCATAGCCGCCGCATCCCGGTGGAGCACTTCGCGCACATAAGGGACCATCATCGTCCAGACGGCGATGGAGCTTAGATTGCTGACCGAAGCCATGAGCATAATCGTAAGCATGGCCGGGAACTGCTTATAGAAGGTGAAGCCTTCGGCAATTTCACGTATGTAGCCGGAAATGGAGAAGCTGCTTCTGCTTGTGGCGGCAGCCGGCTTGGGCTGCTTCGGCAGGCACAGCAGCGTGGCTATAGCGGCAATGTAGCAGAGCATATTGACGCCAAGGGCCGGAAGCGACCCGCTGGCAGCAGTCAATATGCCTGCCAGCGCAGGCCCAAGCAGCGCCGCCGCTCCTTTGCAGCCGTCGATGACGGCGAAGGCGCGCACCAGCTTCCGGCTGTCGGCGACGCCGGGAATAACGGCCATCGCCGTCGGCATGAACAGCGCGGCGCAAGCGCCGCTAAGCCCCGCTGCGGCGAATAAATGCCAGAGCTGGAGCTGGCCGGCGAGGCCCATGCCCAGTGGGAGCGCGATGGCCAGCAGCCGGATCGCGGCCAGGCAGGCCATGAACCGCACGCGGGGTAGCCGATCGGACAGCGGCGAGCCCAGCAGGCGCAGCAGCAGCTCCGGGATGCCGGAGGTGAGCGCCAGCGCCCCCATGACCAGCTTGGAGCCGGTCAGCTCATAGGCCAGCCACTCCATTGCCAGCAGGCCGAAGGCATCTCCGAAGGCGCTTAGGGAAATTGTCGACAGCAGACCATAATAGCTGCGTTTCAGCATAGGGTGTTCACTCCTTTTCACGGCCCGTTCAGCTCTCTAAATAATCAGCCATTCGCTGCGGCAGTCCATTCAGCGCTTCCAGACGCAGGCTGTACGCCGCGCTTTTGCCGCTGGTGTGGACAATAACCAGCCCAGCCGCCCGGAGCGCGATGAGATGGTAGTGGATTGTGCTTTTGGACAGGCCGACCTGCCGGACGATTTCGGTGAAGCTCAATTGTTTGTCCGCAAGCAGGCGCAGAATGTACAGCCGGGTCTCATCCGACAGTGCCCGGGTCAACCGGAGCAGCGCGGGGGCAGGACGCCCTTCCTCCGGTGGAAGCACATCGCAGGAGTAGCTGGTGAACAAAAATTCATCGTAGAGAGTGGAAGTGACCAGCGGGCGGGCATGATATTGCGGGATCAATATGATCTGTTTCATTTGTTCCCCGGGGATAAACCGCATCCCCTCCGTCGCCTGCTCGTAGACCTCCATACCATTGGCGCTGTTCAGAGTGGTCCGCCGGAGCTCGGCTTCCTGTTTCAGCCCTTCGAGGATAGCGGGATTTATTCCGCTGAAGTACCGTTCATCCCATTCCCGCAGAATTTCAGAAGCGCGGCTGCGCAGCTCGGCCAGATTGGAAGGCACCGTTGAACCGAAACGCGCCTTTATCTCGTACAGCTCTCCCGGGGATAAGCCATCATACCAATCCAGGAAGCCGGACACGGAACGTTCCCCAGGGCAGCTCCAAATGTAGGGCGTGAGTGTGAAATCCCCATTATCCTTGGAGAACTGCTGCATCTGCTGAAGATGAGCCGGTGTGAGCTTCTTCTGAACCTCCCGGACCCAGAGCTTTCCTGATTCCAGAGCATTGTGATTCTGCTTCCCGAGAAAAGCGGCCAGGCTGCTAAAACATTCATACATCGGGGCAAAATCCACTTCTACCTTATAATTCATGTGAACTCCTCATTTCCTTGTGTAATTGCGCGGTTGAGACGATAGAGTAAGTGATATGTATGTCACTGTTATTTTGTTCTATAAATATAGAACTTATATTTTGTTTTATTATATACGAACATAATTTGGATATCAATCAAACAGAGCATTTTCTTCAAAAGAAAATAATTTTGCACCTTGCTGTCACAAACCGCTGTGTTTTTCAGTTATATAGGCGAGAAAGGAGGGGGCTTGTGGATAAAGCGGCAGCCTCCGGGATGAACACCGGAACGGAACTGGAATTATTAGTGGAGCAGGCCCAGCGGGGCGATATGCAGGCCTACACCCAGGTGATCCGGCATTTTCAGAGACCGATTTATCTGTATTGCTATTATCTGCTTGGGAGTCAGGAGGAGGCGGAGGACGCAGCACAGGATATTTTTATTAAGGCGCTCGAGAACATTGGCCGTTTTACGGAAAAGGTGTCTTTTTCAGCCTGGCTGTATCGAATTGCGCGGAACCACTGCCTGGACCTTATGAAAAAGAGGAGCAAGGGCTTCCGGCTCCTGGCACTGTACAAAAGGCATCAGCAGTACACTGAACCTGCCGCAGCCGGCCTCGGATATACCGAGCTGGTGCATGGGCTGCTGGAGCAGCTCAACATGGAGGAGCGGCAGATTTTGCTGCTGCGGGCGCTGGAGGATTACACCTTTGACGATATCGCTGCTGTCATGGATATGAACCCGGCAACTGTACGCAAGAAATACGAGCGGCTGCGCAAAAAGCTGGGCAGACAGAAGGAGAACGGAGGGAAGCTCATTGGAGAACCGTACAACAATAGGGGATGAACGGCTGGAGCACATCGGCAGATTGATCCGCAATACTCCCGTGGAAGTGGAATTGGTGGACCGTACTATGCAGCGTTTTGAGGCAAGGGGGCGGAAGAACCCGACACCACGAAGAAGTAGAAGTTTAGCTGTACTCTTAGCTTCCGTACTGCTGTGCCTGTCCCTTCTGGGTGCCGGCTTTATTTCACCAACGCTGGCGGCATCCATAGAGCGAATTCCTGTGCTAAGCTCCATCTTTGAGCTTGCCGGGGACCTGGGGCTGCGGACGGCAGATGAGGAGGGACTGGCGCTCACACCGAACCGGAGCGATACTCACGAAGGACTGACGCTGACCGTACCAATTGTGCTGTTCGACGGAGTACGGGTCTCGATTGGCCTTGAGCGCCAGACTACAGAGGAGAAGTTCCTGAAGCAAGAGCTAGGTGATCTGATAAGTGACATTAAGCTGTCAATTAACGGGGAAGATGTAAGTACCTATGCGCAATCAGGAGCCGGCAGTAAGCCTGGAATCTTCAGTATGCCAGGGAAGGACCAAAGCTCCAGAATTATTCAATTCTCCGATATGCATAGCCAGGGGGGGAGGGCTTTGCCTGACAGGTTTGAACTCATGCTATCGATCAGTGTAGACGGGATTCAGCAGCCCTTCCAGATTGCAATTCCGGTTGAAAAGAAAACCGTCAACAACCTTGTCACGGAGCCGATTACCCGCAAGCACAGTGGAATAATTTTTACACTCGAGAAGGTAGAACTCACACCTGTTACAAGCAGTATCACAACACGGATTGAGCTGCCGAAGGGGCAAAAAATCAGCGAGAAACTGCCTTCGATGGGATTTGAAATAGTGGACGACCGGGGGAATCAATTGAAAGAGGTGAGTGGAGGCGTTGGGCTAAGCGCTACAGGCGGAAACGTTCTAACCACGGATGCTTTATTCGAACCACTGCAACAACCGGTCAAGCAAGTGACCATTCGAACCTACAAGATTCTCGCTATTGATGCCGAAGGCTATGTGGACAAGGAGTATATTCCTGAATTTGAGGTTACTGTACCCCTGAAATAGACAGCCAGATATCAGCGATAAGCATAAAAAAAGAGATGTTCCTGAAGCGCAGCCGCGCTCCGGGAAACATCTCTTTGTATTAATGTGCATCAGATTTGCTAATTCCTAATCGTCGGTGCAACAGGAAGAACCTCCTGCCCATCCATATATTTGCGCAGCGCCTTCGGAATATAAATCGAACCGTCCTCCTGCTGATGGTTCTCCAGCAGCGGAATCAGAATCCGCGGTGTGGCGACTGCGGTATTGTTGAGGGTGTGGCAATATTGCAGGCGCCCGTGCTCATCACGGAAGCGGATGCTGGAGCGGCGGGCCTGGAAATCATGCAGATTCGAAGCCGAATGGGTCTCGCCGTATGCGCCTCTGCTCGGCATCCAGGTCTCAATGTCGTATTGCTTGTGCGTCTTCAGCGACATGTCGCCGCTGCACACAGCCACTACGCGGTAGGGCAGCTCCAGCAGCTGCAGGATGTGCTCGGCATTTGCCAGAATCTCCTGCAGCATCTGCTCCGATTCTGCCGGATCATTTCGGCAGATCACGACCTGTTCGATCTTCGAGAACTGGTGAACCCGGTACAGGCCGCGCACATCGCGTCCCGCTGAGCCGACCTCACGGCGGAAGCAGGCCGACATCCCGGCCAGCCGCAGCGGCGCTTCAGCATCAACGATCTCGTCGCTGTACAAGGAGACGAGCGATACCTCCGAGGTTCCGGCCAGCCAGCGCTTTTCTCCGTTCAGCTCATAGGTCTGATCCATCCCGCCGGGGAAAAATCCGGTCCGCTCCAGCGCCTCCGGGCGGACAATAACCGGCACGTCCATTACGGTGAAGCCGCGCTCCGTCAGTACATCCAGCGCCAGCCGCTGCACGGCGAGGTGCAGGTACAGTCCCGCGCCCTTCAGCACGTAGCTGCGCGGTCCTCCGGCTTTGACCCCGCGCGGAATATCAATGATGTCGTGAAGCTCGCCGAGCTCCACATGGTCGCGCGGCGTGAAGCTGAAGTCCGGCAGGCTGCCGGTCCGCCGCAGCTCCACGTTCTCGCTGTCATCGGCCCCGATGGGCGTGTCCGCCGACACCGGGTTCGGTGCGAGCAGCAGCAGTTCGCCGCAGCGCTGCTCCGCCTCGGCCAGATCCGCCTCCAGCTTCGTCAGCCTGCTGTTAATCTCGCGCACCAACGTCTTGGCGGCGTCTCCGGCCTCGGCGTCCCCCTGGCGCAGCAGACGCTCGACCTCCTTGGTCAGCCTGTTTCTCTCCGTTCTTTGCTGCTCGGTTTCCCGCCGCAGCTCCCGCCGCTTGTCGTCCCATTCCAGCAGCTCATCCAGCGGAAAAATCACCTTTTTCCACTTGGCTGTATTTCTTACGAGTTCCTCATTTTCCCTGATCCAGTTCATGTCCAGCATGCCGCTTCGCTCCTTTTGGTCTAAAAAAATACAAAAAACGCCCTCATCCATGGGACGAGGAGCGTCAGCTCGCGGTGCCACCCAGGTTGACCGAATCCCCTGGCTTCACAGCAGGATAAGGTCCTCTTTGGTCTTCGCGGTAACGGGCGAAACCCGGTAAACTTAGGGAACAAGTGAATTGCTCCGGTCGCAGACGCCTCACGGTTGGATGCCGGTCATTGGCCTGATCGGGATGTAGTGTTGCCGCTTATTATAGCTCAGGAAAGAGCCATGCGCAAGGCTTTGGAGGTTTGACAATATTCCTTGTAATCTGATAGGATTATCTTAAAATTTGAAGGGTTTGCACCCGGAATAGCGGCAGATCCTTATTATAACGAACGGAAGAGGTGGAGAAAATGGCCAAAATAGTTGTCATCAACGGAACACCATCCCTGGTCTCCCGGGTTAATGCGGTTATTGAATATGCGGAGGCTGATTTGCGCGGGCATGGATTTGAGGTAGAACGGATTAATGTGGCGGAGCTGCCTGCGGAGGACTTGATTCATACCCGCTTCGAGAGCGAAGCCATCGTTAAGGCTAATGGCCTTGTGGCCGAAGCCGACGCGGTAATTGTGGTCAGCCCGGTATACAAGGCATCTTACACAGGGGTGCTCAAGACCTTCCTGGACCTGATCCCGGAAAAAGGCCTTGCCGGCAAAATCCTGCTCCCGCTCTTCATGGGCGGTAGTCTGGCGCATCTGCTCACAATTGAGTATGCGCTGAAGCCGGTGCTCTCTGTGCTGGGAGCGCGCCATATTCTAGGCGGCGTGTATGCGGTGGACTCGCAGGCAGTGCGTAATGACCAGGGGGTTGTCGAGCTCGCAGACGAGCTCAAGCTGCGCCTGGACAGCGTGCTTACGGAGCTGGCGGAAGAAACGGCGCACAAGGCGGAGCGTAAGGCTGGTAAGTAAGGCTGTAAATCAGAAACGCAAAAAAGAACTCTTGAGATAAATCCAAGAGTTCTTTTTTGCGTTTGTATCCTTTAATTTAACAGATTAAAGGCTCTTTTTATGTATATCTACTTTTTAGAAATTAAAATACGAAAAATACTCATTTAAAGTAATATAATCTATTTTTGTAAAAAAATGATAGAAAAATCACATCAATATAAGGATAAAAATGTAATATTATAGATGTATTTTACATTATGGTATTTTCAAAGCATTGAATGAGAGAGCTGAGAGAATACATATGAAGGAGGTGAGAAAATGAATTCGGATGAATATTTCTCAATTTCTGATCTGGGAGAAGAATTTCAAATTGGCGAAAAAGAAGAAATTGCCGCATGTGTTGCTTGTTTAGGCTGCGCGGCTTGTGCAGCATGTTTAGGTTGCGCAGTTTGTCTTGCATGTGCCGTATTTGGTCCAGTAACAGCAATCGTTACACTTGCAGCGGCAGGTGAAGTGACAACGGTTGCAACAGGTGCAAGTGCTGCTGCTGCGGTTGCGATCGGGGTGAACTCATAGGATCAGAGGAGAGGGAGAGAAGGGCATCTTTTCCTCTCCATTTTAAGGAGGATAACTGAATGAAGGGCATCCATTTTGAAAGCAGAAGAAAGAATAAATATTTCTATGATAATGAAACCGGGCAAATTGTTAGTGCGGAGGATGACCCGGGATTAGAAGTGCTAAAGAAAAAATTCAATATTCCATCCGAGCAAAAAATTGAAAGTGTAGACGCTTCAAATCTGAATCAATATTTGTACACTGATGGAAATGGATTTAAACAACTGATTCTTGAAATATCTTCAGCATGTAATCTTAGATGTAAATATTGTATTTATTCGGAACATTATCCTTATACGCGTGAACATGGAACCAGCAGAATGACTTGGGAGGTCGCCAAATCTTCAGTAGATTTTTACTATGATAATTTCAAAAAAATGTTTGAGCGCAATCCCATGAGAAAATCAATCGTAAGCTTCTATGGAGGTGAACCCCTAACGAATATTCCTCTACTAAAGCAGGTCGTTAACTATATTAATGAAGAATATGGCGAATATGAGGTTCTATATAATATCACAACCAATGGTCTTCTTCTTACATCTGAAATACAGGAATTTCTTTACGAAAACCATTTTTCAGTACTCGTCAGTCTGGATGGATACCCAGAGAACCATGACCGAAACAGGGTAGATGTGAAAGGAAGAGATACTTCACATATCGTTTTAAAGCATATTAATGAATTTAGAGAGACATATCCTGACGCCAGTTTATCCATTGCAACCTGTTTTGATTACAAAACTGACTTTGAAAAGCTGGCTAATTTCTTTGATGATAATCTCTTATCTGTTATCCATACAGGGCAGGTTCAAACACAAAACAGCACGTATTATTCACAGTTCGATGATCGTGATGAGGCTGTGTTTTTTGAAAAATATAATAAATTGAAAGAGAGTTTTTTTGAAAAGGCCATTTCAAATGATATAGATAAAAATAAGTTCTTATATCGTTTTTTTGGAAGTATCTACGCTACTCTTGCTTTTCATCCAATGATAAGAGAGGCATCGCCTGTAATCAGGCCTTACACAGGAACGTGTGTACCAGGAGAAAAATTATATGTTACTACAGAAGGTAACTTTCAAATATGTGAAAAAATCAACAGTGCCTATGAAATTGGGAACATTCAAGAGGGTCTTGATCTGGATAGAATCACCAAAGTCTTGAATGACTATAACCAAAATATCTGTGTTCACTGCGAGGAATGCCCGATTTCCAGATTGTGTAACCTGTGCTTCAAAAACTTTGAGACAGAAAACGGGTTTGAAAGTAACTCACAAATATGTATGCAGCAACAACAGACTATGAAAAATCTGCTTGGGGAATTTGTGAGTATGCTCGAAGACAACCCCAAACTTTTCGATGAAGTAACCTCTGATTATTTTAAATCCATGAGTGAAGTAGGGGAGTGCATATGAGCTACTTTAAGCTGAAACCAGAAGTCTATTTGGTAACTGGGAAAAAAAAGTCGATACTGCACAATTTAGTGGACGAGAAGTTGCTGTGGATCGACAACCGTTTGGCTAAGGGGATTAGGAAAGCAGAGTGCGGTGAACCTATTTCAGAGCTTGAATTTGAGATGTTAAATACGTTCTTCACAAAATATAACTGGGGAGTCTTCTCGGACAAGCCTGTCTTTATGGATAAGTTCAGATCTATCAATGTCTATAATGAGAAAAAAATGCACAAAAACACCCCTTTTATTGATACAGCCACTCTTCAGCTTACGAATGAATGCAACCTGAATTGTAAATTTTGCGGGGAAGTGTTCTGCCCAAGCTGTAGAGTTATAGAGGGAGGGGGATTGCCCCTTAGTATAGAGGATTGGATGCTGGTTGTAGATAAATTAAATGGCTACGGAGTCAATACTATTCTGCTGACAGGTGGTGAGGCTTCGACGAGTCCCTATTTCAAAAAATTAGCAGAATATATTATTGCCAAAGGTATTTCACTCTCTGTTCATACGAATGGTACTGGGAAAATTGAAGGATTGCCTGAAGAAAGCCATCTTATTATATCGTTATTTCAGAAGGAAGAATTAAGGAATATCGTTAGAAAGTATAAGAAAAACAAAATGGTCTCTATTATTCTCTATGACTTCGAAAGTAAAGAAAAACCCAAGCTGATACCGGAATCTTGGCAAGTGGTTTTTTCAAGAACCAAGCCTATTCCCATAACTACTAAAAACATGGTAAATGTGGATTTTGATTCTTTTTTTGCAAGGAAATTAGGGGATCACTGTCTTGATAAAAAAGTGCTGGTGACATATGATGGCTCTATATACCCTTGTATGGAATTAAAAAACAAAGTTGGGAATTTTAAAAATAATGGATTTCACTTGGCGCTTCAAAAGCTGATGTCTGATTACTGGAAAAAAGGTGTAGACAAGTATAACAATAAATGTACTGAATGTGAATTCCGCTATGCTTGCAGCTCTTGCTCATTTTTTAATACTGAGGGTTGTCAATATGATTTGGAGGAAGGAAAATGGACATCGTCATTAACCAATTAAGTAAAACCTTCGGAACGTCAACAGTGCTCGAGGATATTAGCTTAACGGTAAAAACGGGTCAGGTATACGGTTTGATCGGTCCAAACGGGGCAGGGAAAACAACGCTGACACGAACCATTCTCGATATATACAGACCCACGAGCGGAACGGTTACTGTCGATGGAATTAAGAGTAGTGATTCGTCGTTTAATGAGATTAGAAAGCAAATTGGTTGTGTGCTTGATCAGTTGGGATTATATAAAAGTCTGACAGCCTGGGAGAACATAGAGCTATTTCACCGTGTGTTCTTTCCGAAGGCATCTAAGCAACAAAGAGACCAAGACATCAATGAATGCATTAGAATGGTTGATTTGGAACAGCACAAAGATAGTAAGATCACCTTCTTCTCCCGGGGCATGAGACAAAGATTGGCTTTGGCCAGGGCTTTTATCGGCAAACCGCAATTACTGATTCTGGATGAGCCGACCAGAGGGCTGGATGTGGAAGGGAATTATATGTTAAGGAAATATATACAAGAAATGAAGAATAGGGGTTTGACAGTATTAATTAATTCCCACCATTTAAGTGAGCTGAAAAAAGTCTGTGATGTGTATGGATTTATTAAAAATGGAAAATTAATCGAGGAGGGCAATTACGCGGGCTTAGCTGCGAAGTATTTTACCGGAAATCATGAAGATGCAGACATGGAGAAGCTATACCGATTTATATTTCAGATTGAAGATATGAATGAAATGATGGAGTCCTCATGAATATACTTCAGAATCCTGTGATGTGGCTTTCTATTAAAATGTTCAGGCAGAGATGGGTTACCTTTATATTCTATACCATCATCCTTGTCAGCCTGCTTCAATCACAGGTCTATCTTAATTTCATAGTGTTATTGCCTTATTTTTGTTTTCTGGCTGTACTGAGAATGCTCTGCAATGATTATTACCACGGTCATGAAGAGACTCTGGTAGTTCTTGGGTACACGATTGAGAAGCTAATAGATAAAACCGTTCAAGTGGTCATGCTTTGCTCCTTTTGTATGAGTATTGGAACTACACTTATTTCTTTAGCTGTTATGAATTTCACAGGTCATATCTCCTTGGTGAAACCTGCAGATATTTTATTCATTGGCGGATTGTATGTGTCATTATTCCCTGTAGGGCGGCTCGTCCTTATGAGAATGCTGCTACAGAAACAAATGGGTAAAATATGGAATTATATTATTGAAATAGGGTATGCCCTTTTAATCATGCTCTTGTATTTGTTGCTTCCGGTTAGCTACTGCCTGCTATTTTTTATTTTGACGTCTGTGCTTATTTTTGGTTTTCAACAGCAGTTTTTGCCAAAGCAGGAGTGGAACAGGTTCTTTGAAGGGAGTATGAAATAGAATGAATGCTCTTTTATGGAAACGATATAAAGAAATACGTACTAATAAAATAAAACTATTCATCACTCTTGTTTTACCGATAATCTATTTCGCCTTACTAACGGGCTTCTCCGTACCCCGCCATATTATTGTGTCCTATTTCTCGCTGGCATGCATGTTGCTTGGAAATTTGGGGCATTGGAACATTGAGGATCTGGTCCACAGTGAAACTTTGTTGACAACTCCGCTTACACCGTTCAAATTGTGGTTTGCAAACTGGATGCTGGTAGCTGGATCAGGTTTTATAATTGCACAAATGTATTTACTGCTAATTTCGATTGGGAGTCTGCTGATCAGAGGGCAATTTTATATCAGCGACACCCAATATTTTATAGAGAATATTGCTTTCTCATTTCTGGGTTTTGCACTCCTTGCGGCGGCGACAGTGCATAATGTGGATTTCACCAAATGGAAGCAGTATTTGACAAGTGTGTTCAGTATATTTAACTTTCTGTTTCCTTTCGCCCCCTTTCTCTTCGCTTCTTTTTTGCCCACGGGTGTGTGGATTACCATGGGAGCTGTCGCTTTAGGTATATTGCTTACAACCATTTCCTTATTCATTGCCAGAAGCGCAAGACGGGAACGCCTGGTCCTGAACATTCAAAAACTCTCTGAAGCTTATGAGATTAAATTGCTCAACGATTGAACAGGGGGGGATATGATGATATTTTCACATAAAAATAACGATGAGTCTGAGTTGATCAAGGAATGTATGGAGTACTATGAATTGAATGACATATTTTTGAATCAGGATCAGCGATATCAACAATTGAAAAGTAAGTTAATGAATTCAACCATGGTTGATCTCAAATCCTTTAAACAATTTATTCAAGATACCAGGGGAACTGTTTTTACTGATTTTTTAATTGGAAAAGCCCACTCGGACAGTGTTGATATCAAAGAGCAAAAGCATTTTGAATATAGATTGGTGGAGGATTTTCTCTACATAAACTTGTCTTACTTTACGAAAAAATCAGTGGATCAGGCATTTCAAATTATGAACCAGCATAAGGATCGTCCATATCTAATTTTGGATTTGAGAAATTCTCCGGGTGGATACATTGATGCTTGTATGTCCTTTTGCCGATTTCTTATTAAAGATAAAAAAGAGATAGTAACCTTATATTATAAAAATAAAAAAGTAACCTACTATTCAGATGAACTTGCGCCGCTAAGCTATGAAAAAATTTATATTTTTGTTAATGAACAAACTGCCAGTTGTAGCGAAGTTGCCGCTTTGACATTGAAGACTAATTTGAAATCGGTTCAACTAATTGGAGAAAGAACAAAAGGAAAAGAATGTGGTCAGGAAATTATTGTTAATAAGTCCAAAGGATTTTCTATGATTATAGCTTCTTTTATTTGGAAGTGTGATACTTATGGTATGGAAGATCTTCAGCAGTTTATACAAAATGATGTTGGATCAATTATTCATTTCGCAACGGATGATGACTATTTTAAAATGGCATTAAATTAATTTAGGGGGGGATTGTTTGACTGACAGAATGAGTGGAGTAGTCTGGTTACTGGTTGCGTATTTGATAATTGTAGGGGTTGCTGCAATAGCCGGTAAAAGAAATCGAAATTATATACCCGAACTAAAAAAGACGCTCTTAACGATTGGGGGGATTTTCGTTATTGTTGCCTTTTTTGTTCTATTTGTTATTTAAACGGCAAAAGCCCTGTACACCCGGATTGGATGTAAAGGGCTTTTTAGATGCTTACAAATCATCAAACCCGTTATCGTCGCCGACCTTGCCGTAGTTGCGGGACTTGGCTTCGAAGAAGTCGGTTTTGGTCGCGTTCAGCGCTTCGTCGGAGAAAGGCTTGATCCACGGCATGCAGTTGACGTCTACACCTTGGTAGGCTTTGTCCAGGCCCATCAGGGTCAGGCGTTTGTTGGCGATGTATTTGATGTAGTCGCTCAGCTCGTTCATATCAATGCCCGGCACGTTGGTGAGCGTGTAATAGCCCCAGTTGGTCTCCAGCTCTACGGCACGGTCGATGGTGCGGTAGACATAATCCATGTTCTCCGGCGTGTTCAGCTCAGGGAAATCAACCAGAAGCTGCTTGAACACCTCTGCGAAGAAGTAGCAGTGCTGATTCTCGTCGCGCTGAATATAGGAGATCATCTGGCTGGTCGCCATCATTTTCTGGTCACGGGCCAGGTTGTAGAAGAAGGCGAAGGTGCTGTAGAAGAAAATCCCCTCCAGAATCAGATCCGCCACCAGCGCACGGAAGAAGGTCTCCTTGGATGGCGCATCGCGGAACTCCTGATAGATGTTCGAAATGAACTGGTTGCGCTCCAGCAGCACCGGATCATGCTTCCAGTACTCAAAAATCTCTTTCTGCTCGCTCTCCGAGACAATCGAAGACAGGACGTAGGAGTAGGACTGGTTGTGCACAACCTCCTGCTGCCCGATGATTGCCGAAATCGCCTCCAGAGAAGAGTCGGTAAAATACCGCTTCACATCGCCGACGAACATCGTCTGCATCGAATCGAGCACCGCCAGCAGGCCGATGTTGATTTTAAATACGCGTTGCTCCTCCGCTTCCAGCAGCGGGAACTGCTGCGCATCCTTCGACATCGGGATCTCGTCCGCGATCCAGTGGTTCAGCAGCAGCACCTTGTAGAGTTTATACATATGCGGCATGCGGATATCGTTCCAGTTCAGAATGCCCGAGCATTCCCCGTCGATGATGCGGGTGGACTGGTTCGGGGCTTCGGTATTAAAAATCTTTTGCAATTGCATTATTATTTCCCTCCTGTATTATGCATGAAGCGGTGTTCAGCCTGATATTCTCATTGAAACGACTATGACTATATAGTGAAACGTTTGAAAGAAAGAACGCTATTATGGCAGCCTCCGTGCAGATAAATGTATTTACTGCAGTTATTTACTGCTGTGGAGCCTTTTCATGAGCTATAACTGTAGTTTCTGCAATTAAAAATAGAGAATTCCTGCAATTTAGCCGATTTCCGCCTGGATAATTGTACAGAGTGCAGCTAAATTGTGTTTATCTGCCAAATGCCAGGCTATAGCTGTACAAAGTGCAGTTATTCGGCAAGGCAGGGCGGTGCGTGTGGAGCTGAAGAGGCGAGAAAGATCGCCGAAGGCTCTGCACCGGAAAGCCTTCCGGCGCAAAACCGGCAATCCTCAGTCTAAGCTGTCTGCGGATTCCGCCGCGAACAGCGGCCGGAAGCCCCAACGTTCCTCGTAGTGACGAATACATCACCGTTTTTCTATGCAAGGCATTAAGATAATTAGCTCGCGCAAGACTCGCACTCTTCTATAGTCAAGGCACGGCTCCGCACGTAATAGGTCGATTTCAGTCCGCCCTTCCAGGCGTTCAGGTGCAGCGCCAGGAAATCGGTGGCCTTGATGTCCGGAGTCACGTACAGGTTGAAGCTCTGTCCCTGGTCAACGTGGCGCTGGCGGGCCGAGGCCATGCGGATTGACCAGTTCTGGTCAATTAGGAACGCCGTTTTGTAGTACCAGATTGTCTTCTCGGACAGATCCGGGGCCGGGTTGGCGATCTTGTAGGTGGTTTTCTCCTCGTAGGAGAGCAGCTCGTAGAGCGGATCAATGCTGGCTGTGGAGCCGGCGATGATCGAGGTCGAGCCGTTCGGGGCAATCGCGAACATCCAGGCGTTGCGCACGCCGTCAGCAGCGACTTCCTGCTGCAGCTGACGCCATTGCTCAGTCGTCACATATTTGCCTTCCTGCTCGCCGCTGGTATAGCCGCGTGAGGTGAAGTAAGCGCCAGTCTCCCAGTCAGAGCCGGCAAACTTCGGATAACGGCCCTTCTCGCGGGCCAGTTCAAGGCTAGAGCGCACTAGCAAATAGTTAATGTGCTCGTACAGATGATTGTTGTATTCCACGGCTTCCTCGGACTCCCAGCGGATGCCCTCCAGCGCCAGCAGGTGATGCAGGCCGAAGGTGCCGAGACCGACAGCACGGTATTGGCTGTTCGTATACTGAGCCTGCAGCACTTCAATATTGTTGATGTCGATAACATTGTCGAGCATGCGGACCTGAATCGGCACCAGACGCTCCAGCACACCGGCCGGAACAGCGCGGGCCAGGTGGATGGAGTTCAGGTTGCAGACTACGAAATCGCCGGGGATTTTGGAGATGACAATCCGGGTCTGGCCGTCCTTCGTAACAAGCTCCTCCTGCTCGATCACTGTAGCCGACTGATTCTGCATAATCTCCGTGCACAGGTTGGAGGAGAAGACCATCCCCTGGTGGCGGTTCGGGTTGGAACGGTTCACCGTGTCACGATAGAACATGTAAGGCGTACCCGTTTCAAGCTGCGATTTCATAATCCGCTTCATGATGTCGATGGCCGGAACCGTGATGCGGGAGAGCTCCAGATTGGCGGTAGCTTCGGCATATTTTTCGCGGAATGTGCCTTGCCCCAGCTCCTCGTCATAGAAGTCTTCCAGACCCAGTGCGCGTCCATTGGCATCCTTCCAGCCCATAACCTTCTTCACTTCATGCGGGCAGAACAGATTCCAGTGGCCGCGGGCCTCCACAGCCTCCATGAACAGATCGGGCAGGCAGACGCCGTGGAACACGTCATGCGCGCGCATCCGCTCGTCGCCGTTGTTCAGCTTGAGGTCGAGGAAGGCGAGAATGTCTTTGTGGAAGACGTCAAGGTAGACGGCGACGGCGCCTTTGCGCGTGCCAAGCTGATCTACGCTGACAGCGGTATTGTTGAGTTGGCGAATCCAAGGGATGACGCCGGAGCTGGTGTTCTTGTGACCGCGGATATCGGAGCCGCGGGCCCGCACCTTGCCGAGATAGACGCCGATGCCTCCGCCCATTTTGCTGAGCCGGGCCACATCGGTGTTGGAGTCGAAGATGCCTTCGAGGGAGTCGTCCACAGTGTCGATGAAGCAGCTGGAGAGCTGCCCGGCAACCTTTTTACCTGCGTTGGACATAGTTGGTGTAGCAGCGGTCATGTAGATGTTGCTCATCGCCCAGTAGGCTTCTTTTACCAGATCCAGGCGTTTCTCTTCCGGCTCAGTGTGCATGAGGAACATGGCGATGATCATATAGCGCTCCTGCGGCAGCTCCATTACACGCCCGTCAAAATCATGAGCCAGATAACGGTCCGAGAGAGTCAAAAGGCCGATATAATCGAACAGCAGGTCGCGCGTATAGTCGATGCAGCCGCCAAGCTCCACAATCTGCTCCTTGGTATAGTAGGTAAGCAGCTCTTCGCGGTAGATGCCTTTTTTGACCAGATCGGTGATCAGGGGGTAGAGCTCGCCATACGGTTCGTCCGGGTAGGCTTTGTAGCGGCGGTTGACGGCAGCTTTTTTGTACAGGGAAGTCAAAAGCGACCGCGCAGCAGCAAACTTCCAGTCCGGCTCCTCCTTGGTTACAAGCTCAAGGGCGCTCATCGTGAAGGCGCTGCTGATCTCTTCTCCGCTAACCTCGTCACGGCGCAGCTTGGACTGCACTCCGCGCAGCAGAGTTTCTTTGCTTAGCTGGTCAAGACCTTTCAGGATACGGTCGGCGTATACGGAGAGGCGGATTTCATCAAAAGCCAATTGGCGGTTGTCGGGTTTCACTACGAGCTGTGGCATGGTTCATACATCCCTTCATTTTTTTGGGTATAATTTTCAATATCAAAAATTGAACTATATGAGCGCAGAAGGCGGCCCGCATTTACGCTTGGCCTGCCTTTTGAAAGTTAACGTAAGTTATAGCTCAGCCGGTTGCCAGTGTACGATCTCCGTACCGGCAAGACTGGCTGGAATGTTAATAATCCGCTGGTTGCTGCTTCCCCGGTAGGGGAGGGTGGTGTCTTTAAGCTCTTCCACAAATCGGCCGTCAATGACCACGTGGCACAAGGACAGCAGGTTCCACTCCGGTGAGCCGGGAGCGGCTGTAAGCTCTTCGTAAGTATAGCCTGTGTAAATCCAGATAGAGAAGTCCGGCAGCACACTGCGCAGCTCCTGAATGAAGCCCGCAGCCTCCTCTGCCGAGAAAAAAGGATCGCCGCCTGCCAGCGTCAGCCCGTCCAGCAGCGGATTTGCGGCCATTTCCGCAATAATCTCCCGCTGACGCTCCAGGGTGAAGGGCTCGCCGAAATTGAAATTCCAGGTCTTCGGATTGAAGCAGCCCGGGCAGCGGTGGCGGCAGCCGCTGAGGAAGATGACGGCCCGCATGCCCTCTCCCTCGTTGATTGATTCAGGGTAGTAGCCGCAAATATTCATAGATGCTTAACGCGATCCCGTACTTCGGCTTGCTTGGCGGCGTTGAAGCGGGTCTGATAATCGCCGGTCAGATAGCCGGTTACCCGGCGCAGGCGGCGGATATGCACATCGTTCTCATGCGCGTCGCAGGAAGGGCAGTTCGTGCCGATCACACCTTCATAGCCGCAGGCCGAGCAGCGGTCAATCGGATGGTTGATGCTGAAGTAGCTGACCTGCTGCTCAAGCGCGTACTTGATGATCTTCACAAAAGCCGCCGGATTGCTGCGGGCATTGCCGTTCAACTCGACATAAGAGATCGCGCCGGCGTTGCAATATTCGTGGAACGGAGCTTCCAGGCTGATCTTCTGGGCTGCGCTTAGCTCATGATAGACCGGGACATGGAAGGAGTTCGTATAGTATTCACGGTCGGTAACGCCCGGAATGGAACCAAGCACCTTGCGGTCCACCTTCGTGAATTTGCCGGACAGTCCTTCAGCCGGTGTGGCGAACAGCGTGATGTTGAGGTTAAGCTCCTCGCTCTTGCGGTCGCAGTATTCCCGCATATGGCGGACGATGGCGAGCGCTTTGGAATGAATCTCCATATCCTCGCCATGGTGCTTGCCGTACATCGCCTTCATGCACTCTGCCATCCCGATGAAGCCGATGGACAGACTGCCGTGCTTCAGCAGCTCTCCTACGCTATCCTCAGGGGCCAGCTCTTGACCGCCTTCCCAGACCCCTTCGCGCATCATGAAATCGGAGGCTTTGGCCTTCTGAGCAGCCTGAATGCGGAAGCGGTGGAGCAGCCCATCCAGAGCGATGTCCATGTAATGGTTCAGATCATCATAGAAGCCTTGCTCGTCGGCTACCAGGCGGCGGCCTGTAACCGTGCCGTGAGCCAGCCCGAGACGCACCAGGTTGAGTGTGTTGAAGGACAGATTGCCTTTGCCGGAGCAGTGGTTGCGTCCGAAGCGGTCGCCCAGTACCCGGGTGCGGCAGCCCATTGTCGCAAATTCAGTATCCGGGTCAGCCGGATCATAATACTGCAGGTTGAGCGGCGCATCGAGATTAGCGAAGTTCGGATACAGTCTGCGCGCGGAGCACTCGGCGGCCTTTAGGAACAGCTCATAGTTAGGATCGCCCTGCTGCTGGTTGACACCTTGCTTGCATTTGAAGATCTGGATAGGGAACACCGGCGTTTCACCGCTGCCCAGGCCGTTCATGGTCGCCGTCAGCAGTGAGCTGATGACGAGCTGGCCCTCTGGCGAAGTGCAGGTACCATAGTTAATGCTGGTAAAAGGAATCTGACCGCCCGAGCGGCTGGACATCGTATTCAGGTTATGTATCATGCTCTCTGCCGCCTGCAGCGTCTCGCTCTCCGTCTCCTTCAGGGCAAAGCGGAAGGCCCGAGGGTACTGCTCGGCCAGATCGCTGCGGCTCATGGTAACCTCGCCGAGATGCTCGCCGGCTTGTCCTTCTTCGAAGTACTCCAGTCCTTTACGGAACAGCTTGGCGAAGGATTTCGTTACATAAGGAGCCAGATCGAAATCCAGCTTGTTGGCGGATACGCCGCCGTACTGGGCATTTTGCTGAGACTGGAAAATAATCGCCACCAGCGACATCGCGGTCATAATCGAGTTCGGTGGCCGCACACTGCCGTTGCCGGTGTTGAAGCCTTCGCGGAGCAGCCGCTCGAACGGGATAAAGATGCAGTTGGTTGTTCCGATGACGTACTGGTCCAGGTCATGGACATACACCACATTATCGAGGGAAGCCTGCACGAGCTGCGGCGGCATTGTGAAGTTGCGGGCATACCACTTGGAGTATTCACTGCCGAACTTGCTCATTTTGCCGGAAAAGCTCTCCCCGTTCAAATTGGCATTCTCACGCAGCAGATCCAAATCCCGGCTGTCGATAATATCGCGCCCCAAATGGATAACTTCCTCTAACATAACCTCTTGTGTAGTTTGTTCAGCGTTGTACCGTTTCTCCAGCAGCGTCATTGTGCAGCACTCTCCTCTCGATATATAAGAACGTTCTAACCAGGCTAACTGACATTAATAAAAAAGCATCTCCCGCCGAGGAAGACGGAAAATGCCCGGATGCGTAGCGCAAATAACCGGAGCGCGGATATTTGCGGATGGTCTCCATGGAAATAAGCTTTCCCGCAGAAGCCGATACCTGAAGGCAATAAGGATTATCGCCTTCAGGTATCGGCAGCCTTGGCTCCCCGTCTTAGGGAAGGCTAAATCTGCTTGTGCAGGCCGCATGCGGACACCTCTCCTGTTCCTCGCAGGCGTAAATAATGGTGCCCGGAAACAGGCAGGTCTCCTGGCTCCCGGTGAATCCTTAAGGCGCCTTCCCAAGGGGAATGACCCTCAGTGGCATGAGCCTCAGGATACTGCTCTGCAGCGCTTCATGACGCTGTCGAGCATCCGGTTACAGTGGCGGGACCACAGCGGATTTGCACCGCGCTTCCCTATTAAGCTTCAGCACTCCTGTAGAGGTGAAGCACCTGATTCCACTATATTTTGTTGTCGCTATATAAAATTAACCCAATATATTGTGTTTGTAAATACTTTTTTGCAAGTCCGCGCCCCGGGCGGGTTCAGCCGCTTTACGCACAGATGATCCACAGCTAGTCCACAGATGTTCCGGAGTTAGTCCACAATTCATCCACAGATAATCCACAGAATAACGACAAATTTTGCCGGATCCGATTCATAAATTGTCCCAAAAAACGCCACAAAGGCTTCATATCTGCAGTGAGTGCAATCATAGGATTTCGAGGGAAGGGATGCTGGGGCTTCAGGCGATTTGTGACGCCAGACAGGAGTTGTTACAATAGAAGGGACTGGAGACTTATATATAGGAGGGATTTCGAATGGCTATTGGCGAAGTAACCGTAATTCCGATCGGCACAGGCAGCACCAGCCTCAGCAGCTATGTGGCCGGTATGCAGCGAGTGCTGGAGACGGTGGAGGGCATTACCTACGAGCTGACATCTATGGGCACAATTATCGAAGGACCGCTGCCGCGGATTCTCGCTGCTGTAGAAGCGCTGCACGAATCTCCTTTTAGAGCGGGTGCACAGCGTGTCTCTACTTCACTTAAGATAGATGACCGCCGCGACAAGGTCTCTACGAGCCGCAGCAAGCTGGAGTCGGTGGAGCGCAAGCTGCTGGAGCAATAGTTCCGGGAGACTAGACCGAAGGAAGAGCGGGCAGGCTGGGGTTAAAGGCAAGGACTATGAGAGAAAGGGTTGCGTTTTTCTCCAGACGCTGTATAATGTATTTTGTTTGACAGAAAAAGTATGCTTTAAGCTGGTGTAGCTCAGGGGTAGAGCAACGCACTCGTAATGCGTAGGCCGGGGGTTCAATTCCCTTCACCAGCATCCTTAAGAATTCAATCATGGCGCGGCTTCCGGGGTTTTGGGGGTCGTGCTTTTTTTGTGGGGAAAAAATATCCATGTTATTCTGAAATACTCGAATAACATGGAAGTGAATTCAATGGGAAAAGGTATATCCCTCGAATACTTTTAGCCCTTCGGCATTTAATACTTTTTCTATTACGACCGGCTTATGTGGACTTTTTTCGATAACTTCCTTACATGAAATCATTATATTACTGCCTGCAATTTCTGCCAGCTGATCATGTGACACACTATAGACTATTTTTCCTAAATTAGACCATACCATAGCTCCTGTACACATTACGCAAGGTTCACAGCTGGTATACAAAGTATATTCATTAAGATCAAAAATGTTGTTCTCAGAGCAAAAAGTGCGTATAAGTCCAATTTCAACATGATGTGTAGGATCACAATAACTATTTATTTTATTTTCTCCATACATTACAATTTCGTTATTTTTTACTAAGATTGCACCGAAGGGTTCATTTCCCTCTTCTCTAGCCTTAAAAGCCATTTTTATAGCTACTTCAATAAATTGTTCATCGTTATTTATCATAAATAGCACCTCCTGTATAACACTACTATAACATTTAGGCGGGTGGCATTTCGCATGGCAAAATCATGGTTAGACCTTTAAAGCACAGTTTACGGACTTTCGGGGAGATTTACATATTGTTCCATATCCAATATACTAAACAGTATTGAGTTCGGAAAGTGCCGACAACAATATGGATAGGGGCGTGAAGAAATGGTGTCGCAGCCAGGTATATTTTTTGGAGGATTTAGTGTATTTGCATTCTTAGTTTGGCTGGTATGCACTGGACTAGGGATCTATGCTTTTGTTCTATTTGTGAAGCTTGCACGCAGAGGGATTGTGGCTTTGGATCTATATAATCATGCCAAAAATCTTGAAATCCGCCAGCGGTATGAGTCCGTTAATAAGGATGGTAATGATGAGCACTAAGAAAAAATCCGTAATCCTATTCACAGCTTTACTGATCTTCATGGCGGCCTTTTTGCAGCCTGGACTTATCTACGCGGCGGTTGACGGAACTGTTATCGACAGTGGAACAAAAGATAGGCTGACAGAGCAATATGGGCTTGAAAAACCGGAGCCGTCAACTTCGCCCTCCCCGGGTGGAATTGATGCGGGAACAAGCGCCCCGGCTTTATTTTTTGTTGCAATGCATAGGATGATTGTTAATCCTTATCTTTATATGATTCCAGAGCTTATACACCATTGGATTCATTGGAATGGGGGAAGCCTACATGCAGAATGAACGGGTGAAATTTATAAATCCTGAAACCTTGCCGGTATCCTCCGGGTACACGAGTGTGGTGGAAGTCAGGAATGCACGGACGCTCTATATCTCCGGACAGATAGCCATGAACAAGGATGGCCAAGTTGTAGGGGCAGGGGATCTGGCGGCACAGACAAAGCAAGTATTTGAAAATATCAAAGGCGCCTTGGAGGCTGCGGAAGCCAGCTTTGATGATGTGGTGAAATTGACGTTTTTTGTGACCGACATTTCCAAAATGCAGGTTGTCCGGGATATTCGGGACCAGTACATCAATACCCTCAATCCGCCGGCCAGCTCAGCAGTTGAAGTCCGCAAGCTGATCAGGGATGATCTGTTGATTGAGATTGAGGCCATCGCCGCCGGGAGCTTATAGAGCTTTGGATTGCATTTTTTGTTAGGGTGAGGAGGCGGCGACAATGAGATGCTTGACGATCCGGCAGCCCTGGGCGACATTGGCCGCTCTTGGAGAAAAGCAATTCGAAACCCGTTCATGGAGAACATCTTATCGCGGTGAACTGGCTATTCATGCCGGGATGGGCATAGACAAGTCCGTGTGCAGACAAGAGCCGTATAAATCGGTATTGGCCCGGCACGGATTCACCGCTGACAATCTGCCCGCCGGAGCCATTATCGCCACATGCCGCCTTACCGAGTGCCATGAGGTGACTCCTGAGAATGCCGGGGAGGGTTGGCCGGGCGGCAATGAATATATTTTTGGCGATTATGCTGAAGGGCGGTTTGCCTGGAAGCTGGAAGGTGCAGATTTGCTTGCTGACCCCATACCTGCTAAAGGACGGCTGAGTTTCTGGGAGCACCCTGTCCCGGAGAGGGAGTAGTATTCTCTTTGGGGAGCTATCCAAGCTGTTTAGTGGTATGATTGGGTTAGCTCGCGGGTAATCTTAGTATATATGTTTTGAAGCGCAGTCTTGCGCCAGGAGCTAATCCGGATACACAGGAAAGGGCGTATGCATAAGGAATGGGAAGTCTTCTTATTGCGTGGCTTTGTATGCTTTGCTTGTTTTTTACGTTTAAGGACAAGGTGAGCCGAAAAATTCTATATCCTGTAGCGCTGATTGTTATTCTTGGCTCGCTGGGCTATTGGAAGGTATTAATGTGATTGTTATCCACTTATGGTCTTGCCGGCTTTTATGGCGGGGCCTTTTTTTGTGAGAAAATAAGGCATTTAGCTGCTTCGCATCCGGGAACTGGAGATATCCAGCTTCAGGTATTTGCGCATATGGATCGTGGCCTGAGTGGCAATGATATGGTCCAGCAGCAGCATCCGCTCATGATACCCCCGGCAGACAAATTTGACCTCCATACCGTCCTCCCGCCGTAGTTGTTCGTAGACCTTGACGCCCCGTGTTCTCATTTCAGCACGCACATCACGCAGATCAGCGGTTGCCGCATTCGCGGCTGTATTAAGAACCTCTATGTAGGGGGCGGGGGTGCGCAGCTCCTTGGACAGAATGGCAGCATCGCGCTCAAAAGCCGATATAATCAGCGGCAGCATAATATAAGATTTGACCAGCGTATTGTCTGTACTCTCCACCCTATGCATGGGATTCATCACCTCATAAAGAGAACGTATATTCGCATTGTAACCCGGCCTTCAAAAAATAATCAATAGTATTTTAAAACAAGTCGATAAATGTGATAAATTTCACAATAAAATCAGAAGAATTATTTTATATTAAAATTGAAATATTAAAGATTGAAGCTTGAAAAAATAAAGCACCTCAAAAGGAGAATTGTGATGATTCATGAAGGAAGTCTCCGCCGTGGTTTGGTATTCGGTTTGCTCCTGAGTATTCCGCTTTGGGTGTCCATGATTGGCTGGATGCAACTGTTATAAAATGCAAACCCGCTATATCCGCATTGCCTGGACACGATAGCGCATATAGCATACATAGATGTCGACAAGAAGAAACGGCTTCCGTTTCTCCAGAAAGATAAGGATAATTTATGGGGTAAAACATATAAATTTTTATCTTTTGAAAAACTGCTGCCGGTAACTTTCGGCGACAGTTTTTTTGCATTATAAGGATGGTTGGACTTCACGCAGCAATGTTCGACAAATAGTTCAAAAAGACTAAATTTTAATAATGAAAATTAGTGGTTTCGAATAACGAGAAGATTACATGAAGCAGAAGAAGCTACCGGATACGCCGTTGTTGAACACTGTTTCAGACTGGATCAAGCTGGTTAATCCTTATGCATGGCGGTTTGCAGCGGATTTTCTCATCCAAGCTTCCAAAAAAATAAAAAGGAATAGATTGACAATATGGAGGTGGAGCGGCTAAACTGACATTAGGTCGAAAGTAACAAATATCATAGACTATCTGAAATTTAAAAAAATCATACGATCATGTAAAACGCAAACCGTTCGAAAGAACGGGACGCAAAGTCAGGAATCTAAAGCCTGCTAGACAGGTTATGATTGTCCGGCCGCCGTGAAGCTAACCCTTCTTGGCGGTCTTTTTGTTGTTATAGTTTTTTCTTGAAATCATAGAGTAATTAATAGGAGGTGCATGCGATTGAAGAAAAAAATGCAAAAGACGGCAGCTCTGCTATTGGCAGGAATGCTGACAGTAGGCAGTGTGATTACTGGGGGATGGGAGGTTAAAGCAGCGGCCAGTATGCCCTATACTCCTACACCGGTTTTGGGGGTAGCCGGCAATTTTAATGCTTTTATCTTTGGGGATTTTACGCAGTCATACGATCAGATTCATGGAAGGCTCGCGGCCGCAGGGAATATTACTTTGCAGGGGTACGGTGTATCCAAGGATGCCCCGGGCGGAGACGTGCTTATCGCCGGCAAGAACATTACTTTTTCGAATGGGACTGTTCATGGAACAACTGTATACGGTGGTACTCTAACGGCTGATTCAAGCACTACACTTCAGGGGGGCTCGCGAAAAGATACACCGATTGATTTCGCAGCGGAGGAGCAGTTTTTGATCGGGCGTTCGAGCGAGCTGGCCGCATTGCCGCAGACACAGCCCTTTGTCAGGGATTATGGAAAAATAACCATCAATGCCCCAAAGCCCTACAATGTTATAAATATGACTGCAGCCGATTGGGCAGCGACCAATAATATGGTGTTCAATATAACGGGGAATGCAACGGTTGTTATCAATGTAAGCGGGACCTCAGTGAAAATCCCGAGCTTTCAAATTGATGGGAGCAATCCCAATAAGGTATTATTTAATTTTTATGAAGCCACTGATTTGAAAATTGGCAACACAACCATTAATGGCACTATATTAGCGCCACGGGCCGAAGTGTACTATGATTATGCGGAACTGCACGGCACACTCATTGCAAAATCGTTCAACGGACATGTGCAGATGCACCATTATCCGTACCAGGGAACGGAACCACCTTTAACGCCAACACCAACACCGAGTGCGACACCGACACCGACGCCAACACCAACGCCGACGCCAAAACCGACGCCGACGCCGACGCCGACACCGACGGCGACGCCAACACCAACGCCGACACCGACACCAACGCCGACACCGACGCCGACACCGACACCGACACCAACACCGACGCCGACGCCGACGGCGACGCCAAAACCGACGCCGACGCCAACGGAAACGCCAAAACCGACGCCGACGCCAACACCGACGTCAACACCAACGCCGACGCCAAAACCGACGGCGACGCCAAAACCAACGGAAACGCCAAAACCGACGGCAACGCCGAAACCGACGCCGACACCAAAACCAACGCCGACGCCAAAACCGACGCCGACGCCAAAACCAACGCCGACGCCAAAACCAACGCCGACGCCAAAACCGACGCCGACGCCAAAACCGACGGAAACGCCAAAACCGACGGAAACGCCAAAACCAACGGCAACGCCAAAACCGACGGCGACGCCAACGCCGACGCCGACACCAACGCCGACGCCGACACCAACGCCAACACCAACACCAACACCAAAACCGACGCCGACGCCGACGCCAACACCAACATCGACGCCGACACCACCGCCGACGCCAAAACCGACGCCGACGCCGAAACCGACACCGACGCCAAAACCGACGCCAACACCAACACCAACACCAACGCCGACGCCGACACCAACGCCAACGCCGACACCAACGCCAACGCCAACGCCGGAGCCGACGCCAACACCAACGCCGACGCCGACACCAACACCAACGCCGACACCAACGCCGGAGCCGACACCAACGCCGACGCCGACGCCAACGCCGACACCAACACCAACGCCGACACCAACGCCGGAGCCGACACCAACGCCGACGCCGACGCCAACGCCGACACCAACGCCAACACCAACACCAACACCAACGCCGACGCCGACACCAACACCAACGCAGACACCAACGCCGGAGCCGACACCAACGCCGACGCC
>NZ_JBVYOK010000030.1:0-58230 GCF_056120445.1 Paenibacillus sp. sgz302115
TCCTGCATGCCCGCTAGCATTCTGGCGGCTCCCTCTCCACCCCAAACTAACCTTCTCCACCGCTTCATTGCGATGAAATCCTGCGAATGAGTGAGTATTCGTGAGAATACCCCTTAAATACGAGGGACGGACCGTAAAGCCGTTATTTTCCCGAAAGGGGTATATTTAGCCGAGCTAACGGACCGAAACGCGCTTATCGCCTCTTCGGCAGGTATATTTGGGGTGAATATCCGCCCATAACGGCACTGGAGTCCGCTAACTTGCAGAACAATGACTTCCAGTAGAAATAAGAGCTGCTCGGTCCGTTACAAACGGGTAGACTCTTCCGGTCGATCAGGAAATGATTCTGTTCGTAGGGCCTGATACGCCTGCAGTGTGATCTTCACGCCTTAATCCGTTCGGCAGAGTATCGTTTGAACTCCAACATGTAGAGTCTGACGATCTGGCTAATTCTTGAAGCTGTGGATCGGGGCGGGAATACGTCCGCCCCGGCCTACGAATCCTGCACAGTTGAACGGGTTCACGGCCATTACCGGGGCATAGCCGAGCAGCCCGCCGAATTCAACCATTTCGCCTACTTCCTTGCCGATGACCGGGATGACGCGAATCGCAGTCGTCTTGTTGTTCACCATACCGATTGCGGCCTCGTCGGCGATGATGCCGGCGATGGTTTCTTTGCTGGTGCTGCCGGGAATGGCGATCATGTCAAGGCCGACCGAGCACACGCAGGTCATGGCTTCCAGCTTCTCCAGCGTCAGCGCACCGCGCTGCACAGCCTGGATCATGCCGTGGTCTTCACTGACCGGGATAAAAGCGCCGCTGAGTCCCCCGACATAGGAGGAGGCCATGACGCCGCCTTTTTTGACATTGTCATTAAGGATGGCGAGCGCGGCCGTAGTTCCCGGCGCCCCGGCTTCCTCCAGCCCCATCACCTGGAAAATCTCGGCGATGGAATCACCGATCAGCGGAGTTGGCGCAAGCGACAGATCAATAATGCCGAAAGGCACGTTCAGCCGTTTCGAGGCTTCCTGGGCAACGAGCTGGCCGACGCGGGTAACCTTGAAGGCGGTCCGCTTGATCGTTTCGCAGAGCGTTTCGAAGTCCTGTCCTTTAACTTCCTCCAGTGCACGCTTGATTACGCCTGGTCCGCTGACACCAACGTTGATTACGCATTCGCGCTCACCAACCCCGTGAAAAGCGCCGGCCATGAACGGGTTGTCCTCAACCGCATTGCAGAAAACCACCAGCTTGGCGCAGCCGATGGAATCGCGTTCCTTGGTGCGTTCAGCCGTCTGGAGGATAATGTCGCCCATCAGCTTTACGGCATCCATGTTGATTCCGCTGCGCGAGGAGCCGACGTTGACGGAGGAGCAGACTCTTTCGGTAACAGCCAGCGCTTCCGGGATGCTGTCAATCAGAATCCGGTCACCCTTGGTGCAGCCCTTCTGTACAAGCGCCGAGAAGCCGCCGATGAAGTTAACGCCGACCTCTTTGGCTGCCTGGTCCAGTATTTCTGCAACCGGCACATAGGTATCGGTATGAACCGCTCCGGCAGCAATGGAGATTGGAGTCACCGAAATCCGCTTGTTGACAATCGGCACGCCGAATTGCCGTTCCAGATCTTCACCGGTTTTGACCAGCTTCTCGGCGGAACGGGTGATTTTGTCGTACACATTCTGGTTAAACACCCGCATATCTGTATGGGCGCAGTCCATCAGGCTGATTCCCATCGTAATGGTACGGACATCCAGATTCATTTCCCGGATCATTTTATTCGTTTCCTGTACTTCTACAATTGAAATCATAGGTATGCTCCTTAAGTTTTGTTGACGATGGCTTCCTCGCAGTAGTGTTCAGGCTGCTTAAATCCGGTGCATAATATTGAAAATATCCTCATGCTGGAGCTTGATTTCCACGCCGATCTCTTCCCCCACCCGCTGCAGGTCCTCGACAATTTCCTCAAAGGACTTGCTTGGCGCGGAAATATCCACAATCATCATCATGTTGAAATAGTCCTGCACAATCGTCTGCGAAATATCCAGAATGTTGAGATTGTGGCCTGCGAGGTATGTGCAGACCTTTGCGATAATACCTACCTTGTCTTTTCCCAGTACCGTAATAATCCCCTTCAATGAAAAAGCCTCCTATCTTGTGCTCTGTTCATCCGCCGCTTTAACGGAATGAACCGTTTCAATTATTATGGCAAAGGAAGGGGCTGTCTTCAACCAAAGTTTTTATGAATTATTGGATTTAGCAGTTCCCGGAAAGAAAGAGCAGAGATGAATGTGGGGGGCTGATGTGATAAGCTGGACTCTGAGAACGCCGTAATTCTAACTTTTGCCGAGTGTGGAGAGGGGAACCATTATGTTATTTTATTTGATTTCAGCACTGGTGATTATCGCAGACCAGGCTGCCAAGTGGATCGTTCGCTCCAACATGGGGCTGGGGGAAACCGTTCCCTTCTGGAGCGGGCATCTTCAGTTTACTTATTATGAGAACAGCGGGGCAGCGTTCAGCTCCTTTCAGGGCTACGGGAAGTATTTCGCCATTGTGGCTGTGCTCTTCGTTGTTGCAATTTTCTATTACAGACGCAAGGGGGAGCTTCGCGGACCTGTTCTGGAAGCGGCCAGCGGTTTTCTGGTCGGCGGTGCGATTGGCAACGCCATTGACCGCGTAATCTACCATCAGGTCACTGATTTTCTGGTCTTCGGAAGCCGTGGCGGCATTCTGAATCTTGCCGATCTGGCGATCAATGCCGGCGGTCTGCTGATTGTGGTGCATCTGTTGATGGGACAACTAAAGCGCGTAGCATTTAAAAGATAAAGATAAGGCTCACATTCATCTCTCCATTTGCTGGATCCAGTGTAAGATAACATCAATGGAGAGACCGATGTTGCCCACATGGCAATGGTTCTGGGCCTGCTCCTGGCGCGTGAATAAACGGGTGGTCAGTGACCGTACATGCGTAAGGGAGCTGCTCTGTTCGGAGAATTGAACAAGCGGGATATAGTGATCCTCCTGCCCCGCTAAAAGAAGAACATCCTGCGTGAGGAGCGGGGAGATTTGGGCCGTGTTGTAGAGTTTGGCCTGTTTCAGAAATCCGTATGGAGTATGACTTCCGGTCACATGCATACCTTGCCGTATTCCCCAATTCAGCATTAAATTTTGCTCCATCACCCGGAGGAAGAGTGAATTAATCTCATCTTCATTTTCACCAAGCATAAGATCATGGATTTTCTCCGCAAGATGAGGCCCCGTCTGTTTTAACAGAGCTTTATAAAAATCCGCACAAATATCATCGGCTATGGCCCGTTTGACCCTCTTCTCAAAAGCTGCAGCACGGAGCACCAGATATCCGCCCAGGGATAGTCCGATCAGCGTAACCTCATCCAGCTCAAAAAAGTCCAGCACCGCTTTTACCGGCTTCTCCCATTCATGAGTCAATGGCAGCTTCCAATCCTCTAGGGCGGCTCCTTGACCGGGACCATCAAAACACACCACATCGTATCCCGCATCCTTTAACACGAGTGCCATCAGGAACAATTCCTCAATATAGCTGTCAAATCCGCCAAACATGACGATGCTGCCTTTTGCCGGAGCTTGGGGCGAAAAACGGTACGAAGAGAGGAAGCCGTGCTCATAGGGAATATCATAATGCTGGTTCGCTTGCACGTTATAGTGCGCTCTTGTCAAAGCAATAAATTGCTGGCGGGAGGCTTGCTTCAAGGGATGGTCTTCCGGCATGTAGAATTCAGCACCGCGCAGATAATAAGCTGCCTTGAGCTTTTTACCGGCTTCAGCCGCCTGCCCGTTTAGTTCCAGAAAAATCTCGATTAAATCCGCGTAGTTGTGGATACGGGAAGCCGCTGTGCGCATTTCCTCCAGCATCTCCGAATCGTTGATCCAGCTGTAAAAGCGGTTCATCTGAAAATTGATGCTGAAATCCTGATGGAGATCATAATAAAAGCCTACCGGAAAATCGGATATTGTTCTTTGTCCCTCTGTCATACTGATATCGCCTGCTTTCTTAATTGGATACAACGAACTATACTTTTCCATGGGGAGAACGGCAATCATTGATATTTGGCTTTTTGTTGGATATACATCAACCCCGGCTGGCAGTGTGGAGAATCTGGGAGATTATAGACGGAGGGACGAAGGATGTCTAAAGAAACCGATTTGCGTGTATTGAAGACGAGAAAGCTGATCCGGGGTGCTCTGATTAGCTTAATCGCTGAAAAAGGGTTTGAGGCTGTCACAGTAAACGATATTGCTGAGCAAGCTCAAATTAACCGCTCCACCTTTTATCTGCATTACAATGATAAGTATGAACTGCTGAACACAACCGTTGATGAAGTGACTGGCAAGCTAGTCTCACTGATTATTCCGGGGGCACATGTACAGGAGGGGCATTTGAACCTGGAGGGCCTGACCCGTGACATAGAAAAGATTCTGGCAACCATTGCAGAGGACGCACCCTTCTATACGGCGATGCTCGGCGGGCATGGAATTCATGACTTTCGCCAGAAGCTTGGGCGCTTGCTCATTCAAAAACTTGATCAAGGCTTCCAGGAGCAGCCCCTGATCTCGAAGGATTTATTTGTTGAGCTGTTATCATCACTTTATTTAGGGGCCATTTTCTGGTGGCTGAATAACGATATGAAATATTCTCCTGCCTTTATGGCAGGGCAGCTGGTGATGCTGCTGACCAGGGGGCCGGCGAATGTCTCCGGATTGGTTTTGGCTGAGTGTTAACAAGGGGATTCACATCAATCAACTATCATTTTATCTAATAGAAGTTATCATTAATTGTAATGAAGTCGGTTAAATCAGAGCTTTTTACTCTGATTTAAGCGGCTTTTGCGCATTTTATGGGATTATATACCTGATAGTGTAAAAATTGGGCGGATCCGGACTCGTTGCTCGTTTCTTATAATTGTGATAGCCTGATTCAAAGATGTTAAAAGGGAAGCAGATTTCATGCTGAGGAGAGGTCGATATTGTTGCAATTACAAGTTACGAACAGTCCTTTCAACGAGGAACAGATTGAGCTTCTGAACCGCCTTCTGCCGTCACTTACAGGCTCGCAGCGGATTTGGCTCGGCGGATATTTAGCCGCACTCTCATTGCAGGAGAGCACAGCCGGATCTGCAGCTTCAGTGACTGCCCTTCCGTTAATTGTCACAGGCACGGAAGGCTTGCCTGCAGCAGTGCAGCCGGCGGTATCCCGCGAAGTGACGGTGCTGTTCGGCTCCCAGACGGGCAACTGCCAGCGCCTCGCGTCCGGCCTATCCCGCAAGCTAGAGGAGCAAGGTCTCCAGGTTACGACAATGGCGATGAACAGCTTCAAGCCTAACGCGCTGAAGAAGGTGGAGAACCTGCTGCTTCTGGTCAGCACCCACGGCGAAGGCGAGCCGCCGGATAATGCCCGTTCCTTTCACGAATTTCTGTATAGCAAGAGAGCGCCGCAGCTTGGTCATCTGCGTTTCTCCGTGCTGGCGCTCGGCGATACCTCCTATGAATTTTTCTGCCAGACAGGCAAAGACTTCGATCAGAAGCTGGAAGAGCTCGGCGGTGAGCGGCTTAGTCCGCGTGTAGATTGCGATCTTGATTACGATGAGCAGGTGGCAGAGTGGACTGGGCAGGTGCTCAGCGCCCTAAACGGTGCGCAGCATGCCCCGGGCATTGCTGGGCAGGCTGTACCGGCTGCCGGGCAAGCTGAGCTGCCGCAATCGGCATATTCACGGAATAACCCGTTTCATGCCGAGGTGCTGGAGAATTTGAATCTGAACGGCCGCGGCTCAGACCGGGAGACGCGTCACCTGGAGCTATCGCTGGCAGGCTCCGATCTTACCTTTGAACCGGGGGACGCCCTCGGAGTCTATCCGGAGAATCATCCCCGGATGGTAGAGGAGATCATTGCCGCTATGGGCTGGAATCCCGATGAAGCCGTTCAACTGAACAAAAAAGGTGAAGAGGGTCCGCTGAAGGAAGCCCTGCTTCGCCATTATGAGATAACCGTCCTGACCAAGCCGCTGCTGGAGCAGGCGGCGAAGCTGTCTTCGTCCGCTGCCCTGCAAGAGCTGATGGGATCGGAGCGGCAACAGGACCTGAAGGAGTATATTCAAGGACGCGATCTGCTGGATTTGATCCAGGATTTCGCGCCGTGGAACGTGCCGGCCCGCAGCTTCGTAACGATTCTGCGCAAGCTGCCTGCAAGGCTGTATTCGATTGCCAGCAGCTATAAGGCTAATCCCGATGAGGTTCATTTCACCGTCCGCGCGGTTCGCTACCAGTCGCATGGCCGTGAACGCTACGGAGTCTGCTCGGTTCACTGTGCGGAAAGAGTGCAGCCTGGAGACACTCTGCCGATCTATATCCAGAACAATCCGAATTTCAAGCTTCCGGCAGATCCCGCTGTGCCTGTAATTATGATCGGTCCGGGCACCGGAGTTGCGCCGTTCCGCTCCTTCCTGGAGGAGCGCGAAGAGCAGGGAGCGGATGGCAAAACATGGCTGTTCTACGGCGACCGCCATTTCGTGACCGACTTCCTCTATCAGACGGACTGGCAGCGGATGCTGAAGGACGGTGTGTTGAATAAGCTGGATGTGGCTTTCTCGCGGGATACCGAAGAGAAGGTGTACGTGCAGCACCGGATTCTGGAGCACAGCCGCGAGCTATATACCTGGCTGCAGGAGGGCGCCCACATTTATGTGTGCGGTGATGAGAAGCATATGGCCCATGATGTCCATTCCGCGCTGATCACCGTCATTCAGGAGGAGGGCGGCCTGAGTCCTGAAGCGGCTGCCGCCTATCTCGACGGCCTGCAGCAGGAGCAGCGCTACCAGCGTGATGTTTATTAATAAAAGTTCTATATAAGATGAACTTGAAAAAACATAAAGAGGGTAGAAGTACGGAGGGGAAGTTTGGAATTGGAGGAGCGGTAGCGTCCGCCTTTGTCTTCGAATTTCATCCGCTAAGAGCGGTATAAATTAAGAAATTTGAAGACAACAGCGGCCGGAAGTCCAAACATTCCCCGCAGTATGACCAGCCCCAATATGAAATTCTTAAGTTCATCTTATGTAACATATCAGAACATGCGGGAGGAGACGATCAATAGTGGCAAAATATGAATCAGTGGTGAAGCCCATCGGCGGCCCGCCTAGTGATGTTGAACATATCAAGCAGGAGAGCAACTATTTGCGCGGGGCGTTAGTCGAAACACTGAGCAATCCGATCACCGGAGGCTTGCCTGAGGATGACAACCGGCTGCTCAAATTCCACGGCAGCTATATGCAGGATGACCGGGATTTGCGGAGTGAACGGGAACGCTCCAAGCTGGAGCCTGCCTATCAGTTCATGCTGCGTGTTGTGGCACCGGGGGGTGTCGCTACTCCGGCGCAGTGGCTGGTCATGGATGAGCTGGCCCATAAGTACGGTAACGGCACACTGCGGCTGACGACCAGACAGGCTTTTCAAATGCATGGGGTGCTCAAATGGAATCTGAAAAAGACGATCAAGACGATTAACGATACACTGATGACCACACTGGCCGCTTGCGGCGATGTCAACCGCAATGTGATGAGCGGGCCCAATCCGTACCAGTCCGAGGTTCATGGCGAGGTATATGAGTGGGCCCGCAAGATCAGCGATCATCTGGCACCGCGCACACCTGCCTACCATGAAATCTGGCTGGACGGCGAAAAGGTTGTGGACAGCAAAGAGGGAACCCAGGTTGAGCCGATCTATGGCCCGGTATATCTGCCGCGCAAATTCAAAATCGGCCTGGCCGTTCCTCCCTCTAACGATGTGGATGTTTTCTCCCAGGACCTGGGCTTTATCGCCATCCTGGAAGACGGTAAGCTGGCCGGGTTCAATGTTTCGGTCGGCGGCGGCATGGGCATGACCCATGGCGATACCAACACTTATCCCCAGCTTGGCCGGGTGATTGGCTTCTGCCGGCCGGAGCAGGTCATTGATGTGGCGGAGAAGACCGTTACGATTCAGCGCGACTACGGCAACCGCTCTGTCCGCAAAAATGCCCGCTTCAAATACACCATTGACCGTCATGGTCTGGAATGGTTCAGCGGAGAGCTGCATCACCGGCTGGGCTGGGAGCTTGAACCGGCGCGCGGCTATCATTTTGACCACAACGGAGACCGTTACGGCTGGGTTAAGGGTGTAGATGGCAAATGGAACCTGACGCTGTATATCCAAAGCGGACGGATTCAGGACCGTGAAGGCAATCAGCTCATGACAGGCCTGCGGGAAATTGCCAAAATTCATGGCGGAGACTTCCGGCTGACTCCCAACCAGAATCTGATCATTGGCGGCGTAAGCAGTGCGAAGAAGCGCAAGGTCAATGAGCTTGCCAAGCAATACGGCCTGACCGATGGCGCACATCATACGGCTCTGCGGAGAAGCGCCATGTCCTGTGTGGCACTTCCAACCTGCGGGCTGGCTATGGCTGAGGCGGAGCGGTATCTTCCGCTGCTGCTGGATAAGCTGGAGCTGGTCATTGACGAAGCGGGTCTCCGCGATGAAGAGATTGTTATCCGCATGACCGGCTGTCCGAACGGCTGCGCCAGACCGGCACTGGGCGAAATCTCCTTCATTGGCAAGGCTCCCGGCAGATATAATATGTATCTGGGCGCGGGCTTTAGCGGGGACAGATTAAATAAGCTGTACAAGGAAAATATTGATGAGAAGGAAATTCTGGAGACTCTCACGCCGATTATTCACCGCTATGCCAAAGAGCGGGAGGCGGGCGAGCATTTCGGGGACTTTGTGATCCGCAGCGGATACGTCAAAGCCGTTACCTCGGGAATCCATTTCCATGATTGATTAATCTAACGAATCTGTTCTTCCTGGCAGCAGGGCGGACAGATTCGTTATTTATTTTGGAGCAAGCAAGATTAAATTTGGATTTCCGGCGATTTTCTTACATAATATAAAGGAGAACCAAAAAACCATAACTAAGAGCCATTATAGTGAGTAATGCGTTCTGTACAGAAGAGGCGAAATGTATGATCATCATGAAAACGATGGAAGAGATCGAAAAAATGCGGGCAGCCGGCAAAATTCTTGCGGAATGCCACCGGCAAATCGCGCAAATGATTAAACCGGGAATCACTACCTGGGAGATTGACCAGTTTGCCGAGAAATTCATACTTTCCCAAGGGGCAACCCCGGAGCAAAAAGGGTATCACGGTTACCCATACGCAACCTGCGCATCTGTGAATGATGTGATTTGTCATGGATTTCCGAAGCATGAGGAGCTGAAAGACGGGGATATCGTGACCATTGATATGGTCGTGAACCTGAATGGCTGGCTGGCAGATTCGGCCTGGTCCTATAGCGTCGGCACGATCAGCGAGCAGGCGGACAAATTGCTGAAGACAACCAAAGAGTCGCTCTTCAAAGGCATTGAACAGGCGGTGGCCGGCAACCGGATCGGTGATGTCGCCCATGCGGTGCAGGTCTATGCCGAGTCTAACGGCTTCTCGGTTGTCCGTGATTTCATCGGGCATGGTATCGGCTCCGAAATGCACGAAGCGCCGGAGGTGCCGCACTATGGACCGGCCGGCAAAGGGCCGCGCATCAAGGAAGGCATGGTATTTACCATCGAGCCGATGCTGAACACCGGCAGCTACCGGACCAAGGTGGATGCAGACGGATGGACAGCCCGGACCATCGACGGCGGCTTGTCGGCACAATACGAGCATACTTTGGCAATTACCCCTAACGGTACAATTATCCTGACTGAGCTGTAAACAGTATGAACAAATAACCCGCGTGTTCTCCTTCCTTAGAAGGGGGATGCGCGGGTTTTTTTGTGACAAATATCGAGTTTTTGTGCTATGTGTGTCAGAATTCACGGCTGGCTGCAGATAAAATGCATATAATGGTAAGGTTTAATGCTGAAGCAGAATAGAGGATTAAGAATGGTTACAGTTAAAAATTGCAAGAATTTGCTCAAGACTCCCAGTCCAGTACAGTGCATGGAGCATTATGGCTGCATTTATGAGAACAACCATCTGATCACTTTAATGGTAGACCCGGTGGACGGCCGCATCACCGATGCGAACCGGGCAGCTTGTGAATTCTACGGATACAGCCCGCGTATCTTCAGAAAACTTCATATAACCGATCTGCAGGCGGACAGCGAGGCCGGAACGGAAGGGTTCCTGAAGAGTGCAATGCCCGGTGGAGAAGGCGGAAAAAACCGCGTGTTTATGGACAGGCATCTTTTGGCCGGGGGGCAATTGATTGATGTGGAAATCCACACCGGTATGATGACTATGCTTGGAAGATCATGTATCTACACGGTTATCCATGATATCAGCGAGCGGGTCCGTTCGGAGCAAAGACTTCGGGAGAGCGAAGAGAGGTATAGGGATCTGGTTGAGCTGTGCCCTGAAGCCATTCTGGTGTACAGCGGCGGCACCATTCTGTTCGCCAACAAGCAAACGGAAAAAATGTTCGGCAAGAAGAAGTGGGAGCTGATCGGGCGCGGAATCGAGGCTTTTTTTAAAGAGGAATACATCAGCAGCGCTAAGGATAACAACCTGAAGACCTGGGGCACAACCTCCAAAGAAAGCTTTCGCATTGAACAGCGGTTCATCCGGCATGACAAACGTGTGTTTGATGTAGAAATCTCAGGTGTGCCGATTGTGTATGAGGAAGAAAAGGCGCTGCAATTGGTGCTGAGAGATATCACGGAGAGCAAGAAGGAAGTGGAACGCGCGGTCAAGCTGCAGAATCACCGGCATTCCATTACGTTTCCGCTGGAGGACAAGGCAGAGCTGGACAAGCTGTATATCCCGGCCAGAACGCTCAGCGGCGATTTCTTTATTTTTCACAAAATAGATGAAGAGCGGGTAATCGGAATGATCGCTGATGTCACGGGCAAAGGCATTTCGGCTGCGCTGAGCATCTCCGCACTGCGGGTGCTGTTTCTGGACTGCCTCGCTGCAACCTATGAACCTCTGCAGGTCTTGAAGGATCTGAATCAAAAGGCGCTGCAGCATCTGGGTGAGGATTATATTGCCGCCTGCTGCTTTCAGCTCGACTTCACGGCCGGGGTACTTAAAGCGGCAGGCGCCGGGATTAATGAGTTTTTGTATATCCCGAAGGATCAGGAGGCCGAGAGCATTACGGTCAAAGGCGCGCCGCTCGGAATGTTCGGCAACAGTGAATTTGAGGAGAAGACAGTAGCCTTTTATTCGGGCGACCGTTTTTGCTTCTATAGCGACGGGATGGAGCTTCTGTACGATAACGAAGAGCTGGGCCGTGACTATGATTATCTGTCTGCGAAGCTTGCCGGCGCTAGTCTGCAGGATGACTGCACCTGGCTCAGCCTGAATATCAAATGAAGAAGGAGAGGTTTATGGAAGCTGTTCAGAAGGAAATCAGGTTTCACGGTTTGGAGAATCACCAGAAGATTATTGACAGGATCATTCAGGAGCTTCATCTGGAGGACTATGCCTTTGACATCCGGCTGATTCTGATTGAAGCCATCACGAATGCCTACTATCACGGCAATCACAGCGATTGCACCAAACCGATCACGATTAGATATTTGCTCAGCGGCGAGCAGCTTAACCTCCAGGTGGAGGACTCCGGGGAGGGAGGGGCGGCGCTGGTCTTTCCGGATACCATCAGCAATGACGAATTGCTTGATGAAGGCGGAAGAGGATTATACCTGATCCGCTGCTACTCGGATAGTGTGGAGATGATTCACAATACGATGTACATCAGCAAATGCGTATGTCCCTCGTAGAAATAAAAAGGGGAGAATCCTGTGAAATTAAGTTTAAAAGTAAAGATTAGCATCCTGCTGTTCCTTATTATAAGTGTGCCGCTATCTATTTCCGGCGTCATCTCCTATAATCTGGCTTCGGATGCGCTGCAAAAAACGATTGAAGAGGAGTTGCGTGACACCACAAACTCGGCTGCCAAGTCAGTCGATGCCCAGCTTGAAGCTGTAGGCAATTATCTGGGCATTGCCAGCAAGAACAACACCCTGGCTAGCTTTGCCGCCAGCCCTGAAGGGGCGGCAGACAAGAGTCTGGCCTATGATTATATCTCCGGCCTGAAGAAGGACTATGATAAGCTGCTGGACTCGCTGCTTATCGCGGACAAAAACGGACAAGTGCTGCTGACCAGCAGCTCCGAGAACCCGGAGCTGAGTGTGAAGGACCGGGAATATTTTCAGCAGGCGCTTCAAGGAAAAGACGCTGTCAGTGAGGTCATTCTCTCCAAGGAGACCAATCAGCATATCGTAGCGGTTGCCCGCCCTCTTCAGCAGGGTGGGCAAGTTACAGGCGTGCTTATCGGAACGGTCGTTTTTGATACCATCTCCGCTCCTGTAGCCGAAGTTAAGATTGGAGACAGCGGATACGGTTATATGATTGACCGTACAGGTCTTATTGTCTATCACCCCGACAAAGGAAAGATTCTTAAGGAAACACTGGACGGCAACAGCAATAAGGAATTGAACGATCTTGTGCAGATTATGAAGAGCGGAAAAGCTTCGGATGGCTTCTATACCTATGAAGGCGTCCATAAGTACGTTTCCTTTCAGCCTGCGGGGAATTGGATCGTGGCCACGACGGCCAATGTTAAGGAATATATGACTCCTGCGACAGAAATCCGCAGTACTACGCTTTTGGTCACTATTGCATTTATACTCGTTGCTCTGCTCGTGGCTTATTTCTTCACCACACGCAATATTGTGAATCCGATTATCAAGCTGGAGAAGGCTATGTCCCTTGCCGGCGATGGGGATTTGACCGTACATACCTCTATCCGTTCGGGCGACGAGCTTCAGACATTAAGTGAATCCTTCAATGCGATGATTGACAAGCAGGAGGCGATTATTGAGAAGGTACGGGCTGGCTCTGTTACCCTGACTTCGATGTCCGAAGAAATGGCAGCCTCTTCGGAAGAGATCAGCGCGTCCATTCAAGAGATCAGCTCAAGCACCCAGGAAATCGCCTCAGGCGCGGAGAACAGCAATCAGTCTGTTATTAACGCTTCACAGGTGCTGGTGCAGCTCTCCAGTCTGGTACAGATGGCGCAGAGTAAGGCGTCGGCAACCTCAGGCAATGCGGATCTTACCAATCAGGCTGCGAAGCGGGGAAGAGCGCAGGTTATTGATACGGTAGAAGCAATGAATATTATCAGCAGCAGCACCAAGGCAACCGAAGAGCAGCTTCAGACCGTTAGTGAGCTTTCAGGAAAGGTAGCTACAATTATCGGTACCATCAATGCGGTTGCCGAGCAGACGAACCTGCTGGCGCTTAATGCGGCGATTGAGGCTGCAAGAGCAGGTGAAGAAGGCAGAGGATTCAGCGTTGTGGCCGGTGAGGTGCGGAAGCTGTCGGATGAGACTCACAGACAGGCTGATGAGATTTCCGTCCTGGTCCATGATATGGTCTCACGGATTTCACAGGCTGTGGATTCAATGAGAGGTGCATCGGTGGCTGTTGAAGGCGGAGTCCGTGTAGTAAACGATACGGATACTGCTTTTATTCATATCATCAATTCCGTCGAACTCATTACCGAAAGCGTCCGGGAGATTCTGGATATCACCAAGGATGAGGTCGCAACCTCCGATCAAATTATCAAGCTTATTGATAATATGGGCACTATTTCAGAAATAGCGGCAGCGAATAGCGAGAATGTATCCAGTGCGACCGAGGAACAGGCGGCTACCGTCAACAATTTTGCGGCTTCGGCCCAGGAGGTAAGCGCTATGGCGAACGAACTGGAGACCCTCGTGGAGAAATTTAAAATCAGGGGTGAATAGCTTGAGCGAGATTACGATTGAAATGCCCGAGATGTTTTCGGTGGAGGAAGCAAGTGAGTTTAGAGAGAACATTAGAGAGCATATTCAGAATGGGGTTTCCAGCTTTTTGCTTGATTTTGGCGGCTGCAAATTTATTGACAGCACCGGTCTTGGCGTGATTGTCAGCTCCTACAAGAAATGTGTGGAGAACGGCGGAACGATCAGGCTGAAGGCGCTGAATGCCAATGTGAAGAAAATCTTCGAGTTAACCAGACTAACGAATGTGTTTGAGATTCTCTGAGTGTGATGTTAATAGAAACGGCTGGGCCGTCCCTAAAAGGACAGTCCAGCCGTTTTTTTACAAGCCCGTACAGATATGTGATCTGGGATATTGTTAGTCGGTGATGTTACGGGTGTAGTATTCAATAATATCCTTCCGGCGGATAATGCCGAGGAAGATGCCGTTATCATCCACAACCGGAACGAAATTCTGGTCCGCAGCCAGCGTCAGCATATCCTCCATCTGGGCGTGAATCTCGACACTTTCGTTATGCACATGCCGCTGAATTTCGTTTACAGTGACTTCACGCAAATTTTCAAAATTTAAGCCCGCCGTATTCTTCAGCTTCCACAGCAGATCGCCCTCTGATAAGGTCCCCACATATTTACCTTCTTCATCAATGATCGGGATGGCTGAATAATAATGATGCTCGAGCTGCTCCAGGGCTTCCAGCATGCTTATGGAGGAGGTGATGAAAGATACCTGATCTTTGGGCAGCAAAAATGAGGATATTTCCATAGGTTAGGCTCCTTTTCAGCAGAATTTTGCAGATCGCGTACCTTTATTAAACCATAGTTTACTATGTAAGCGTATTTAAAATTTGAACTTTATCCAATTGCGGAATCATAAAAGATACCGACGTACCTTGATCCACCTTGCTCTGAATACTCAATCCCCGGCCGTAGAGCTGGGTTAGACGCCTGTTTGTATTGAGCAGTCCGATACCGCCGCTGAATTTGCGGGTATGATCCAGCAGATGGCTGATCCGTTCTTCCGGTATGCCTTTTCCGTTGTCTCTGACCTCAAAGACGATAAAGTCTTCCTTTCTGGAAATACGGATGATAAGCAAACCTCCGCGTGCTCGGCTGAGCAGTCCGTGCTTGACCGCATTTTCTACAATCGGCTGCAAGGTGAGCGGCGGGAGCAGCGGATCTAACCCTTCCTCGACGTCCCATTCAATGGACAGCCGCTCCTCAAACCGGGCTTTTTCGATATATAGATAGGCGCGAACCAGTTCCAGCTCATGCGAGAGAGCGACCAGTTGATGGGAGTTCATATAATCGAAGCTGATGCGCAGATAGGAGGAGAAGGCCTCGCTGAGATCGCGCATTTTTTCGGTGTCAAATTCGCTTAAGGCCATAATTGAATTCAGAGTATTGAACAGGAAATGCGGCTGGATTTGTGCCTGCAAATAGGCGGCCTCCATGCGCAGCTTCTCGTCGATGGATTGCTTCAGCCCGGTTAAAGACCGGACCCGGTATTTAAGCTCCAAGGCGTCAACGGGTTTGACCAGGTAATCGCTGGCCCCGGACAGAAATCCGCTATAGATATCTTCAGGCTGGTTGCGTGCGGTCAGCAGCAGTATAGGCAGCTCAGAGCTTGTAAAGCGTTCACGAACGATCCGGGTCAGCTCATAACCGGACATATGCGGCATCATCACATCGGCAATGAGGAGATCCCATTGCTCCGTGCCCAGCAGCTTCAAGGCTTCGCCAGCGCTTAGAACGGTCCGGATATGATAATGCTCCCCGGAGAGAATACTGGATAGAACCCTGAGGTTGACCGGATCATCATCCACTGCCAGGATTTTGACCTCACCTGAGGAAATTTGCGATTCGTCAGGATGTAAGGCGCTCCATAGTGTGGACAGGGCGGCAGAATGACTCTGCTGGGCAATCAATGCTCCCGAAGTCTCTGTATTCTCCACCATTTCACCACCGGAGTTATTTAGCGTTCGTATATTGTCAAAAGCATCAGCCAAGGGGAGGGTGAAGGTGAATACGGAGCCTTGGCCGGGTTCGGAGGTGACAGTAAGGGTTCCTCCGTGAAGCTCTACCAATTGCTTGCAAATACTCAGACCGAGCCCGATTCCACCCCCGTCGTTGATCCCCTGCTGTCCTTGTTCATAGGGCTCAAATATGCGGGCCTGCGTTGCTTGATCCATACCGTCACCTGTATCTGCAACATGTACAGACATTTGTTGCCCCTGAATCCCGGCAGACACGGTAATGCTTCCTTCGATGGTATACTTGACTGCATTGTGCAGCAGGTTGAACAGAATCTGCACCAGCCGCTTCTCATCGGCGAATACGGGCGGCAATGAGTCGGCAATGTCATTTTTCAGCGTCAGTGCCCGGCCTTCTGTCATAAATTCGAACATGTCGATGACGCCTGAAACCAGCGATTGAACAGATAGAGGCTCCTGCTGCAGCATAATCCTTTTGTCCTGAAGACGGGTTACGTCGAGAAGATCGTTCAGCAGGTGCGACATCCGGCGGCTGATCGTAATGAGCAGCTCCATGTCCTGAACGCTCTTGTGGCCCATCACCGCCTGCTCTTCAGCCGCAATGGTCTGGGCGATATTGATGATGCCATGCAAAGGGGTTCTCAGCTCATGTGAAGTATTGGCAAGAAATTGGTCCTTCAGCCGGTCGTTTTCCTGCAGTTGCCAGTTAAGCTTGGCATTCTCCTCCGAATTACGGAAGTAACGCTTGAACCAATAAGCGGAGAAGCAGACAATGGTCGCAATGACATCGACAGGGTAATAGTAGCTGCTGGTTTTCCCCAAGCTTTCAATAGTTCCCCAAGTCACACTGGAAGCAATGCTGGTTGCGGCAAAAAGTAAAAAAACCGCATCCTCTTGCTCCTGAATAACCATTTGGATAATCTTGCAGACTACACCTGCTATCGGGAGCAGATAAATAACTGCAAACAACGGGAGCGTGTGAAAAATATATTCCGCAGGCATGCTCAGCAAAAAGAGGGAATACAGGAACAAGCCCGCAGCATAGGCTTTGAACCATTTCCCGGTTTTCTGGCTCCCTGAGAAGTTGTTGCTGAGCAGCAGCATGAAAAAGGACAGCCACATGTAAGACAACAGTTTGATTTTCAGTGCCCAAGTGTAATTGATCGGCAGCCACAGTAACAGGAGGGTATCATTATCACTCACTATAGAAATGCCGACGGCCAGCAGCAGCAGGAAAAATAGTAAAAAGGCTTTTTGTCTTGGATTAAAAAAATACAATATCCCGGCATACAAGGCATGCAGCATCAGGATAATGAATGTGACCAGCTGAAAGCCAATCGAATACCAGCGCTGGTTATCTATTGCCGCTTGTGTGCCAAAGCGGATGGAGTTGACGATGCCGCCATCCAGAGGCTGGTCAAAATTAGCGGTGCGGACCAGCAGCTCAATCTCCTGGCGGTTCCCGGCAATATAAGACGCTGTGTAAGAGGTTGCCTCCGGTGTATATTCCGCCTTGCTGCTGGACAGCCGGCCGATCGGCGATCCCTTCTCTCCGTTAATTTCAATCTGTGAGGCTGCCTGAATGCGCTGAATCCAGAAACCGTAGGGCTCGTTCAGCGGTTGGCCAATCAGAATCCGCAGCCGGTAAGTTCCGAAGCCGAAGGAGGGGTGCTTCCCTTTGGTCAGAGCATCACTCCAGTCGCCTGGAACCTTGGCATACCCCGGATTTTCCTTATTTGGGGGCAAAAAGTCCCCATGTGTCAAAAATTTGCCGGGATATATTTCCCACTCGCCATCCAGCGTAATGGAGCGGGAGTCTTTGATATTCAAGCCGCGCAAATCAAGCACACCTTGAACGGCCTTCGGGTGCTCGGGAGTGGCATAGGCGATGAACCATAACCAGCGGATGGCAAGGAGAATGGCCATGTACAGTAAAATTAGGAATATATTTTTTAAGTAAAATTGAATGGGCTTTTTCATCATAAAACTTTTATTCGACAAAAATTTCGCATTTTCCTTTAAAAAAAGGATATAGAATCCTTCGGAAGACGAAGGTTCTATATCCTTAATGTTTAGCAGTATCAATTTTAAGCGTGATTGGCGGCCTCACCATTGTCGTGGTTGAACTGCCAGATGATGCCGAATTTGTCCTTCAGGCTGCCATAACATTTGCTCCAGAAGGTCTCCTGCAGCTCCATCATTACGGTTCCGCCTTCCTTGAGCTTATTGAACCAGGCTTTAATTGTCTCTACATCGGTATTTGATAGCGTAAGATTTACGTTGTTCCCTTCCACAAAAGGCATGCCCGGAAAAACATCCGAGAACATCAAAGGGCTGCCGTCAACAAGCAGCATGGCGTGCATCACAAGATCTTTGGCCTCGTCCGGCAAAGGGTAGGAAGGATCGGCAGGTGACTGTCCAAAAGTCATGATGTTCGGAGTTTCTGTCCCAAAGACTTCGGCATAAAATTCCACAGCTTCACGGCAGTTTCCATTGAAATTCAAGTAAACATTAATCGCCACATGCTTCACTCCTCAAGTGTTTTGTACAGACAAGCGTATTGCATCCACATTGTAGCATGTGCCTGTCCATTTATAAATATACTGCGCTGCGAGGCATTTCCAATACTCTTTTAACCCCGCTGACCGGATAGTGAAACTTTGCAAATACTCCGCTATGGTCTTTTACTCTAATATATGGTTATCTATTCTTATCAACTACCAATAGGAGAATCATTCGGATGATTACAAGCATCGCGGAACGCAGGCTGGTTAACCAGTGCATTAACGGTAAGGAGCAGCTAAAGCCGGAGGAGGTGGTTCGCAGGCTTGGGGCTGTGCAGGCCCAGGATTATATGCAGGCGGTGTGGGCTGTTGGGCTTCGTACCCCGGCTGCATCGCTGGCTGAGGTCGAACGTGCAATCGCCGAGCGGAAGATTGTTCTGACCTGGACGCTGCGCGGAACCCTTCATTTCGTACCGCCGGAGGATGTGAAATGGCTGCTTCAGCTTTGCGCTCCGCGTCTCTTAAAGCAAGCGGCGAGACGGCTTGCACAGCTGGAGCTGGATGAGAAGATCTTGAAGCGGTCCGGAGAAATAATCTGCCATGCGCTCAAGAATGGGGAGCGGATTGCGCGCCCTGATCTGCTTGGACTTTTGGAGAAGGAAGGCATTCAGACCACAGGCCAGCGCGGCTATCATATTTTGTGGCATAACGCGTATAACGGCTTGATCTGCTTTGGCCCGCTTCAAGGCAAGCAGCAGACGTTCGTACTGCTGGACGAATGGATCGGGCATTCGCGGGAGCTGATCTCCGAGAAGATACCGGCAGAGCTGGCTTTGCGTTATTTTACAGCACATGGACCTGCTACCGTACAGGATTTTGCCTGGTGGACAGGGATGACGCTGACAGAAGCGAGGTCAGGGCTTGATGCCGTGAAGGACAGGCTTGTATGTGAACGAATCGAAGGCAGCGACTACTGGATGCCGGACACTCCCGTAGGCCTTATGAACGAAGCCTCCGGTGTTCATTTGCTGGCGGGCTTCGATGAATATATCCTCGGCTATAAGGACCGGAGCGCTGTGCTTGAACCGGAGACGGCTCCACGGATTGTGCCCGGCAATAACGGGATTTTTCTGCCGACCATTGCAGCGGGCGGTCAAATCTTGGGGACGTGGAAGCGGAGCATCAAGACAAAAGGCGTTGAGCTGATATTTTCACCCTTTGAACCCCTGGATGCAACCTTGGAAACAGGGCTTATGGAGGCCGCTGAACGTTATGCCGCATTTCTCGGTCTCCCTATTCTCAAGTTCTCTGTTTCTGCCATATAGAATTGGGTGATATTACATTAAGTTGAACACTCGCATGAGCAGAGGAAATAGTCGCATGTTATGATCATAGGGCGTTCCGTATGCCATTGATTTGGCCGCTGGAGCGCTCTTTGATTGTGTACTTGAACGGGAGTAGGAAAATGGTAGAATGACTAAAGCACCAAGCAGGAATAATCTGGGCACACATCGAATAGATAGCGAGAATATCAGCAAAATTCGACTTTACTTACGTACATAAGAGGGGTTGTCACTACTATGAAAAAGAACAAGACGCTTTTCCTGATTGTGACCTTTGCTTTGATCTTTCTGCTGCCTTTGCTCGGAAGCTTAGCGAAATGGAAGGGAATGCCGCCCGGCTATGGTGATTTTCCCGCTCAAATGGTAGAGGCTGACCCGGGCTTTAGCGCGCTGTATTTTTCCCTGGCCTGCGTTGTTGCGCTGCTGATTACACTGGTGCTGGTATTTCCCCGTCTTTTCGGATTCAAAAAAGTGAAAGAAGCTCCCGCGCCGAAAGGTGAGGCTACTCCTTTTCCTGTCTGGTTCTGGTGGAGCCTGCCTGTGCTTTTGATTAGCTGGGTTCTGATGTGGGCACGGGTGAAGCTGGTCATTTCACTGGAATATTACACTTTTGTCCCGCTGTGGTGGGCTTTCATTCTGATTCTGGACGGGCTGGTCTATAAAAGAAATAAAGGCGCGTCGATCATCTCCCGCAAACCCCATGTCATGCAGCTCCTCGCTGTGGTGTCCTGCTTCAGCTGGTTCGCCTTCGAATATCTCAATTTTTTTGTCATCGAAAACTGGTATTATCCCAATAACAAAATCTTCACGAATTTCGGCAATGTGTTCTGGTTTTCGCTGTCGTACACGACTGTGCTTCCGGCGATCTTTGAATGGTATATGCTTCTTAAGACCTCCAGCGCCTTCAGGAACCGCTACAAATATGGCCCGAAGCTCACAGTTTCCAAGACCCTTCTGATTATTTATTACATTCTTGGGCTGATTCTGGCCTTCGGCATGGGCTATTATCCTTATCTGCTGTTCTGGGTGCTCTGGGTTGCCCTGGTTCCGATGCTGTCCGCCGCAATGGCGCTGGCCGGCTACTGGACACCTTTTACAACGATCAGGAACGGGGATTGGTCTAATGTGATTCTGATCGGTCTGGCGACTTTGTTTAACGGCTTCTTCTGGGAGTTCTGGAATTTCGGCAGCGAATGGTTTCACGATTCAGCGCCGACCAACCCGAATTTTTGGAAATACTCCGTACCTTATCTGGACAAATTCCATATTTTCTCCGAGATGCCTGTCCTGGGCTATTTCGGGTATCTCTTTTTCGGGCTGAATTGCTGGATTATCTGGCTGATTGCTGCCTATGTGTTCAAATTTGATGCTGACTTCGAAGTGACGGGAGATAACAGCTAAAGGTGGAGTGGGTATGATTGCGTTCGACCATTATCAGATACTGGAGACCATTTCCGATAACTACATAAAATCAGTTTACAGATGCCGTGATACCTTAACTGGCGATACGGTAATCCTGAAGGTACTCAAGTCAGAGTTTTCCGGGACTGAAGCTGTGCTGCGGTTCAAGCAGGAGTATAAGCTACTCACAGAGCTAAGCGAAAACGTGCACGGTGTTATTAAGCCTTACAAGCTGGTGGAGCACAGCAGTTCTTGTGTGATGATGCTGGAGGATATCGGGGGGCGTTCACTCAAGAGAATTTTGGCAGAGGAAAGCTTGGGCCAGGAAACGCTGCTGCAGCTTGCAGTCAGGGTCGTGGACATCCTTGGGGCAATTCATGAACAGAACGTGATCCATAAGGATATCAAACCCTCCAACATTATATGGAACAAAGAGCGGGACATCGTTCAGATTATAGATTTTGACCTCGCCGTAAGGCTCACCCGGGAGAAACGGGATTTTCAGAACAGCGGTGTGCTGGAAGGAAGCCTGCAATATATTTCTCCCGAGCAGACGGGCCGAATGAACCGGAATATCGACTACCGCAGTGATTATTATTCGCTGGGGGTCGTCCTGTATGAGATGATGACCGGAACGAAGCCTTACGCCGCAGAGGAGATGCTGGAGCAGATCTATTCCATTATCGCCAAAGAAGCGGTTCCGCCTTACAAAGCTACCGGAGGCAAGGTATCCAGCGCCCTGTCGGCTGTGATCATGAAGCTGATGGAGAAATCCTCGGAAGACAGGTACCACAGCGCCTACGGGATCAAAGCTGATCTGAAGAAATGCCTTGCCGGACAGGAGAGTTTTGTGGTTGGCGCGGAGGACCGGCTGAATATTTTTCGGATTCCGCAGAAAATATACGGGCGCGAGCAGGAGACTTCACGCCTCGTCGATGCGTTCCGCAGAAGTGTCAGAGGCAATCCCCAACTGATGCTTGTCACCGGTGACGCCGGTGTGGGCAAAACCGCTCTGGTGCATGAGCTGCACAAGTACATCAGCCAGGAAAAAGGATTGTTTGCAGAAGGGAAGTTCGACCAGTACAACAAAAATATCCCCTACAGCGCGCTGATTCAGGCTTTCCGGAGATTGATCAGCCAGCTGCAGGACAGCCCGGATGAGGAGCACAAGGATTATGTTAAGCGTTCCTTGACCAAAGCTCTGGACGGAAATGGCAATCTGATTGCCGCTCTTATCCCGGAGCTTGCGGACTGGATTGGCGTCCAGCCGGAGATGGAGCCGCTGAACCCTGCGGAGGAAACGAACCGTTTCTTTCTTACCTTTGCCAAGTTTATTGAAGGAATCACGCGAAATGAAAGACCGCTGGTCCTGTTTCTGGACGATGTCCAGTGGGCGGATTACTCCAGCCTGCAGCTTGTTGAGAGACTTGTGCTTGATCCCCAGCTGCGCAGAGTCTTTATCGTCTGCTCTTACCGGCAGAATGAAATTCATGAGGGACACCCGCTCTTTGGCGCCATCGCCAAAATTGAGAAAAGCCGCGAGGTCGGAAGCATTACGCTGAACCCCTTGTCCGAGGACAAGCTGGGGCGCTTGATCGCCGATACTTTGTACACCTCCAAGAGCCGGGTGCAGAAGCTTACGGAAGTGATATACAAGCGCACAAAAGGCAACTCTTTTTTTACGAATGAGATTCTGAAGGATTTATATAAAAACGGTTATTTGTACTTTGACGATGCGCAGGGTATATGGGACTGGCAGCTTGAACAGATTCTATCCCTGCCGGTGAATGAGAATGTTGTTGATTTTCTGATGCTGAGGCAGCAGGAATTGCCGGAGGATGTGCAGCGGATTTTGATGTTAAGTGCCGCGATAGGCAATGTGTTTGATTTTGGCATCCTGGCCTTGATTGCGGAAGAGCCGCTTGAAGTCATTGTCCGTGCGTTTGCGAAGACTGTGGAGGAGGAGTTCATTCTTCCGGTGGATCACCGGTACGGGCTGATTTCCGGCTTCCTGGCGGAACCGGAGCCAGATATGCTGGGCCGGATGAACCTCCAGTTCCGCTTTGCCCATGACAGGATTCAGCAGGCCTTTTACCAGAAGCTTGACTCCGGCAAAAGTGGAGGTCTGCATCTGGCGATTGGCCGTTTGCTGATTAAGCACCTGTCTCCTGAAGAAGCGGAAGAGAGAATCGTTGATATAGCCTCGCATTTGAACAAAGGCCTGGAAGGGCTTGTGGACAAAGCTGATATCAACGATGTCATCGGGATTAACCTGAAGGCCGCTCGCAAGGCCAAGGCTGCTTTTGGCTATGACTCGGCCTTCAAGCTGCTTACAGCAGCCATCGGTCTGCTGCAGGAGGATGCCTGGGAAGAGAACGCACCGCGAACGGCGGAAATCTATGAGCTGTATGCGGAGTGCGGCTATCTGACCCATCAGGTGGAAGCTGCCGATGCAGCCTGCAGAGAGCTTATTAAGCATACGGGTGATAGGCTTGCCCTGGCCCAAATCTATGAAATGCAGGCCAATCACTATATGTATCTGGGGATGATGAAGGAGTCCATTGACTCCGGCAAACGGGGGCTGTCGGCACTCGGCATCAAAATTCCGGCAAAGGTAGGCATGGCCTCGGTTCTAGCCGAGCTGGCAAAGATCAAATTAGCGCTGCGCGGGAGAACTGTCGAGAGCATCTTTGAAGCTCCGGAGATGAAGGACCCGGAAATGAAGCTGATAATGAGGCTGCTGATCAATTTTATCCCTCCTGCCTTTATTTCCGGGGAGACCTCTCTGTTTGGCTTCGCGGTGCTGAAGAAGGTCGGGCTGACGCTGAAATACGGCAATTCGCCTGAATCCGCACTTGCTTTTATCGGGTATGCCATGCTGCTGTCCGGGTTTGGCGATATTAAGGGCGCGTTCGACTATGGCCGGCTGGGCGTGCGGATTAATGACAGATTCCATGATCTGCAGTGGAAAGGGGCCGCTATTGTATTATATACGCTGTTCTGCCATGCCTGGACCGAGCCTTGGGACACGCTGCAGGAATGGTTCACCACCTCTATCGAGGCCAGTCTGCGGACAGGGGATTTGCTCTATCTGGCCCATTCCTGCTTCTATGTGAATCTCTGGAACCCGACGCTTGATATTTCCGCCAATCTGCAGGAGAGCGACCGAACGATTGCCATGATCGAGAATACCAAATACAAGGAATCACTTGCGACCGCGCTGCTGGCCCGGCAGTATTTGCTGAATTTGTCCGGAGAGCTGGAGCACGATCTTTCTTTTGACAGTGAATCGTTCAGTGAAAGGGATTATCTGCGGGAGCTGGAAGAAGCCAAATATTATTCCGGGATTGCGATTTACTATATCTATAAAATGAAGCTGCTGTTCACTTATGAAAGCTACACCGAGTCTTTGGAATACATCGAGAAGGCCTACCCGATTATCGGCACGCTGGCCGGCTCGGTATTTATGGAGGAATTTTCCCTTTATACGTTCCTGAATCTGGCTTATTGCTACAAGCAACTGGGCGGGTATGAGAAAAGAAAAGCCAGAGCCAGAATGCGCAAGGAATACAGCCGGATGCAAAAATGGGCCAAGCATGCCCCCGGGACCTTCCGCCAGCATGAGCTGCTGATGAAGGCCGAATGGGCCAGAATCTCGGGCAAGGACGATGAGGCAGGTTATTACTACGACTTGGCCATTGAGGCCAGCGAGCAAGGCGGCTTCGTACGGTATAAGGCGCTCACGAGTGAGCTGGCGGCACGCTTTTATTACAACAAGGATTACAAGGAGTTTGCTGCCTATCTGCTGAGACAGTCCGTGTATTATTATTCGCTCTGGGGGGCAAAAGGGAAGGTCCGCTTTCTCAATAACCGTTATCCGGAGATCGTCCGGAAAATATCCACCAAGGAATTCCTGCATGGACGCACGGTTACGGATTATTCCGAGAGCATAGATTTGAACTCGATGATTCTGGCTTCACAGGCCATTTCCAAAGAGATTGAGCTGAACAACCTGCTGGCGGCGCTGATGGAAATCGTCATTAAGAATGCCGGAGCGCAAAGAGGCTGTATCCTGATGACCTCCAAGACGAATCTGCTGGTTGAAGGCGAATACCGCCCGGAGGATGATAAAATTTCCGTGGCCGTGCATGACCGTACAGCGTTTGAGCCTTTGCCGTATTCGATCCTGAAGCAGGTGGAGGAGGGCAGGGAAAGCCTGATCTACAAAGATGCGTTCTCGGAGACTCCGTTCGTCAATGATCCGTATATTGTCAAGCATCGGCCGAAATCCATGGTCTGCATGCCGCTGATCAACCAGAACAAGACCATTGCGATCATTTATCTGGAAAACAACCTGTTAACGGGTGTATTTACGGAAGAGCGGATGAAGATCATCAATCTTCTGTCCCGGGAAATGGTCTTCTCGCTGGAAAATGCCACGCTGTATTCGGAGCTGGAGCGCTCGGAGGAGAAATACCGCGAGCTGGTCAACAATCTGCAGGACGGCATCTTTATTACGCAGGACAAAATATGCAAATATGTGAATGAAGCCTTGGCGCAAATGCTTGGGTATGAAATCGAAGAGATGCTGGAGCAGCCCTTTGAGAATTTTGTCAGTCCCTCGGAACGGGAGAAGGTCATGCATTATTACGCCAGAAGGGTAGAGGGCAAGCAGGCTCCCTATGAATATGAGACTACATTAATGCATAAGGACCAGGCCCGCGAGGTAACGGTGATCCACAAAGTGACGCGGGTCAACTACTTGAACCGGCCGGCGATTCAGGGAACAGTTAAGGACATTACGGAGCGCAAAAAAGCGGAAGGGGAGCTGCTCAGGCATAAGGAGCATCTGGAGGAGCTGGTTGCAGAACGTACCCGGGAGCTGGAGCTGAACAATGAGGAGCTGAACAAGTACATTCACCTGATCGAACGAATCTCCATCACCGATGAGCTGACGGGACTGTATAATCGCAGATACTTCAATAAGGTGTTCCTGGAGGAAGTGGAAAAGGCCGCTGCACAGTCACAATACCTGACCTACCTGATGATGGATATCGACTACTTCAAGAAATACAATGATACCTACGGGCACTATGAAGGCGATACGGTATTGCGGAGAGTGGGAGCCTTGCTGCAGGAGCTGGCAGCGCGGGCGGACGGGTATGCGTTCCGGCTTGGAGGGGAAGAATTCGGCATCGTCATCACCGGCTTCACTCCCCGGCAGTCGCGCGAATATGCCGAGAGCCTCAGAAGAAGCATCGCCGAGCTGCAGATCCAGCATGCGCTTAGTGAGGATTACGGAATTATCACAGTCTCCATCGGGGTTGCCGCTGTCCGCGTGGATAACCACCGGGAAGAGGACATTTACAAGCTAGGCGACGATGCACTGTATCAATCCAAGTCGGTAGGCAGGAATTGTGTAACTCTGCTTCAATAATGGAAGCTTGCGCAGCCGAGGGTAATTTCACCGTTTTTTGCAGATACTCCTCCTAAAAAGGACGGGGAGGCTGCTGCAATGGAGCGTGACAAGAAAGGATTATCGGTGTGGGGGCTTACGATGCTTGCACTGGGTACGGTGGTGGGCGGCTCGTTTTTTCTTGGCTCGTCGGTAGCGATCCGCGCGGCCGGGCCGTCTGTGCTGCTGTCCTATGTAATCGGCGGGATACTGGTGTATTTCATATTGTCCGCATTATCGGAAATGACCGTGGCGAACCCGGTGGCCGGCTCTTTCCGGGCGTATACCGAGCAGGCCTTCGGCCGGGGGGCGGGGTTCACCGTGGGCTGGGTCTATTGGACAGGGCTTGTACTCGCAATGTCCAGCGAAGCTACAGCGGTATCCATTCTGCTGCGGGGCTGGTTTCCCGCCTTGCCGCTGTCGCTCCTCGGGTCGGGAATTATTGTGGGTGTGACGCTGCTCAACCTGCTAGGCGCAGAGCGGCTGAGCAAGCTGGAGAGCAGTCTCGCCGCGTTTAAGCTGCTTGCGATTGCTGCATTTGTAATCCTTGCCGTGGCTCTAATTGCGGGTATCGGCAGCAGAGGTCCGGGAGCCGCAGGCCTGGGTGTTGTACTCGGGCAGAGTTTTCTGCCGGGAGGGATTGCCGGAATCGCCGGAAGCATGCTGATGGTTATGTTCACCTATGCCGGGTTTGAGGTGCTTGGTCTTGCAGCATCGGAGACGGCCAATCCGGGGGTGACCATCCCCAAAGCGATCAGATATACGATTGTGCTATTGGTCGGCCTGTATTTGGCTGCCATAGCTGCATTATTCCTGCTTCTTCCTTCGGCTCAGGTGTCGGAACAGGTTAGTCCTTTTGTATCGGCATTAAGCCTGTATGGTCTGGGGTGGACAGGAACCGTGATGAACATTGTACTGGTAACGGCCATTCTCTCGACCATGCTGGCCTCTGTATTCGGGCTTGGCCGGATGCTGCGGTCATTGGCTGAGGAAGGCCATACTCCGGATTGGATGCGGGACCGTGCAGCTATTCCGTACCGTGGCATCCTGATTTCCGGGAGCGCGATGCTGGCCGGTCTGTGGCTCGGCATGCTGCTGCCGCAGGGTGTCTACCTCTTCCTGGTCAGCTCCGGCGGCTTTTCCCTGCTGTTCTCGTATGTCGTTATCATGGCCAGCCATTACCGGCTGCGGAAACGGCATGGCAGTCCGTTAACCGGGGGGCATGGCCTGCGCGGTTATCCTTACACCTCCTGGATTGCTATCGCAAGTCTGGTCGCTATTCTGGCCAGCATGCCGCTGATCCCCGGACAAGGCGGAGGCCTCGCCGCCGGAGTGATGTTTGTTGTGCTTTTCTCGGGGATCTATGCTGTAGGATCGCTGAGGAAGGCGAGGGAAACGGGAAGAGTGCGGAAGCCCTTGCTGCGGGTACCTGCCATGAGAGCGCAGATGGAGGCTTCGGAGGAGCTGGAAGGGAAGAAGGAGCGGAAATAAAAGAGAGAAGGGCTTCCATTAAGCAGATTTTTCCGCTTACAGGGAAGCTCTTTTTTTTGCCCCTTAATAGCGTCTTAAAAATCATTCTGCCGAATAAGATTAGGTGATGCGGGATTGTGCAGACGATCCAAACCTGAGTAAAGGGGGAGCTATTATGCATCCGGCTACAACCTATGTGGCAACCGTCGATCCCCAGACCTACATGACCTTTAGGGCGCTTGTTGAAGCGATCATTCCCGGTTCACCGGTGACCTGCGCAGACGACGCGGACCAAGCGGCAGGAGCCGTTGATTTATGCATTCACGAGTATATGATCTGGGAGCTGGATCACAGTCTTACGCTTGTGCTGGGATTTTATTTGACAGTTATTCCGCTATCCTGCTCTACCGCCAGACTGCTGAATGATGGGGCGGTTCAGCTCGCAGCTTCGGGGCGGATGCAGCATGCGCCAAACCACCTGCTATGGCGGAGCAGTCCCTTCGCCGCGCTTGCTCCGGCCGACCGGATTTGTGTGCTTGCTATGCTGGAGCGATTGAATGTTGATCTGGGAACCTTGCCGCCCCCCTACCGGGATGATGGAGGCCTTGTCCGGTATATGATTGATTTTCTCACCAGGCAAACGATGTTTGGTAACTACTCGGAATGGTCAGCCTACGGGACGACCCGACTTCGAACGCCGACGGAACGAAGGCTGGAATATTTCCCGGTCAGCTGGAAGCAGGTAGGCTATCCGGGAGTAGTCCCGGGCTACCGGGTTCTCCTTGGCAATATGCTGACCATCGAGCGTAAGGGAGGGGAATCCACTATTGTATGAGGCAGAGGCAATGTTCGATGCTGATGTAATTGTCATTGGGTCCGGCGGCGGAGGCGCCGTTGCGGCGAAGGAGCTTGGCGAAGCAGGCTTGAAAGTGCTGGTACTCGAAGCCGGTCCCTGGTACGGAAACAAAAAATGGGAGAATCCGAACAGCGAGCGTGGCGGAGAATGGAGCTCCGATTATAAGGATTTGGATATAGGGATATACAAGAAGATCTTCAATGCGTATGAGAATAATATGAACGATGTGGTGTCCGGCGCATTCCGTTTTGGTCCTGCCGACCGCCGCCGCACGCCTTGGCACCGGATCATGCGCCAGAAGGGCGACATCTGGCAATTATCCGGCGTGGGAGGAACAACCCAGCACTATTGGAGCCAGTCGCCGCGCGCTTTTCCCGTTGCAGTGGATAATATTTGGCCGATCAGCTACCGGGAGCTGATGCCCTATTATGAGAAAGCTGAAGCCACACTGCCCGTGCAGTTCTCGCCCACAACGCCCAAGGAAGAGCTTTTTTACTATGGCGCCAAACGGGCAGGCTGGCCGCTGATTCCGACACTCAACGTCACGACTCCGGGCTACCGTCCGAATCCGAATGCGATTTTGCCGCCGAACGAGCATCTGATGGACCCGAATTATTCACTTGAGCAATTATCCGAGATGGAAGGGTGTACCCTGAAGGGGAATTGTGTCAATGGCTGCACAGCCGGACCTTCGGTTGATAAAATCGCCAAACGAAGCACCCTTGTCAGCTACATCCCGCTTGCGCTGAAAACCGGAAATGTCGCGATCCGGCCCAACTCCTTCGTGATCAAAATCTTAACGGCACATGATCCCAAGGGAGGGCTGCGTGCTTCAGGCGTACAGTTTCGGGATACGTGGACGGGCGAAGTCGGCGAGCTGACGGCCAGAACGGTTGTTATGGCTGCCGGCTGCATCGAAACACCGCGCCTCTGGCTCAATTCGGGGCTGCCTCAGAACGAATGGGTGGGCAGAGGACTGACCAATCATTGCTTTGACTGGGTTGCGGGCGTATTCGATGAAAAGGATCTAATGAGCATTATGGGCATACCATCGGTGTACCCGTACGCCGGCCATACTTCGGGGGCCAGAGTCGATATTCCGGGAACGGGAATATTCCAGGTGTCCTGCTTAAGCCCGGGGATCATGTCGTTCCTGACCTATGGCTTCAGTGAAGCGGGATTTGATGCCCTTAACCCGCCGGAGCCGGGAGCGCCGTGGGATATTCGCGGCCGTGTCGTCGGCCCCAAGCTGAAAGAGCTGATGATGAACTATAGCCGGACGATGAGCATGCTGCTCCTTACGGATGATGAGACGCTGTACCGCAACAGGGTTGAGGTCGATCCGCTGCTGAAGGACGAGAACGGACCGATACCGATTATTCATTATTCTCCTAGTGCTAAGACGCTCAAAAGACGTGACCGGCTGGCGAGATATGCTTCAGAAACGCTGCAGCAAGCCGGGGCCAGAACGATTATCCGCTCGGATACGCCCTTTGGCTTCCTGCTTCATCTTGAGAGCACGATGCGGATGGGGTATGTCACCGATACGAACTGCGAGGCTTATCAGGTGAGCCGTTTGTTCATCGCCGATAACAGCGTACATTTCAACGGAATCGGCGGCCCGAATCCAACGCTGACAACACAGGCGCTGGCAACCCGGACAGCAGAGAAAATCGTCACCAAGTATTTTGCCTAGCCGCCCCATGCGGTGGTGTAATACAGGACGGTCCCTGATAAAGCGACGATAAGCAAAAAGGCGATTGCTTTTCCGAGCATCTTCATGTTTCTTACATCCCTTCGGTATGTCATGCAAGAAGTATGCACGGCGGCAGGGAAAATATACCTTCATATGCCCAACAAGGGCTATCTCACTTGCTTTGGAATAAGCTTGGGGGATTGCTCTTGTTTTTCGCGTCCCACCTTATGGTATTTCATTTCGAATAATCCAATAATGGATGGGGAAGGTTATATCCGAAAGGGGTGGCATATGAAAACAAAAAAAAGAGTATCCGATCCTTTCGAAAAAAAGTTGCGAGAAATAGAACAAAACAATGAAATTAAGATCTCTGGCAGCTTGGATGACAACGAAGCAGCCATCAATCAATTGTTCGCTAATTGCTCCGATCTTATCGTGCGCAGAATTTATATGTTTGGCTCCATTCCGGCTATGACGGTATATCTCGATGTTCTGGTTGATGATCAAATGTGGGACGACGGTTTCCTGGAGCCTGCGATGCTGCCGGAAGCCGTATCCAGCGATGATCCTTCCCAGCTCTATGAAATGCTGAAATTCAAATTAGCTTCTATCGTTCAGCCCCATACCGCAACGAATATGAATGAAATCGTTCAAGGCATCGTAAGGGGAGAAGTGATCCTGTTCGTTGATTCCCGGGCGGAGGCGTTCTTATTTGCACTTAAGGACAAGCTGCATCGCCCGCTGGAGGAACCGTCGACGGAAGCCGTTATTCGTGGTCCGCGCTATGGGTTTATCGAGAAGCTGGACATCAATCTTGCGCTCATTCGTCAGCGCATCCGTACACCGCGGCTGAAGATTGAGAAGCTGCGTGCAGGGGGATTATCCCGGACAGATGTGGCGGTTGTCTACATTGAGCATACGGCAAAGCAGAGTGTAATTGAAGAGGTAAAGAAACGGATATCCAGTATCAGCATGGACAGCGTGCTGGAATCCGGTTATATTGAGGGATTGATCAGCGACCATCCCTATTCGCCCTTTCCCACTATGCAGGCAACCCAACGGCCCGATCAGGTTTCGGGTTCTTTGATCGAAGGCAAGGTAGCGGTTCTCGTTAACGGTTCTCCGATAGTGCTCATACTGCCCATTACTTTCTGGTTCGGGTTCCAGGCGACGGAGGATTATTATATTAACTTCATCTATGCTACGATGCTGCGATGGTTAAGGTATCTATTCGCTTTTCTCGCAATGGGGTTTCCTGCTTTATTTATAGCGGTTACAACTTATCATCAGGAGATGATTCCGACAAGCCTGGCGCTCAGTCTTGCGGCAGCGCGTGAAGTCGTGCCGTTTCCGGCTATGGTAGAGGCGTTGATCATGGAAGTCACATTTGAGGCGCTCCGCGAGGCGGGAGTCCGCCTTCCCCGTCCGGTCGGCCAGACAATCAGCATTGTGGGTGCACTGGTCATCGGACAGGCTGCCGTTCAGGCAGGCATTATTTCTGCTCCCAAAATCATCGTCGTAGCCATTACGGGAATCGCCTCTTTTCTCATTCCTAATCCAGGCATGAGCCAGGCGATCAGCATTATCCGGTTTCCACTTATGCTATTAGCTGCAACCTTCGGCCTGTATGGTGTCGGAATTGGCTTAATTGCCATCCTGATCCACCTGGTGAACCTGAAATCCTTCGGTGTACCCTATATGACGCCGCTCGCACCGTTCAGCTACTCGGGACTTGCGGATACCTTGATCCGTGCCCCTTGGCGGGTGATGCGGAAGCGCCAGCAGCAGACCAAGCAACGAATGGAGTGAAGACTGACAATGATCAGAACCTCACCTGCAAGCAGGCTCCTGATTATTCTCGGCATCCTCGTATTAACAACCGGCTGCTGGGACCGCAAGGAGATGGACGATCTTGCTTTGGTGATGGCCAGCGGAATTGATATTGCGGATGACGGACAGATCGAGCTCACCCTGCAGATTGCACTTCCAACAGGAATTCCCAGTGCCGTACAGTCCGGAGGGAAGGGCAAAAAATCATTCATGGTCGTCTCAGCAAAAGGGAACAGCGCGTCGGAAGCTTCAGGCCGATTGCAGCAGCAATTGTCCCGTACTATCTACTTCGGGCATAGAGGAGTCGTTGTGTTCGGGGAGCAATGCGCCCGGGTAGGATTAAAACAATTTCTGGATACGTTCACCCGGTTGCCCGAGAGCCGTTACAACGGTTTTGTGGTGACAGCTTACGGATCCACAGCCAAAGAAATTTTGAATACGTCCTATCAGCTAGAGCTTATTCCAGGTATCGGAATTACCAAAATCCAATCCAGCAATCTTAGCTTCCCCGTCAAAATCGACGATTTTCTGAATGCCCTTGCCTCGACTGGAAGATCACCGGTGACTGCCGCCATCAGGATCATTCATAAAGATTCAGATAGGGAGTCGTTCGATATCGACCGGGCTGCAGTATACCGGGAAAACAAATTGGTCGGATTTCTGGAACCCGATGAACTGAAATTATTGCGCTGGTGGAGAGGAGAGACCCATCATATGAGATATATTGTACAGGTGGAGCCGGAAAGTGAAAAGTACCACGGAACAGTTGGCGTCGAATTTCTGAATAGCAGCACGAAGATACGCACTTCTATCAAGAACGGAATGCCGGAAGTGAGGACCTCGTTTCATGCAGCAGTACGGGCGATTGATAACGATACGAGTCTGGATTTGAGCAAAATAAATAATATGAAACGTGTGGAAAGAGAAGTGTCAAAACTCATTCAATCCGAAATCAAGAGCATGTTTGCACATTTGCAGCAAGAATTGAAGTCGGATATCCTCGGTATAGGAGAGGAAATTCACATAGAGCATCCTTATACCTGGAAGAAAATAAAGGATAAATGGCCTGACATTTATCCTGTCGTTCCCGTGACTGCCGATGTTGATATTAAGATCCAGCGAATGGGAAAAACTCAAGCACCTGCACATAAGAAAACAATGGAATGACCATCAACAGGCAGAGGATTGTTTACGATGAAGATGAAATTGACGGGTATACAGGTTTTTTGGATCATCATGATCATGGACCTCGGCATGACGCTGGTCATGACGCTTAACCCAAGCCTGGCGGCTGCGAAGCAGGACGCATGGATTTCTATCGTCGCAGCCGGATGTATCGCAATGCTGATCGCTTTGGTAGCGACGCTAGCCGCGCATCTCTACCCCGGACAGACATTAATCGAATACAGTCAAACGATTCTTGGCGCATGGCTCGGCAAAGCTGTGATTGTAATCTATTTGGTCCAATGGTATACGATCACCCCGATTGTGCTCCGTCAATTCTCCGATTTGGTTCAAATCATGCTGCTTCAGGGGACGCCACAGGAAGCTATCATACTCCTGATGGTCTTGCTGATCGTCTATGCGACCTATGCGGGAGGGATTGAAGGCATTGGCCGCTGCGGCGAGTTTCTGGGGCCGCTCATTCTGGTCATGGTCTGTCTTGTACTGATTGCGAGCATCAACAATGTTCACTTGAAAAACATTCTCCCCATATACGCGGATAGCGGGATGGGAGGCATACTGGGCGGCGCGCTCGCCCCCGCCTCTTATCTCGGACATTCCGTTGAATATCTCATGTTTGCATCCTTTATGACGAAGCCGCGCAAAGGAGCCCCATACGTATTCGGAGCAGTGATTATCGCGGTTTTCTTTGTACTGTTGACCACGTTTATGGTCATCTTCACGATAGGGATCAATTCTGCGTCTAACATGTGGTACCCATTTTTCGAGATGACCAAAAAGATCTCGCTGTTCGGCTTCATTGATAATTTCGACGCGATTCCGGTCGTAATATGGATCGCCAGTGTGTTCCTCAAATTGGCTGTACTTCTCTTCCTGATGAGCTATGGAACCGCCCAATTTTTACATGTCCGCAACTGGCGGACCATGATTTGGTTCATTGCCCCGGTTATGTTTGTATTCGCGTTAATTCCCCAAAATGTGACCGAGGCGACAACGAATTATTTGCAGCGTTACTGGGTGCCGGTTGCAATGCCTGTGAATATGCTCGGCCTGCCCTTACTCTTGTTTATTGTTGGCAAATGGAGACAAGGGAAAAGCCTGGCTGCAGCCAAGCAGTCCTAAGCAGCAATACTGACAGCACCATGCATAACAACAGCCCGTGAGCATTCACGGGCTGTTAGTATTGGGCAGCTTAGTATTCGTTGAACATGGCGGCAATTTCCTCGTACCCTGTAGTTTGGGTCAGCGCCAGCGACAGCAGAATCCGGGCCTTCTGCGGCACTAGACTGTTGCAGGGAATCGAATTGGCGGAGAGGTCAATATAGGAATCCTTCAGCGTGATGCCGCTGGAAATCCGGGAGCAGCGGACGACCGGGATATTGTTATTTTTGAGTTCGCCGACTTTATCAATCCATGGTTTGCTGTAGATTCCGCCGCCTGCTCCGGCAATGACAATGCCTTTGGAGATGGTGGACAGGTAATCCAGAATGCCCGGATTGGCATCGACATGGAAGTAGGCTACCGATACCTTCGGCAGTTCGGTCAGAGCTGAGACGTCGAACTGTGCGGCGGTGGTATGTTTCTTGAGCGAACGTGTATAGAAAAAGGCTTGACTGTCCCGCATATAACCCAGACAGCCGAAATCCCGCTCATCGAAGGCGTTGGCCTTGAAGGTATTGACCTTCTGCACATCGCGTCCGCTGTAGATTCCCTCAGCAAAAACAACCATTACTCCTTGTCCGCAGGCCTCAGGGTTGGCAGCTAGTGCCACCGACTGGTATAGATTGAGCGGTCCGTCCGCACTGATCGCTGTGGCCGGGCGCATGGAGCCGGTGATGATCACCGGTTTGTCGGTTTTAAGCACCAGGTTCAGGAAGTAGGAGGTCTCGTCGAGTGTATCGGTTCCATGTGTAATCACAAAACCGTGGACATCCTCTCTGAGCGCCAGCGTATTGATTAATGTCGCCAGGGTAAGCCAGTGCTCGCTGGTAATGTCGGCGCTGCACAGATTGCTGACCTGCACACCCGCGCAATTGGCTACCCGTTCGAGGTGGGGAACACTGTCCAGCAGATCCTGGATCGGCAGCGCGCCGGGTTCATAATTCAAGGTTTTATGCGCTTCGCCGCTGCCGGCAATCGTGCCGCCGGTGGCGAGGATAACTACATTCTTCAGGCTGGGGTTATAGAAAGAGGAAGCTGTAAAATTCACTTCTGGAGCTGGAATTATCATCACTGTGTTCCTTTCAGGTCAAATCATAAATAAATGAATAAAATTTGCTGAATGTATTATAACATACGATTTTCGGAACAAAAGGTGTTTTTTTGTGGAGGAATGTTACAAACAATCCGTACTTTAGTATAAACCATACTATAGTATAATGAGGCTAATTATTAAGCTATAGTAAGGAGCTAAGAGCATGCTTATATTGGAGAGTAAAGATTATTTCAAAGGGCTGTCCCTGCTAAATCAAGTGAAAATAAACACACTCTTTGCCAGGGCTGTGCTGGAGGAGTGTGTGCCCGGAAAGGTTTACGTCGATGATCTGGACACGCCCCGTGCCTTTTATGTGGTTCATCCCTACGGGATGTCCTTGCTGTTCGGAGATGCCGGCAATGAAGAGTTTAACCGCAGCCTGTATGATTACATAACGAATAAAGCGGGAATCCGAAATCACGCGGAATGGCTGCAGGGCGATCCGTCGGGAGCATGGAGCCCCCTGATAGATTCGATGCTTGCTGCCCATAATAGCACGGTGATTGGGAATGGGGATGAATCTGAAGCAGAAGACCCCCGGCAGATTCAGAAGAATACCAGAGTCAACTTCAGCTTTGACCGCGAAGCTTATCTGACCGCCAAGAAGCGATTCTTTCGGGAGGATGCAGCTCTTGTGCGGACGGGAAAAGAACAGTTTCTCGCGCAGAACGGCTCTGTCCTTCCTCGCTTTTTCTGGCGGGACGAGGAGCATTTCCTGGCGGATGGCGTTGGCTATAGCATTCTGGAAGGGGACGAGGCAGCTTCTACCGCCTTTGCATCCTGCCGCACGGAGCATCAGCTAGAGATTGGGATAGAGACAGCCGGGGCTTACAGGGGCAAAGGATATGCGTTTACCGTATGCGCTGCCTTGATCGACTATTGTCTGGACCATGATCTTACGCCGGTATGGGCTTGCCGCTTGGAGAATCAAGGCTCCTACTATTTGGCGCAGAAGCTGGGCTTTAAGCCTTCACTAACGCTCCCCTATTACCGGCTGCCCTGCTGAATCCTTAGGCTAAGCCCGCCGCAGGCAGGTCCTGGCTACAGCAAATCCCCCTGCCCGCATCAGCGGTACAGGGGGATTTGCTGTGTCAACCAATGCAATTACAATCAGCCGTTCAGGCGCTTGTAATTGTCTGAAGCGATGCTGACAAGTGCAGTGTACAGAGGCTGCACATTGAATTTTTTGCCGAATTCGAACTTATAGGAAGCGGTCTGCAGATTATTGCTTTTGTGATAAGGAGAGGTGATGTAGTGCAGTGTAACCTCGCAATCATCAAAGCCGGTGCCGCCCGTTTCCATCGTGACCTCAAAAATGGAGGCGAGATGAATCGAAGCCACCCGTGTCTTTTTGCCGGTTACGCCCTGGTGGTCAATCAGGATCAAACGTTCATCTGTAATAATAAAGGCGTCGCGGATTAATTTGAAGCCCATCTGAATTTGTTCTTGCGGCATAAGATAGGCCCCGTACTGGTTCTTTAGCTCCGGAATGGACACCTCCGAATAATTGCCTAATAACCCGCCAAACAAGTTAGCCATTACATTCCCTCCTGTTAGTTGTCCGTAGACCGGACTTGGTGTTACATGCACATTGTTAATATTCACCAAGCAGAGGCGAATTCCTTTTTTAAACTATAATCAAACTTTACCTGTTACTCACCCGATAGTCGAATTTATAATGTAGAGATACGTTTTATTTAGGAGGGGATCCAGTGCTTGTTCAAACGGAAGTTTCAGATATTTTGAATACCCTGATTGGAAAAGGAATTATTGAAGAAAGCTGTGAGGTGGCCGATAAGCTGCACGGGAGCACGGACGGGCAGGTGTACACTCTTGCAGTTAATGGTCTAGTAAAATATGTGCTTAAAGTGGATCACCCGCAGAGCGTTTCAGCCGCAGTGGACCTGCATCGGGCTTATGCCGGCAGCACGCTGCTTGCCAAGCTGCTGTATGCCGACCCTGCCCGCACGTACATGGTATATACATACATTGAAGGTACCACGCATGTTCAACGCGGCTCCAAAATCAAATGGCTGATGCTTCTGGTGCATCATCTCTTGAACCATTATGAGATTACCCAAGCCGAAAAATGGGGAGGAGCCGGGCGGCTCCATGACTCCTGGGGCAGCTTCAACTCACTGAGTCTGGAGATCGCCCGCAGCAGTGTGGGTGATCTCCTGCCCCTCGAAGATTACCAGCAAGTGAAGTCGCTTGGTGACCGGATCTCCAGCTATGAGGACAAATATTTACTGCACGGCGATACGGGAGTTCATAATTTGGTGTTCCGTGAACAAGAGCTTGCCGGTGTTATTGATCCCTCCCCTATGGCGGGGCCGCTGATCTATGATTTTACCTACGCCTTCTGCTCCTCACCGGATGACCTGAATCTCGAAACGTTGTTCACGGCTTATGATCAGCTCAAGCACAAAACGGTAGACCGCTCCAGATTGATTCATGAAGTGATTTTTCAGCTCTACTGCCGGATCGGAATTTGCGTCCGGGCGCATCCGCATGATCTGGAGGATTATCTGCTGGCCTGGGAGAATTGGAGGGTGCATCTGGGCTGAATGTAATCCCTGGTTCGCTACACCAATCCGGCATCCACAAAACAATGCAAATGCAGCGGAGAGAGCACCTTCAGACCTTCACCAATGTCAAAATCCTTCCCTTCGGCAAGCTGCCGGCCTTTCGTATGGAAATAGAGGCGGTATAATTGCAGCATTTCCTCAGTAAACTGGCTGCGGTGCAGCGCCATGGCGGCAAATTTCTGCTCAAAGTACGGGGTGATATCCATCACCGTATTGGGTTCAGCGGTAAAATAGAAGCCGATAGCCTTCGGCTGCCAAGCCCGGGAGCTTGTCCCTCTGGGAAATAGCGGAAGACCTGAAGACAGGAAGGCCTGTGCGGCCGCCCGTCCGGTGACGATATGATCATAGTGGGCTTCATAGGTTAGCCACGGATCGGGACAGAAGATGGCGTCCGGCTGTACGGTGCGAATGACTTCGGCAATTTCCGCCGCCAACGCCGGAATATGCGCAAGCGTGCCGTCGCCATGCTGCAATTGATGGAACACCGTGGCTCCGAGCGACCGGCCCGCTTCCTCCAGCTCCCGCAAGCGGATCGCTGCGATTTCCTCATGAGACAGCTTATCATCCATTGCTCCAAGATCACCGTTTGTCACGGTTAAGTAATGGATTTCACAGCCCTTCTCGGCAAAAGAGGCGATAATTCCGCCCATCCCGACCTCATTGTCATCCGGGTGCGGCTGCACACACAATATTTTGCCGCAGCCCGTAAGATCGGGTGGGGCCATAAGGTTAACCAGTGTTGCTGAATCCATAATCAATCGCTCCTTTTATTATCTTCAATACATTTCCCGCGCCTATACAGACCGGCTTTTCTCTAAATCTATCAATATCCGTGCCCTTTGCTTATCGCTAATATTATAGAACAGGATGGGGATAATGGCAGCAAGAAAGCACAGCGCAGGCAACAAGAACATCACGAAGCTAAGACCATGCTGAAGATTTGGTGTAACCGGCTGATTCTCCACATAGTTCAGTAAGCCGAGGCTTGCTCCGATAATCAATCTGGACACCGCCCCGCTGAACTTGGTAATAAAGGTGTTCGTTGAGAAGACAATTCCCTCTCCCCGGAAGCCCAGCTTCCACTCCGAATAATCAATCGTATCCAGCAGCATGGAGGTACTTACAATGATAGTCATTCCGGAGAAAAAGAAGCTGACCCCGAAAAACACCAGTGTGAACAGAATATTATGATCCCCGAGCAGATAAGGAACAACACAGGACAGGCTGCCAAGGATGCAGGAGAAGACAAACACATTTTTTTTGGAAAAGCGGTCCAGCAGCTTAGGTGTTGCGATCATGCCCAGCAGCATCCCGACCACGAGGCTGATCCCAAGCTGTGTTCCGTAGCTGGCATCGCCCCATACATACACGACATAATACAGTTGAATGCTCTGTCTGATGCCCGTGACCATGTTGATAATCAGCAGAGCGGCGAGCAGGGTAAGCAGCGGTTTATTTTTATAGATCGTTTGCAGATTTTTTTTGAAGGGAATTTTCTCGCTGGAAGGAGCAACTCTTTCTCTGGAGATCAGTCCGGTCAAAAAGATAGTTAATGCGGCAATGACGGCCACAATGATTGCTGAATACAGATAGGCCCTGGTGCTTCTTTCGCCGCCGAAGGCGAGCAGGAGCTGGATACCAAGAGTGGTGATGACTACTGCGCCGATGGTTCCGCCTATTTTGCCTAAGGTGACAATTAACGTCCGTTCACCCGGATCTGTGGAGATCACGGAGGAGATTGCCCAGAGCGGGGTATCGCAGACCGTATAGAGCATTCCCCAGAGCAGATAGGAGACCGTGGCGACAACAAGCGTCGATGTGGGGGAACCCCCGAAATCCCAGAAGCACAGGACGGTAGCTGCGGCGATCAGGAAGGGGGCGAACAGCAGATAAGGCCTGAATTTGCCCCATTTGGAGCGGGTTTTGTCGGTAATCATGCCCATGAGCGGGTCCAGGCAGGCGTCAAATATACTTGCGGTTACCAGAATAACGCTGGCTGCAGTTGCCGGGATGCCGAGTAAATCAGTATAGAAGAATAAAATGTACATTGACATAAAGCTGTATAACATATTTTGGCCCAGCAAACCGCCGGAGAACGCCATTTTCTCTGCCAAGGATACTTTTGTCCCCAATGGGCAGCCCTCTTTTCTGTATATGTAATATTAAGGTAGAACCATTTGTTAATTATGTTCAATTATATATGCTCCTGTTGTCAAGCTCATAGTTATGCTGAATTTAGCAGGCGACAGAAGGCTGAATACACAAATTTCACTATTACGAATGTTAGCTATTAAAAAAATAACGAAAAATGTCGAAAAAGGAGCTAAGCTGTCCGCCGGGGAGTGCACGGCACGCCTATTGAGCTGGACGCAAAAGCTAACCTCAGGGGGAATTTGGTATGAAATGGTACGCTAACATGAAGACAGCAACAAAAATCATTTCTGCGTTTCTAATCGTTGCTTTGATTCTGACAGGACTGGGAGTGTATTCGATCTTCACACTGCGTACTGCAAACACGAATATGAAAACGATGTATGGCAATAATCTGATCTCGGTAAGAGATCTCTCCGCTGCCCAAATCAGCTATCAGAAAACAAGGGTTAATCTGCGGGATCTGAATATCTCTAAGGATGCTGCGGAAATTTCCAGACTCAAAGAAGAAATTGCAGCCGCCCGTCAGGACATTGATGTGAAGGTGAACAATTACCGGTCGCTTGCCACTACTGCGGAAGAGCAGAATCTGCTGCGCGCCTATGATGATGATTACGCGAAATATAAGAAGCTGTTTGATCAAGGTCTTCTCTTGGCGGAGCAAGAGGGTACGGAGGCTTTTTTTAAGTTTCAAAAAGAGGAGCTTGCAGCCCAAGGGGAGCTTGTTACCAAGGATATGACGGATCTGATTACGGTTAATGTGAAGCTGGCGGAAGAGACTAACAGCCAATCCCAGGATACCTATTCTTCGGCGCTGGTCATTACTATTTCCACTGTTGTGGGCGCAGTCCTGATCAGTATTCTAATCGGCTATTACATTGCCAGATCAATTTCGCGGCCGCTGCTGCAGATGCTCGGGCTTGCCTCTGAGGTGGCGAATGGAAACCTGACGCAAAAATCACAGATTTCTTCGAAGGACGAGGTTGGACAATTGGCAGCCGCGCTGAACCGGATGGTTGACAATTTGAAGGACCTGATTAACGGCATCGTGATGAATTCCCAAAGCGTCGCCGCCTCCTCACAGCAGATTTCTGCAAGCACACAAGAGATTGCCAGTACGAGCACCAGCCAGTCGTCAGCAGCAGCAAGCATTACTGAGCTTTTCAAAGAGCTGTCCATAGCGATCAACTCTGTGGCTGAGAGCGCGGAGGAAGCCGCCGAGCTGTCCAATGATACGGTCAAAACTGCCCGTGAAGGCGGATATGTAGTCGAAGCTTCGCTTCAGGGAATGCAGGCAGTGAATCAGAAGATGAGTCAGCTTGAAGAGGATTCCCATAAAATTGGCGACATCATTGAGGTCATTGACGATATTGCCGAGCAGACCAATCTGCTGGCTCTGAATGCGGCGATTGAAGCTGCACGTGCCGGCGAGCAGGGACGCGGTTTTGCGGTTGTAGCCGATGAGGTCCGTAAGCTGGCAGAACGCAGCAGTGACGCAACGAAGGAAATTACGAAGATTATCAAGGCCATGCAGGAAAATACGAAACAGAGCGTCCGGGCTGTCGGCGAAAGCGTGGAGCAATCTTCAATGACCAGCCAGGCGTTTGAGCAAATTATCAGCATGGTGAACAACTCCTCGCTCAAGGTCAATGAGATTGCTGCGGCCTGTGAAGAAGAATCGGCTCAGGCTGCTGAAGTGATGAGCTCCGTTGAATCCATATCGGCCTCAAGTGAGGAATCTGCCGCCGCTTCGGAAGAAACGGCAGCAACCTGCCAAGCCTTGGCGCAGCTCTCGGAAGAGCTGGCCCACTCCGCTGCGGCATTCAAGACTCATTAATTCCAGATTGAAGGTGAAATCATGTCCACGCTGCAAAAGGAACAATATATTGAGCTTGCCGTAGGCGCCGAAACCTGTGCGATTCGCATCGAAGAAATCCATGAAATTATCAAAATGCTCACCATTACGGATATCCCCTTCAGCAGGAGTGAAGTGAAGGGGGTAGTTAACCTTCGGGGCAAGGTAGTCTGCGTGATGAGCCTGCGCAATTTGCTCGGGATGTCCGATGAGCCTTATACCCGGGCTACGCGGATTATTGTGGTCCGCTTCCGGGATGAATTTGTGGGATTAATTGTAGATAAGGTAAATAAGGTGACCACTTACGGGGAGATTCATCCTCCGTCAGCCGGGCAAAGCCGCAGCCGGGAAGGTGTTTTTCTGGGGATTGGACAACGCGGCGACGAGCTGATCGGCATTCTGAAGCTAGAGGAAATATTGGGCGGTTAGGAAGGAGAACAATAAGATGATGGAGCTGTCAGCCTACCGCGATATTTTCATAGAGGAGCTGAACGACCAACTGGAGCGGATCGACCAATCCTTGCTTGCCTTGGAGCATTCACCGACTTCAGAGCTGATTCAAACGATTTTCCGTGCTGCGCATACGATCAAGGGGTCATCCTCAACGATGGGCTTCCGGGAAATGAGCGATTTGACCCATGAAGTCGAGTATGCCCTGGAATGGGTAAGGGAGAAGAAGCCGGAGATTACTGCGTTGTTGATTGATACTCTGTTTCGGGCGCTGGATGCGATGAAGCTGCTGCGCAGCCAGTACATCAGTGGAGAAGCATTCTCCGACTGCCGTGCTGTTGTGTCAGAGATCAAGTCTTTGATCAACAATCCTGAGCGTCAGGAGCCGGTCCGGCTGCAGGCTCTGAGCGCGGCGGAGCTGCTCAAGGCCGAGGAGGCTGCCGCCGCTGGACAGCAGTTGCTCGCTGTAAGCATTATGCTGAAAGAAGATTGTCTGATGAAGGCGGCACGACATTATATCCTCCTGCAGCGGATCGAGGATCTATGCGGTACCATCATTGCCGTTACACTTTCGCCTGCCGCAGCTTCAGGTGCGGATGAGGATGAACGCTACGGCAGGTTTGCCGTTGTAACGGCCACAACCAAGGATCGGCAGCTCGTGCAGGAGCAGCTTCGTAGTGACTCTGATATCCAGAGTGTGGATGTGACACTGTACCAGCTTGGAGGCTCTGCGGGGAGTGCAAGGGAGGCTGCCGATTCCGAAGCGCCAAAAGCCCCTCAGACTGTTACTCAGTCCGAAGAGCGGGGGAAAGGCAGCCATCCAACGGTCCGGGTCAATGTGGAGCGTCTCGATCATCTGATGAATCTGGTTGGTGAGCTGCTGATTGAGCAGACATCCTTGGCGGATTTGAGTGCTGCCGGACTGCGTGACGATCCCGCCAAGGTTCTGCCGGGTATTGGCGGTGTGTCGGATCACATGGGCAGGCTGATCAAGGAGCTGCAGGAAGGTGTAATGAAGACACGCATGCTGCCGATTGATCAGCTGTTCAACCGTTTCCCGCGTCTGGTCAGAGATCTGGCCCAGAAGCTGGGCAAGGATATTGAACTGCTGATACAGGGCGGTGAGACCGAGCTTGACCGGATGATTATAGAGGAGCTAAGCGACCCGTTGATCCACCTGATCCGCAACAGCGCTGACCACGGGATCGAGAGCCCGGAAGTGCGGACAGATAGGGGCAAGCCGGCTAAGGGACGGATCACGCTTACCTCTTTTCACGAAGAGAACCATGTGGTCATCCGTCTGGAAGATGACGGGAAGGGCATTGACGCCAGCCAAATAAAGGCCTCTGCACTGGGCAAAGGCATTATTACGGAAGAACAGGCCGGATATTTAACAGCCCAGGAAGCAGTTAATCTGATCTTCGAGCCTGGCTTCTCGACTGCTTCCGAGGTAAGCGACGTGTCCGGGCGCGGGGTCGGAATGGATATCGTGCGAAGTCAGATTGGCCGGCTGAACGGGATCATAGATATCGAAACAGAGCCGGGTAAAGGCACTGCATTCACCATCCGCCTGCCGCTTACCCTGGCCATTATTAAGGGGCTGCTTGTGAGCGTCTCTGGCCGGGTACTGATTCTCCCGATGTATAATGTAGCCGAAATTGTGCGGATTGCTCCCGAAGAGATTCAGACTGTCCAGGGGGCAGGGGCCATTCTCAATCATGGCCGGATTGTGCCGCTCTCCTGGCTGGGGGATAAGCTGCACTACCCGCGCATGGAGCGAAGCTCCAAAACGATTCCTTTGGTGATTGTCAGATCCGTTGATAAGATCGCAGCTTTTGCTGTGGATGAAATCATTGGCAACCAGGAGGTTGTCATCAAATCCCTGGGCAATTATCTCGGGACAATGAACCACCTCTCCGGTGCCACCATTCTGGGCAATGGACGGGTTGCCCTTATTCTGGATGCTTCTTACCTGGTAAGTCATTAGCACCATCGCTGCGCAGTGGTATAGAAACAGCGGCGATTGTGAAAAATATGGTAAGAGGCATCAGGAAAGGGGTGGAATGATGGATATTACACTGGGATCAGATGAAGTGATCAGCAGGATTCGGCAGATTCAGGCGAGTGGCGGAACTGTGAATAAAAAGCAAGTCAAGCAGCAAGATCCGGAGCTGATGCGCAGTGCGCTGCATTATTTCCCCAGCTGGGAGCATGCCGTGAAGAACGCGAATCTTCTGTAAAAAGCTGCAGCACAAATAGCCGAGGGGACCCCAGAGATGGTGGTCCCCTCGGCTATTTCATTAAACTGACATATCCTGGTCTGGCTGCGATCCCTGCAAAATTCCAGTCTTGGGGTAAAGGAATTGCTGTTCAATTGCCTTTTGATTGAGCTGGAGCTCATTCATATAGACATTGATCTTCGACTGCAGATTTTTTAGAATTTCCAATTGCATTTCATCAATCCGGTCCTCATCACAAAAGGCCGAACAGGCGAGAAACCCGTCCGTATAGGACTTGGTTTCATCAACGATGGTGTTCAGCTTTTCTTTAAAAATTCTTTTCACCGGGCCGTTCTCTGGCTTAATCTCGTAATAACGGTTAGTCTCCAGAAGCAGCCGCCAGTGACTGACTTTAAATTCATATTCATCTTTTTCTATTTCTGCGGATACTTTCACAATGCGGATGTGACTGTTCGTGATGACTATGACCCTCCTGAATCCCTGCATGGCTGGGAATAATTTTCTATTACACGGATTAAGAGATTATAACATGCTTATCTCACTTTTGCCCACTGGTATATTAGGCGTGGTCCAACTATAGATTTCTATAGTGGGGTCTGGTCGTAACTGCGGGGAATGTTTGGACTTCCGGCCGCTGCCCGTCTGCAGATTTCTTCAATTGTACCGCTCCGTAAGTATCCAAACTTCCCCTCCGTCACTTCTGCCCTTTTTATATTTTCTTTAGTTCCGAATGTCCGATGGCAGCGGGGTTTCCGGGGATTGGAAAGTTTACGCTACTACCCAGGACGGACATCGCATAGATATTAGCGGAGAGGCAGGACAGCATTAAATAAATCCAGAAGCGGGCTGAGCACACCCGTTCTCTGGATTTTTTTGATAGTATAATGATAAGGAAAGTATTACAATTGATCCAATATTGACCTCACAGGTCGATTAACAAAAATCCGCTAAAAGGAGCTAAAGAATGAAAGAAAACACTGCAAAAGGGCATCCGGTAATATTTTCAATTATGCTGGGGGTAGTGCTGACCTTATTGGTCTCCGTGGCATCCGCCGCTGCATCCATTATGGAGCTTGACGATACGGGTGTAAGATTTGCCCAGGCTTGTGCATTTTTCGTCATGGCAGTGATTGTTATCATCTATATGACCAGAAAAGGCCGTTCACTGGCGGGCTTCGGATTCAAAACATTAAATGCGGCGAAGGCACAGCAGGCGTTGTATTACATCCCCTTGCTGATCATCGCGCTGCTCCAGCCGGCTATGAGCGGCATCAACTTTGACCTGTCCGGAATCGAGATTGCAAGTATTCTTCTGCTGACGGTTCTGGTCGGCTTCACCGAAGAAACGATTTTTAGAGGAATCATCCGGGAAAGGCTGCGTCTTAAGGGACCTGTGTTTTATATTGTTTTTTCGTCCGTATTTTTTGGTATTCTACATATGGCCAATGCGCTAAACGGAACCGAGTTCATACATATCTTACTGCAAGTGGTTAACGCTCTGCTGCTGGGCTGTATTCTGGCGCTCTTAATTGAAGCTGCAGACAACATCATTCCTTTGGTTGCGTTTCATTTTATCTATGACGCGCTGGCTATGGTCAGCAATGAAAATTTGGATCAGGAAATTCTGGTAGTATCGCTGCTGAATATCCTGTATCTCCTGTACGGAATTTACTTAATTGTTATCCTGTCGCGCCGGAAGCAAAGCCATAACCTATCTGCATAAGTCTGCGGATCTTCAAAGCCCGCTTGGACTGGCAAGCGCAGGAGCAATAAGCTCTCGGAATACTTCGGCCGGAGCGCTGCTCTTGCCCTGCTTGTCCTGTGTGAGGACAACGACGGCTGCAAGCTCCGGCAGAACATATACAAATTGGCCTCCGTAGCCGCGGGCATAGTAATATTGCATCGCCGCTCCACCCTTTGAGGCCAGCGGATAGGCATCTGTCCACCAATGCCAGCCGTACCCGCCGTGGAAGGGAGCTTCTACGAGAAGTGCAGCTTCCGTTGAACGGGCAACTTGCTCCCGCGAAATAACCGGTTTACCCTCCCAGACGCCTTGCTGCAAATAGAGCTGTCCGAATTTCAGCAGATCAGCGGGGCGCAGCCGGAGTCCGAAGCCGCCGGTATGAATCCCCTGAGGATCCTGCTCCCATTCATAATCCACGATTCCAAGCGGTCCGAATAGATAACGCCCGGCAAACTCCGCCGTTGTCATTCCCGAAGCCTGAACCAGAATGGCGGATAACAACTGCGAAATTCCAGAGTTATATTCCATTCGGATGCCGGGATCGTCGGCAAGCGGCTGCTCCAGTACATACTTAACCCAATTAGGGGATTTAGTCATCTTGGGGAAGGAGTTCAGCCCGCCGAACTCGTTCCATTTAAACCCGGCAGACATGGTGAGCAGATGTTCCAGCGTAATCTCCTGCTTGCGTACATCCTCGCCCGCCTGCAATTGCGGGAAAAACTGTGCTGCCGGAGAATCGGGCTGCGGCAGCAAGCCACGATCCATTGCGATGCAGATCAGCGCGGAGAGCACGCTTTTGGTGCAGGAGTTGATCTTGGCAATCTCCTTCGCCGTGCGCTCATCCCGATAATGCTCGAACATAAGCCGGCCCTCGCGGCTGATCAGGCAGCTTCTCAAATTCAGCGGTGGAATGACTTCAGATAGTGCAGACAAATTCATAGGTCCCGTCCTTTCACGATGAAGTAGCAGATCATAAGAATAACCCATTACCCCTAAGTTTATCCATACACAAGTAAAAGCTGCCCTGTTCTCAAGGGCAGCTCTTTATAATGAAATTATGGCCTCATTGTCAAAATAAAAGTAGATGATATGTACTGACGGTTTGTTTTTGCTTGTTTACCTCATAAATCCTGATACACAATGTTGATGAGTTCAATCTTCAGGGTTTGAATCGCTTCTTCCCGGGGAAGCATAATAAATTTGGATAGATATTCGATGTCTCCCGAGAAGAGGGTAATAATGTCCTCCATAGAGTCTTTGTCCCCGCTTTGCGCCTTTTTTACTGTTTCAACGAAGTGATGAGATATTCCTTTAGGATTTCTAAGCCCTTTCGTTTCCATTTGCTTACCCCCTGTTGAGTCATGTGCAATTCCTTTGCCACTTCTTGCTCAGGCATCCCGTCAATTACCGTTTTCTTGATTATGTACCTGCATTTTTCCCAAGGGAGCGTTTCCAGCAATTCGTCTACAAACAGCTCGGATATGACCATGCTCTCAAAGCTGTTGTCATAAACCTGATTGTCATACAGCGGGCCGCACTCTCTGATTTGCTGAATACGAGTCTTATACTGGATTCTCCATGCTGAGCGTTTCAATAACTTCCGACAGGTTTCTACTAGCTCGTCATCGCAGGTAATCATCACTATTCCCCCATGTTCATTGTTGATTCGCTTAGATTGATCTCCTCATATAACAAGTAGAATATTCCATAGATTCCACAACTAGCAAAAACATAAATTTACATGATTTCTAATTATCTTCTTAAAGTTGTAAAAATACTCTCTCAAATACCATTAATTATGAAGAAATGTACTGTCTTAATGTCGATTTTATACCTACTTGGAGGTGATGGCGGTGAAGGAGGTTTTTACACCTGAGATTTTGAACACAATTTTGACCTTGGTAGTGATTCCGCTGCTGGGTCTGGTAGCAAAGTCTATCATTATCTATACCAGACGGAAGATTACCGAGCTTGAGCAGAGGATGAAAAACGAGGCTGTGGACAAGCTGCTGAATTTGGCCGGGGATGCCATTGAATCAGCGGTGATCGCGGTGAATCAGACCTTTGTTGAGGCACTGAAGCAGCAAGGGACATTTGACCAGGCGGCGGTGGAGAAAGCTTTTATGCTGGCTAAGGAAAAGGCGCTAACGATCATTGGGGATGCCGCGAAAGAAGAGCTGAGGCTTGCTCTCGGCGATATGGAAGCTTGGCTGGAAACGAAAATCGAATATTATGTAAATCGCAACAAACAGTTGTAAAAAGCGGCTTTGAGTTCCCTTTGATTATTAAAGGAGGGGTATGCAGTCTTAATCATAGTTTCGTTCATCACTAAAAAAGTAAGGGGATGCATGATGAAACATTCAAAAAAAGGATTTAAGCGTGTGCAGCATGGAGGCAGGGGTATCATCGCCAAATGGCTTGGCTTGGCCCTGCTGATTCTGATGGTAGCTCCCGGCGCTGTTTTTGGTTCTGAAAAGAGCCTTATGGCAGACCTGCCGGGTGCGGAAGCAGGCAAAGCCTATGCGGCGGTGTATGGCACGGAGCCTCCTGCTGCGCCGGTAACGAATGTTGTGCCGGTAAAAGATTTAGTCAGCGATTCAGTCAGCGATTCCGTATATGATTCGGTGTATGGCATAGACCCGACACTGGGGGTTATCCTGCACCGGGGCTCTCTATCCATGAGCCTGTTCGCCATGAGCGATGTGGAGGGGACAATGAGCGCAGTCTCGCCGCCCCTGCAGCAGATCAAATTAGCACAGGCCTCGGGTGTTATCCCGGGCGGCCGGGGTTTTATGCTTCCGCAGGTCGTAGCCGTCAAGGACCTGGCGGGCAATCCGCTTGCAGGTGTTCCGGTTACCTTCACAGCCTCGGAAGACAGCACCATAACCGCGGTGATGAGAGGTCTTAACAGCAATGGAGTCACCGTCATGACAGATGCAAATGGTTACGCTTCTGCCGCTAACACCTACACCGGTTATGTGGGAGAAGGCTTCCAGGTCTATTCCAAGAGCACCGGGGTTATCAAAACCTTGGAGGTAAAAGCGACTGTTCCCGGCCTCCAGCCGGTAACCTTCCGCGTAGAGGTCGGAGCGGTAGGCTCTAACCTGATCGACACAACTCCGCCAACGATTACCGCAACTGCCTCACAGGATGGAGGGGGCAGTTACATTGCAGGAACATGGACCAACCGCTCCGTGACTGTACATTACACAGCGGTGGATACGTTATCTGCGATCAAATTCTTGACCGCCGATCAAGTATTTTCTACTGAAGGCGCGAATCAGATAGCTACAGGCAAGGCTATCGACAGCGCAGCTTCAAGTGACGAGGACAAGAACCATTACTCCATCGCCACCTTCGGTCCTATCAACATTGACAAAAGCCCGCCGGTGACGACAGTAACGGGGGCGAGTGAGGACTCCGGAAGCTGGAGCCATGATAAGGTCACCCTTCATTTTGCGGCAGCGGACCCGTTGTCCGGGGTAGATTCCGTCTACTACAAGATAGGAGATGCCGATCCTGTCAAAACCTCAGGCAACAGTGCGGAAATAGAGCTTAGCGCTGAGGGAACCGCTACAGTCAGTTATTGGGCTGTGGACAAAACCGGGAACATTGAACCAGCCAAAACCGCCACGATAAAAATTGACAAAAGCGGTCCGGTCATTTCCAGCATTCTAAGCCCCGAAGCGAACGCAAAGGGCTGGAACAGCGCGAATGTTACAGTCTCACTGACCGCCTCCGATGCTAATTCGGGCGTGAAAGAAATCCATTATATTCTGGGCGCAGCCGGGGAAGAGAAGATTGTCCCGGGGGCCACGGCGGCCTTTACCGTTCAGACAGAGGGCATTACTCCGCTATCGTTCTGGGCTGTGGACAAAGCGGGAAATGCCACTCCCGCACAGAAGACTGAGATCAAAATAGATAAAACAATTCCTGTGCTCACCTTGCCGGAAGATATCACTATCGAAGCTACGGCGATTCGCTCACCTGTCAATATTGGAAAAGCGTCCGTGCAGGATATTTCCATCCCGGATGTCACCGTGACGAATGATGCTCCGGCAGATTACCCTATCGGCACTACAACCGTTAAGTGGACAGCCGTTGACCCGGTAGGGAATACCTCCTCGCAGGTGCAGAAAATTACGGTAAAAGATACAACGAGACCTTTGCTTACCGTGCAGGGGGATATCGTAGTGGAAGCTACCGCTGTAAAAACACCGGTCGTAGTGACTGGCGCGGAAGGAATAGATATTTTCCCGGTCATTGTGGTGAACAATGCTCCGAAGGAATTTCCTGTTGGGACCACTGAGGTCACATGGACCGCTACGGATGCGAACGGGAACATGGCTAGAGCCATACAAAATGTAATTGTGGTTGATAGAACGAAGCCGGAGCTGACCATTCCTGCAAACATTACTAAGGAAGCTACAGGCAGAAAAACACCGGTTGCCATCGGAACGGCTACGGCGAAAGATATTTTTAAAGTGACTATCACGAATAATGCACCCGCAGATTATCCGGTGGGAACTACGAAGGTCACTTGGAAGGCTGTTGATGAGAACGGTAATGCCTCTTTTGACGATCAACTGATTACCATCACGGACACAACTAAACCTAATCTGACGATTCCGCAGGACATCACGGTAGAGGCCACCTCCAAGCGGATGAAGCTGGAAATCGGGCAGGCTATTGCTACCGATCTGTTCGATGTTCTGCTGACCAATAATGCACCGGCAGATTATCCGGTTGGTGTTACCAAGGTTACCTGGACCGCCACGGACGAGCATGGCAATGTCTCAAAGGCCGATCAGACCATCACCGTCACCGATAAGACTGCTCCTGTGCTGACCGTACCGAAGGATATTACAGCGGAAGCCACAGGAATCAAGACGCCGGTAGAGCTGGGAGAAGCAACGGCTACGGATATTTTCAAGGTTACGATTTCCAGTAATGCCCCGGACAGCTTTGCCATCGGTAAAACTGTAGTCACCTGGACAGCCACAGATGAGAATGGCAACAGCACCAAGGGAACGCAAAATATCACGATTGTGGATACGACAAAACCGCTGGTTACGCTGCCCGGCAACAAAACGGTAGAAGCAACCGGTGAACGCACCAAGGTGGAGCTTGGCAAGCCGATGATTACTGAGATTTTCCCGGTGACGGTTAAAAATGATGCTCCTGCAGATTTTCCGCTGGGCTTAACGCCAGTCACCTGGACGGTTACAGATGCGAACGGCAATGCAACGACAGGTACGCAGGAGATCAAAGTAGTGGATACTACCAAACCTGTTCTCACTGTACCTGCGGATATTACGGCCCAGGCAACGGCAATTCGATCTATTGTTGATCTTGGCGAGCCAACCGTAACAGATTTGTTCAAGACCACTGTGATTAATGACGCCCCGGATGATTTTCCGGTAGGCACCACAAAGGTAACGTGGATGGCTAAGGACACAAGCGGCAATGTGGCAATCGGCACACAGAATGTAACGGTTGTCGATACGACCGATCCTGTGCTACATGTGCCTGCGGATATCAAAATTGAAGCAACAGCTGTAAGATCGCCTGTAGTCATTGGACAAGCAACGGCGACAGATATTTTCCCGGTTAAGGTAACAAGCAATGCTCCGGCGGATTATCCGGTTGGAACAACCGAAGTTACCTGGACCGCTACGGATGCCAATGGCAGAGTATCTAAGGAGATTCAAAAAATTGTTGTAGTCGATACAACGCTTCCGGTTCTTAAGGTACCTGCGGATATCAGTGTAGAGGCTACAGCGGTAAATACACCTGTCAATATTGGCAAGGCGACGGCTACGGATCTGTTCCCGGTGAACATTACAAGCAATGCTCCGGCCAGCTTCCCGCTGGGCAAGACGATTGTGACCTGGAAAGCTACAGATGCGAACGGCAATGTCAGCAACGAAACACAGACGGTTACTGTAGTAGATACAACAGCGCCTGCTATTGCAGACACACCGGACCTTACGTTTGAAGCAACTGGCAGGGAAACAGCGGTAGAGCTGACACCTCCGGCAGCCACGGATATTTTCGGCGTAAGCGAAATTACGAGTAATGCTCCAACTAAATTCCCTATCGGGGTTACAGAGGTAACCTGGACAGCCAAGGACAAGAATGGAAACCTTGCCACCCGTAAGCAAAAAGTTACGGTAGCAGATACGACCAAGCCTGTACTGACCGTACCGAAGGATGTTCAAGTGGAAGCTACAGCGGTGAAGACTCCTGTAGAAATTGGACAGGCTGAAGCTACAGATCTATTCAAAGTGACCATTACCAGCAACGCACCGGAGGATTACCCGCTGGGCACAACTGAGGTTATCTGGACAGCGAAGGATGAGAACGGCAATGTATCCACAGGCGTGCAGAAGATTACGGTAGTGGATACGACCAAGCCGGTATTGACCGTGCCGAAGGATATCCAAGTGGAAGCCACGGCGGTGAAGACCCCTGTAGAGATTGGACAGGCTACAGCGGCGGATATTTTTAAAGTTGACATCACCAGCAATGCTCCGGAGTCTTATCCGTTAGGCACAACAGAAGTTGTCTGGACGGCGACAGATGCAAACGGCAATGTATCCACTGGAATACAAAAGATCACGGTAGTGGATACATCGAGGCCGGTGCTGATTGTGCCGAAGGATCTGACGGTGGAAGCGACCGCAGTGAAGACCCCTGTAGAGATTGGGATGGCTACAGCGACGGATATTTTCAAATACACTATTATGAACAATGCCCCTGAAAGCTATCCGCTCGGTACAACTGAAGTCCTCTGGACAGCGAAGGATGAGAACGGTAATGTGTCCACTGGTGTACAGAAGATTACGGTTGTGGATACAACGAAGCCGGTACTGACCGTGCCGAAGGATCTGACCGTAGAAGCAACAGCTGTGAAGACCCCTGTAGAAATTGGGAAGGCTACAGCGACGGATATTTTCAAGTACACTATTATGAACAATGCCCCTGAAAGCTATCCGCTGGGAAGAACTGAAGTCCTCTGGACGGCGACGGATGAGAACGGAAATATATCTACCGGCATACAAAAGATCACGGTTGTCGACACGACGAAGCCTGTTCTGACCGTGCCGAAGGATCTGACCGTAGAAGCGACAGCAGTGAAGACTCCGGTAGAGATTGGACAAGCGGAAGCAACGGATATTTTCAAAGTAACTATAACCAGCAACGCTCCAGAAGTCTATCCGCTGGGAACGACAGAGGTAACCTGGACGGCCAAGGATGAGAATGGCAATGTATCCACGGGAGTGCAGAAGGTGACAGTTACAGATACAACCAATCCTTTGCTGAAATTCAAAGGCTCGCTGCATATTACTCGTGAGGCTTCCGCTTTGGCAACGCCTGTTGAGCTGGAAGTGCCTGAGGTGCAGGAAATTTTCCCTTACACCTTAACAACCGATGCGCCAGGGTTCGGTGGCAAGGGACCAATCACTTCCGGGGAGACAATTACAGCTAAATTCCCGCTCGGAACAACAAAAGTGACCTGGACCGCCGAAGATGCCAACGGAAATGTAATGATTGGCATTGTGACAGTAACCATTACGGATACCGTCAAGCCTGTACTCAAGCTTCCGGCAGATATCACACTGGAAGCCACAGCAGTCAAAACTCCTGTTGAGATTGGTAAAGCAACAGCGACAGATATCTTTGACGTAACTGTAAAGAGCGACGCTCCGGCAGAGTTTGCGCTGGGAACAACGGAAGTCACCTGGACGGCTACGGATGCGAACGGCAATGTGACTATCGGCGTGCAGAAAATCACGGTGGTGGATACGACCAAGCCGGGACTGATCCTGCCAGCAGATAAAACTGTCGAAGCAACAGCACTCAAGACTCCGGTAGAAATCGGAGAGGCGAAGGGTACAGATATTTTCAAAGTAACCGTAACCAGCAACGCTCCAACAGAATTTGCACTGGGCACAACGGAAGTGATATGGACGGCTACGGACGAAAATGGCAATGTGACTACAGGCGTGCAAAAGATTACGGTCGTGGATACGACGAAGCCAGGACTGGAGCTTCCAGCGGATAAAACTGTCGAAGCAACAGCACTCAAGACTCCAGTGGATATCGGAGAAGCCAAAGGAACAGACATTTTCAAAGTCACAGTTACCAGCAACGCTCCAGCAGAGTTTGCACTGGGCACAACGGAAGTGAAATGGACAGCTACGGATGAAAACGGCAATGTGACCACCGGCGTGCAGAAGATCACGGTCGTGGATACGACGAAGCCAGGACTGGAGCTTCCAGCGGATAAAACCGTAGAAGCAACTGCATTGAAAACTCCAGTGGATATCGGGGAAGCCAAAGGCACAGACATTTTCAAAGTCACAGTTACCAGCAATGCTCCAGCAGAATTTGCGCTGGGCACAACGGAAGTGAAATGGACGGCTACGGATGAAAATGGCAATGTGACCACAGGCGTGCAGAAGATCACGGTCGTGGATACGACGAAGCCGACTCTGGAGCTTCCAGCGGACAAAACCGTCGAAGCAACTGCGCTGAAGACTCCGGTAGACGTCGGTCAGGCGAAAGGCACAGACATTTTTAAAGTAACCGTAACCAGCAATGCTCCGACAGAGTTTGCACTGGGAACAACTGAGGTAATATGGACAGCTACGGATGAAAATGGCAATGTGACTACGGGCGTGCAGAAGATTACGGTAGTGGATACGACAAAACCAGGACTGATCCTGCCAGCCGACAAAACGGTCGAAGCAACAGCACTTAAGACTCCAGTGGACGTCGGCCAGGCAAAAGGAACAGACATTTTCAAAGTCACTGTAACCAGCAATGCCCCAGCAGAGTTTGCACTAGGTACAACAGAAGTAAAATGGACGGCAACGGATGAGAACGGCAATGTGACCACAGGCGTGCAGAAGATTACGGTAGTGGATACGACGAAGCCAGTGCTTAAAGCCCCAGCAGATGTATCTGTAGCCGCGACCGGAACCCGCACCAATGTAACGTTGGGACAAGCCACAGCGAGCGATATTTTCGGCTATACGCTGAAGAACGATGCTCCTGCAGATGGATTCCCGGTTGGAAAAACAACTGTCACCTGGACCGCCACCGATGCGAACGGCAATGTATCGACGGCAGTACAGTATGTAACCGTATTTCAGACGTTTAAAGTCGAGTCGTTCAATGCCAACAGAGCGAGCGTTACGAATACGATTGCTCCAAGAATCTTATTCACGAATACGAGCAACAGCACTATCCAGCTCTCGAATATCAAGTTTAGATACTACTACACCATTGATGGTGAGAAACTGCAAGGCTTCTACGCCGATTACGCCCGGGTATGGGGCTCCAGCAGCACCATTCAGTCCTATATCACAGGAAGCTTCCAAAAGAGCACTAGCAAGACCGGTAGTAATTATTACCTGGAGATCAGCTTCTCCAGAAGTGCCGGAAGTCTGAAGCCGGGTGAAAAAGTAGAAATTCAATGCAGATTCTGGAAATCAGACTATTCTAACTACATCCAGACTAATGATTATTCCTTCAATGCATCGGCAACAGACTATACAGACACCAATAAAATTACGGTCTATTCCTCCGGAAATCTGATTGCAGGGATAGAACCGTAAGCACATAAAAGCAATGAAGCACTATTTCCAGGCTGCCGTCCGCTAATGGATGCGGCAGCCTGGAGCTTAATATGAGTGATCAACCAACCAGCTCCATTCCGGGGGTACTATATGCCAGATGACATGAATGAAATATTACAACGGTTGACCCGCGTAGAAACAAAGCTCGACATTATGAACTCAGCAAGAGATATTGCGCTTGAGGCGATGCAGAGCACCAAATCGGCACATCTGCGCATAGATGAGATGCGGGATGAGCTGGCCAGATTGAAGGTTCGGCAAGGGGAGAACCAGCGGTGGCTGGTAGGAACCATAATCAGCAGTGTGGGGTTATTTATTGCGGCTGCAGGGCTTTTGTTGAAAATAATGATTGGATAACCTTAATGAAAGAACACTATTTACTTAAGCCACCCTTGGGTGGCTTTTTGGTATTTAGTTTTTGAAAAAAAATCAATAAATAGATTTATTTGTGTTTCCGGCTGTAAAAAGCGCTATGGAATTTACATCTTCTATAGGACTGATTTTTACAGAGGGGGGACCCAGCTTGCAGACTCAGGCAACCGTGAGCAAGGAAAAAGAGAACACTTCCGGTCAACATAAACCATACAGCTATCCACAGACGTTCGTGAAGCCAGCGGCTGCGCGGCAGCCGGACCCGGTGGAAATTATCCGCCGTATCCGCAAGAACCCGGCTTCGTTGACGCGTGAGGATCAGATGGCACTCCAGCGGACCCTGGGCAACCGCGCCGTTGTTAAGTTGTTATCCGAACTGAAAAAGGGCAGCAAGAAAGAGGAGAAGACGGATAACGGGGCAGACGGGAAGCAGGAGGGGAAGAGACCGGGAGGTCTGGATAAGGCTGGCGAGAGTCAAGGGGCTCAGGCTGCACATCCGACTCAACCTGCACTACCTGAACCCGTGCAAGCCGAACAACCCGTACAACCTGCACAGGTAGAAGAGACGCCGGTGGTTAAGGTGGAGCAGCGGGCGAGTGAACAGCAGCCGAATCAGAAGGCGAAGCCAAGCGGGGGAGTAAAGGGTTTTCTAAAGAAGAATCTGCTGGAAAGCTCTGTAACCGGAAAAGCTTCACCTGGAAGTGAGGAAGGCACCAGGGATTCGGCTGCTGGTCAAAAAACGGGAGCCGCTTCAAGTGCGAAAGGCAGTGGAAAAGAATCGGCAGCAGAGCAGGCTGATTCGCAGCCAGCGGACGCTAAGGACGGCAAGGCTGGCGAGGATGCAAAGGGTAGCAAGGAAGCTAAGGGTGGAAAGGGCAGTAAAGGCAGCAAGGAAGCCGAGGATGGGGACGGCAAAGACAGTAAGGCTGGCAAAGGGGGCAAGGGCGCTAAGGACGCCTCGGAGAAGGCTGAGAAAGGTGAAAAAGCCGCGCCCAAGGAGCCGTCGCTGGGAGATGCCCTCGGCGCAATAGCCGGAGACGGTAAGGAAACCCCGGCCAAAGCCAAAAAGGTCAACATCCGTGGCGAAGATCCGGGGCAAATCCTGGGTCAGCTCACCCAGGTTCAGCCTACCGAGATGGGCGACGCGTATGCCCAGGCCGTGGAGGTTTCCGCAGGGGCTTTTGAGAAGCAGAAGCAAAAGACCAAGCAGGCGCTCCCGGTGATCCCTGCACCGACCGGACTGAAGGGGAAGGCAATACAAGCCCGGAAAAAACCGGTGCCGCTGAAGCACTCTGCTCCAGAGAGCTATAAGAGTGAGCGGTCCGGGGGAGCAGCAGCTCCGGGGAACCTCGAACGCATGAACATCGGCT